>CAZLLE010000032.1:0-12666 GCA_964560425.1 uncultured Campylobacterales bacterium
GTGAAATGCACATTTGAAATGAATGCTGATTTGAATGCTTCGATTAATATAGCTGGGGCAGGATATGCCCTTAAAGCTTCTTAAATATCTGGCATTAGTCAGAGTTCAGAAGAATCCACCTCTTTTAAGGGGTTGAGTATCAAAAGGAAATTTGTTAAGAGTGGTTGAAAATAGTCAAAGTAAAAAGATTTTTATTTTAATAGTGTTAAATATAATAAATAGTAGGAATAACTTTCCTACCATCTATAAAGAGATTACAGTCTAGACTCGTATCTTCTAAGCATATAAAGCTTTTTAAGCATTTTTTTCTTAGCAGCAATTTTCTGTTTTTTTCTCTTTTCTGTACCTGTCTCAAAGAATTTTCTAGCTCTTTTTTCAGTTACAATCAAGTTTCTATCAGTTTGCTTTTTGAATTTTCTATACGCTTCTTCAAAAGATTCACTGTGTTTTACAACAATACCTGGCATGTGGATATCACCACCTTTACTCTAAAATTTGAAGGTGCATTATACCTTGAAAAGCTTAATCTATAATTTCATAAACTACCCTGTTTTCCTCTATAGTATCTATAATCTCTTTTTTTATGTTTTTTATATAAAAATCATCTGGAGTTCTAATATATTTTTCCGCTTTTTCAATAATCCTTAATGCCTCTTTTAGTGTATCAATTTGCTCTTTTTTTGCATTTTTTAGTAGTTTATTTGCCATTGTATATCCTACATCTCTATATAGTTTCATTTGAAAAAGACCTAGTTCACTCTCTTCCCAAATACCTTTACTAGTAACATCATCAAGATAAGCAAAAAGTTTTGAAGCTAGTCTAATATACTCTTGATCTTTTGTTTTATCCTTACTGATTATAGACAAGATAATATAGTGAGAATATAGATAATCATATTGATCTATGACTCTATTACCTGATGTTTGTAGTGAAAGTGTAAGTGTCTCTATCGCTCCATTTAGAGCGTTTTCTTGTTCTCCTTTGAGAAAAGAATTTTTTGTTTGTTTGAATTTTTGATATATCTCATATTTACTCTCTGGTGTAACTTCACTCTCTTGATAGATCAGTTCAGGTAGAGGTGTGGCAATAATTTGTATTGAAAAAATTACTAATAGAGTAAAAATTTTATTAAAAAAGTGCATATTTTTTCCCTTATGATATTTTTGAAATATTATATCATAAGAAAAAAAATATTTTTACCAATATCGAATAGGTCCTGTATCAATATGCATAAATCCACTTTTTGGGTAATATCCGACTCCACCTCGTTGTAGAAATTTGGCTAGTTTTTTAAGATCTTTGAGTTCGGTTCCGGGGAGATTTATATCTATAGCTTGTGCTTTTAGATGGTAGCTTTTTTTTGCAACACCCTCTGTAGTTCTATTTAACATCTTGTTTGTTTTTTCTGAACGGTAACCTGAAATTACACGAAATGCTTTGTCTGTGTCACGAATAAGTTGTACAGCATAAAGAAGATCAAGAAGTTTTAGATCCATCTCTTTGACTTCACCTGTTCTATAATCTCTTAAAAAGTGGTTGATATTAGCTATCTCATCTTTTACAAAATGATCTTTTGCCCAATATGTTGCTTTTAGGTGTTCACCTGTGTGAATATTAAAAAGTTTAATTGAGCGATCAACTGGTAATCTATATGAAAATAGTTCATAAGGGCTAACCATGAGTCCTGTACCTAGAATAATACTTTTTTTTAGAAAATTTCTTCTTTGATTCATTGTATGTTTTGTCCATTTTTATAAATTATTTTAAAATAGATCGGCACAATGTAGAAAAAATTAATAGGAGATTTGAATTTTTTTGTTAAAAAGTTGAATTATTATGAAGGTGTGATCAAAAGATCACACCTTATGTTAGTATGTTTCGCAAAAATCTTTGATTCTTTTGATTCCTTCTCTAATACTCTCTTCATCTGTTGCAAAAGAGAATCTAAAATATCCCTCACTACCAAATCCAATACCGGGTACTAAAGCTACACCCTTTTGGGAAAGAAGATCTTTACAAAATTGGATTGAGTCATTTGATACTTTTTTGATATTTACAAATAGATAAAAAGCTCCATCTGGAGTAGCGACGGATAGTTTATCACTTTGATTAAAAAGCTCTACTGCCAAATCTCTTCTTTTTTTGAACTCTTTTTTCATCATGGCAATATCTTCATCGGCACTTCCATCCAATCCTGCTATTGCTGCATGTTGAGTGATTGAGCAGATATTTGATGTACTTTGACTTTGAAGTTTTTTCATAGCATCAACAATATCTTGTTTTGGTGATGCAAGATAACCAAATCTCCAGCCTGTCATGGCTACTGATTTGCTTAGACCATTGATTGTTACTGTTCTCTCAAACATATCATTACTTATACTAGCAGTTGCTACAAAATCTGTATCATATATAAGTTTTTCATACATTTCATCAGAGGCGATTAATATATCCGTCCCTTTTAAAACTTCTCCAATAGCAGTAAGTTCCTCTTTTGAATAGGCTGCCCCACTTGGATTTGATGGGCTTGTAAGAATTAACATTTTTGTTTTATCTGTGATTGTATCTTTTAGTTGCTGTGGTGTAATTTTGAAATTATCAACATCTTGTGTCTCTATATATATAGGAGTAGCATCACTATATATTACTAATTCAGGATAAGTTACCCAGTATGGAGCAGGTATAATTACTTCATCACCTTTATCCAAAACGGTTTGAAATAGATTAAAAAGTGACTGTTTTGCACCATTACTTGCTATGATTTGAGATGTTTTATACTCAAGGTTGTTATCTCTTTTGAGTTTATTTTGGATAGCTTCAAGAAGTGAAGGCATACCTGGTACAGCGGTATATTTTGTATAACCTGCATTAATTGCTGCAATACCTGCATCTTTAATTACTTGAGGAGTATTAAAATCTGGCTCTCCTGCTGAAAAACTAAGGATATCTTTTCCCTCTGCCTTTAGCTCTTGAGCTAATGTGGATATTGCAATAGTTAGTGATGGTGATAGGCTTTGTACTCTTTTTGAAAGCATATTCTTAACCTTTAATTTAAATTTTTTGGAGTATATCAAATTAAAAGTTTAGAAACTCAAAAATTATCAAAATCTCTCTTTTTATGTTTATCTTTTTTGTTATTTCTTTTTCGTTTGATCTTCTGTAATCCATTGGCAGTTCGTAAAATATATCTCTGCTCCTCTTCAAAATCAAACTCTTTAAGAGGAATATTTCTAATATACTCTACAAGTTTTTCAACTCCATTATAATACTCACTATCAAGTGGTACTTTTTGAAGATCTTCAAAAGGTTTTGAAATTCTCTCTATAAGAGTTAAAAAGTTCTCTTTTGTACTGTTATCTTTGGATAAAGAGCTTACACATTTGCTAATAAATCTCTCTAATAATCTAGTGTAGATAATTAGCAGATGTTTTTTGCCTCTCTCTGTAGCTCTCATGAAGAGGTCATGATAGAGTAAGGTCTATCTATCTTTGCAATTAATTGAGCTACACTTACATTTCTACTCTCTCTAGCAAACTCTTTGCCATCAAGAAATACTAATATTGTAGGCACAGAAAATATATTAAAACTAGCAGGAATTTCAGGTGTAAGGCTACTATCTATAAAATATTGTCTAATTTTTGGAAAATTTTCCTCAAAAGCTTCACTTATTTTTGGCTTGAGTGCATGGCAAACATTACATGTTGGAGTAGAGAAGTAGAATAGTACGCCTATCTCTTCTCTTATAATTTGGTTTACTTCATCTAGTGAGAGTATATCTGTTTTCATAGTTGTGTCTTATTTTTGATTTTGGGTATTGTAATCTCTAATATACCGTTTTCATAATTAGTTTTAAGATGGTCTATAAAAGCATCTTCAGGAAGCAGTACAATCTCTTGGCTTCTTCTATCCTCTAGTGTGAGGTTATTATCCTCTTTTTGCATTATTACAATAGTTAGGATACTATTTTTTGTTTTGATATCTATAGTAGAACTTTTTCCTCCGGGTACTTCTGTTTTGAGGTAATAGTTATCTCCTAAATCTTCAAGTTTTAACTCTCTTGTATGTTTTAGCCCCTCTATTAATTGACTGAAAAATGGATCTTTTTTTAGCTCCTCTGATAATTTATCAAACTCTTGAGGCAGTTTTTGAAGCCCCTCTTGAAGCTGTTTGATCCCCTCTTGTGCCTGTTCTTTGAACTGTTTTAGCCCCTCTTTCATCTCTTTTGATCCAAAAATATCGGTAAAAATTTTGGTAATATCTTTTTCAATCTGTTCAGGGTTCAATGAAGGTATAGAATCATTTAACTCTTTTTGTTTAGATGTCAAATTATTTACCTCTTCATGTGGATTAGATTTTTCCTCTTTTTTCTCAACTACCAAGGGTGTCTTATCAATGTTAATGGTTATTTTTGGTTCATCTTTTTTTATGATCTCTTTTGTGATATTTAGATCATTTTTTGCCTGATTATCTTTCTTGTAAAGCAGATAGCTTTGAAATGCAATAGTTGCAACTAATATCGTAATTATAAAATATATTAAATTTTTATTCATGTTTTTTCCTTCTAGTTATTGAAGCTTAATTGTATCAAATAAGGGTTAATCATGCTATTTAACAATAGATTTCTTCTAGATAAATATTAAAATTTGTCATTTCCCCATATTCCACTATTTATTTTATATGTTTTTTAGTTTTGAGAAATTAAATTAACTTATTAAAAAATAATTTATTTAATATTGAGTGATAATGTTTAAAATAATTTATGTTTTTGTCGATTTATTGTTTGAAGAAACTAAAAGGAGATTTCTATGGCAATAGTGGATTTGGTGTTTATAGCGAACCTAAAAGTGAGGCTCTCATGATACGATTACTTATGATTGGTATTATTATAACTCTTTTTTATGGTGGATGTGGTGGAAGTAGCCCTATTATAGAAGATGGTAATTTATCTCAAAAAGAAGGTGTAGAATCAGGCTCTGAATTTCATTCTAATGATGAGAGCAATGGCGAAAAGTATTCTGAAGATAAAGATGAATCCCAAGATGAGAGTAAAAAATCAGAAGATGGGCAAAAAGCTAAGGATGATGAACAAAAATCGGAGGATTCATCGGATGAACAAAAAGCTAAGGGTGATGATAAAGAAGAAGATAAAAAGCAAGAAGAATCACCTAAAACAAAGGAGACAAAAAGTCTTTATAGTTTTATAGTTCATACAAAGGGTAAATCTAGTGATGTTACTTCTGGCATAAATAGTTTTAAATTAAAGATAAAGAGAGATGGCGAAAAAAGCTTTGATAATAGCGATATATCTACAGCTATTAATCAAGATAACTCTATTTTGATTACTTCTAAAAAAGAGTTTAAAGTTGGTGATGTTATTAGTTTGGTTGCTGATGGTTTTACTCCTCAACAGCAGATTATTAATGATGTTATGATTGATAGTAAAAGTATGAGAGTTTCGCTTAAATCGATTGATTCAAGACAAACTTTTTCTCTTGGAAATCTAAACTCAGGTCGTATAACTACTCGTATCTCTATGGGTGCATCTACTAAAGTAAAAGGTAACAATGTAGAGTTTAAAACTAATAATGGAAATGTAGTTTTAAATATCAAAAAATCTCAAATCCAAAGAATGGCAAAGCGTGTAAGACGATCTCCTAAAGCTGATAAAAATACAGAGATATATCTTGATATTACGACTATTGATCCAAAAACAGAGTTGAGTTCAGCAATCGGTGATTTTACTTATGAACCTTCATCTGAGCCAAAATCATCTCGCTTAACATCTTCAGCCTCTTCTACTGAAACTATGTTGGAGTCTGTTGTCATGACAAGTCTATCTATGACTACTTCTGATGGTGATGAGATACACTGTTTTGATGGAAGTGATTATGATGAAGAGCGTGGAGAGTGTAGCGGTGATTCTATAGCTACGCTTAAAATGAAAATACCATCTTCACAATTTGATAAGTATGCTGATAAATATAATATGGGAGAGAGAACTATACCTCTTTATCATTATTCGACATCCAAATCGACTTGGGTTAGACAAGTAAAAGATGATAAGCCTATGAATGGTGAACTGATATTAGAGGATATAAATTCAAATGATATTGCCGATGAAGGAGATTCTCTCTATATCTCTGGTGAAGTGGGGCATTTTAGTTATTGGAATGGTGATTACCCTGTTGATGTCAAACGCCTAAATGGTAAAATTGAGGTAGAAAATGGTTCTAAATTGCCTCAAGGAAGCATGGTTGTATCTAAAGGATCTGATTATGTTGGGCGATCATTTAGAGTATTAATTTCGGATGATTTGACATTTTCAGATTTGGGTGCAAAAGCAGATTCAAAAGTAGAACTATATATACAATATCCTGATGGTAGTAGATCAGATTCTATTTTTGTAGAGAGTTCAAAAAGTGAAGTAGGTGAACCACTAATCTGTAGATATAAGATGCAAGAGGCTACTTTTGTTGTAACTGATCAAAATAATAAACCTCTTAAAGGTGCTGTTGTTCAAAGTCTTGGTGTATCTATGGTAACTGATAAATCGGGAGAAGCTAAGATACCTATTATAAAAGATAAAAATACGAAAGTAACTGCCTCTTATGATACTGGAAACTTTGTATCAAGTTCTTCAACATTTGCAAATAGTAATAATTTGAGTATATCTCTTGATACTAGTAGTTTTAAACTCTTTGGTGGTGTTGAGTTTTTGGATGAAAATGGAGAAACTGTAGATTTTAAATATGGTTTTGTATCTATTTATAATGATTCAAATACATTGTATGAAAGAGTTTATTTAGACAAAGATGGTTCATTTAATATGTTGTTGGCATCAAAATATTTTAAAGATGGTGAAATAATACATATAAAAGGTGGTGTTTTTGTGCCTTTATATGGAAAATTTATTGAACAAAATATGGATATTGAGATTACTTCTGATGATGTAGAGTCAAAAAGTAGAGAGTGTGATACTTTAAAGTTTGCCCTTAAGCCATTTATTGTTACAGGAAAGGTGACAAATCCATTTGCAAAGGGAGAGAGTAAAGGTATTTCAAATATTACTATTTATAGTGATTCTCAAAGTGTTAAAACTGATGAAGATGGTAACTATAGAATGTTGCTGTTTAATAATGGAAAAGAACATATTTTAAGAGCATATGATTCTATAAGTGGTGATGATGTAGCTCCTATTAATGGTATCTATCTTGATAAAGATACAGATGAAGATCAATTTGGTCAAGATTTTACTATTGATAAAAGAGTGGCAACTATTAAAGGATCAGTAGTAAATAAAAAAGGTATTCCTATTGGAGGATTACCTATATATACAAATGTAGGATGGTTATCTACTGTTACAGATGAAAATGGTCAATTCTCTTTTGAGATAAGTGATAATTTTGTTATAAGTCAAGATATTGTTCTTCATGTGTATGATGCAAGTGATAATAGTAAGCTTTTAAGTTCAAAAGCCATCGAAAAAGTATCAAAAGGTGATATTGTTGAGGTAGATGAGATAGTTATCTCTACAAATATAGCTCCTATTATCCAAAGTGTGACTTGGGATCAACCAGTATTGAATCAACCCATGAATATTTATGTCGATGCTTATGATCCAGATAATGATGAGATTAAGACAACTATCTCTTTCACTAATGGTGATGAGAAAGAGGTTAATAATGGCATTGTAAGTATTACTCCCGATAGAGTTGGTAATTTAGATTTTAGAGTAATTACAAAAGAGGTTGATGGAGATGGGCTAAGTGCTGAGGTTGTATCTAGCATGATAGTGAGTAAAAATGCGAAGCCTATTATAAATAGTATTGATGGATTTACTAAAAGATTTGATAAAAGTTCTGATATGAGAATAGCTATTGATGCTATTGACCCTGAGGGTGGAGTGTTAACTTTTGAAGCATTATTATTTGACATTAATCAAAAAAATGTAGACTCTTATTTAAGTCTTGATGATAATAATATCACGATATCAAAAGATATTGAAAATGGTAGATATAATTTATTGATTACTATTAGTGATGGGGAAAATAAGATTGAAAGAAATTTTCGATTTATAGCAGATGATAATATAGCTCCTAGAAACCTAACTCTTTTGAAAGATGGTATAGAGATTGATAAGGTTCTATATTTAAAATCAACTGATGGTGAATTTAATTTAGTAGCAAATGCTATAGATGATAATGGTGATAGTTTAGATTATAGTTGGAGTTTTCCAGATAATCTTGGAGCTATTTTGAATTCTACCACATTAAGAATTACTCCTGCGGTAGGTATTTTTCCTATTACAGTCTCTGTAACAGATGCAAAAGAGTATGTCTCTAAAGATATTACCCTTGTGATTGCAAATAATTTAAAACCAATTATTCATGAGATTAAACTAAATCCTAAAACAATTACTAGAGTTGAAAATAAATTATATGATTCCAATAATGCAGAAGTAACTAAAATAAGTGTAGAAGTTAATGCTACAGATCCAGAGAAAAAGGGATTATCGTATAAATTTAGTGAAGAGATTAGCGTTAGTTCTATTGATGGTTTTGATAATAATAAGTCTCATGTATATAATATTTCCAATTTTAAAGTTGGTCGTTATGCTTTTAAAGTTGATATCAAAGATGGTGATGGAAAGGTAGCTTCAAGGAGAGTTTTATTTAGGATTTTGGAAAATAAACTACCTAAAATTAATAAATTCTTCGTTCCTACAAAAGCAAAAGCAGGTAGCAAAATAAATTTAAGAGCTTTTGCAATTGATCCAGAGGGTGATGATGTTAGTTATGAGTGGAATGCTACAAATGGTTCTACTTCTCTTAGTATTAATGGTCGTGCAAATAGTATGGCAACCATAGATATAGGAGCTAATATTAGTGGAAAAATTAATATTGGATTAAAGGTAACAGACTCTAAAAAGAATATTGTAAAACGAAATAGAACTATTGAAATAGTGCAAAATAGTGCTCCTATAATTAGTAGATTTAATGTGTTGCCAAGTGTTGTAAAAGTTGGTCAAAAGATTATATTTAGTGCAATGGCTTATGATCGTGAATTTGATGAAATTAGTTACCAATGGTACTGGAATGGTAATCTTATATCTGAAAAGAGTAGAGGTGTTTTTGAAGTAGATCAAGCTGGTGATTATACTATTAAACTAGTAGTTAGTGATACAGATAAGAGTAGTGAACATAGTGAAAAAGTGACTGTAGTGGCATTAGATCCAAAGCCTACGGTAGTGTTAAAAGCTCAAAAAAATCAAATCTTGGTTGGATCAAAACTGACAATAATGGCAAGTGTTGATATCACAAGTAGACTTAAATGGAGTGTTTCTGAAGGTGGAGAGGTTGCTGCCAAAAGTGATAGTGCGATCTTTAGTGCTGATTCTCAAGGTCTTTATAGAGTAAATGTTGTAGCTACTAATAAAGATGGTATAAAAAGTGATCTTGTAACATTTGAGGTTGAAGTTAAAGATGTAGATCTTGAATTAAACTCACCTAATCCTAGTCAAACTATTGGAAGTGAATTTAGGATTGATGCAAAACTCAGTGATGATAGTTTTCAAATTCCTTCAAATGCAAGGTGGAATATTGATGAAAAACCTGCTTCTTCAAGTGCATCTTTGGTTCTTGATGGAAGTAGTGCAACTATCACTCCAGATAAAATTGGACTATATAAAATCTCTTTATCATTTGAAATTGATGGTGAAAAGTTTAGAAAAATAATTACAATCAGTGCAAATAGAGAGATCAAAGTAGATGATGAAGCACATAGTGTTCATGGTGTGGTTTTGGGTGATAGTGGTGAGATTTTGGAGGATGCACAAGTGCATCTTTATAATGCAGATAACCTTTCGTTGTATAACGAAACAAAAACAACAGATAGCGATGGTTCTTATCTATTTAGTGATCTTCCCGCAGGAAGATACTATCTAGTTGTAAGTGGTGGAGATGGGTATATCAATCAATCAGAAATTATAGTTATAAATTAAAAAAGGAAGGAATATAAAAATGAAAAGAGTAAAAATAGTATCAAAAGTAACACTCTCAATAGCACTTATTAGTGCTTTGGGGCTTGCAGGATGTGGAAGTGATTCCAAATCGGTAAATAATAGTTCAAAAGCTGATACTTTGGCAGTAAATAGTAGTGCTATTGCTTCAAATAGTAAACCTGCTAAACCATTAGAAGAGGCAAAAAGATTAACGCCTAGTCTAAAAACAGAGGGTTATAATGTAGTAGTTGGGAAAGTATCTCTTGATGAAACTCCAAATACTAAAGTGAGATCACTCTCCAAAAATCAAGCAGAGATTAGTGCGTATAATCTTAATAGTGGAGTAAGTTATAAGACACTAACCGATACCAATGGAAACTATGAGTTATCTGGTTTGGCTGATGGTGAGTATCAAATTTTTGCACAAAATAGTAGATATGCAAAAGAGGCATCGCAAAGAGTAACACTATCTAAATCATCACGAAAAGTAGTCAACTTTTCACTCCAAGCAACAGGAAGTGTAAGTGGTAAAATTATTGGTGCAAGTGTAGTTTATATTCCTGGTACTGATCATGTTAGTATTGCTGATAGTAATGGTGAATTTTCATTGAGTGGTGTAGCTGTAGGAAAGCATGTATTGATGTATGAGGGGGAAGATGATCAAACGGGTGTGGTTGAAGTTAGTGTAGTAGCTGGTGAAGTATTTAAGATTGATCAAGAGAGTGGTTTTGGAAAATCAGAGAGTGGACATTTTGATTTATTTGGTTATGTTGATACTAATCTTGAATATGGCGTTTTAGAACTTCACAATAAAGGGATAAGATTTGATATTCAAGGGTTGAAGTATGATAGCTTTTATAAAGCATCTAGTGGGTCGAATGAGTTAACAAAAGCTAGGATAGTCAAGGACTATGATGATTATCATAGAGATTTTAGCTATCTAAAAAAATATATTACACTTAAAAATAGTGTAGGTAATTTGGTAGATTTTATAATAGAAGATGGAGCTATTAAGACAAAAGAGGTTGTAGCCAAGGGTGAGTATACTCTTACTTTTTCTAAAGATATATCAGAAATTTTATATCGTGGTATAGAAGAGGATCGTGTATATAAATTTACTGTTGATAATATCTCTGTAGCTTTTGCAAATATGGATCATGGTGCTAGAGTAATAGATTTAAATTTTCCAAAAGAGCTTACAGATGAAGAAAAAAAGAGCATGGAATCTTTAAAAGTATTAGAAAAAGGTGTAGTTGAATCTTTATCTGTTCAATATGTTTGGATTGATAATAGGTCATTGTCTATCTTTGGATCTTTTAAAACAGGTGTAGAGTATGAACTTAACCCTAATGATGCACAAAAGAAAATTTTGGGTGATATGAAAGTTTTGAATAATCTTTTGGAGTTTGGTCATGTAGAAGTTTCAAATATTTATCCCAAAAAAGGTACAAATAATATAAATGTAGATCAAAAATTATTTGTAAATATTAATTATGCCAATCAAATAGACCCTTCTACTGTTGAGTTTAAATTGGGGACGAAGATTTATAAAGGTAAAGATATTCTTTTTGATGGAGAAGATAGACGAGATTGGGATAAGTCATCAACTTCAAGTGCAAATATCTCATTTAGACATGAGAGTTTAGAGTATAATAAAGAGTATACATTAAAATTTAGTGCCAAAGATATATCTGGAAATTCTATTGCAAAAACAACCTCTTTTAAGACAATGAGACCTTCTATTGTGGAGATGGAACCAACAGAAATGAATGATTTATTTGATGATATGCAGCGTATATCTTTTAATGTTCCTGTAGATAAAGAGAGTGGAACTATTGTGATAGAGAATTTAAAAACGCCATCAGCTAGTGCTAATATAGATATAGATAAAACTAGCTTAAAATTTGATGCTCATGAGATCTATTTTTCACTATCTTCTTTAAAACCAAATTCAAGATATAAGATTACTGCTTCTGGATTTAAAGATCTTAATGGTATTGATATTCCTTCAAAAGAGATAGAGTTTGCTACTCCTCCAAGAATGTTATTTATTCCTGAACAATATTCACAAAATATGAATGTTGAAGTAGATGACTTTAATCATAAAGTAGAGCTATTTTTCTTTGGTGGTTTAAGTGATCAAGAGAAAGAATTTTTAGAGAGTAATCTTGTTTTAACAAGCTATGATAAGGTTATCGAACCTGATGATTCTCATCCTCTTAGAAAACTATCTTTTACTCCGGTAGATAATGGTTTGGTTGTTAGTGTAGCATTTACAATTGATGCAGATACAAATTATGAGTTATCTCTTGCTTCTTTAGAGGGTTTGGATGATATTATTTTCCCTGATAATAAGAAAAAATTAGTAAGTTTTTCAACTATTAATCCTACTACTTCTAATGGTACATCTAATAGACCAGCAGATCAAATAGTAACAATTGGAGATAGAGATTGGTTAGTGATTCAGACAAGTGAACTTAAAGATGATAATGCAACAAGTAGTTTTAGTGAAGCTTTTTTCCCAAAAAGAACTTGGGCAGAGGCGGATTACTTTTGTAAAAATTTTAAAGATGAAAAAAATCCTAATGCCACTTGGGCTTTGCCAACTCAAATAGAATTATTATCTATTATGACTCCTACCATTGAAGATGTAAGAAAATTTGATGAG
>CAZLLE010000033.1:0-94725 GCA_964560425.1 uncultured Campylobacterales bacterium
TTCTGCCTGCGTTGATAATCTCCAATCACTAAAACCAGCAAAATCTAAATTATCACACCTTGTAATAGCACCAGCTCTAGTACTATGACCTATTTGATTATTTTGCCACAATAGATTTGTTTGAGTATCAAGAGCAGTACCATTAGCTGTATCTACGCTAAAACGTTTACTACCTACGACAGCATTCACAATAACCGTTCTAGTAACTTCTGTTGCATTATTCCCTGAACTATCTTGAACATTATAAGTAACGGTATAGGTATTAGCTACAGATGTATCTACTGGATTTACTAGTACAATACTACCTGTAATATTTCCATCTATATTATCAGTTGCTTTTGCTCCTGCATCGGTATAAGTATCTCCAACATTTAGTTGTACGGTGGCATCTCCCTGTAGTGTAATCACTGGTTTTGTTGTATCTGTAGTTTGCGATACCTCAGAATGATCTTTTAAATGTTGAACAGCCTCGTCTTCAGAGACCAATTCCACACCTAATATTCCTTCTATCTCTAGAACAGTTAAATCACCTAAACTTTTTTGAGTATTTGAAAAAAGTTCCTTTAGATTATTATCTAACCAAATATTTGCTGTACTTCCATCATTTAATGATTGAAGAAATCTAGCAATTTTAATAACTTTTTCATTGTCAAAACTACTTCTAGAAACCCCAACTAAATCTTGAATAAATACTTTAGAATCACTAGGCATTGCACCCATACTACCTATTTCCAATGAACCAACAAAAAATTTAACAGGAAAAACAGAACATTCAAACCATCCATCTTGATCTGTTTTATCTACTTTGACACCACATTTATAGGTTAGATTCCCTACAGGAGAATCTATCACCTGCCCACGGCTTGTATCCACACTTCCCAAAATAAAAAAAGTACCTACTAAAAGAACCATAAAGAGTTTTAAACTCTTATTATATTGCCTAAACACACATAACCCCTTGTCATTTTTTTGACTAAATTAATAATTATCTGCTACAAAATAAGATTATTAATTAAGCCTAAAATAGAGATTAACTACTCAACGCTTCAATAATACTTAATTTATTTTTAATTTTTTATATTAAAAATTAAAATTAATCTATATATTAAATATTTTTAATTTTCTCAAGAAAAAAAATAAAATATACTATTGTTAAAATTTATTTTTACATCTAAGAAGTGTAACCTTAAGTTACACCCAACCAAATGATAAGCCCACTTTTTTTCAAATATATCCAAACAAAAATAGTTGTACTATTATCCCTTAACTAATAAATAAAAAAAAATAGTATAATCTTCTCCAAACGAAGGAAAGTACTAAAATGCAAGACAAAACAAAAGTAATTCATGTAGGTTATGAGAAAGATAATCAAGCTACTATAGCTGTGCCTATTTATCAAAGTACTGCGTATGAGTTTAGAGATACTGAACATGCTGCCAATCTTTTTGAGCTTAAAGAGCTTGGTAATATCTATACAAGACTTATGAATCCTACAACTGATGTATTTGAAAAACGATTTGCTTCACTAGAGAATGGAGCTGCGGCAATTGCTACTTCTAGTGGTATGGCTGCTATATTTAATACTATTGCAAATGTGGCAGAGGCAGGTGATAATATTATTTGTGCTAGTAAATTGTATGGTGGTACAGTTACTCTTACAGGGCATACTATTAAAAGGTTTGGTATTGAGGCTAGATATTTTGATGTACATAATCCACAAGAGTTAGAAGAGCTTATAGATGAGAAGACAAAACTAATTCTTTTTGAAAGTATTACTAATCCTAGCATTGATGTGCCAGATTTTGATGGAATTGTATCTATTGCAGATAGACATGGTATTTTAACTGCTGTTGATAATACGGTAGCTACTCCTATTCACTGTAAACCTCTTGATTTGGGTTGTGATCTTAGTATTCATTCTGCTAGTAAATATACAACAGGTCAGGGATTGGCAATTGGTGGTATTATTGTAGAGCGTAAAAATTTGGTTGAAAAAATCAAAGATAATCCTAGATATTATCACTTTAATGAACCAGATGCTAGTTATCATGGACTTATTTATAGTGATATTCCTCTTCCTCTATTCTCACTTCGTGTACGATTAGCACTTTTGAGAGATTTAGGGGCAACTCCTAGCCCTTTTAATAGTTGGTTATTTATCCAAGGATTAGAGCATCTTCCTCTTCGTATGAAACAACATAGCTCTTCAGCTCTTGAAATTGCAAAATTTTTGGAAGCTCACCCAAAAGTAAAAAAGGTAAATTATCCAGGATTAGAGAGTGATATAAATTACTCTTATGCTCAAAAATATATTCATGGTGGCAATAGTGGACTTTTGAGTTTTGAGGTAGAAAATTTTGAAGAGGCTCGTCGCATTGCTGATCAAACAGAGCTTTTTTCACTTGTAGTAAATATTGGAGATAGCAAATCAATTATTACTCACCCTGCAAGTACAACTCATCAACAACTTTCAGCTGATGAACTAAAAGCGGCAGGTGTACCTCAAGCTCTTATACGACTTAGTGTTGGACTAGAAGATAGTATTGACCTAATTGACGATCTAAAACAGGCATTAGAGGCATAATTGAAAATTACAACTTCTGTAGAAACATTTACAAATCCACTATATCTTGAGAGTGGAAGAATATTAGAGCCTTATGAACTTATTTACGAGACTTATGGGCAGATGAATGAGGATAAAAGTAATGTTGTCGTCGTCTGCCATGCTCTCACAGGTAGTCACCATGCAGCAGGTAGATATGAAGGAGATAGAAAAGTTGGTTGGTGGGATAGCATTATTGGCGATCACAAAGCTATTGACACAACCAAATATTTTGTTATCTGCGTAAATGTTATAGGAAGCTGTTTTGGCTCTACTGGTCCTATGAGTGAGCAATATCCTTCACTCAAGCCTTATCGTCTGAAATTTCCTGTTATTACTATAACAGACATGGTAAAAGCTCAACGAATCCTCTTTGATAGATTAGGCATTCATCATGTACATGCTATTATTGGCGGTTCTATGGGGGGAATGCAGACACTCTGTTTTGCACTTGAATATCCAAAATTTGCCTCAAAACATATCATGTTAGCATCTACTTATGCTACACGACCTTGGGCTATTGCTTTTAATAAAGTAGCAAGAGAGGCTATCATTAAGGACCCTGATTTTAAAAATGGTTACTATAATCCAGATGAGATTAAAAAAAATGGATTATCAGGACTCTCAACAGGAAGAATGTGTGGATATTTGAGTTATCTTAGTCCCGATTCAATGGAGAAAAAGTTTGGTAGAAACTATGTAGAGACTGATGGTCTATATGAGCTTTTTGGACGATTTCAAGTAGAGAGATATTTAGATTATAATGGAAATCATTTTGTTACTTGGTTTGATCCCTTAAGTTATCTTTATATTACAAAAGCAATTAATATTTTTGACTCTGCAAGGAACTTTGATTCACTTGAACACTCTCTTAAAAGAATTAAAAATAAACTAACCCTTATAGCTTTTGAAGGTGATTTACTTTTTTTGCCTAAAGAAATGAAAAGGATAGAAAATACTCTCCAAGCCCTACAAAAAGGGCATTTGGTGAAATATATTCAAATTGATAGTAATTATGGTCATGATGGCTTTTTAGTGGAAATAAATAAGTTTGAAAAGTATATAATAGAGGCATTAGAGGAGTGAATCGCCATGAACTTTGAAGAGAAAGTAGAGAAATCTAAAACTATTTTAGAGCAATTAATGGATCCTGAAATTACTTTACAAAAGAGTGTAGAGTTGTATAAAGAGGGGATGAACGAGCTTAGTCAAGCACAAAAACTTCTAGAAGAAGCAAAGATAGAATTTCTAGAGTATCAAAAGAGAGATCAAAGGAAGAATGAATCATGAAAATAGCAGCCCTGCAACTATCAACACTGCCACTGAGTAATTCCAAGTTAAATGAATATCTTAAAAATTGCCAAGCAAAAGGTATTCGTATTGTTGTATTAGGAGAGTATGTTCTAAATAACTTTTTTAAAGATATTGAGAAGATGCCAAAAATACTTATTAAAGAACAGAGTGCATATAAAATCGAAGCATTGGAGAGTTATGCAATACTTTACAATTTGACAATTGTTGCTCCACTAGTAATAGTGGAGAATAATAAAGTTTATAAAACAGTAGCAAAATTTTCTCCGACTGGCACAACATATAGAAAACAGGCTTTTTTAATCAACGACAGAAGATGGAATGAGGAAGCATTTTTTGACAATGAGATGAATAGCGATATAGAACCTATGATATTTGAAGCAAATGGACTTACTTTTGGAGTAATCAATGGTTTTGAAATTCACTTTGACGCTCTTTGGTTGCGTCTTATGAATGCTGGAGTAAATGTAGTTCTTTTACCAACTGTCTCTACTTTTGGATCAAACCTAAGATGGAATGAGATTCTAAAAACAAGAGCTTTTCTAAATGGTCTATATATTCTTAGAGTCAACAGAATAGGAAGTTATCATGATAAAAATACCTTTTTAGAGTTTTATGGAGAGACATACTTGGTAAACCCTGATGGCAATATTGAGAGTTCTCTTACTCATCAAGAAGATATGCTAATTGCTTCTATTGATAAACGAGAGTTAAAGAGTGCAAATCAAACATGGCAATTTAAAGATCAATTAAAACAGAGAGGTCTACTTGTCTAACTATTTCCATAGACAAATTCAACTATGGGGAGAGGATAGACAAAATTCACTCCAACACAAAACTATTGCTATTATCGGCTGTGGAGGGCTTGGTTGCTCTTTGGCTGTAGCATTGGGAAGTTCTGGCATTGGTACAATTCATCTTATAGATTTTGATAAGGTTGAACTACATAATATACATAGGCAGATTGGTTTTGGCATGGAAGATGTAGGAGAATACAAATCCAAAGCCCTATCTTCACATATCAAAAATCGCTCACCTTTTGTTGAAGTTATCTCTCATGAGGTAGATTTTGAGGCATTTTCTACTCTTAATAATAGTCTTGATCTAATTATAGATGCTACAGATAATCTACAAGTAAGAGCCAAAATTGACCAATATGCAACAAAAATCAAAGTACCTTGGATTTATGGTTCTGTTGAAGAGTTTAATGGTCAAGTATGTTTCTTTGATAAAAGTGACTTCTCTGCTTTTAAAATAAGTGACAAAAAGCCAGAAGGAATTGCAGCACCAATTGTAATGCACATCGCTTCACTTCAAGCAAATTTGGCGATCAGGTTTTTGGTTGATCTACCAATCAAAAAAGATCTACTCTATTATCTATATTTTGATAATAAAGGTGAATTAATTACTCAAAAATTTAAGATGCCCCAATCATGAACGATCAACAAAAAGCAAAAGAGCAGAGACTCAAAGAGATAGAAGAGATGCTTAAAAATTATGGTGGTCAATTAGAGATTGATCCATTTGTACTCAAATATCTCTCACTTGATGAATTAGATTCAATTCTACTTGGACTTTTAAAACGCCAAGAATCTATCATAGAAAACAATCATGAGTGGCTACAGCAATTTAAAAAAGATCTATAGTTTTTATGAATACAATCGAAAAACTTCTTAGTAATAAGAAAAAGTTATTAACAGAGATATATTTTGATCTTCAAGAGTATTTTGAAAAAAAATATGGCAAAGATGCACTTGTTATTATAGAGATTGGTACTTTTTTTGAAGTCTATGAAGTCAATAATGATAAGCGAAAAGTAGGCAAAGCAAAAGAGATTGCCGAACTTTTAAACATTCAACTCACAAGAAAAAACAAATCAATATTAGAAAATTCAGAGAAGAATCCACTCCTTGCAGGAGTACCTTCTGTCTCACTTGATCGCTACCTAAATAGATTAATTGCCACCAAAAAATATACTATCATAATAGTCAAACAAAAGGGTGAAGTACCAAATCTTTCAAGATATGTATCAAATATTATCTCTCCTGGTACAAATTTTGAGTATTTGAGTGAACCAACCGAAAATAACATCGTTTCCATTCTAATAGACCAAAATCTAGGTATCTACTCTGCTGGATATGCAGCAATTGATGTAAGTACAGGCAAAACCATTGTAAATGAGATTCATAGTAGCCGTGATGATAAAACCTACGCATTAGATGAAATTTTTAATCTTTTGCAGACATACTCCACAAGTGAACTCATTATTACGCTAAATAACAAAGATATTAACTTAGAATGGATCTCTAATTATTTGGAGCTTGGAAATTTTCATACAATTATAAATGAGAAACGGCACAAAATTAGTTTTCAAAATAGACTATTTACAGAAGTATTTGAGATAAACTCTTTTTTAAGTGCAATTGAATATCTTGATCTTGAAAGACACCCATATACATCTGAAGCCCTCTCTTGCTTGATAGATTTTATTATTGAACATGATGAGAGCATTATCAAAAAGATGAATAGACCCAAATTTTTAGGAGGAAAACGATTTGTTTATATAGGAAATAATGCCCTTGAACAACTGAGCATAATCTCAAAAGATCCTCATGAAGCTACTCTTCTCAAACTAATAGACAAAACATCTACAGCATTTGGCAAAAGACTTCTAAAAGAGAGGCTTCTAAATCCAATATTTGACAAAGATATATTAGAGGAGAGATATGATCTAAGCCAAAAGCTTCTTGATTGTACAGATACATTTGATACTTATTTAAAACAGATTTATGACCTAGAGAGGATTCAAAGACGGCTAAATCTCAAAAAACTACATCCAATTGAACTCACATATATATACATGTCGCTAGAGTCTATAACCAATCTTTTAGACAAAGCGAAAGAGAGAGATATCAAGATAGACAATAAACTTCTTGATGAAGCTATGGAGTTTAAAAAACTTCTTGAGGTTAGTTTTGATTTAGATAAGTGTGCTAAGTTTCGTATTGATCAGATTAATGATAATATATTTAGAGAGGGGATATATCCTACCCTTGATAAAATTGTCAAAAAACAGCACAAAGAGCACTCAAAACTAGAGATGGTTCGAGATCATATCAATCAACTTTTTCAAAAAGACAAACTCTTTTCTGCTGATGCAAATTATACAGTGCTTAACTATCTTGAGAGTGAGGGTTATCATATTAACCTTACCAAAAATAGATTTTTACTTATTGAAAAGGCACTCAAAGAGTCATTTATCACTATTGATGAAAAACACTATTTCTTCAAAGATTTTCACTATAAACAGCTCAAAAATAGTGTCAAAATCCAATCTAGGCTTTTTGATGAGATTACTCAAAACTTTGAATCCAACCAAATTAAACTTATCGCTATTGTCAAGGAGAGATATATTGAGAGCTTAGATAATATAGAGCATCAATTTTCAAACCTCATTGACAAACTTATACTATTTGTGGCAAATATTGATGTAGCAATATCAAATGCCAAATGTGCCACAAATCTTAATCTAACTCGTCCAATTATAGAAGAGGGAAATTTTTATGAAGCTATTGCACTCAGACACCCAATAATAGAGTCAAATGAGAAGAGCGGTATCTATATTCCAAATGATATATATTTAGGAGAGATAAAAGATAAAGTATCCAATCAACACACTACCATCAAAGCAAGTGATAATGAGGATATAAAAGGTGTACTTCTTTATGGAATAAACTCTAGTGGTAAATCTTCACTCATGAAGAGTATAGGAATCTCTGTAATTTTGGCTCAAGCTGGTTTTTTTGTACCTGCACAAAAGATGAGATTTTCAATGTATGACAAAATATTTACAAGAATCGTATCAAAAGATAATCTATACAAAGGTCTCTCTACATTTAGTGTGGAGATGATGGAACTCAAAAACATATTTAATCGTGCAAATGCAAAAAGTTTAGTTTTAGGAGATGAGATCAGCCAAGGAACAGAGACAGAATCAGCTCTTGCTATTGTATCTAGTGCTATTTTAAAACTCATAAGCCTTAAATCTACATTTATATTTGCCACACACCTACACCAACTAGGGAATATCTCTCAACTTCAAAATATAAAATATCTAATACTTCTACATTTAGGTGTAAAATATGATGAAAAGAGTGATAAACTCCTATACAATCGTACCCTTCAAATAGGAATGGGAGATTCTCTTTATGGATTAGAGTTTGCAAAATCCCTACACATGGATAAAGATTTTATCAAAAATGCCTACTCAATCAGAGATCAATTAACAAATTCACAAAGTGAACTAAAACAACTAAGCCAACAAAAAACTAGCAAATATAATAGAAAACTTTTTATCAGTAAATGTGCATTATGTGATGAAAGAGTTGATGATACACACCATATCATACCTCAGCAAAAAGCGGATAAAAATGGCTATATTAACCACTTTCATAAAAACCACAAATATAATCTTATTGCACTATGCAAAAAGCATCATAAATTAGTACATGAAGGTAAAATTATAATTAATGGCTTTATCATGAGTGAAGATGGTCTAAAACTGCACTATGAAGAGTTGAGTTAACTATCTCAAATCTTCTGATCTATCATATTTGATACCATATCTTTTTAATAGTTCTGAGTGTGATTTTCTTGATGCATTTGTATCGATAACTACTTGATATCCATCACTATCACAAAGAGTCAAAAACTCACCCTTAAAATTTTGTACCGTCTTAAAAAAAGAGTTAAATGATACAACTTTTTCACCATTGACCTTATCAATCGCCCATAAAGATATACTATGATCTCCTCTATTATGAGCATCAGCCAAAACTTTTAAGACTAATACAACCTCTTCTCTTTGAGGAGTTGACCAATCTCTTGTAAATTTGCGAAGAGACAATAGTTGTCTTTTTGTTTCACTCAAAAGATTACTAGTAAGAGGGACAAAAACATATCCACCATAAATAAAATATCTAGGCATCATGTCATACTCTAATGTATCTACCAATAAAAAATCATTTGCTCTATAAGCCAAAGGTATTTCAACTTCTGATTTTTCACCATTTCGTAAAATCTCAAATTTTATATTTTCACCTATCTGATGTCTATCAATACAACATTTATAAGAGGTATATTGATCTTTTGCAAACTCAACAGTTCCATCATCTTCTATATTTTTACCATCAACTTTAGTAAGAATATCCCCCACTCTGATTTTACCATCTCCCAAAAAATTGTGCAAAACATAAGTTACTAATTGACCAGTAGTGCTATTTTCTTCAATATGATATTTTTTTCTAAGTGCTGGATTTTCCATCTCTTGAGTCAAAAAGCCAAGATCCAAAAATCCACCATTATTCCCATCTTCAATATCTTTCAAAAAGTGTTCAACCATGATAGAAGGCACAATATAACCAATACTTTGAGAGCCTGTTCTTCCTTGCATAACAACACCAACAATTTTACCTTTAGATATAGCAGGACCTCCACTATTACCAGGATTAATAGCTGCATCTACTTGTATAGCCAAAAATGATTCTCCACTATGTACATATCTACGATGTTCTATTCTAGAAATTATACCTGTAGTAACACTCAAAGTATTTCCACCAAGAGGAAATCCATAAGCTGAAACTTTTTGTTGAACTGAAGGTAATTTACCAAAGCGAAGGGGAGTTACAGACTTGAAAAAGTCAGGATTATCAACACCCAAAATCGCTAAATCTGCTTGATGTGAAATATGCAAAACTTTTGCTTGATATTTTTTGGTCTGTCCATATCGTTTAACCTCTATAAAAGTTTGATTGGCCACAACATGGGCATTAGTCAAAATACGATTCCCATCAATAATAGAACCAGAACCACTAATTTGCCTCATTGATACATTCCAAGGCTGGTGGTAATTTGGTATTTTGGCAACTGTATAAATTTTTACAATAGCATTTTTGATTAAAACTTCATTTGTAGCACCGCTCAAAAAATTTAGGCTTATTAATAGAATAATTATAAATTTCATAATACTCTCTTCTCTTTTTTTAAAGGGAAGTATATCTAAAGAGCTATATTTTTTTCCAACGATAATAAAAAGTTTTTACCCTTTTTTGTCCATTAAACTTTACATCTTTTTTAATAACTTTTCCATTTTCACCATAAGTATATCTATAAATTTTTTGCTCATTCATAAACCTATCTTTATAGTTTACATCCTCATCTACAATATTTCCTTGAAAGTCATATCTATATGAGAAAATAACATCTACTATACCATCTCCATTTTGATCACAACTTTTTTTTGATAAATAACCACGATCATCATATACATAAGAGATAATAACATCAACATGACCATCAGCACCCCTATCACATGATTTTGATTTTATATCACCATTTTTATAATACCTATATCTACAAACCTCATTTATATTTCCATCAATTCCCTGATCTGAAACAACCATAATTAATCTATCATGAGAATCATAAGTAAATATGGATACCTCATCCGCAACACCATCAGCATCCCAATCATAATGTTCTACAATTTTTTTTCCATACTCATCATAAAAATAGTTTGTTATTGAATCTGGTTTTTCATCCCCATTATGATCAAAAGTTTCAGACAACATATGACCATTTTCATCATAAGTATATTTAGAAATTTGATCAATAGACCCATCACCATTTTTGTCATACTCTTGAGATATAATATTTCCATTTTTATCATAATTGTAATATGAAACTTTATCTATCAACATATCACCATCTATGTCAATACCTTCACTTTTAATATAAAAATTTGATACTTCAGAGTTACCCATTATCATCAAAGTACCTAAACATAATATCGCAAAAAAACTAAAGCGTTTTTTATACATTTTTACTGTTCCCTTTCAACCCGTTTATAACTTACATATCGGAAAAAATTGGGAAAAATACTCTCTTTTAATAAAATTTTAATAAAAAAAGTTAATTACTGAAATAATTCGGCTGAAATCATGATAAAATACATGAAATAATTTCTTTTTAAAGGTAACATAT
The DNA here is from genome assembly GCA_964560425.1 of uncultured Campylobacterales bacterium. Classification (GTDB taxonomy): domain Bacteria; phylum Campylobacterota; class Campylobacteria; order Campylobacterales; family QNZT01; genus CAZLLE01. Next base: position 10,955 of record CAZLLE010000033.1, read on the forward strand.
GAAAAATATTGTTTTAAAATTTTTAATAAGCTCTTTTTTAGTAATGCTAATATCAGCATGTGGTGGTGGAAGTGGTAGTAGTTCCAAGTCAAATACACCATTGAGTCCATCAAATATCAGCGAAATGCCAAAAGAGGCCGTTCAAACTTTACAGAGTGGTATTTCAGGTATTGTAGGGCCAAATACTGTTATTGATGGTATAGTTACAATCAAAGATGAATTTGGTAATATTTTGGCACAAACAACAACAGATCAAAATAGTGCTTACAAAATTGATGCTTTAGATTATACAGGTCCACTTAGCTTAGCTTTGACTTGTCAAAAAACATCTATAATCAAAGACAAATCAGGTAACTTAATACCTTGTAGTCAATTTAACCCTATGTATGCATTAATATCTGACTATTCACCAAAAGATGGATCAAAAGTTGTTAATATAACACCAGTAACAACATTAACCTATGAAACAGCACAAGATCTATTTGGTGATCTATCAAAAAGTAGCACTGAACAAGCAAATAAAGTTATCACTGAACTTTTCCCTATGCTTAATCCATTGGAAGAGGATCCATCTTCAGACACATATGATGAGGCTATTACCAAAATTTTGAATCCAGATTTTGAAATACCTAGACCAGATAAGATGATTCCATTTTTATTCAAATATAAAAAAAATAGAGATGCAAACATTAATTTAGAAGATCTACAAGATGTAAAAAATTTAGTAAGAGAGATTAGAGAACAGTCTCATATTCTCTATAATTTAACACCAAAGAAAGCACTCACAACACCTACTTTAGATTATACTTATTTAAAAACAGAAGTAGCAAATAGAATTTTACCGATTTATGAATATATAACACAAAATAGCATTAATGGTCTATTAACTATAAAAGATGCTAAAGGTAGTAATCAAGATGAGATTGAAAGCGTTTTTATAAGAGAAGATGAAGAGATGCAGATTCTATTTTCAAAAACTTCCAACAAAATCTATTTTGCAAATAATCAACGACAAGAGCAGTGGGACTATAAAATTATCTCAAATAATGGAAATATTTGGGAAGGAGTAATTACATTCTCTCCAGAACTAAATGACAATTCATTGAAAAATAGCACTATCTCCATAAATGGAGAACTTCCATTGGCTCAAAAAAATTCAACTAAAAGACATCAAGACAATCTAGAAGTTGACATTGATGCAATATTCTCTACACAAAATGAAAAAACTGATCTAAAAATCAAAGGTTTTACAAAGGTAGATAATAAATATCTGCAAGTATCAGAGATCGTATTTATTGATAATTCATCATTTGATATGAGAGTTAACAACAATCAAGAGAAAGCAACAGTTGATCTTTCTCCAAACTTTATAGATATACGAGCTACAAATAGTAGACATGGATTAGATGGTAGATTACTATTTAGCCAAAATAATAAGATAATTACATTCAATGGTACATTAGTAAGCAACCTAACAGATAGTATATATGAAGGAATGATAAAAGTATCAGAAAAAAATAATCTGCAAAGTATAGAGACCAAAGGAAACTTAGAGTTAATAAATATCTCTAGGAAATATAAAATTTCTTCTATAGGAAAAGAGGATTCAGAGAATTTTAATACTTTAGATTTGGACTACTCATATCTAAATAAAGAGGTACATATATCTCTTACAAAAAGTATAGAAAAGAATCAAACAATATGGGAAACAAATATAAAAGATGAGACTGAAACATATCTACATGCTAAACTAGAAGGTAAAGAACTTACAGGGAAAATCACCAAAAATTCTAAAACATTGGGTGTTATATTCTCATTTTATGGTTTACCTGTTGTAGTTTATGCAGATGGAGATATTTCACTACTTTTCTAATACCAATTTAGTATAATAAGCAGATGAAACTGCTTATTATACTTACCATTCTAACTCAATCGCTTATATTTGCATCAAGTCAAATTCCACTTGGCTCAATCTCCAAAGTAGATCTCATATTGCCAATCCAAAATATAGATATAAAAACCTTTCTAAATCATTCAATATTATACAGACCACAAAATATCATCAAAGATGGATTACCCCATTTTGGAGCAAAAAGAGATGATTTTAAAGGTAAAAATCGAAAACACAAAGGGTATGACATATATCTAAATCATGTAAATATTATAGCTTCTGCTGATGGTTTTGTAAAAAATATAGCCAAAGGGAGAAGATCAGGTCTATATATCAAACTCCAACATAAAAATCATATTGAAACACTATATATCCATCTCTCAAAAGCTTATGTCAAAAAAAATCAAATAGTAAAAAGGGGAGAGATTATAGGTAGAATAGATAAGGCAACAGGAAATGCTATTGAGCCTCAACTCCATTATGAGATTAAAAAATCAAGAGTTCACCAAGATCCATTAAAACTAATCCAAAAAGAGTATAGAGATAATATAGAGATTATCAATATAATTGATCAATCTCTTATTAAACTCCAAAAAAGTATTAAATTACGAAATAAAGCTATAAAAAAATATCGGCTTAAATATTCTCTTTAGCATTTTTTGCAACAAACTCATATAAATCAGGAGTCCAATCATTTTTGAATGCTAAATTTGGACATATCTTTTTCACCACTTCTCCAATTTTGCCTTTTTGTGCAAAACTTTTCCACTCATCTTTAGAGTGTTTTTGAGCAAACTCTCTTCCACTCATTTGACAAGCTTTTTTCATCTCTTCATCATAAAGAATATCACCCTCTACTGCACCACCAGTCTCTACAAATACCTCTGGCTTTTTTTCTACTTTTTGTTCACACCCACTTAAAAGAAAAAGTGATGAAATCATTGTCGTTGCAATAAATTTATTTATTATCATTTTAAATATCCTATATTTTTTTTGAAAAAAACATTATATATAATTTTTTTAAATTTTTCATAAATAAATAACTAGATTTTGGAAGAAATTAGGGCTAAATTGTTATTTAGCCCTAAAAAAGATATTTTATAGAAGTTATTAAAGAAAGTTACGCTTTTGCCGTCTTTGTCTGTCTATCTTTAGATGGTACATATTGAGCATCATAAAGTTTTGTATAATAATCATCTGCCATTCTATTAGAATCAAAAAATGGTAAAATCTCTTTCATAGCATTTTTAACCATACCTTGCCACTTTTTTTGATCATTATAATACATTGGAATGATCTCATTTTCCAAAACTTGCATCATATTTAGATTATCTATTCTATCTTGCTCTTCAATAGATAAATTTTCATTACAATTTGGAATAGTAAATGCATTGTGTCCATGAACAGCAAACTCTGGATGCCAACCATCAGGAATAGAGAAATGCAATGCACCATTCATAGAAGCTGTCATTCCACTGGTCCCTGAAGCCTCTCTATTGACTCTTGGAGTATTAATCCAAATATCAGCACCCTTTTTTAGTATTGCTGATAAATCAAGCTCGTAGCCTGTCAATACTGCAATATTTTTAACATCTTTAGATATATATGTCAATTCATTAAAGATACCAACCGCTGTTGTATCTGTAGGATATGGTTTACCTGCCCAAACAATCTGAACTGGCATCTTTGCACTTGTAACCATTTTTACAAATCTATCAAAATCATATTTTAACAATCCAGGTCTTTTATACTCTGCAAATCTTCTAGCCCAAACAATTGTCAAAACATCATCTTTAAACATTTTTCCTGTCTGATCGGCAACAGTATTAAAAAGAACTCTTTTAAGATGTTTTTTTCTCTCAACCAATTCTGAATCTTTTTTGCTACCCAAAGCTCTAATTAGACCTTTATCTTGCCAATATGTTCTATTTTGTGCATTTGTAATAGGGATAATCTCATGAATATCTTTTACATCTTTCCACATATCATTAGCCACATCTGCATGAATTTTAGATACTGCATTTGCAATTTTTGACATCTTCAATGCACCTACTGTCAAACTAAACATCTCTCCATAAGTATCTGTCAAGCTTCTAACAGTATCTAGATCAATACCACCAAAAAAGCCCATTCTTTGAAGAAGATAGATATTATGTTCCTCATTTCCTGCTGCTTCTGGAGTATGTGTAGTAAATACCACTCTCTTTTTAACTTCATCTCTATCTCTATATTTTTCATAAAGACTAAAAACAAGAGGAAGAGCATGCCCCTCATTCATATGGTAAATATCAACTTTTTTACCAAGTGCTTCAAGTGCTTTTACACCACCCATACCAAGCACAATCTCTTGAGCAATTCTTGTTTCATGATTGCCATCATATAATCTATGAGTAATTGTTCTAGCAAGATAATCATTTTCATCAATATCTGTTGAGAGCAAAATCATAGGAGCAGATTGAAATACATCAGGTTTAAGCAAAAGTACCTTTACATGCACTGGCTTATTATTGATTGTAAGTGTTACAATAATCTCTGGATCATCCAAAAAATCATAATGTTTACGAACCTGAGTAGCTTTCATACCACCATCTTCTTCACGCAACTGATCATAATATCCATAAGACCAAAGCATACCAATGCCAACAACATCCTGCTTTAATTCATATACACTTCTCATGTGAGAACCGGCCAAAAAACCTAAACCACCTGAATAAATTTTTAGTGCTTGATGAATTCCAAATTCCATACTAAAATAAGCTGCTTTTGTCGTATACTTGTCGTTATATTTAGAGAAGTTCATACATTTTTTCCTTTTTATAAATCTTTTTTACACCGTACTTAAGGTATTTATCACTCGGACAAGAACTAGATCGACAATTTTTTTTAAACTTTTAGTTTATATTAAAAAAATAATTACCTTTTAGCTAATTCTTCCATAGTAATTTGTACACTTCGCGTTAAAGAGTCGATATTATAACCACCTTCAAGAGTAAACGCAATAGGAATATTATCTGAATAAACTAAAATTTTATTTACAACTTTTCTTAAACCATCAAATGAGATATTAGAAGAGGAGATAACCTCATCAGCCATCATGTCATAACCAGCAGAAACCAACACAATATCAGGATTAAAATCACTAGGCAATCTATCAAAAAATGATACAAACTCTTCATCATCTATACCATTTTCATAAGGAATATTTAGATTAAACCCTTCACCTCTCCCCTCTCCAATCTCATCTTCAGTTCCACTAAAAGGGTAATTATTTCTCTCATGAGTACTAAAATAGAATACAGAACTATCATCATAAAAAATATCCTGAGTTCCATTACCATGATGCACATCAAAATCAACAATCAACACCCTACTATATCCAGCATCCTGAGCATATCTAGCCATCATAGCAACATTATTAAATATACAAAACCCCTGCCCCGTAATAACCTCAGCATGATGCCCAGGAGGACGAAGATTCAAAAAAGCCCTCTTTGCTCCACTCTTAAAATAGTCAATTACATTTTTAGTAGAAGTAGCAGCCATCAAAGCCACATCATAACTATCAGCACTCACAATAGTATCACTACTAATAATCATCCTCACACCATTATCATACCCACTCTCTATCCAATCAATATACTCATCATCATGAACAGCCAAAAGTTCCTCTTTACCCCCAACCCTCACAGGAATATGATCAACATCAAAAAAAAGCTCCTCAACCATCTCATCAATAGCCTCACACCGACGAGCAACCTCCAAATGATCCCCAGTATTATGATGTAAAAATTCACTACTATATAGATAACCAAACATAATATCCCCCTTTTTTTAATCTATTATACTATTTTTGGAATTGATACTTTGGCTTCAGCCAATTTAAAATTGTAGAGAGATTAAAGAGAAAATAACCATTAAACAACCCCAAACATTTAAGTAATGGCTGGAGTTGTTCACCGATTACTTAACAATCAACCTTGCATTTGTTGGTTGGATTGGTCTGTTGTTTGGGTGGTGCATAGTATGCAAAAATTTTTCTACTTGCTCTTTTGAGATAGTTACTGGAGTTTTGAGTACTAGCCATCGTACACCCTCTGTACATGGTGGAGTGGTCAAAGAACCATTGAATCTATAATAATCTTTACTCTTAGGAAGAAGAGCAGATGCAATATTTTTTAGCTCCAATTTATTTTTGCCATTAGCCTCTTTTGGCATTTTTTCCCAAATTTTTGCCAACTCACTATTCTCTTTACCCTCTTCAAACATAAGTGCCAACACAGCGATATTTCCATCTTTATCAAGATGCACAAAGTGTGCTTCGAGTGGGAAAGATTTACCATCTACATGGTTTTCACTAGGAGTATGAAAATGAAACTGTTTCAACTCAAATGAGATACCATCAACAACCATACTATCTCCAGACTTCATATTGACCTGAATAGTATGTCCATTGTTTACAACATCTTTAGAAGATTTTGAGTAGTTTAATTTAATTGGTTCAAGATCAGCATCTAAAGAGCTTACAACATTTACAGGAGATTGATTTCTACCTTCTGAACATGTGTGATATTTTGGTGAAATTTCTCCCCAACTATCTGGTGAACCATGTCCTGTATAACCCCAATGAACAGCCTCGTTTGCAAAAGATAAAGTACTCAAAAAAGTAAGTGCTAATGCCCCTTTTAGTAAATTTAACTTCATATATTTCCTTTGTGTGAATTCTTAACAACTTATTATAAAAAGTTATTAAGTAGGTTGGAAGTTTACTCCTATTTATTTTAATTACTTATAAATCGTGGAGTAAAAAATTACTTTTTGGCGATATTTCTATATAATTAAAGATCCAAATAGAGGAAAAACAAAATGAACAAAGCAAAATTAACCCTTTATGAGCATAGATCAGGAGTCAATTTCAAAATCAAAAATATAAATCAATTAGATATCCAAACTATAGAAAAACTAAAAAACTTTGCACTTAAAAGAGGTGGATATTTTCGCCAAGATATAGCCAAATTTGATATCAAAAGAAAGTTAAATCAAAAACAGATTTTACAAGTATTTGAACTATTAGAGATAGCAGTAGAGATAATAGATGATAATGAAAATAGTACCAAAGATTATCCCACATCACAAGAGATAGTTAATTTTGGTAAATACAAAGGGTACAAATGGTGTGATATTCCTCTAACTTATCTAAAATGGCTATACAAAGAGAATGAAAATGTTTTTGCCTATACAGAGATTAAAAGAAGAGAGACAACCAATACAATAAATATAGAAAATGAGATAATTAGATTTGGTAAATTTAGAGGAGAAAAGTGGATTAACCTACCTATAGATTATCTACAATGGGCTATCAATAAATTTCCAAAAGATAGAGAAGAGCATAAAATTGCAAAAATTGCATTGAGCAAAAAAAATTAATCTTCTCTATATGTTAGCGTTTGAGCTTAGAATTATCAAAAAAACTACTCTCATGAATATGTTCAAATGCAGCTTTTAGAGATACAAAAAGTTTAGGGTTATTCTGCTCCATCTCATGAAGAAGCTTTTTTGTACTTGCTCTAGCATGTGGCATTTTTGCATCAAAATTAAATCCAGGACATGCTTCATCTCCGATTGTTGGCATATCATTATTCAAAGCAGCATCAATAAGCTGTCTCTCTCGCACATGAATAAGTGGACGAATAACCAAAAGTCCATTTTCTGCCCTATAGATTGGAGGCATAGACCTCAAAGCTCCATTGTATAAAAAATTCATAAAAAAACTCTCCACCGCATCATCAAGATGATGTCCCAAAGCCAATTTACCAAACCCTTCATCTAGTGCAACTTGATACAAAGCCCCTCTTCTCATGCGTGAAAAATAGCTACAATATGAGGAGTTTTCACGAATTGTATCTTTTGCCACTTCATAAATATTTGTCTTATGAACACGATGAGGAATATCATGCTCTTTACAATGATTAATCAACGAAGTAAAATCTTGCCCATCACCATAATCAATAGTAACAGCCAAAAAATCAAATTTAAAAGGTACAACTTTTCTTCTATGATTGAGAGCATGAGCTAAAGTGAGAGAATCTTTCCCCCCACTAAGCCCCAAAAGCACACGATCACCCTCATTCATCAGAGAGTATTTGGCATTTGTTCTACCTACAATACGAAGAAGTTTTTTACTAAGTGTTACCATAAATTAATCGGCAATTTTATCAAGCATTGAGATTACAAAATCTGCACTCTCTTTTGCAGAGCTCTTCAAAAATTCATCAAAATTAAAGTTGGCATCCATATCAGCACTATCACTAATAGCACGAAGCACAAAGAAAGGTACATCATAACAGTCACAAATCACAGCAACAGAAGCCCCCTCCATCTCCAAAGCATCAGCATCAAAAGTTTTACCAATCCAATTTTTGCGATTCTCATCAGCAATAAATTGATCTCCTGTTGCAATAACTCCCTCTTTAAGAGGTTTATCCATCTCTTTGGCTACATCTTTGGCTATATCAATCAACTCTCTATCAGCATTGATACAGAGTTTACCCTCAGGAATAAATCCAGCAGGATGACCAAAAGCCATAATATCTACATCATGTTGACACAAAGCAGTAGCCACAATCAAATCACCAATATTCAAAGATGGATTAATAGCACCAGCCACACCACTAAATAGAAGCTTTTCAGCTCCAAATTTCTCTATCATGACTGAAGCAGTCAAAGAGGCAAAAACTTTACCAATTTTACTATAAGCAATAACTAAATCTAGCCCTTTATAACTAGCTAGATAGTACTTATTACCTGCATGTTCAACCACTTCATAATCTTTAAAAAATTCAAGAAGAGGCTCTATCTCTTCAACCATTGCACCCATAATTGCTATTTTCATATAATTTTTACCTTTTAATTTGTTCTAAGTAGATATTTTTTTACACTTGAAATACCATGGCTAATAGTACCAAAAAGTTGTTCTCTATCAAAGAGGAGAGCTTGACTTATTACCTCTCCTGCTGGATTAATAATTTTACTACCACCCCAAAATCCAAGCCCATCTTCAAACCCTACTCTATTGGCAAAGACTACATGAGAACCTGAAAGAATAGCAGCAGTTGATAATATCTTATCCCACTTTTTCTCAATTCCAAGCTCATTATTATTAAACTCTCTAGCAGGTGAATTTGCTATTACATAGACCAATGCTGGCTTTTGTGTAGCAATATAATCAATAATACCCGAACTCCACAAATCTTCACACACAATCATAATTGCTCTTCCAAATTGTGTCTCAAAACTATTTACAGATTCTCCACGAAAGAAAAATCTTGCCTCTTGAAACATACCATAATTTGGCAAAATATTTTTATGATGAATAGAGAGCAATTTACCTTGACTAAAATATAAAGCACTATTAAAAATTTTATGAGCCTCTTTTGTAGCAGCACCAATAATAATATCTATATCACGACTTAAATCTTCAAAAACACTCAACTCTTCCAAGAAAAAAGCATCTTCATAAACCGAGTCCATGAGCATATAACCATTTAGTGAAAGCTCAGGAAATACTATGATATCAGCATTTGGAATGGCTTTGGATATCTCCATTTTATGCAAAGAGAAGTTATTTCGGCTCAACTTTGGAGATATTTGAGAGATTGCTATTTTCATGACATCTCTGCAAATAGATTTTCTAAACTTTTCATATCAACTACACTTATAGTTGGGCTACTCACACCTCTTCTATTGAGTCCTTTTAGTACCCCACCACCAAACTCTACAAAAAGATCAACCTCATCTTGGAAATTTTTGATAGATTGTTTATATTTTACAGGCATTGTCAACTGTTTTGCTAATAGATCAATCGCCTCTGCTTTTGTACTATATTTTTGAGCTGTTACATTTGAAACCACAGGAGCAATAAACTCATCTTTTAGAAATTTATCCAAATTTTCACGCAAAGGCTCAACCGCAGACTCAAGCAAAGGACAGTGACTAGCAATAGACATATTTAAAACTATAGCTCTTTTAGCTCCTGCCTCTTTGAAAACACTACTTAGTTCATTTAGATCATCTTTGCTTCCTGCTGCTACGATCTGACCATCACTATTATAGTTTGCTGCCCAAATCTTTTTACCATTGGCTCTATGCTCTTCACACATACTCTCTACTTTCTCATCATCAAGCCCCAAAATAGCCATCATTCCCACATCAACACCACTACATGCCTTTTTCATCAACTTGCCTCTTTGATGAACCAAAGCAACAGCATCCAAATAATCCAAAGCCCCAACACTAACAAGAGCAGAAAACTCACCCAAAGAGTGACCAAGTGCAAAAACAGGCTTAACACTCATCTCATTTTCAAATAACCTATGAGCAACACTACTCACCAACAAAATGGCAGGTTGTGTGAACTCTGTCTGCTCCAAATTTTTATTCTCCTCAAACATCAAAGCCTTAAAATCAAACCCAACTCGCTCACTAGCACTCTCAATCATCTCTTTTGCAACTTCACTTGAATCATAAAAATCTCTCCCCATACCAAAAGATTGTGAACCTTGTCCTGGAAATATAGATGCAATTTTCTTCATGTGTAACTCTCCCTTTATCATTTAAAATAATTGTATCAAGTTGTTGTTAAAATATTGAGAAAGGTATTAATTTAATTTTGCTTTTAGTAGGCTGTGGTGTCCCCACCACACCTTTAGATATTTACTTTTTTAAGGTGTACTCAGGAGACTACAGCCTTATATAATAAAACAAATTATTTAAAACTTCTGTTTTATTCACTAATTGCTTTAGATGCCTTCATCATTGCAATAGGATTATGTGCACCAACATAGACAGGAATAGGATCTTTGTCACAATCAAAAAATCCATATACCGCTTCTTGTGCAGTACGAACAGAGTATTCAACAGTAAAGACACAATCATCTTCTACTTCCGTAAACTGCCCCAAAAAGGCAAAATTTTTAGACTTTTCTGGAATTACTAGCGGTCTATCACCACGGCTTCGTGGCATAAAAAGTGAGTCAATAAATGGCATACTTACGGGGATACAATTAATGAGTTTATCACTCTCCATAATGGGCTTCATTAAATCTTCAATTTTCAAGTGATACCAAAGTTCTTCAAGTATCTCTTTACCACTACACTCACTCATCTTTTTCCTTACATGATTTCCAATACGATCGGGATAAAGCACATACCCCCAAAATACTTTGACATCAGTGGGTTGATCAGGATAGTGAGGCTGACGAGCAATGACGAGAGACATAAGCCAATTAGAGTCAGTAAGTGTTACTAGCCCACCCGTACCATCAGTATTTCCTGAAAAGTTTTCCATATAATCATGAAAGGTGCTATCTTTGAGTGTAACTGTAAAAGAGTACCACTTTTGCAAGTCAATATTATCACAGAAGATACCAGGATTACCAAAGGTAGGATCTTTTTTGGCAATCTTTTTCCAGAGTTGCCATGCTCCTGACTCATCAATACCTTTTAGTGTAGCAGGCTGATGCAGATTACCTGTATCAGTGCTTTCAGTAATAGAACCATTGGTCATGAAGCAATAATCTGCTTCGCCAAGAATAATTTTTTCAATTCCATCTGAAGTTTTAACATGCAGTGCAGTTATGTGTTTGGATTTGGGTGTAATATCAAAATCAATATCAACAACTTGATGATTTAATTCAAAATCTACACCCTTATCTTTCAAATAGTTCTGAATTGGTAAAACAACGGAGTGATATTGGTTATATTTAGTTCGTAAAATTCCACCAATATATTTAAGTCCTGGCATCAAATGCATAAAACGCTTCATATAGCGTCGCATTTCTGCTACTGAACTCCATCTCTGAAATGCAAACATCGTAGTAAAAACCATCCAAAAATTGGTATTAAAAAAATCCAAATCAAACCAATCTTCAATGCGTTTATTATCAAGCAACGATTCAGGGATAAAGAGTAATTCCATAATCTTAATCTGCTGAGATAGTGGAATACCATAAGAAGAGAGATCAACCTTTTTACCACCTTTGAGAAGTCTTGCTTGAGCATGTGAAACAAATCGAGAATTAAACTCCATCGTCTCCTCTTTGACACTGATATTAGGATCATCATAAGATGGAATATTTGAGAGTAGATCCCAATAGCAACGATATTCCATTTCATGCATTCTACCGCCACGAATAAGATAACCGTTATGAGGATCACCCGAACCATCTAGTGCACCACCAGCAATATTATCCTGTTCAAATATAGTTATATGTTCGGGATTAAGTCCTACATCACGAATAAGATAACAAGCACTTGCAAGGGAAGCTATACCACTTCCTACTAAATAAACTTTACTGTTTTCAAACTTCTTTTCTTTTCATGGGTAACTCCTTCAAAAAGATTTTATACATGATACTACTGTCAAACAAAATATATCTTAAAAATCCTACTAATACCAATATCAAACCTACATTAAAATCATTGTATTATACTCAGCATGAACAGATTTAAAATAGACAAAACAAAACACAAAAAAATATTATCACTCTCCATTCCTGCTGCATTAAACTCACTTCTTGATATGCTTCAAGTTATTACCGATCTAATCATGGTTGGGCGTATTTCAGCTTTTGCTGTTGCAGCTGTAGGGTTGGGGCTTCAATCTCTCATGTTTGTTTTTGCAATCATGACACTTTTGCATATAGGTACAAGTGCCCTATTGGCTAGATTTATGGGAGGTGGAAGGGTTAAACAAGCCTCTTTGGCTCTTGCATCACTGCTTAGATTTGCTTTTTATGTGGCTATTCCTGTGACTATTCTTTGGTATTTTATTGCTCCATCACTCTATATTTGGTTTGATACGGCAAATGAAGTAATTGCTCTTGGTAGTGATTATGTCAAAATCTTAACTTTGATGTTGCCTTTTGTATTTATCAAGCTTGTATTTGTAACTGCCCTAAGCTCAGCAAAAGATACAAAAACACCATTTTATATCAAACTTGTATCAATTTTACTCAATATTTTTCTAAATTGGGTTTTGATATATGGAAATTTGGGAGCTCCCGCACTTGGGGTTAAAGGAACGGCAATTGCAACTGTAATTATAAATATATTGGAACTCTCAACCTATATATACCTATACCTAAACCACCACATGCCATATATCCCTATGTGGCACTACTCCAAAAGCCTAATAAAAAGAGCTAAAAAAGTAGGAATACCCGCATCAATAGAGAGAAGTTTAACATTTGGCTCATTTATGCTTTTTACTATGATTATCGCCCAATATGGCACAGAACCTCTAGCAGGATATCAAATAGGATTGAGAATAGAGGGTTTAGCTTTTATGCCTGGTATTGGATTTACTATTGCTGCTATGGCTCTTATGGGGCAAGGATTGGGAGCCAAAAACCCAGATATGGCAAGAGAAGATGTACTTCTTGTACTCAAATACACAACAAGCTTCATGTTTATAATCGGACTATTCATGATCTTCACCCCTGAACCAATAGTATGGCTTTTTACAGATGATCCCCAAACAATAAAAGAGGCAAGTCTATATCTAAGAATTGTTGGCTTTTCACAAATTCCTTTGGCATTCAATTTTGTATTAAGTGGAGCATTAAGAGGTGCAGGAGATAGCAAAAGAACACTCAAAATCAACCTCACATCTTTATGGTTAGTAAGAATCATTCCTGCTTTTGTACTATCTTACTATTTTGATTCCATTATGGTAGTATATTTTGCAATGATAAGTGATACTTTTGTAAAGGGTTTTCTCCTTTGGAGAACCTTTGATAAGGGAGAGTGGAAAAAGATTAAAGTATAAAACGGGATAAAAACCCCGTTTACAAAGAAGTATGGTTAGTTACAACCACATCCACCACCATCAGAGTTACAATGTCCATTGGCATCAACAACTGATCCACCAATATGTCCTGTCTCTATCTCATCTTCAGTAGCATCTCTTACATCTGCAATAGTCAATGAAAACATCAAATCTTTACCAGCTAGAGGGTGATTATAATCAATAGTAACGCTCTCTTCATTGAACTCTTTTACTACAACTTGAACTGTTTCTCCATTTTCACCTTGACCATAAAGAGACAAACCCTCTTGAAGTTCTAATCCTGCAAATTGCTCTGCTGGAAGTGTATCTATAGCTTCTGGATTATATTCACCATAAGCCTCTGCTGCAGCTACTTTTATATCTGCACTTTCACCTTTTGATAAATTAAAAAGTTGAGACTCAAGACCTGGAATAACTTGACCCTTTCCTGTAATAAACTCTAAAGGTAATTGATCCTTATTTGAATCTAATACTTCACTTTGTCCCGCTTCTGTTAATTCATAGTTGATTGAAACAACTTGATTTTCTGTTATTGACATAAATCTTCCTTATAGTATAAAATCATCATTTTGATGTTTTGGGGCAAATTGTATCGTAACAAACTTTTAATATAAATGCCTTTGAGCAATTTTAGCCTGTTCACTATCTGGATAAGTAGATATAATTGTATCAAAAAATTTACTTGCGTTATCATTATCTCCCAATTTTTCAAAAGAGAGTGCTGTGTGAAGTAGGAGTGTTGGCATATAAGAGGCTCTATCATAATAACCTACACTTTTTTTATAATATACAATAGCATCAGAGTACTGTTTTGTGTAGTATGCAACCTCTCCTAAATAGTAATTCATTTTTGCTGGTTTATAATTTTTATCAGCCAAAATTTCAAAATCACTTTTTGCTTTGTCAAATTGTTTGGATCTATACAATTTTACTGCTCTTTTAAATCTATCACTATTACTCAAAACCTTATGACTAGGTTTATCTACTACTTCTTGAGTATTTTCATCAAAACTACTTGAAGAAGAGGAGCTTAGCCCTCCTATCATTTGTGTTAATCTTTTGAGCATAGCATCAATTTGACGATATTTTTCCTCATTACTCTCTTTCATCTCATCAATTTGAGCTTGAAGGGAGCGTATCTCATCATTATCTACTTGAGAACTCAATCTTTGACTTGTTTGTCCTATTTTATCCCCCAATGAATCAACAACACTTCTTAAGCCATCTAATCCCTCTTGCATCTGTTCAAATTTTAGTCTATGCCTTCTAAGCGTCTTTTGATTTTCAAGAGCTAAAGCTCTATTCTCCATAATACTCTTTTCACTTTCGCTCAAACCATACAGAGTATCATCATAACGACTATCTGCAAAAGCAAAAGAAGCATATAAAATCATAACGAAAAAAAATAACTTTTTCATAATTTACTCACTTAATTATTAAGGCAAAAGCTCTATATCTGCCCTTCTATTTCTCTGCCAACACTCGGCAGTCGATTCAGTACATACTGGATTAGCTTCACCCTCAGTAGTTACAGCCATTCTTCCACTATCCACACCTGCTACCATAAGTGCATCTTTTGTACTTTTAGCTCTTTTTAATCCCAAACCATAATTATATTCATCAGTACCAAATTCATCACAATTACCAACAATCTTAATTGCGAAACTTGAAGCCATATCACTATTTAAGACAGAAGCATCTGCATCAACCTTCTCTTGTTCTTGCATACTTATATTATACTTATCACTACCAAAATAGATAGGTTGTAACTCACGCTCAATTGCCTGAATCATCTCATCACGAGAACCATATGATTGAGACGAATTACTATTCATCCCTGCCATTGAATCAATCTGACTATCTAAATTTGTACCATTATTTGACCCTATAGAAGGAACACTTGTATTAATTACTGACGAATCAAGCTCTGGTGCTTTTTGTGCACAACCAACCAAAAACATTGATGTTAACGCCATGCAAAATATTATATTTTTTTTCACTTATATCTCCTAAATGTAATATATTTTTTATATTACCAATCAATAGCTTGAATTTTACCTACATTCAAAGGAAATAGAAAACTACGATTAGCATTTAACCTCAATACACCCAATGCACTTCGTTTACCCATATGTTTAATAAAGAGTAAACTTTCACCATCAGAGGAGAAACGAGGAAACATATTTTTCCCATTTGTTGTTAATTTTCTAATAAGATCTGTTTGAGTGGATATCAAATAGAGATTAAATGTACTCTTTCCAAAAGAACTCTGTTTATCTCTACTTGAATATACAATATATTTACCATAAGTAGTACATGAACTATTATTCCTACCATGATAAACCATCTGATCCACTTTACCACCATTTATATTTTTATGAAAAATATTTGGATATCCCAATCTTTCAGAAATAAAAACAACGCCACTATCATTATCGACAAAATTTCCACTTACATCAATACCCGAATATGAAGTTAATCTCTTTTTTTGTCCACTAGCAAGATCATATAAATAGATATCAGGCTGATCATGAGGAGCCATAGTTAAAAGTAATTTAGAACCATCATCACTCACATCAGAACAGACCATCATACCACTACTAGAGGCTATTTTAGTTTTTTTACCACTAAAAAGATTTACTAAATAGAGAGTAGGTTTAACACTTCTATAAGATGTATAATAAAAAGAGTCTTGTGCATTAGTAGCCCATTTTGGAAAAATATTTAATCCACCACTAACAATTGTTCTTTGAAAAGAGAGTGTATAATCAGAGACTACTATATTACTTGAGCCTGATTTAACATACTTTGCAAAAATTACATATCTTTTCATCCATTCAATAGATGGCATACCTAAATATTCATTTAGATCTATAGCAATATGATGAGATAAGAATGGATACCGTTTGGCTTTGGATATAGAGTAAAATTTTTCATAAACCCTCTCTCCATTTTTTACATTTACCAATTTCACACTTGCATTAAGAGAACCTGCACTCTTCTCTATTTTACATTTTAGTAAAAGTTCCGTACCATTTTGAACCAATTCACTTACCAAACCTGTGCTCTGATAATCTCTATTTATATAGTTAGTTGCCACATTAAAGTGTGAACTTACCTTTAAATCACCAATAATAAGCTTTAAAATTTTATTATTAAGTGAGCGATCCATAGATTGATTACTAGAGTTGGCAACAGCTATTTTTTTCTCTTTAGCAATTTTTTTGACAATCTGTATCGTTGCATCAGATGCAAAAAGTTGCACACTCATGACAATAAAAATAGATATAAAAATTCTCTTCATCTCTTACTACCCTTCCTCTTTATCTGTAAATTCAAAAGTCGCATCGATAGAGGAACCACCCTTATATCGAGGGAATCTTTCGTACTCTAAATTATCAAGAAACACCTTAAGCTTCTGATCGAAAAGATTATTATTTGAAAATCTTAAGATTTTATAAGTCAATCTTCCTCTATTATCTATTTTAATTCTCACATCAGCTTTTAAGCCATCTTGAGTAGAGATTGTACGGTTCCATTTCGACATAATTTTATTGGAAACTTTACTCCAATATTCATGATAATCGCCTCTTTTTTTACTAGAAGATGGTGATGATAGAGAGAAATTTTCTACCATCTCTTGAGCCTCTCTTGCTATTCGTTCTCGCTCTTTTTTCTCTCGTCTTGCTTTTGCAATTTTGGCTCTTCTTGCTGCCTCTTTTTTAGCTTTTTGTTTTTTTAATCTACTAGCTCTAGCTTTATCCTCTTTAATACGCTCTTGCAAAACTTTGTCATAATCATCTGTTCGTACAGTAGAAAATAGATCTTTTGCACTTTTTTCCTCTTTAGCCCTACTCTCTTGAGGTTTCTCTTCTGTTTTTTTAGGCTCCTCTTTTGGTTTTTCTACCTCTATTTTTTTTTCAACCTTAGGTTCAGGTTCAGGCTCTGGTTCTGGATCAGGAGGCAAAATAATAGGTTCTACTTTATGTTCTTCCTCTTTTTTAATCGGTTCTGATTTTACAATTTTGGGAGCAGGAGGTGTAACTATAGGTTTAGGTATTATCTGCTTTTTAAGAGGTTTTTTCTCTTCCTTTGGCTTATCCTCTTTTTGAGAAAGTTCTACAACAATTGCATCATCAACATTAAAGCCATAATCTTTGATTATCTTCGCACTATCTTTAATGTAGGATATAAGAGCAGTACCAAAAAGAATATAGAGTAAAATTGCAATAAAAAATGCAACTATTTTATAGAGTTTTTTTTCAACCATGTGTTACAAGTGATACCTTACTAAAACCTGTATCTTTTACAACCTTTAGTAAAAATATCACGGTATCGTATTTTAAATTTTTATCAGCTTTTATATATACAACTGTCTCTTTAGGGATTCCTTTTGAGGCTAAAACAAAATCATCCGCAAAAGTTTCAATTGAATATTTTTTATCTTTAAGCTGAATATTTTTATCTGCATCTATAGCAATAGTTAAATCAGGTATTTTTTGAATAGATTCGCTTTTTGAACCTTGAGGAAGATTAATATTCTCTTTATACTCCATTACAGGAGCAGTGACCATTAAAATAGCCATTAAAACCAACATAATATCTACCAATGGTGTAACATTTAAGTCAGGATCTTCATCCCAATTTATACTCATTTTATATATACCTTTATGATTTTACTCTTCTAGAAGTTGCTAATTTCAAAAGGTCAATCTCTCTATCTAACAGACTCAAAAGTTCATAAGCTTGTCTTTTTAGAAATATATGTGCACTATAAGCAGGGATTGCCACAAAAATACCAGCAGCAGTTGCTACCAAAGCCTCACTAATTGCAGGAGCTATAACAGTTAAAGAAGCTGAAGAGCTACCATTAAGTTTAGCAAATGTCTCCAAAATAGAGACAACTGTACCAAAAAGACCAATAAAAGGAGATGTTGATGATATTACTGAAAGAACTGATAGATAAGCCGTTGCCTTTTTTTCAGCAACACTTTTACAAACACCTAAAGTTGCAGTAGAACTACTCTCACCACTTTGCACACACTTACTTAAGATTGATTGTCTCTTAATACGGGGCGTACCCATCAAAAGAGTTTCCAAAGAAGCCTTTTCCACACTCCCCCAATTAGAGAGAGTCAAAGCTCTTGAAATATATATCCAAACAGTTAAAAGAAAGTAGAAAGAGAGCCAAATTAACACAACGGCAGATATAAACCCACCTTGTGTTAAATAAGTAAAAAATATATCCATAATGAACTAATGAAGCCTCGCCGTAGCCTCTATTTTTGCACTAGCTGCTGCTATAACAATATCGGAATCACTCATGCTAGATACAAGATCTTTTGCCTCTTGAATAGATTTTGCAATATCACTACCCTCTCCAGAAATAGCTACAGCACCATCTGCTAATACAGTTACACTCTTTTCATCAACTTTAGCATGACCCCAGTTAATTGCAACTAACTCTTTTGAACCATCCTCTTTCTCAATTTCAATAGCACCTGCACTAAGCAAAGTTACTGTACCAGCATGTTGAGCTAATACACCAAACTCACCCTCACTACCAGGAAGAGTTACAGTTTTGACATTACCACTAAATATTGCACCATTAGGAGTAATAATTTCTAATTTCATTTTACTCATAGATTTTCCTTAAAATAGAAAAACAAAGCTTACGCTTTGTTTTTCATCTTTTCAGCCTTCTCAACTGCTTCACTCATGCTACCAACCATGTAAAATGCGTTTTCTGGCATGTCATCATATTTACCTTCAAGAATTCCTTTGAATCCTTCAAGAGTCTCTTCTAATGTTACATATTTACCTGGACTTCCTGTAAATACCTCTGCAACAAAGAATGGTTGAGATAGGAATTTTTCAATTTTTCTAGCTCTTTCAACAACTTGTTTATCCTCTTCACTAAGCTCATCCATACCAAGAATTGCGATAATATCTTGCAAATCTTTATATTTTTGAAGTACAGACTGAATTCCTCTAGCTGTATTATAGTGATCTTCACCAACAATTGTAGGATCAAGCATTCTAGAAGTTGAATCTAGTGGATCTACAGCAGGATAGATACCTTTTTCTGCAATACTTCTATTAAGAACTGTTGTTGCATCAAGGTGAGCAAAAACTGTCGCAGGAGCAGGATCAGTAAGATCATCCGCAGGAACATAAACAGCTTGAACAGAAGTAATTGAACCTTTATTAGTTGATGTAATTCTCTCTTGTAATGCACCCATTTCACGAGCAAGTGTTGGTTGATAACCAACTGCTGAAGGGATTCTTCCAAGAAGTGCTGACATCTCTGAACCTGATTGAGCAAATCTAAAGATATTATCAATAAACATCAATACATCAAGACCCATCTCATCTCTAAAATACTCAGCCATTGTAATACCTGTAAGAGCGATTCTATTTCTAGCTCCTGGAGGCTCACTCATCTGACCATAGCACAGTGCAACTTTATCAAGAACATTTGACTCTTTCATCTCTTCGTAAAGATCATTACCCTCTCTTGTTCTCTCACCAACACCAGCAAATACTGAATAACCTGAGTGTTTAAATGCAACATTATGGATAAGCTCCATGATGATAACTGTTTTACCAACACCAGCTCCACCAAATAGACCAACTTTACCACCTTTTGCATAAGGAGCAAGAAGATCAACCACTTTGATACCTGTCTCAAAAACTTCACTTTTTGTACTTTGCTCTTCAAAAGGAGGTGGATCTCTATGAATAGACCAATACTCTTTAGCCTTTACCTCTTCACCTTCATCAATAACATCACCGATAACATTAAAGATTCTTCCAAGAACTTCTTCACCAACAGGAACTTTAATAGGAGTACCAAGTGCTTTTGCTTCAATACCTCTTACCAAACCTTCACTCATGTCCATTGCAATAGTTCTTACTCTTCCATCACCAACATGTGCAGCAACTTCTAAAATAAGCTTTTGTACTACACCCTCTACTTCATAATTTACTTCAATTGCATCATTGATTGCAGGAACTTCACCCTCGAAATCAACATCAACAACAGGACCAATTACTTGTGATACTTTACCAATCATCTAATATACTCCTCTTCTTTTTCGTTTTTAATTTAACGCTTCCATACCACTGATAATCTCAATGAGTTCAGTTGTAATAGCTTCTTGTCTTGCTTTATTATATTGCACAGTTAATTTCTCAACTCTCTCTTTAGCATTGTTTGTTGCATTATCCATAGCCTGCATTCTTGCACTATGTTCTGCTGCTAATGAGTCAATTAAAGAGTAGTACATGTTGTATTCAATATATTTTCGAACCAACTCATCTAACATCTTCTCTTCATCTTCTGCCTCTATCTCCATCATTGATCCTTCAACCTCTTGGGCATCAACATCAACAGTCTCAACAGGCATCAATGATCTCTCTCTAATCTCTTGAGTAATCATGTTTTTGTAACCATTATGCACTAAAATAACTTTATCACACTCTCCAGTAATAAAACTATCTACGGCTTTATTAACTACCTCTTGTGCTTTTTCATAAGTAGGAGCAGAACTAACACCAATATCTTTTTCTAGTACATTAATACCTTGAAAATTATAAAAGTCTATACCTTTTCTACCCACACCTCTAAGTCTTACTTCGGCACCTTTTTCTTTATATTCAGCAGCAATAGCACTTACTCTTTTAACTGTTTGAACATTAAAACCACCACAAAGCCCCTTATCAGCAGTTACAAATAGGATATCAACAACTTTTGGATTTTCAGTATTATTAAAAAATTTGCTAGCACTTCCACCAACTTTAAATTTATTAATCTTACTTGAAATATCACTAAGCATCTCATTAAGTTTCACAGCATACTCTTTAGAACGCTTTGCTGCCTCTTCTGCTCTTTTAAGTTTAGCAGTAGAAACAAGCTTCATCGCTCTTGTAATTTTTTGCGTGTTCTTAACACTTCCAATATTTCTTTTTATCTCTTTTAGATTTGCCATAAATGAAACCTTACTTTACAACGAATGTTGCTTTAAATTCATCCAATACAGTTTTTAATAATCCATCAGTATCATCAGTGATCTTTTTATCAGTTCTAATTGATTCTAAAAGGTTAGAGTATTTAGCTTCAACAAATGAGTTTAACTCTGCTTCAAATCGTACAACTTCACTTGCAGGAACATCATCTAAATAACCATTTGCACCAGCATAAATAATAATAACTTGTTTCTCAATTGGTAATGGAGCATATGGTCCTTGTTTTAGAACCTCTACCATTCTTTGTCCTCTTTCTAACTGATTTCTACTTGTCTCATCAAGATCAGAAGCAAATTGTGCAAATGCTTGAAGCTCTCTATATTGAGCTAGATCTAGTCTTAGAGTTCCTGCAACTTGTTTAGTAGCTTTAATCTGTGCAGCACCACCAACTCTTGAAACAGAAAGACCAACATTAATCGCAGGTCTGATACCTGAGTTAAAAAGATCAGTCTCAAGGAAAATTTGACCATCTGTAATAGAGATAACATTTGTAGGAACATAAGCAGCAACATCCCCAGCTTGTGTCTCAATGATAGGAAGAGCAGTTAAACTTCCAGCTCCCAATGCATCACTTACTTTTGCAGCTCTTTCAAGAAGTCTTGAGTGAAGATAAAAAACATCACCAGGATATGCTTCACGACCTGGAGGTCTTCTAAGAATTAGTGACATCTCTCTATAAGCTACCGCATGTTTACTAAGATCATCATATACAATCAATCCATGTCTTGAACTATCTCTAAAATACTCACCCATTGTAACACCAGTATATGGAGCAAGGAATTGAAGAGCAGAAGAGTCAGATGCACCAGCAGATACAATAATAGTATAATCCATTGCTCCATTCTCTTCTAATTTTTTTACAACTTGAGCAACAGTTGACTCTTTTTGACCAATTGCAACATATACACAAATTACATCTTGACCTTTTTGGTTAATAATAGTATCAATTGCAACTGTTGTTTTACCTGTTTGTCTATCACCAATAATAAGCTCTCTTTGACCTCTACCAATTGGAACAAGTGCATCAATCGCTTTAATACCAGTTTGAAGTGGTTCATGAACAGATTTTCTACCCATAATTCCAGGAGCTTTCTCTTCAACAAACTTAGACTCTGTTGTAGCTATTTCACCTTTACCATCAATCGGTTCACCAAGTGCATTTACAACTCTACCAACAAGTGCTTCACCAACTGGTACTTTAAGGAGTCGTCCAAGTCTTTTAACTGAAGTACCTTCGTGAATTGTTGTTCCCTTACCAAGAACAACAATACCAACATTAGTCTCTTCAAGGTTAAGAATCATACCTCTATCGCCACTCTCAAATTCAACCATTTCACCAGCCATAGCATTGTTTAGACCATAAACTCTTGCTATACCATCTGCATATTGAACAACTTTTCCTGTCTCTTCTATATCTACGCTTAATTCAAAATTTTCAATTCTCTCTTGAATTAGTGAACTAATCTCGTCAGCTCTTACTTTTGCACTCACAAATTTCTCCTTTATTTTATTATAATGATTTTAATATATGTTCTGCTATTTGAGATTTTACTCTCTCAGAAGACAAACCAACTTCAATACCTAAATCATCAATTTCAACTTTTAGACCAGGATAATCAGTTACCCTATTTTCAAGTGTAATTGTAGAACCTAACTTTTTACTTAAATTTGATGCAATCTCTTCTAGCTTAGAACTATCTACTTCAAAATTACTAAGTACAACACCTTGATAACTATTATTTTTAATAGCTAACTGTTTTTGTAGCTCTTTAGAAATACCAGGAATCTCTCCTAATCTTCCATTTTCAGCCAATAGCTTGATAAAATTAGTTACTTCTTTACTTGGGTTTTCAATTAGAGATAAAACAAAGTCTCTCTTTTGTTCACCTGATACCTCAGGTGAAAATAGAATATTTGAAAATTTTAAACTACTAAATGCAGAAGTTAAACTCAAAAATATATCATTAATTGATTCAAAAGAGCTCTCTTCTACACTAGATAAAAGGGCTTTTACATATTTTTTACTAATTTCTTGACTCATCTTATGCAACCTTCTTATTGATAATATTTACAAAATCATCACTAGTCAATTGTGTTGCATCTTCATCAAACATTTTATCAATAACTTCATTTACAACATCTCTTTGCATTTTTTTCTCTTCAACTTCCATGCCATCTTTACTAGATTTTTCAAGATTTCTAATCTCATTATCAACATTATCAGAAATTTTGTCACTAAGTAGTGCAGCCTCTTTATGAGCAATCTCAATAATCTCTTTTGCACTCTCTTTTGCACCTTCTACTTTTGCTAATGCCTCTTCTTTTTCAAGCTTAGCAGCCTTAACTTTCTCTTGAGCAGCAGATAAACGAGTAGCTATCTCATCTGATCTACCATTAAAAAAAGCTCTAAGTTTATCGGCTAACAACCAATATAAAATAGCAGCAAAGATTAGAAAGTGTACTGTTCTAGGAGCAATATCTGTTTCACCACCACTACTCTCTGTGCCAGAAGCAAACATAGCAGATAATGGTAATACAAGAAATATTAAATATTTCAACTTCATTCCAACTCCTCTTAAATATTTTTTAATTTTGTCTGTAAAGACTTTTGGTAAGTTGAAAGATTTTTAAGTAATCCTTCTCTAAGTTCATCTCTATTTGCAGATAAAGTTTGCAAAAATGATTGATATTGCTCTTCTAGTTTTGCTCTTGAAATATCAAGTTTTTTACTAGCTTGATCTTTTGCTTCTGCAACAGCATCCTCTCTAAGCGAAGCAGCCTTACCTTTAGCCTCTGCAACAATATCGTGAGCCTGTGCCAAACTACTCTCTATTTCACTACTATTTTGATTCGCATTTGCTAAATCATCAGCGATTATCTCATCTCTCTTTTGAATAAATCTCAAAAGTGGTTGATAAAGCGTATGATTAAGGAAATAGACTAAAAACAAAAAAACACCAGCTGTTAAAAGAAGTAGCCAAGGACTAATATCTAACATATGCACCCCTTATAATTTTTATTTGTAAAGATGCTCTTCATCTCACAAAATTCGCAAGATTGTACCATAACAACTATAAATTTTTATTGAATTTTTAATAAAAATTGTTTAATATCTTCAGTTTTGCTAAAGTTAATAATTAAATCATTTTTCTTTTGTCTAATATTAAATCCAGATTTTTTTAAAAGCTCCAAAACCTCCACGAGATCAGGAAAACTATCAACATCTTCATTATTAGACTTAATATTTTTAATTTGTTCAACTGGTTTCAGTTTTTTTACAAGATCTTCACTCTCTCTAACACTTAATTTTTGTCCAATTATTGTATCAGCATACAGTTTTTGCTTATCTTCATCTAACCCTATCAAGGTTTTTGCATGACCTTGTGAGATTTTATGATCATTAATCAACCCTTGTACATATTTACTAAGTTTCAAAAGACGAATTGTATTGGCAATTTGAGTTCTACTCTTATGTATAATTTCACTTAATCCATCCTGAGTTACACCATATTGTTCAATCAACTCTTTATATGAATTTGCCAACTCCAATGGATTTAAGTTCTCTCTTTGAATATTCTCTAAAAGAGCCAACTCTCTCAAATTATCTTCAGCAAAATCTGTAACAATTGCTTTAATTGTCTCTAATCCTGCTAATTTAGAAGCTCTTAATCTTCTCTCACCCGCAATAAGCATATAACCATCTTCTTTTACAACAACAACAATAGGTTGAAGAAGTCCATGCGTTAGAATAGATGTAGATAACTCTTTGAGTGATTCATCATCAAATATCTTTCTAGGCTGGTAGGGGTTTGGGATAATATCTGATAAACTAACCTCTTTTACTGAAGATGCATTTTCATCAAGATCTTGCTTATAAGCATCTTCAACATCATCTAAAATAGCACTTAAACCCCTACCTAATCCACTTTTTTTTGCCATAAAAATTCCTTTGAAAAAAGAATAGTAAAAATTTAATTAAAAAGCTATGAAGAGAGTTCTAAAATAGATTCGGCCAATCGTTGATAAGCTTGTGAACCTTTTGATTTTATATCATAAAGAATAATGGGTTTACCAAAACTTGGAGACTCTGCTAATTTAATATTACGAGGGATTACAATATAAGATGACTCTTTTGTTGAAAAAAGTTTACTTTTAAAGTGCTGTTTTAGATCTACCAAAACCTGTTTTGATAAATTATTTTGAGGGGTATACATAGTGGGTAAAAACCCTTTAATGCGTAACTTTGGATTAATTGTTTTTTTGATAATTTTTACAGTATTGAGTAGTTGAGCCAAACCTTCAAGAGCATAAAATTCACACTGAATTGGGATAATTACAGAATCAGCAGCACTAAGAGAGTTAATAGTAATAGGACCTAAAGCAGGAGGTGCATCTAAAATAATATAGTCATACTTTCGTTTAACCTCTTGGAGCTTATTCCTCAAAATTAACTCTTGCGACTCATTTTCTGAATCATAGAACTCTTTTTCTACACCAACTAATCCAATATTTGAAGGGGCTAAATCTAATGTCTCTAGGGCTGTTGGAAGTATAATTTGAGAGAGTCTTTTGCGACCAATCATGACATGATAAATATTATATTCATACTCACTACGAGCAAAACCCAAGCCTATAGTAGCATTTGCTTGAGGGTCAATATCAACTAACAGAACCTTTTTACCAGCTACGGCTAAAGACGCTGCTAAATTGACAGCAGTTGTTGTCTTTCCAACACCACCCTTTTGATTGGCTATTGCAATAATTTCAGTCATCTTAAACTATAAACCCTTCTATTTTCTATCATAATAGAACCATCTTCTACTAACACTGCATCTTCTAAAGAAACTCTCCTTTTTAAAGCGGAATCATAATAGGAGCAACTTCTCGACTTAGAAAATTCTACCTGATATTTGATAAATATTTCCTTCCAAAAAAAACTATTTTTTAATTTTAAAAAATAATTACTCAATAGATAAAATTTATTTATCCTTATATCAAGCTTACCAAAATTTTCAGGTGAATTTTTCAAGTTTAAGCCAATTGAACAGATAATATTTTCACCCATTAACTTTGTAATAACTCCTCCAATTTTTTTCTCATCTATATAAAAATCATTTGGCCATTTTATCCAAACTTTTGATCCTAGTGAGCTTAAAAACTCTTTTAATACAAATGCAAAATAGATAGACATTGAGGATACAGGAAGATCAGAAGGTAAACTTTTTCGATCGATACAAAAAGATAAAAATAGATTTCCTTCTAAACCTCTCCACTCATTATTTCTACTACCTATACCAGCAGATTGAGTATCTGCAACAATAGCAATAGGAGCTGATAACTCTCTCTCTTTTATTGCATTAATTAAGTACAGATGAGTTGATTCAATATTTTTATAAGATATTATCTCCAACACTCAACCTTTTGCCTCTTAAATAATCTACAACAGACATCATTTTTTTTGATGGAGGTTGAACCATAAATATTTTTATACTACCTTTTTTACATCCAATCAAAGCAAAATCTTTACCAACTTCTAAAATCTCACCCTCTTTATTAGTACCAATTTCAGATTCAAGGCTAATCTCTTTTAATTTTAGACCACTTTTTAGAAAAATACCTGGCCATGCAATAAAGGCTCTATATTTAGCATCTACATCTTTTGCATCTAATAATTCAACCTTTCCATGCTCTTTTTTGATCTTTGAAGCATAACTTTTATCACAAGCATTTTGTTTGATTGGCTGAATATTTTTAAAGTTTTTTAATGTTTTAATTGTTAAAGTTGAAGCAAGAATGGCAAGTTTATTAAAAAGTTCTATTACTGTTAATCCTTCAATATTAAGATATGAGAAGCCTAATATATCCCCACTATCTAATCCCTCTTCCATCAACATAGCACAAACTCCACTATATTTTTCTTGATTCAAAATTGCATCTTGAATGGGACTTGCACCCCTATATTTAGGTAAAATAGAGGCATGAAGATTTATACAAGGAGCAATATCCAAAATATTTTGAGGAAGAATCTGACCATAAGCAGCAACAACTATAAAATCTGGATTTAAATCTTTGATAATAGTATAGGAAGTCTCATCTTTTAGAGACATAGGCTGATATATAGGCAGATCCAAACTCTTTTCTAGCAGATAATTTTTAATATGAGGAGGCGTCAAAATCTGTTTTCGTCCTACTGGTTTATCTGGCTGAGTAAATAGGGCAACAACTTCTATATCTTTATCCAATACCAAAGAGTCCAAAATTGTAGTAGCATAATCTGGTGTTCCCATAAAAACTACTCTCATGAGCAATCCTTACAAAAAAGAGTACCACCTACATGACTATTATCTAATAAAAAACTTCTTATATCACTAAGATCAAATCCACTTGCTAAAAACATTTTCTTATTATGAGAGAGTAAAAAATCTGCAGCTTTTAGCTTTGTTACAATACCACCCGTCGCAAAATCATTATTTGGAGTATGACACATATCCAAATCATCAGGATCAATACTATTCACATATTTAATCTTTTTTGCACTACTATTCTCATTTGGATCACTATCATAATAGCTATCAATATCTGATAAAATTACTAACATATCTGCATCAAAATGAAAAGCAACATGAGCCGAAAGCTGATCATTATCACCAAAGACTAACTCATCTGTAGTTGTTGCATCATTTTCATTTATCACGGGCAAAACTCTATTTTGTACAAGTACATCAACAGCATCTTTTGCATGTTTTGTCCTTCTTCTAGAGTCAAAATCATGAGCATTTACCAAAACTTGTGCAGCTTCCAATCCACGAGCATGCATCTTTTTTTGATATACACTCATAAGGTATGGTTGACCAACTGCTGCGATTGCCTGTTTGTTTGCCAAAATTTTTCTATCTAGTTGTAATTTTGTATATCCTGCAGCAACAGCTCCAGATGAGACCAAAATTATCTCTTCGCCCTTTTCAATCAACTCTACCAAAAGTGTAGACAAATTGGCAATACGCTCAAGTGCCAAACTATTATTCTCACTCAAAACATGAGAGCCTACCTTGATGACAATCCTAGACATCTTTTTTAACCTCATTAACAGCTTCCAAAAGAGCATATTTGAGAGGATCAATATTAAGGCGTGTCACAGATGAGATAGGAACAATAAAAAATGGATTATCTCTATTATATGAATCAATATCTTGTACAAATCCTTTGTAGTTTGTATTAAATTTATATAAATTATCTTTTTTATCATTTTTAAAAGAGATGTAATTTAAAAAACTTTCAATTTTCTCATTTGCTGAACTTTCATCTAATGTATCAACCCTAGTTAAAGCAATAGCAAAACTTCTAGCTCCCAATATCTCAGAAAATTTATGAAGCTCCTCTTTTAAAACATCATATTGCTCTTCCAATGTTCTATAATTTGCAATATCCAACATAAAAAGTAAAAATTTAGTTCTCTCAATATGTTTTAAAAACTCTAAACCAAGCCCTTTTCCATCACTAGCTCCACCAATAATACCAGGAATATCAGCCATAACAAAAGAGCTAATTTCATCAATATTTACTACACCTAGTTTTGGAGTAAGAGTTGTAAACTCATAATTTGCAACTTCTGGTTGAGCATTGGATACCATTGAGATAAGTGTAGATTTACCAACATTTGGAAATCCTACTAATCCAACATCAGCAATAAGTTTTAGCTCCATTCTAACCTTTTTGATCTCACCCGGAAGTCCAGGTTGAGCATAAGAGGGTCTCTGATTTGTTGAGCTTCTAAAGTGCCAGTTTCCAAGTCCACCTTTTCCACCCTCCAAAAATTTTACTCTCTGAGCATCTTCTACAAGATCTAAAAGCAACTCTCCACTCTCAACACTAAAAATCTGAGTACCTGGTGGAACTGTTACTGTTACAGACTCCCCACTCTTACCATATTTTTTTCGTCCTTGTCCTGGGACACCATTTTTTGCCTTAATATGGTGACGACCACGAAAAGCAGAGAGAGTATGTGAATTTTTATCTACTTGAAAATAGACATCTCCACCACGACCGCCATCTCCACCATCAGGACCACCTTTTAAAACAAACTTTTCTGTTCTAAAAGAGACAGCACCCGCACCGCCTTTACCAGAACGAAGCTCTATTTCTGCATTATCTATAAACATTTATACCCTTGATTTTTGTTATATTAAAATTATTTTGATTTATTATATTGAAAGTGTAATTAAATATGCTGAAGGAATAATTAACTTTTGGGGCATATTTTCCCAAAAGTTAATGTTCTGAAAATTAAGAGATGCTTGTAACTTTTACTCTTGTATATTCTCTTCTAAAACCTTTTTTAAGCTTAGAATCTTTTCTTCTTCTCTTTTTATAGATAATAACTTTTTTATCTTTTCCATGAGTAATTACCTCAAGCTCAACCTTTGCACCCTCTACAAAAGGTGTTCCAATTTGAAGCTCGCCGCTATTTAGAGCCAAAACCTCTTCAACAGTGATTTTGTCCTTCGGGGAAGCGTCAAGTTTGTCAAGATTTAAAAAATCTCCCTCTTGAACTTTATATTGCTTTCCACCGTTCTTGATGATTGCGTACATTCTGCATCCTTAAAAATATTTTTGAGTCGCGATTCTATCTGTTTTATCTTTAAAGGCTCATTAAGCAAGAGCAATTAAATCTATCTCTACATCAACATTTTTTGGTAAAGTTTTTACTGCAACTGTACTTCTAGCAGGAAGATGTGTAGTAAAATATTCACCATACACACTATTTACCACACCAAAATCATCCATGTTAGATAGATAAATTGTACTTTTAATGACTCTTTCAAAACTACTTCCGCCCTCTTTTAGAACCTCTTTTAAATTCTCTAAAACTTGTCTTGTTTGAGTTTCAACATCACCTTCAATCAATATTCCATCTTTATTGAGTGCAATTTGTCCTGATGTATAGATCATTCCATTAACTTTTATCGCTTGAGAGTATGGTCCAATCGCTGAAGGTGCATTTGGTGTCAAAATAACTTCCATTTGTTACTTTCCTTATCAAAATTTTTAAAATTATACCTAAAAAAATTGAGCAGATTATTATTTTAATTTAGATTAAAGAACTTACTATATAATATACAATTACAGTTTACGAATTAAAGGAGAATTGTTTTGAATAAATTAATATCCGCAATGTTAATATCTACCTTAATAACAACAGCCTCATATGCGGAGGGGTTTTTTGATTATGTTGGATTTGGTGCAGCAATGCAAACAGTTGACAGTCCACATTTTGATAACGGTGCAGCTCTTATCGTAAATGGTGGTAAAAATGTATATTTTGATCTTGGATTAGAGATAGAGGGTGCATTAAGTGTTCAACAACTAAGTGGCAAGACAGATGGTATAGAAGAAGATGGTGTAGATTTTTGGTCACTTGGTATGTACAGTACATATATCTGGAAGCTTGGAAATTTAAGCATCAAACCAAGAGTTGGTCTAATTTATGAACATATAGATTCAAAAATGAATATCAGCGATGGAGATAATCCAGTCCCCGGAACTGAAAAAGATGATTTGGGAATAAGTGCTGGTATCGGATTTGCATACCAAATCAATGAAAAATATAACATATATACAAACTATACAAGAATAGAAGATGATATTGACCATCTTACTTTTGGAGCAGAGTTTAAATTTTAAACTCTCATCTTTTTATCTCTAGGTTTAGATATCTAAACCTAGAGATAGTATGCTATTTTTCGTGATTCTCCAAACTATAAAGGTGATTAGTCGCTTCGACATAACCATCTACACTACCACAATCAAATCTTTGACCTTTAAATTTATATGCTAAAACCATACCTTTTTTTGCTAAGTTCATCAAAGCATCTGTAATTTGTAATTCGCCATTTTTACCAGCTTTTGTATTTTGGATGATTTCAAAAATATCAGGAGTTAAAACATATCTTCCAATAATAGCTAAATTTGATGGTGCCTCTTCTGGTTCTGGTTTCTCTACCATATCTGATACCATGTATACACCCTCTTCTATCTCTTTACCATCAATAACACCATATTTGTATGTTTGATCTTCTGGTACTTCCATAATGGCAACAACTGAACATTTATATTTATTATTTAGGGCAATCATCTGTTTTAAGACACCATCACCATTTGTATTGATACAAAGATCATCTGCCAAAACAACAGCAAATGGTTCTTGTCCTATAAGAGCTTTTCCTTTTAATATAGCATCACCAAGACCTTTCATCTCTTTTTGTCTTGTATATGTAAAAGTACATTTGCCAATCAAAGCTCTAATTTCAGTAAGAAGATGCTCTTTGGAAGAGCCTTTTATCTGATTTTCAAGCTCATAACTAATATCAAAATGATCTTCAATGGCTCTTTTACCACGACCTGTAATAATTGCCATAGTATCCATACCAGCTTCAACAGCCTCTTCAACACCATATTGAATCAATGGTTTTGTTAAAATAGGTAACATCTCTTTTGGCATAGCTTTTGTTACTGGTAAAAATCTTGTTCCATATCCCGCGGCAGGAAATAGACATTTTGTTATTCTCATAAATCGTCCTTTGTTTTGTTCTGTTTGATCCATATTATTCCATACGCTCCTATTTTAAATTCTCTACTATCAATTATTTGGTTATTTATAAGATCAAATGAGTTATCTCTTATAAAACTAGGTAATTTAAACACTATCGGCATATTAGAAAAATTATGTATCGCTAAAATATTATTATCATCCCCATGAGAATTTCTCTTTATGACAAAAAGAGAGGGGTGAATATCCAAAATCTCAAATGAGGAGTAAGGATTAAAAGCTTGATATTTTCTTCTTAAATTAAGTAATACTCTATACTTATCAAAAATCATACCTCGCAGACTATTAGGTGTATTTAACTCTTTGGAGAGAGTTTCAATATTTAATTTTTCACGATTAATTGAGCGATAGACTCCACTCTTTTTTACACTATCTCTATCACTTGAAGATCCTATGATAGAGTGTATATAGATACCTGCCACCCCAGGCATTGCCAAAACTACAGCTTGAGAGAGGATCATTTTTTTGACTCTAATCTCCAAATCTTCATTTGGGTCAGATACTATATCAATATAACTAGCATTAAGTTCATAAGGACTTTTCTCTCCATTTTCAAGAGACCTATAAGATACATATCCCCCTCTTTTTTCTACACTTTTGACTAAGTTATCAATCTCCTTGTTACTTAATAGTTCACTTACAGGACGCATTCCACAACCATCATGACTAGCTGTAAAGTTAAAAAAGCAGACTTTATCACTAGGAAGAGTCAACTCTTTTGCCCATTTTTGCATTACTGTTGCATCACCAACCAAAATAGAGTGAGCAATCAAAGGAGGCAGTGCAAAGTTATAGACCATCTGTGCTTCATCATTACCATTTCCAAAATATGATATATTCTCATCATGAGGCACATTTGTCTCAGTAATTATAATCACTTCAGGAGCTACTTGATGGAGTACATCACGCATTAATTGAATTACTTCATGAGTTTGAGGCAGATGAATAGAGTTAGTACCAATCTCTTTCCACAAAAAGGCAATTGCATCTAGGCGAAGTAATTTCGCACCCTTTTGAATATAAAAAAGTAAAACATCCAATACATCAATTAAAACTCTATAATTTTTGTAATTTAGATCAACCTGATCTTGGCTAAATGTTGTCCAGATATAGCCCTCATGGTTATCAGCAAACTTAAATGGGTGTAATAGTGGTAAAGTTCTAGGTCTTACTACTTTTGATAAATCTTGATTTTTATCTACCTCTACAAAAAAATCTTCATACTCATCATTTTGAGCCAAAAACTCTTTAAACCAATTAGAGTGTTTAGATATATGGTTTATCACACCATCAAACATAAGACGAAATTTAGTAGATAATCTCTCTATATCTCTCCACTCTCCTACATTTTTGGCAACTGCTTTATAATCTATAACTGAAAAACCATCGTCTGAAGAGTAGGGATAAAAAGGCAAAAGATGTACACAATTAATAATATTATGTAAATAGGAGTCCAAAAATTTTTCAAGCACTAAAATAGAGGGAGTAGAGTACTCATCATAAAATTGATCAGCATAAGTAATTAGAATTAAATCTTTTTGAGTCATGTTATAGCTAGTAGAACTATATCTCTTTTTATAAAGTTTAACCAAATCATCTATAGCAACTTTTGCCTTTTTAGCATCCTCTTTATTATATAAAATTTCTAATCTATCATTAATACTTTTATTCATTATCTAGCTTTACTGCTTTATTATATTTATAACTGAATTTTGGTAAAACAGATCTTACACTAGTCCATGCAGGAAGAGCAGGAACCCCCATAGGATCATCATGAAAATCTTCATTTGCCAATCTAAGCGAATCTGTAAAAGTCAAAATAGCTTCTATCTCTTTTTGTCTATCATAGTTTAAGGCATTCACCTCTGATACAGCACTATATTGATCAATAGCCCTTCTTGACTCTTCATAATAAGTTGTCAACAATGCACTAAATTTTGCATTAGAGAAAGCCACACCACTTTGAGACATAATACGAAAAATTGTCTCTGCAATCTCTTTTGTCATCTTAGCTATACCATCACCATATTCACTACCCAAAATTTGATGTTTATGATTATAACTATCTATAATTTCAGATTGGCAAATTCTCTTTTTGGAGGTACTATGATAAACTTCACTCAATGTCGAAACCTCTAAGCCCCAAGTAGGAGAGATACGAATACCTCTTGCCAAACTTCTAATAAGTGCAAACTCTCCCGAGAGTGCATATCTAAAACTACCCATATAATTTAGATATCTATTGTTTCCAAAAACTCTCTCAAGGGATTTTAACAAAGGGGTATAAAAAAGTCTTGTAGCTCTTCCATAAAGTCTATTATCTACTCTTGAATAATATCCCTTATTAAACTCAAAATCAAAAGCAGGATGAACAATAGGGAAAAAGAGCCTTGCAGGAATTTCTCTACTATAATTTACAATATCACAATCATGAAGAGCAATAGCATAGGCATCACGATCAGATAGTACATACCCTAACATCATCCAAACATTAAGACCTTTACCTCTAATATCAACACTTGTAAAACCAGCATTTTTTAGTTCATCTCGAAGCTCAACAATACGAGCCCCATCATGCCAAATAACATCCACTTTCGTATGAACCATTGACATTCTTCTCTTTACCTCTTCAAACTGCTCTTTTGTAGCACCATCCAAACCAACAACAATACGATAAAGATAATCTATACTCTTAATTTCATCAATAATCTTAGCCATAGCTGAAGTTTCAAATTCACCATAAAGAGCAGGAAGTAATAAAATCATATTGCGTCTTTTAGAGAGTTCAAGGAGTTCTGACTCCATATTTT
Source organism: uncultured Campylobacterales bacterium (assembly GCA_964560425.1). Classification (GTDB taxonomy): domain Bacteria; phylum Campylobacterota; class Campylobacteria; order Campylobacterales; family QNZT01; genus CAZLLE01. The sequence goes on from CAZLLE010000033.1 coordinate 46,135, forward strand.
CTACAGAACGATCTCCTAATTTTGGTATAGTTGTAATAACACCATTTTGAAAAAAATCAGACATTTATACCTCCTATCGTATTAACACAATTATAATATCTGCAATATTTGTTCCACTATATCCAAAACTAATCAATGACTCTTCTCTTTGCAGATAATGAAATGAATCATTACGATCCAAATAGATATCAATATCTTTTAGATTATTATCAATATCAACCACTCCACCCATAGCAATACTATTACCATCTATCCCATCAGTTGCACCACTCAAAAAGGTAATATTATCACCATCTTGCAACTCCTTTAAAAACCATAAACAGAGTTCTTGATTTCTACCGCCAAAACCACTACCTTTTACTTCAACGGTAGTTTCACCACCAAAAATAAAACAAAAAGGAGAGAGAGAAGCGTTATAGTTTCTCTTGATATACTCATAAATATATTTTGCAACTACTCTAACATCTCCTTGTAACAAATTAGTTACAATTTCTGTTTTAAAACCTAACTTTTCTGCTTTTTGTTGAGATTTTTTAAGAGCTTTCATATTATTCATAAGTATAAAATGTGGGACATCTTTGGATACATATCCTCTATTTGTAATATACTCTATATTAGTTGAAATAATATTAAATAAATTATGTTTTTTCAATACTTTATAAAAATCATCACAAGAAGATTTATTTGGCATAAGAGGAGCAGAACCAATAGATTGGAGATCATCACCAACAACATCACTAAGAACTAAAACAGCTCCATGAGCATTAGTTCTAGATGATAATCCTCCCCCTTTTATTAAAGAGAGTTGTTTACGAATTATATTTATCTCATCAATAGATAGATTTTTTTGTAATAAAATTTCCGTATAATGGATAAGATCATCCAATGAAACACCCTCTATCGGTTTTTCAATCATTGCAGAACTTCCGCCAGAGAGAAGATAGATATAAAAATCATTATCACCCATACTTTCAAAATATTTTAGAAGTCTATCGGCTGCCTCTAAACTTTTCTCAGAGGGGAGAGGATGTGTACTTTGAAAAACTTCAATATTTTTAATATCTTCATAATAGTTACAAACTACAAAAGAGTGAGAAGCTCTCTCTTTTAAAGATAAAGGCAGAGCTTTTAACATCTCGATAGAGGCTTTTCCTGAACCATAAATATAGATATTTTTATAATTTGTTAGATCAAAAGATTGGTCATTAATAGTAAGAATATTATCTTTAAAAGTCACACTTTTAGGAATAAAGTTTTTGGCAAAAGCCTCCTCTAATCCAGCTTGAAATATACTCCTAATTTTTTCTTTATCATTCATGGAGTCAATATTTTTTTGAGAGTTTCATTCCAACCAAGACTCCCTTTAAATGGAGCTTTAATAATATTTTTAATTGAGGTGTCTATATATCGTCCTTCATGATGAGGAATAAGAATAGGAATATCTACAACTTTTAACATCTCAATATCATTATAGTTATCTCCAAGAGCAATAGAGACTCTATTAGGAAAGAGTGAAAGAACTTTTTCTACCGCTACACCCTTATCTTGAGTAATCCCAACACAGTGATAAAATCTACCACCTTTTAAAATTTTTAGTCCATTTGATTCAGCTATTTTTTCTAATGCAGTCAATCTCTCTTCATCTTTTGGCAAAAAAGGTTCACTAAAATCTCTTGATTTAGCAATAGAAGCAGAAGCATAATCAAACCCTGTATACTCCATCACCTCTTCTACTTTCATATCAGAAAAGAGAAGCAGTCCAAACTCATCTTTATATTTTTGGGTAAATGAGGATATCTCACTAAATGAGAGACCAAGTTGAATATTCTCTTCAAGTCCAAAAATAGCAGCACCATTTTCAACAATAAAAGGGGCATTGATACCCATTTGTGCTTGTAAAATTTCACACTCCGCTCTTGTTTTACTTGTAGTAAAGACAAGAGGGATATTGTGATGTTTAATAAAGGAGAGCATCTCTAATGCCTCTTCATAACTATAATCTTCATGATTTAGTAGAGATCCATCAAGATCAGTAAAAATAATATAGTCCAATATTAAGCAATTTCCTTCTCAAATGATTCTTTTAAAATCACCTTTCCAAGCTCAACTCCGGGTTGATCATAAGTATTTACATCCAAAAAATGTCCTGTCAGAGAAGTTAGAAGCTCATAATAAAAAATCATCTCTCCAACACTCTTTTCAGATAGCCTATCAATCTCAATCCTATCTACATCAATTCCCTGCTCCATAATACTCTGCATAGTTGCATCACATTGAGCATTGATAAGTGTACTAAATTTATTATTATTAATATAATCTGTCTTTTCAAGATGAGGAATAGAGATATTAGGGATAGTTAAATCATTATCAAAATCTTTGAGTTTAATCATAGTCATGCTCTTATTTATAGGACCCTCAATCACAAGCTGTAAAAATGAGTGCTGATCTACAGAACCTACAATACCAATAGGAGTCAGCCCTACTCTCTCTTTGTCTCTATTATATTTACCAAGAGATTCTCCCCAAAGCTGAACATACCAATCATTAAAATATTTAAATGAACTAGTATATGAAAATAGAACATTAATAGGCATAATATCATCATTGATAGCATAGTGATACGCTTTTTCTACCAAAGAGTTTTCTCTTCTATCAAAAAATGATTTTTTTAACTCATAAGCACCATCAAGCATAGCATCAATATCATATCCTAATATTGCAAGTGGCAATAATCCCACAGCACTAAATACAGAAAATCTTCCACCAACATTGAGAGGAAGATAGAATGTTTTAAGATTAAAATCAGAAGCAAAAGCATCAAGAGGAGAACCTTTATCAGTAATACAGATAAAATGTTGTTGAAATTTTTCCATCTCAAAAGATAGTTGATATTTGCTCATAAGATATTTAACAGAAGATGTTGTCTCTATTGTAGAGCCTGATTTTGAAATCATAATAAATATACTCTCTTCAAATAGAACATCTCTCATATTTCTCTCTATCTCATTTGGATCCACATTCTCCATAAAAATCAGATTTTTATCGTTTCTATTTTTTGTGTGTGAGAGCATATAATCAATAGCTTTTGTCCCCAAAGATGATCCACCAATACCAATAACTACAACATTCTTAATTTTTTCAAGATCATAAGATTTACAAAAGGAGTGAATTACCTCTCTATTTTCAATAGATTCAGGCAAAAGATAATAACCAACATCTCCACCTCTTAATTCACGCGCCAACGCATCATAACCTTGATTTAACAACTCTTTACTTATACCACTTTCAAAAAATAGTTCTCTTTTCATCTTTTTTCCCTCTTAAAAATTTGCTATTACATCAGAAAAAATTTTCTCCAAATTTTCTACCTCTTCTGCTCCTACTCTCTCATTTGGAGCATGAATCGTATCGTTTATTGGACCAAATTCCACAGTATCAACACCAAATTCACCAAAAAATCTAGCGTCACTTGTACCTCCAGCAGTAGATAGCTTAGGATCAATATCGACAATATTTTGTATTGAATTAGTGATATCTTGAACTATTTTAGAATCTCTTTTTGTAACAAATGGCTTTGCAGATTGATTCAGTTGCAAAGTATAATCCATATCCTTAAAGTAGGAGTCTACAAACTTCGATACAGTAGTTTTATCTGTTTTTGTAGAGTTTCTCACATTAAACATCATCTTAAGCTTACCAGGGGTAACATTGGTCACCTCCATGCCAGCTCTAATATCTGTAATTACAAATTGACTAGGGGCGAAACTTTCATCACCATCATCCAAATTTACACCAGCCATGTGTGGTAAAACTTGTGCTACTTTGTGAATTGGATTTTTAGATTTTTCAGGATATGCAGCATGACCTTGTAGCCCTATTTTCTCAATAATACCATTGATAGAGCCTCTTCGTCCAATCTTGATTGCATCTCCAAAAACCTCTTCACAAGTTGGTTCAGCAACAATTGCAAAATCAGGTAAAAAATCAATATCTTTAAGATACTCCAAAACCTTGATCGTTCCATAAGTAGCATCACCCTCTTCATCACTCGTCAAAAGAATAGAGAGAGTACCATTAAAAGAGGTTGCATCATGACAAGCTTTTAAAAATGCACTTAGTCCTGATTTCATATCTTGAGCACCACGAGCATAAATATAACCACCTTTAGTAGTTGGAGTAAAAGGATCACTATCCCAACCATCTCCAGGAGGAACAACATCAATATGTCCCGCAAAACATAGATGTGAACCTTCAGAAAATTTCTTGTATAAAAATAGGTTTTTTACCCCGCCCTCTTCTATTCTAATAACTTCAAAATCACTTAAATACCCCTCAATAAAATCAAAAGCACCATCATCTTTGGGTGTAATTGACTCAAAGGAGAGTATCTTGTCAAAAAGTTCAATGATATTCATTAAAAACCTTGACTATTCTGGATTCTCAAAAAATACATATGAAGTTGAGTAATCACTAAATTCAAAATAGACTCTTTTTTCAGTTTTTTTATCTACTTTACCATCAAGATTTGCATCTAAAACACCATAACCATATCTATATGGTCTATTAGTATGATCCCCATCTGTACTTATAGCAGTAGAGAGCTTATCAATTTTCATAAATCTCTTAACCAATTTATCACCAGCATAAATCTCTAATATACCATCAGTTCCTGTCCAATTCTGAACAGCACGCCCCAACTTATTTTGTGTCTCTTGAGTACAACCACCAAAACCAAACATCAAAGCTATTAAACTCAATCCAATTAATTTTTTCATAATTTCTCCTATAAAAATTTGTCAATCATGTTAGCGTAACATCGACAAAAGATCAATTATTTTAAATATTTTCTACTACAAACAACATATTTTGAAAAAATACGATCAAAATTAATAATATTCCTAAAGAATAAAATATAGAGATAAAAAATCTAACTCTAATTTTACTCTCAAGACTCATATCCCATATATCCCAAAAATACTCATTTTTTGACTCTGTTGCCAAAGCTTTATCACAATAGAGTTCACTATAAACTCCTCTATCTTCTAACTTTTCTGATTCAAGATAAGATACTAACTCCCTTTTCCCCCTGCCCATCTGCAAAAAATGGCTAAAAGATCTATTCTCATTAATAATAGGAGGTACAAAAATATTATATAAAACATTACCAATCAAAAAAAATAGAGCAGAAAAGTAGAAAAGCACCCATGAGAAAGGAAGTACAAAATCAAAATTAATAATATGATAATCTTTAAAAGATGATAATATTTTGGCAACAATAGGTACAACTACAACCCACACCAAAATAGTTTTTACAAATTTCATTTTGCTAATATTAGAGATTTTTTTCCAATCTAAAATATATTTTTTTTTATCTCTTAAACTCATTTTTTGTAAATAACCTCTTTCTCACCAATAAATAGTCTACTATTTATCAAAATTTTTAATCTACTATCAACTAATCTAAATTTATCACGATTATTAATCTTTTTCAAAATTGGCTTATTACCTTTTGATAGACCAGAAAAAATCATACTCATATTGATAGTCCCTTTTTTGAAAGTAGTAGGAAAATATTTTCTATATAGACCAATCAAATCTTGATTTGTAAAAATATTACTTGTATCAATTTTACCAAGCAGAAAAATAACCTGATTTGTTTTTTTGACCCTAGAAGTAGGCGTTAAAAAATGTTCATCAAATACTATTTCTACTTCTGAGTAGTGGGCATAAATCCACTTTTTTGATGATTCATACAGAAGCTCTTTTTCATACTTTTTACAATTATTCATAATCTCATGAGCTAGATAAAAAAGAAATTGTTGCACTCTCAAAGGAATCAAATCTGTAACTTTTTGTATATATTCAGATATCTCTTTTAGAGAGCTATTTGAGATATGAAAAAATAGTTTTTCAACAAGTGTTTTTCTCAAAAATTCATTTAACTCAGACACCTCAAAACCATCAAGTGTAGGTACTTCTCTAATCCTATTGGCAATTGGCTCAAAAAGTATACTCATTCCACTAAAAAACTCTTTGAGAGAACTAGGAATACCAACTAAAAGATAACGAATATTATAAGCAGAGAGTTCTCTATTATCCAAGCTATGAATTAATAAAATTAGCTCATTTTTATATCTTGGATCTATACCAATAGACTCCAAATGCTCTAAATTATCAAAAACAATAAAAGATGGATTTCGTTGTGTATGATTTTTTTCATTAAGCTTACTATAACAGACATCTAAAATCTCATTTTTAACAATTTTTCCACTGCTACCCAATATTTTTTTCTCAAGCATACAAAAAAGAGAGTCATACATAATGATTTCAGCCAAATTAATAACAATAAAATTAATTTTTCTTGTAGCAAAAAAGATCTCATAAAGCCAAGTTTTTCCACTTCCACTCTCACCAGATATAAAAATATTGGTTTTGGTTTTCATGCAACTTGCTAGAACATCATCATATTTTTTTCTTGGAATATAGATATTTTGGTCAGAGAAATCACCTCTAGGAACAAAAACATCTTCTATTTGAGGTCTATCAATAACCATAATTTTCTCCTGCTATTAAATTGAAGAGAAGATTATAAATAAAAATTGTGTAAAAATCGTTTGGAGAGAAAGAGATACCAAAAAGGTATCTCTTGGAGAGTTATTTAGATGAAAGTTTTATATTATCTAAATACCCACCACCACTATAAAAAGTTTTAACTTTGATAATTTTATTACCTGGCTCAAGCTGTTGAAGATAAGCATTTAGATCAACTCTAAAATGTTCCCAAAGATTGATATCTGTATAACCAAAACCTCTTACTTGTTCAATTGGAGATGGATATATAAGCTCAACATTTCCATCACCATAATCATTGATATAGGCATCAACATCTTCATGATTTAGAAAAGAGTCCCAAGTCATTCCTCTTATACCATTCGTAGTCTCAACAATAACACCCATTCCATAGTGTGCCATATAACCAGCAGGAGCATAAGCATGAATACCACCGATATGACCACCTGCAGCACCAACGCCACCAATATCTACCTCTAGAATAGTCTGTTTATCATTATTCATAGGCAATTGGTATTCTGAACTATTATGTGTATTTGTCTCCCAATTTGTTGTAAGTTTTACTGCACCATTAATAGCTTTTGGTTGAAATATTCCTGAAACTGTCTTCCATTTAGAAGAGATTCCATTATTTGCATCTTCATATATTGTGGAATCATTATTATTACCATTATCACCAGAAATTACTACAAATGATTTACTAGCTTCTTCATCATAAGAACCCTTAAAAAAAGCTCTCATCTCATAATTACCAATAGGTAGAGGATCAAAAATTAACGAACCACTTTTTTTACCCTTAGTCCATTTTAGATCAATACGATTATCCAAATTACTTTGACTACCTGCAGGATATATACCAATCCAATCCTCTGAATCTCCTAACATATTTGAGAACTTTACAGTAATCTTCTGATTTGGTTTATAACTAGAGTGGTTTGTTATAAGAGTTACATCATTTGCCTCACCAACTTCATCTACAAAAAAATGAATCTCTGCTTGCTTTTCAAAACTATTTTTAAAAAATGCTCTTACCTGATATTTACCAGATGGAATATCTTTTAATACTACTGAACCATTAACAGTTCCACCACTCCAACTCCAAGCTACAACATTATCCCAATCATTACTTGCACCATATTCGTAAACACCAATCCAATCATCACTATCACCTAACATATTTTTGAATGAAGCAATAACATTTTCACCAACAATATATCCATGTTTATCTGTTTTGATAGTTGTACCAGAAGGTTCAACTGTACCTGATGTAGCAGAAGCATTGACAATAAACATTGACAACATTGCTACTACAAACCATAAATTTTTCATACTCACACACCTCTAAATTAATTTTTGGTACAAATAGTAACATATTTATTACATTTTAAAATAAAATATAAATTTATATTGTTTTTTTAAGCACAAAGGAAATTAACTTTTTTGATAAGTATAATCCATTTTTCACATTTATTTCACTTTTTTATGTGATAATACAACCAACTTATCAGAAATAGAAAAATAAGACTCTTTAGAAAATAACTTTTTGATAAGTCTAAACAAACCCTTTTAGAAAAACTATCAAGCAACAGAGAAAAATCTATTCTCTTATTAACCAAGGTCACTATTGTTGCTTGATAGATTAAAAATTTGATATTATTCTTTCATGAAAAAACAAATCGCAATTATAGGTGCTGGAGCATCTGGGCTTATCGCTGCAATTAATGCAGCAAAAAAGGGCTTACTCGTACATTTATATGAGAAAAATCATAAAGTTGGTAGAAAAATTTTAGCAACAGGTAATGGTAAATGTAATATATCAAATCTAAATATTTCTCAAATAAACTATCATGGAAAGAACTCATCTTTTATAAAAACAGCCATGAAAGTATTTGATAATAACCAAGAGAAGAAATTTTTCTCTAATTTAGGGATAGAGCTTATAAAAGGCAAAAGTACAAAACTATATCCTATGTCAAGACAAGCTTCGAGTGTTGTCGATTTTCTGCTATTTGAAGCTCAAAGAGTGGGTGTAAAGATTATTCTATCTTCAGAAATAGACAAGATAGAGAAGAAAAATAGTAAATTTATTATTAATAGTGAAAGTTATCAATCAATTTTAATTGCTACTGGCTCTTATGCTATGCCCAATTTAGGAAGTAGTGAGAGTGGATATACTCTTGCTAAATCTTTTAAACATACAATCATCAAACCTTTTGCTTCACTTACACAACTTATCTCAAATGATAGAATCTTTTATGAAGCAAGTGGTGTGAAAATAGAGTCAAATTTAGAATTACTTGTTAATGGGAAGAAAAAACAATCTATCTATGGAGATTTACTATTTACCAATTATGGTCTATCTGGTTCTGCTATTTTAGATTTAAGTCGTAATGCTTCATTTGCACTACAACAAAATCAAAAAGTAACTATCAAAATAGATCTACTGCCTCACATTGAGTTAAAAGAGTTGATTACATTATTACAAAAGAGACTCTATCTACTAAAATATCAAACTCCAAATCTTTGGCTAAATGGTATTATCAATAAAAAATTGACAAATATAATTTTGAAAAAAGCAAAAATTATAAAACAGAATATTAATCAAAGAAATATAAAAGATATAGCCTCTATTATAAAAAATTTAGAAGTAAACATTCATGACACAAAAGGAGCCAAGGGAGCAGAGGTTATGGCAGGAGGCATAAATACCGATGAAATTAATCCGCAGACAATGGAATCAAAATTAGTAAAAGGTCTATTTTTTAGTGGGGAGGTAGTAGATATTGATGGAGATTGCGGAGGATACAATCTACATTGGGCTTGGGCTAGTGGATTTTTAGCGGCACAAAATATGTAATCAAAAGATAAACTCTGGAATTTTATTAATCATATTAGTAGTAAACTCTATCATGATGTTCATCATCCATGGCATCAAAAATATTAAAATTGTTACAACAAGCAAAATTTTGGGTACAAAAGAGAGTGTCATCTCATTAATTTGTGTTGTAGCTTGAAAAATACTAATAAGTAAACCTGCAATCAAACCACCCATGAGCATTGGTAGTGAAAGAAGTAGAGCTATTTTAAAAGTCTCTACTCCAAGACCAATTAATTTAGCTTCCATTATGCAAACCTATAATCATTGTATTCAACAGGAACAAGATAATCTTTTACATCAATAAGTTCTGAAAAAAAGCCATGTTTATAGCCAAGTTCAAAAAGTCTATTAATTGCCTTAAGCTGAACTTCACTCATGCTCACAGAATCTTTATTTGCATACATATCCAGATATTTATCCAGTTTTTGAGCATCTACTCTAATCAAATCTCTCTCTAATAACATCTTTGAGAGCATACTCTTATTTTTTTCTGCAACCTCAACAGCCTCAGTCAAAACTCTCTCATACTCAATAGCCCTAGTAATAGGAAGTGATCTTCTAACTGCCATTCCCCCAAGAGGAAGGGGTAGATCTTCACAAGCCAACTCCTGCCAAATATCCCAAAGCTCTCTCTCTACTTCCAAAGAGTCATCATAAGTCAAAATACTCTCATGAATCAAAACTCCAGCATCAACCTCACCACTAATTACTGCCCCTTCTATATCCAAAAAGTTTTTGTAGATAATCCTAGCATCAGGATAAGCTATTTTAAAAAGTAGGGCATTGGTTGTATATTTTCCACTTAGTGCAACTTTGAAATTTCTTTTTAGTTTTTTACCCTTCTGTTTTACCAATTTTGGACCATATCCCTCTCCAAAACTTACAGCAGTTCTCAATAGTGCATATTCATCTTTGATTAGAGGGTATAAACCAAAACTAATCGCACTAATATCATAGATATTTTCTAATGCTTTCACATTTAATGTCTCAATATCAAGAGCTAAATTATCAAATTGAACACCTTTCAAACCTACCCAGCCAAACTTAATGGCATAAAACATAAAGATATCATCTGCATCTGGTGAATGTGCTACTGTTACAATTTTCAAATCTACTCCTACGAACTAATTAAAAACATTTTATTATAGTTGAGTTAAACAACTCTTGAATTTAATTAACTAATGGTATAATTTTTTAATTATTTTAAATTTTATAGGAGTTTTTAATGCTAAAAGATATATCTAAGAAACTCACTATGAAAAAAACTTTTTTTGTTACTCAATTAGAGGGTTTTTTTAACTCCATATCTCAAGAGTATCAAGAGATTATATATAAATTAGAAGTTGAGAATAGACTTTTAGAAGAGAAAAATTCTAAATTAGAGAAAGATATAGCCAATTTAATCTCAATTCGTAAAAATCTAACAAAAGAGTTAGAAATTGACCAACAACGCTTAGAAGATGCAACAAACACAAAAGCACATACTCACTACAATAGGCTTCTAAAAGAGAATGAAGATCTAAAAAATAGACTTACAGAACTAACTTCCACAGATAACAAAGATGAGTTAGAACTACTAAAACAGAAAAATAAAAACCTACAGCACTATATATCCAAAGGTGCCAACGCTTACACACAAAATATCATGGACCAAAAGAGCGAAGATATTATCAAAGAGATTCAACAAAATTTATCTAAAGATTGATACAATACACCTTTAAATGAAGGATCACATGTATGGATGAAAACAAAAAAAAAGCACTTGATTTAGCAATAAAACAGATAGATAAAGCATTTGGGAAAGGTGCTTTAATGAGACTCGGAGACAAAGAGTTTGAGCCTATTGAAGCTATTAGCACGGGTTCTCTAGGACTAGATATTGCTCTTGGTATTGGTGGTGTTCCAAAAGGGAGAATGATTGAAATATACGGACCTGAAAGCTCTGGTAAAACTACACTAGCACTGCAAATCACAGCAGAAGCACAAAAAGCTGGTGGAGTTTGTGCATTTATAGATGCAGAACATGCCCTAGATACAAAATACGCAGAAAATTTGGGTGTAGATATAGACAATCTTTTTGTATCTCAACCAGACTATGGAGAACAAGCACTAGATATTGTAGAGAATATTGCTAGAAGTGGAGCAATTGATCTTATTGTAATAGATTCCGTAGCAGCCCTTACCCCAAAAACTGAAATTGATGGAGATATGGGAGACACTCATGTAGGTCTTCAAGCTAGACTTATGTCACAAGCTCTTAGAAAACTTACAGGTATTGTACATAAGATGAATACAACAATCATCTTTATCAACCAAATAAGAATGAAAATCGGAATGATGGGTTATGGTTCACCTGAGACAACTACAGGAGGAAATGCTCTTAAATTTTATGCTTCAGTGAGAATTGATGTCAGAAGAATAGCTACTCTTAAACAAGCAGATGAAAGCATAGGAAATAGAGTAAAAGCAAAAGTTGTAAAAAACAAAGTTGCACCACCATTTAAAATAGCTGAGTTTGATATTATGTTTGGTGAAGGTATTTCAAAAGAGGGGGAACTTGTCGATTATGGTGTAAAACTAGATATTGTTGATAAAAGTGGCTCATGGTTTAGCTACAAAGATCAAAAACTCGGACAAGGTAGAGAAAAAGTCAAAGCTCTACTTAGAGAAGACAAAGAGTTAGCACTAGAGATTGAAAATGGTATAAAAAGTGCTATGGGTATAGATTTTAACACAGATAATAAAAAAGGAGAGAAAGAGTAATGATATATATAGATGATATTCATGCAGATGAAGTACTAGATAGTAGAGGTAATCCTACAGTAAGAGCAACAGTAACATTAAGCAATGGTGTAAGTGCAAATGCAATTGTACCAAGTGGTGCTAGTACAGGGAAAAGAGAAGCCCTTGAACTTCGTGATGGTGGTGAACGATACATGGGCAAAGGTGTTTTGGAAGCTTGTGAAAATATTAATACTCAAATCTCTGATGAACTTATAGGTGTAAGTCCATACTCTCAAGCAGAGGTTGATGCTATTATGAAAGCACTAGATGGTAGTGATAATTATGAAAACTTAGGTGCAAATGCAGTTTTGGGTGTATCTATGGCAGTAGCTAGAGTAGCAGCAAAAAGTTTGGATATTCCTCTTTATAGATATTTAGGAGGAGCTAATGCTTTAACACTTCCTGTTCCTATGTTTAATATTATTAATGGCGGAAGTCATGCTAATAATAATGTAGATTTTCAAGAGTACATGATTATGCCTATCAACTTTGATAATCTTAGTGACGCACTCAGAGCAGCAGCTGAAGTTTATCATACACTCAAAAAAATCATCGCAGATATGGGTGAAAGTACAGCTCTTGGTGATGAAGGTGGATTTGCTCCAAATCTTAAAAACAATGAAGAGCCTATTACTGTTATCATGGATGCAATTGAGAAAGCAGGATATAAGACAGGTGAAGATATTGCCATTGCTCTTGATGTTGCAAGTAGTGAACTAAAAACTGAAGAGGGATATAAACTTGATGCAGAAGATAGAGTTGTAAGTTCGGCTGAACTTGTAGATTATTATGTAGAACTTTGCGAAAAATACCCTATTGTATCTATTGAAGATGGTCTTGATGAAGATGATTGGGAAGGATGGAAACTTCTTACAGAAAAATTAGCTCATAAAGTTCAACTTGTAGGAGATGATCTTTTTGTAACAAATGAGATGATTTTAAGAAGAGGAATTGATGAAAATATTGCAAACTCTATTCTTATCAAACCAAATCAAATTGGATCAGTAAGTGAAACTATGACAACTGTAAGATTAGCTCAAAGAAATGGTTATACTTGTGTTATGAGTCATAGAAGTGGAGAGAGTGAAGATGCGTTTATTGCTGATTTTGCTGTTGCTCTAAATACAGGTCAAATTAAAACAGGTTCTACTGCAAGAGGTGAAAGAACTGCAAAATATAATAGACTTTTAGAGATAGAGAGAGAGCTTGGACTAGGTGAATTTCTAGGAAAAGAGCTATTTAATAAATAACAATGGAAACAACAAACCATGAAATAGAGAGTATAGAAGATGATTCTAGCTCTCTAGGACTTATTTTTTCTATTGTTGCCTTTGTTATCTTGGCTGCAATTTTTATAGGGCAGATGCTATTTGGACAAAACTCGTATGAAGTATTTGTAAATCTTAATCAAAAAAAAGATATCTTAGAAAGTAAAATCATTACTTTACAGAAAGAGAATGCATCATTACAAAAAAAATATTTTGAATATATAAATATTCTACCTTCAAAGGATAAAAATTGAACAAATATAAAATATTACTTATTGTCGGAATATCTGCATATACATCTCTAGTAGCAAGAGAAAACCCATTTGCAAAAGCTTATGAACCACAAGATGTAAAAGAAGAGATCACTACAGAGGGTATTAATACTGAACTTTTAAAAAAAGAGCAACCTACTTCAACTTCCAAAACTACTATACCAGAAGTCAAAACTTTAGATAGCATTGAAAAAGAGATGAAATCAATCAAAAAAGATCCAGCAAACCTCAAAAACAATGAAGACAATAATAGATACATTGATGGTTCCCCAATTACAGAAGCTGTATGGGAAAAACTAGAAAAGAGTAAAAAAGAGGAGCAGACAAAAAAGATAACAACAACTAAACCATTACCAAAAAAAGTAAAAAATAATCAACAGATAGAAAAGAGCATAATCACACCTATTGTTGAACCAATAGAAGTTATTGATACAAAAAAAGATGCAACAGACGAACTACCAATTACAAAAAGTTATCCTATTCCAGATAATGAAATCCAAAAAATTACGAAACCAAAAGTATCAAAAATAAAAAAACATAAAATACAAAAAAAGTATAAAGTAAGAAAAAAACATATATCAAAATTGAGACAAGATAGATATAAAACAGCATTCAAAAACCATATAGTAACTGTACAATATGCAAATAAGAGTGTAAAGATTATTACTGATAGTAAATATATCAAAAAGAGATATTTTAAAAATCCAAAAAGAGTTGCATTTGACTTTAAAAGAGATGCATTTTTTAAGAGTGGAAACAAATACATTCAAAAAAATTATGCAAGTCGCATTAAAGTAGGTGCTCATGAAGACTTTTTTCGTGTTACACTAAATCTAAAAAATAAAAATAGAGCTATCACGCATACAAGACCTTATGGTCTTTTAATTAATTTTCAATAGTTACTTTGAGAGCTTACTAATAAACTTAATAGCAATAATACAAACAAGAACTTCAAAAAGACCAGCTAAAATAAAAGATCTATAGCTTAGCTGGTCAATACTATTGTTTTGATATGCCAATGTTGCAACTGCGACCAAAAGAGTTAAAGGCATTGAGTGAGAGAGTGCAAATAAAATCCTCTCATTAAATGAAAGATATCCAATAAATGCAAATGATGCTGATACTCTTATAGCAATCATAGAAAAAGTAATCATCAAAGCACTCATAATTAATCCATCAGTAGAGAGAGATCGTAAATCAAATGAAGATCCAATATATACAAAAAATATAGGTATTAAGAATCCAAAGCCAAAGGAGGATAGTTTATGAGGCAACTCTTTTTGATGCTCAAAAAATGTTGCAATAAACATACCTGCAATAAAAGCACCAAAAGCAATCTCCAATCCAAAAACTACCATAACCCCCATCATAAGAAAAAATAGAGCCATGGATAATCTAATATCTTTCTCATCTCTATCAGAATATAAAGGAATTAAAAATGTTTTAATTTCAGGAAACCACCAAAAAAGGAGTTTAAAAAAGTGAAATAGAATCAACATCAACACTAAAAATACAACCAAATAGATCATACTAGTATAGAACTCTTCACCCACTCCATGAACCACCATTGCACCTGTAATCGTAATAGCTACAATACTTATAAGTTCACCCAAAATACCAGCTTGCATTGATAGATTTAACCATCTTGTATTTTTATCAAACTATTTATAGAGTGTCAAAATAAGTCCTACTGATATTAGTGGTAAAATCACAACATAAATTATATTAAAACTAAAAGCCCATGAAAAAATGGAGGAGAAAGAGTAAAGGAAAAAAAGATAAAGAAGTGATTTTTTTAGAACTGTTCTGTCCATTTTAAGAAGAGTATTAAAATTAACCTCTGTTCCCGCCAAAAACATGAGATAAAAGAAACCAACTTCAGCCAAAATTTCCAAAATATGATTATTAGTAATCAAAGCATAATAACCACCAATACTACCCAATATAATTTCAATAGGTGTTGTAGGAATCCTAAGAATAGTAGAAAGATATGGAGATATAAAGATAATCCCTGCAATAGTAAAAATTATAGATACATCACTACCCATTACAATCTACTGCAATCTCCAAACCTAGTGCTTTAATCATCTCTATATCATGATGAGGTTCATTTCCCGTAGTTGTCAAATAGTTACCAACTACAATAGAGTTTGCTCCAGATTTAAAAATATCACCTTGTCGATCTTTAAACGATATCTCTCTTCCACCTGCAACCATAACACGAGTTTGATCACCAACAGATTTTCTCATCTTTCTAATCCATGATAGGGACTCTTCAATATCTAATGTTTTTTCAAGAGGTAAAGCAACATTTGGGTGAAAAAAGTTCATAGCAACAGAGGCTGGTTCAAGCTCACAAATAGATTGAATCAAAGATTCTCTATCATTTTTACTCTCACCCATACCAAAAATACCACCACTACAGAGATTAAGACCTACCTCTTTTACATTTAGACAAGTTTGATATCTCTCTTCCCAACTATGTGTAGTACAAATTTGTTCATAATAGGCTTGGCTTGATTCTAAATTATGGTTATAACTCCCTACTCCACTCTCTTTGAGTATTTTTAGCTCTTCAATAGTAGCTGTACCATTACATGCAATAATATTAAGATTAGGAACTTCTTTTTTTACAGCTTTAGCGGCTTCACAAATAAACTCTAACTTAGAAGGGGTAATCCCCTTTCCTGCTGTTACAAGACAAAAACCTATTGCCATATTATCTCTAGCTCTTTTTGCTTCTAAGACTATTTCATCAATTGGCTTTTGTCTATATCTATTGATATCTGCTTTAAATCTTACACTTTGAGTGCAAAAACTACAATCTTCATTGCAACTACCGCTAGATATATTGCTAATTGCACACAAAAAAACTTGTCTGCTAGGCATCAATCCTATGTTTGCACTTGCTGTTAATACACTCATAGATATCCTTTTTTCTAAATGTTCTCTCTGCCATAATATAATTACACTCTGGACATTTTTTGTTGGTTGGTTTATATGTTGATATAAATTTACATTTTGGATAGTTTCCACATCCAAAAAACTTTCCTCGTCTTGATTTTCTCTCTACAATATCACCATTACACTCAGGACATTGTACCCCTTCAAGCTTTGTAGGAGCTGTTTTGGCAGGAGCTTCTTTTCCATCAGAAGAGACATTTTGAGTATATTTACATTTAGGAAAACCACTACATGCAATAAATTCACCATATCTACCTTTTCTTCTAAGAAGCTCTTCACCACACTCAGGACACTTTTCCCCTGTCGGAATAGCAATCTTTTGGCTTACAATATTTTTTTTGCCATCTGCAATCTGTTGAATAAATGGTTCATAAAATTTCCAAAGAACTTTTTGCCAATCTTTTTTATTATCAGCAACTTCATCTAATGTCTCCTCCATCTGAGAGGTAAAGTTACTATCAACAATCTCAGCAAAATGGTCTTCTAACATTTTAATCACTTTAAAAGCGACTTCAGTAGGAACCAATTGCTTTTTTTCAATCTCAATATATAATCTTGCTGTTAAAATAGATATTGTTGGAGCATAAGTAGATGGTCTACCTATTCCCAAACCTTCCAATGTCTTAATCAAACTAGCCTCAGAATATCTTGAAGGTGGCTCTGTAAAGTGTTGATTTGCATCTAGTTTTGATAACTCAACTACTTGCCCCTTCTCCAAAGATGGCAGAAGTTTATCTTTATCTTTGTTTCCAAGAACCTTATAAAAACCATCAAAAATCAACTTTCTACCAGTAGCTTTAAATTTTGAACTCTGCGACTCAAATATAAGTGATTGCGACTCAAAAAGAGCATCATTCATTTGTGAAGCGATAAAACGATTATATATTAATGTATAGAGTTTTAACTCATCAGGCTTTAAAAAGCTCTTTGCAATTTTAGGAGTAAAAGATAAAATAGTTGGTCTAATTGCTTCATGTGCCTCTTGTGCGGCTTTTGATTTTGATTTATAATATTTTGGCTCTTTAGGAAGATACTTTTCCCCATACTCATTTACTATTACTTCTCTAGCACTCTCAATAGCCTCTGTCGCAATATTAAGACTATCTGTTCTCATGTATGTAATTACACCTGTAGTACCTTGATCTGTCTGTACACCCTCATAAAGTGTTTGAGCAATCATCATAGTTTTACGAGGACTAAAACCAAGTACAGATGAAGCATTTTGTTGAATTGTAGAGGTCATGAATGGTGGATTTGTAGATGTTTTTCTCTGCTTTTTTTCAAGTTTAGCAACTACAAATGACTCGTTAAGAAGCTTATCTTTTATATAGTTTGCTCTCTCTCCTTCAGAGATAGTCATCTTAGATATTTTTTCATTCTCAAACTCAACAAGAATAGATTCTATATTTTTTTCAAAAAGTGCATCCAAAGACCAATACTCAACAGGTACAAAAGCTTTGATCTCTCTCTCTCTATCAACAACAATCTTCAAAGCAGAACTTTGAACTCTACCAGCACTAAGACCTTTTTGAATTTTAGAAGCGATTAAAGGAGATAGACGATAACCAACAATTCTATCAAGAAGTCTTCTTGCTTGTTGTGCATTAACACTATATAGATCAATTTTTCTAGGATTTTCCAAAGAGTGATCTATAGCCTTTTTTGTAATCTCATGAAAGACAATTCGAGGAACCTCAGCAGGATCTAGTCCAATAGCAGTAGCTATATGAAACCCAATCGCCTCTCCCTCACGATCCTCATCCGTTGCAATAAAAACTTTATCACTCTTCTTTGCTAATGTCTTTATCTCTTTAACAATCTTTGCATGATCTCGTGCAACTCTATATTCAGGTATAAATACCTCATCTTCAACTTTAATACCAAAGGAACTCTTTGGTAAGTCCCTAATATGCCCCTTACTAGCAATGACGGTATAATCTTTGCCAAGGAAATTTTCAATAGTTTTTGCTTTTGTAGGTGATTCAACGATGATTAAGTTTTTCAAATTATAGTCCATATTTTATTATCATTTTTTTTGAGTGAGCATTATATCAGATTCTTATTAGTTACAAATGATAATAGTAAAAAAACAGCTCTACATAATTTTTATAAATTTTGTAAATAAAAAAATCTAACTTAAATATTTCAAATATTACCTATTTTTTATTCAAATACTAACATTATCAAACTATTTTAACTCAAACAAGCAAATTTCATACCTTTTATTTTACTTTTTTCAATAGCTTCATATTTTTTCAAAAAAAATAAGTATAAAGTTTTTTTTGCATCGTTCGATCTAGTATTTGTAACAGCAAGGATGCTAAGCAGTTGAATACTGCTAAGTTCATCTTGATAGTGAATTTAATTGTATTCAGCTGTAAAAAATATTATAAAAAGAAGGATTTTAAAATGGGTTTTAAATTAAATACAAATATCGCGGCAATCAATTCACACATGTATGCACAAAGAAATAATCAGGGTCTTGATAAATCGCTTTCAGCTTTAAGTTCTGGTTTAAGAATTAATACAGCAGCTGATGATGCTTCTGGTCTATCTATTGCAAACTCACTAAAAGCTCAAGCAAATGGTCTTGGTCAATCTATTAGAAATGCGAATGATGGTATAGCAGTTATGCAATCAGCTGATGGAGCATTAGATGAGTATACAAATATCCTAAATACAGTAAGAACAAAAACAATTCAAGCATCATCTGATGGACAAAATGAGCAATCTCGTAAAGCAATTCAAGCAGATATTACAAAACTTTTGAAAGAGGCTGACAATATTGCTAAAACAACATCTTTTAATGGTCAAAATCTGCTTGATGGTAGTTTTAAAAATAAATCTTTCCATATTGGTGCTTACCAAAATGAGACAATTGATATAACAGTAGAGTCCACAAAAACATCTGATGTAGGTGGTATAAAAGCAGCGGTAGATAATGGTACAATGACAACTTCACTATCTGGAGGTGCTACTGCACTTCAAGTTGCAGAAAATGGTTCTTTTAAGATGACAGAAGGATTAGTAAAAATTAATGGCATTGATATTTCAGATCAATTAAATAGTACACATGCCAACCATCAATTAGATTCAAAAAATGTAGCAGATGCTATATCCAAAGCAACAGGTGTTACAGCAACAGCAGAGACGACTATTAGCACACTAAGTGGAGTAAGTGCAGCCTCTCTTACTGCATCAGATACACTTAAAATTAATGGTGTAAGCATTGGTACAGTTACTGTTTTAGAAGCTGATGCTGATGGCTCTTTAATACAAGCTATCAATAATATTAGTGATCAAACTGGTGTTACTGCTAAAATGGCAGAAGATAACAAGAGTGTTATTTTAACAGCAACTGATGGTAAAAATATAAGTCTTGATGCAACAGGTACAGAAGTAGAAAAACTTAATTTTGTAGATACAACAACATCTGTAACTGGATCAGTTGTCACTGCACTAAAAAATACAACTGCACTAAAACTAGAGCTAAAATCTGGTGATTTGATTATCAATGGTGTAGATATGGCTGGTACTTATGGAGATGGTACAGTAGGAAGTGCAGCAGAAGCACTTGAAAAAGCTCTCAAAAAGATTGATGGTTTAGATCAATCTAGTATTGATAATAGTGGAAAAATAACCATTAAATCTAATAATGGTACAGATGTAAATATCAGAGATGCAGCAGGAGGCACTTCTGCTTTTGCCACTGCAAAACAAGGTATACACAACAGCTCAACAAAGGGTGAGATTACATTATACTCTGATGATAGTATTACAGTAGAATCTGATGTAGATGTAGATAATGTACTAGGTTTTTCAGAAGGTGTAATCATTACAAATATGGGAGATGACAGATTAGATACAATAGATGTTACATCAAGAGAAGGAGCAGAGTTAGCGATACTTATTGTTGATCAAGCACTACAGACTATTGACTCTATAAGATCAACAATTGGTTCTACACAAAATCAATTAGACTCTACAGTTAGAAATATCTCTGTTACACAAGTAAATGTTACTTCTGCAGAGTCTCAAATAAGAGATGTTGATTTTGCATTAGAGAGTTCAAATCTTAAAAAGCATAGTATTTTAGCTCAAGCTGGTACTTATGCTCTTAGTCAAGCAAATTCCGCGCAAGATAATATCTCTACACTTCTTAGATAAAACCATACTCCCTCTCACATAACAGTTGTGAGAGGAAGAGATAAAACTTAAAACTTAAAATTCTCTATTCTTCTAATAAAAATCTCTTTGTAATGTGACTTTTCTATTAAAAACTCATATAAAAACATATAATCTCTATCTCTCACAATAGTAATAACAATTTTACGGTTAAACTCCATATAATCATGAACCAAAGCATTTCTAAAACCTAATATTTTTCTAAATTTTCTCTCTTGAATTTCATCAAATATACCAACTGTATGCAAAATCTGTAAAGCATCATATCCACTGTTTGGAATAATCTGACAATTATAATATTGTAATACTTTTTTAAATTTGCCTATCATATTTTCTGACAATATCTGTAAACTTCTCTCCGCCGCTCTTATAAAAAGAGCATCTATTTTAGCATCTTGAAATTTATCATGCAACTGATCTAATATATCTTTCTCTTCATTTGCTATTTTGATTGTACTATTCAAATAATCTTTGAAATTCATTTTCATCCCCTTTTAATACAACATATTTCTCTTTAATACTAGATATTAAAGCACTATTTACATGACTTAAGTCTATGATATCATAATCATATTCAGGCAAATCCAAAACATCACCCACATCACCCCAAGCCTTTGCAACCATGCCCCAAGATTCATTTGGTAAATCTTCCATAAGTAGAGCAAAATCATAATCACTTTTTAAATTACTATTTCCAATAACTCTTGAACCAAACAAGAGAGCCACTTTAACATAAAATAATCGCTCATCTTGAAATAGCTGTTTTAACTCTTCAATGCTTATTATCTTTGTTTTACCATAAGGACGACTTTTATAAAACATTTTCTCTTCTCCCTATCTAAGAAATGATACTTAAACTTGAGTTAGCGTGGCTTTAGCTTCATATTGTTTATACTGCAAATTATAACATGAAGTATCCAAACCCAATTTTTAAATCTAAAAATCAAATATTCAAAATATTATTTATATTTAATTTAAAATACAAAATTTTATTTTACAAAATTAGTAAAAAACTAAATATATTACATATAAGTAATTTTTTATACAAATAATCTAAATTAAGTAATTTTTTTAAAAAAAAGTATAAAGTTTCTATACTTTAGTACGATCTAGTCACTGTACAGCAAGGATGCTGAAATAAAATTTTACTAATTTAAAAGGATTTATATCATGGGTTTTCAAATTAATACAAATGTAGCGGCAATGAATGCACATATGCATGCAGTAAATAATAATAAAGGTTTAGATAAGTCACTAGCAGCATTAAGCTCAGGGCTACGAATTAATACAGCAGCTGATGATGCTTCTGGTCTATCTATTGCTAATCAACTTAAAAGTCAAGCAAATGGTCTTGGTCAAGCTATTAGAAATGCTAATGATGGTGTTGCTGTAACGCAATCAGCTGATGGAGCATTAGATGAGTATACAAATATTATTAATACTGTAAGAACCAAAGCAATCCAAGCAGCTTCTGATGGACAAAGTGATGAGTCAAGAGAAGCAATTCAAGCAGATATTACCAAACTTCTAAAAGAGGCAAATAATATTGCAAAAACAACTCAGTTTAATGGAATGAAACTTTTAGATGGTGATTTTAAAAATAAATCATTCCATATTGGAGCTTATGAAAATGAGACTATCGATCTCAGTATTGATTCAGTAAAAACAAGTGATGTTGGAAAAATTAAAACTGCAGCAGACAACAGTAGTATGACAAATAGTTTAAGTGGAGGTTCCTCTGGACTTCAAGTTGCTAAAGATGGCTCTTTTGAGATGGGAAAAGATTCTCTCAAAATTAATGGTACTGACATTTCAGAACAACTAAATAGCACACATGCAAATCACAAATTAGATGCAAAAAGTGTTGCAGACGCTATCTCTAAAGCAACTGATGTTACAGCTACAGCTACAACAACAATTGGAACTTCAGCAGCAGTACAAGCAGCATCGTTAACAGCAGGTGGAGACAATGAATTAAAAATTAATGGCGTAAGTATTGGTGATGTTCAAGTTTTGGATAATGACTCTGATGGATCTTTGGTTCAAGCAATTAATGACATCAGTGATCAAACTGGTGTTACTGCTAAAATGGCAGAAGATGGTAAAAGTGTTATTCTAACAGCTGAAGATGGAAGGGATATAAGTCTTGATTCAAAAGGAGAAGCCTCAACAAAATTACACTTTACAGACAGTACGACAGCTATTACAGGTGCTGTTGTTGATCAACTCAAATCAAGTGCAACTACAGCATTGGAACTAAAAGCGGGTGATCTGATTATCAATGGTGTTGATATGGCTGGTACTTACGGTGATGGTACAAAAGGTAGCGCAGCAGAAGCTTTTGAAGAAAAATTAAAAAGTATAGAAGGGCTAGATCAATCTAGTGTTGCTTCAACTGGTGAAATTACTGTTAAATCAAATGATGGCACAGATGTTAATATTCGTGATGCTGCTGGAGGGACAAGTGCTTTTGCAGTTTCTGCACAAGGTATTAACAATAATTCAACACATGGTGAGATTACTCTATATTCAGAGAACAATATTAATGTAGAGACAACTTCAGGAGCAAAAGATACACTAGGTTTTAAAGATGGTTCCATCAAAACAAACGAGAGTGATATTAGTCTTGAGAGTATTGATGTTACTACTAGAGAAGGTGCCGAACTAGCAATTAAAATTGCAGATGAAGCATTGAAAAAAATAGATTCTGTTAGATCTGAAATTGGTTCTACACAAAATCAACTTGAATCAACAGTTAGAAATATCTCTGTTACACAAGTAAATGTAACCTCTGCTGAATCACAAATTAGAGATGTTGATTTTGCATTAGAGAGTGCAAACCTTAAAAAACATAGTATTTTAGCACAGGCTGGTACTTATGCTCTTAGTCAGGCAAATGCTGCTCAACAAAATGTATCTTCACTTTTAAGATAATATTAATTATATTTAGATGGTTCTAAGAACCATCTAAATTAAACTAACTCCTCTTTTTCCTCTAATGCACTATTTGCATATTCAAGATAAATCTCCATAGTAATGAGATAAAGATTTAAAATTTTTTCTATTTGTGCTATTAATATGGAGTCTATTTTTTTAATATGTTTTTTAGGGTTATTAAGCTCTTTTGTATTAAAGAAATCAAATATAAATGTACTAATATATCTACTATAGTAGTAAAAAACTGCATTAATATCCCTATTTTTTTTATGTGATATACCTAAAAGTTCATGTATTAATAAAGCATAACTCTTTAAATATGCAGAAACTAATGTTCTTGAAACACTTTTTTTGTGTTGGACAATAACTTGTTGTAATCTTTTAACCTCTTCTACCTGCTTTTCTAAATATTTAACATCCTTTATATTAATAGTTTCAGAGATATCATCAAAGAAATTTTTTAAAGAAGTATCTATATTTTTGAGATCTTGTAAACAATCTACATCTATTGCATCTGCCCTTAAAGGTATTGCTCCCTCTAAAAAAGCACCATCATTTAGATTATAAACTTTTTGATTATCTCTCTTATATAATTTTGAAACTAAGGAGAATGAATTTGCTGATGTTTTATATAAAGGGGTAGTTGGTACCTTGGATAAAAAATTACCTTTAACATAGGATATAGTTTTACCCAAATCTGTATAATAAATACTATTCTCACTCTCCATCTCAGAAGATTCTAATACTTTTGATCCAAAGTGAGATTCACTATGTGTACTTTTAGTCTTAGCATCTAATGCTAAATCTAAACCGAGTAAATATAATTCACTTACACCCAAAATTAGTGACAAACCATAAGTAGATTCTCCAATACTAGGAGCAGTTAATGAACCAAAATCAATTTTATAATTTGTAGTAGACTCAAAAAAGTATAAGTTATCTCTAGGAATAAAATTGACAACATCTCTATGAGAGACAGAAGATAACAAAAATATTGTTTTATCTAAAAAATTTGCAATATCTATATTTTCAAAAAACTTTGCCAATATGGGACTAGGATCCATGCTTGTAACAATATCTGGCTTAATGCCAAATTTATATAGAGATGGTACAGCAGCTAAAACAGCTATTATAATAAATTTTTTATGATTTTTTTTCAACCAATCTCTATTTTTATCCAACGATGGTCCAGCAGCAATTAATAATGTAGGCTTTTTGGATAGAGAAGAGTCTTCATGTTTTGTTTCAATATCAATATACTTATAATTTTCCACAAGATACTCAGGAGATTTTAAAAGTTGAGATAAGAATCTATTGTATGGATGAGAAATATAATCTTGTGTAACAATAAAATCTTGTAAAAATTTTATATTTTTAGTATAGTGATCGCTAAAAATTGCATATTTGAGATAGTGATTATAATTATATGCCTCAACAAAAAACTCTTGAAAAGACTCTTTTTGTGCAGTTTTATCTTCCATAATAGAAAAAATAATTTTAGTTCTTGCAGAGAGTAACTTATAATCTATTGTAAACATTGATAATCTAAAGAGTTCCAAATCATCCTCTATGATATAGAGATTATAAGAGTGAATCTTTTTTTGTACCTCTATAAGATGAAGCCCAAGACCAACCCCAAAAAAAATAAACTTATCAATTTTTTTCATTGTTGTTTTATCTGAAGCAAAACTATTAGTATATTTAATAATTGGAGCTGTGGCATACAGAGGTCCACTTTGAGGAGAACCAAAATTATTAAATAGATTTTTTGACTCTTTTATTGCTGTTTGATGAAAAGTTTCTATAACATTTTCATTTTTTTTAAAACTCATCTTTTTTGCAAATGTCTTAGCATGATCTAAACTGTTTTGATTATATAGATAATTACCAGAACTATTATCTATAACATCAAAATAACCTTCATTTTTATATTCAAGAGTATACTTCTCTTGATATATTCCATCCGAAATAGCTATATTCAATAAATTAATTTTTTTGAATAGCTCTGAATATTTTTCTTGAAAATAATTAAGATTATTCTGATATCTATTAATTGCTTCTAATTCTATAGTGCTTTCTTCCATTTGAAGATCCTTAACTAATTTAAGAAAAATAAAGCACCTTTTATTCCAAACCGCTAATGACGATTCATTAGAAACTCTACAAAATCAAAATCAAGTTGATTATCAATATCCAACGAGACTTCTCTATCCATTTCATAAGCAAAAATATTTTCTTTTATAAAAAAGCTCCTTTCTGATAAAAGCTTATCCACTCTACATATATAGATTGCACCATTAATTCTATAATACCTATCTAGATCTTGACTTCTTACATTTAGTATCTCATCTTTTAAAAATCCCATCATACTTTTATTAGATGGCAATACATTTGACCATAAAGGGGAGTGATCCATTTCACATACACTTATAATTGCATCTGCATTTTTTTTATCAAGAAGTTCAATAGCTTCATCAATATGTTTTTCATCTCTAAGAGGTGATGTTGGTTGAAGTAATATAATATAATCATATTTTGCAAAGTTTTCTATAGTATGTTTTATAGAATCAAATGTTGTAGAATTATCATTAGCCAAAAAACTAGGTCTGCTTACTATTTCAGCCCCACAAGATTTAGAAATTTCTAATATCTCCATATCATCACTAGAAACAACAACTTTATCAATATATTTACTTTTTAATCCAGCCTCTATACTCCATGAAACAAGAGGTTTACCATTTAAATTTAATATGTTTTTTTGTGGTAATCTTTTACTACCACCACGAGCTAAAATGACAGCTAAAAAACTTTTGTTATTAAACATATCTATTTAAAAGACTTCAGCATATTCTCTATTAGCCCTTTTAAACTCCTCCATCTTTCCAATATCTAGCCAATACTCTCTAAGCGGAAAGGAAATAACACTATTTTTCATCTCAATTAGCTTATCAAAAAAGGTTGGCATATCATAAAATTCATCAGCAGGAATATGATTTAATACTTTTGGGCTAAGCATATAAATTCCAGCGTTTACAAAATATTTATGTATTGGTTTTTCAGTAATAGACAATATTTCACTATCCATAACATCAACAACACCATAAGGAATCTGAAAATCATACTCTCTTACACACATTGTAGCATCTGCTTTATTATCTTGGTGGAATCTCAAAAGTTGTTCAAAATTAGCATTTGTGAGAAGATCTCCATTCATAACAAAAAAATCTTCATTTAATTTTTTTTTCATAAGAGATAAAGCTCCAGCTGTTCCAAGCCTCTTATCCTCATGAATATACTCTATATTAACACCAAATTTAGTACCATTTCCAAAATACTCTTCAAACATCTCTGATTTATAATTAACACTAAGTATAAAATTCTTAAACCCAAACTTAACAAAACTCTCTATTATTGTTTCAATTATTGGCTTACCCCCTACTACAAGTAGAGGTTTTGGAACTTTATTTGTAAGTGGTCTAAGTCGAGTTCCTAATCCTCCCGCCATTAAAACAACCTTATTTGTATGAGTTTTAATTTTTAAAAGATCATCAATAGTTCTAATACCAACAACTTTACCACCTTTATCAACAATTGGGATTTGATGTATTGTTTTGGTTTTACATAAGTCAATAATATTTTTTTCACTCTCATTTACAGTAACTGCTGTTGGATTTTTAAAATATATACTCTCTATTGTAGAGTTTAAAGTTTTACCACTTAAAATTGCTCGTCTTATATCACCATCAGTTAGAGTTCCTAATAATTTATTATTACTATCGACAACAATTGCTATCTTCATAGCTCCACTATCTATAATCTGCAAAGCTTCTTTAATAGTTGATATTACAGTTAATTTGATATCTTCTATATTTTTCATATTAATAATCCAAATCTATAAATTTTTTTCTTGTTGAAAATTCTACTGATTCTAAAACTTCTATTATTTTTTCTGAAGCAAACCCCGTTCCATATATATTTTTTACATGATCTAAATTTAAATCAAAAGCCTTTTTGATACTCTCATCTAAAGAGTCAATATCACAATCAATGACATTTCCACTTTGAAGCCTACCGTTTTGTCTATCTCCAATATTTACTACAGGTTTTTTAAAACTTGCAGCCTCTAATATACCACTAGATGTATTACCTATTAAAATATCAATATATTTCATAACACTTAAATATTTTAACTGTCCTAAATTTTTTACTACTTTATATTTGTTCTTATCTTTTTGACAAAATTTTTCTATCTGACGATTGATAATACGACCATTATCATCAGCATTTGCATAAGTAAAAAGTACACTTAATTTAGTTTTTTCGATAGTTAATAAAATATCATCTATATCTATTAAAATATCATTTTTAGAAAGTGTTTCTGGGTGATAAGTAAAAAGGGCACTCTTAACACCAAACTTCCAATCAAGCTCCTTTTCCAATTTCTCTTTTGATAGTAAATTTATAGAAACAATATTATCAATTCCAGGAGCACCTGTATTAAAAACCCTATCAGAACTCTCACCCATTTGAATAACTCTTTTTCTATACTCTTCAGTAGAAGTAAAATGTAGATAACTCATCTTTGTAATGGCATGTCTAATCTGCTCATCTACTGCACCCTCTGTTATCTCTCCTCCATGAACATGAGCTATGGGTATATTCATAAGCATTGCGGCAGTGGCAGATGCAAGTGTTTCATATCTGTCACCTAAAATAAGTATAATATCAGGATTAATTCGATTAAAGGAATCTGATAAAAGAATAGTTGCTAAACCCATAGATTTTACCATTGCAGATTTTGTATCAGATGAGAGAAGATTTTCTATTTTATCATCAATTTTAAAACCATCTTTTTCAATCTGTTCATATGTTAATCCAAATTCCAAAGAGAGATGCATAGTTGTTACAACAAGTTGTAATTCAAGCTCATCTGAAGCCTTAATTTTTTTTAATATAGGATAAAGTAGACCATACTCAGCACGAGTGCCAGTAACAACACAAATTTTTCTTTTCATATTAACTCATCTTTTTCATAATCTTTTGTTGCTATACTACCAATAGTTTCATCCCACCTCATAGGAGTTATTCCATTACCAGCTCTTTTAATTGATAAATTTTCTTCATTAAATTTTTCACCTTTTTTAATCTTAGAGTTTGCAACAATTGATTTTCGAGCAATATTTATATTTGGTATTTCACTTTTACTCGGTTTTTTTATACTACTTCCAAGTGCCTTTTCTATATTTCGTATAGCTTTTACCATAGCTTTTAATTCATTAGGTTCAAGTGAAGCTTTATGATCTGGACCTTCCATAGTTTTGTCCAAAGTAAAATGTTTTTCTATCACAGTTGCACCTAATGCTACTGCGGCTATATCTACTTCTATTCCTAGCGTATGATCACTATATCCATAATTCACCCCAAAGGTATCTCCTATAGTTACCATAGCTCTAAGATTTACATCTTCCATAGGAGTAGGATACATAGTATTTGCATGCAAAACTGTAATATTATCTTTTTTTGTACCTGATCTAATTAAAATATCCAAAGCATCTTCTATCTCACCAATATCTGCCATCCCTGTTGAAATAATTATACTTTTATCTAATTTTCCAATATCTCTTAAATATGGCAAGTTTATTATTTCACCACTTGGAATTTTAAATATCTCTAATCCTAAATTATTAAGTAACTCAATACTCTCATGATCAAACGGAGTTGATAAAAATATAATACCTTTTTGTTTGCAATAAGAGATAAGCTCTTTATGCATTTCTATATCAAGTTCAAGTTTTTTAATCATCTCAAATTGAGACTCTGCTTTATCTGTTGTCTCTTTTTGGTAATCAGCTTTTTGTACACTTTTAGTTACAAGATTTTCCGCTTTAAATGTTTGAAATTTTACAGCATCTGCTCCTGCTTTAACAGCAACATCTATAAGTTTTTTAGCAAGTTTAATTGAACCATTATGATTTACTCCTGCCTCAGCTATAATAAAAACACTCATACAACCAAACTCCCTGCTTTTATAAATCCTTCGATTTTAATATACTCTTTTGAAGTAGCATTACTACCATAAAATATAGACTCTTTTACAACTACCCCACCATTTACAATAGCTCCTGTTGATATATGGCAATTATCTTCTATAACTACATCATGTTCTATTAATGCTTTTGTGTTTATAATGCAATTTTTTCCTATTTTTGCATTTGCATTGACTAAAGAGTGATGCATAATAATCGTTCCTTCATCTATTTGAGCATGTTTTGAGAGATATGAGTGAGGAGAAATAATTATAGGTAACTTAAAACCTATATCTTTTAACATTTTAAATAATTTAACTCTAATAGTTGATGTTTTAATCTGTCCCACACTAATACATGCATATTTATATCTATTAAAAAGATTCTTCAAATCGGAGTCACGACCTATCACTTTATACCCTAATATACTCTCTCCAATCTCTTTCTCATTATCTATAATACCAACAATAGTAAATCTATTCTCTTGCTCAACTACATCAATAACAGAGTTACAATGTCCTCCTGCACCTAATAATATAAGCTCTTTTTTCATAATATAATACTACTTGATATATTTACTGCTCTATCTTCTAACCACTGAGCATTTGAAAGATCTCCACATTGAGCATCTTTAAACATCTCTAGTTTATTCATTAATCTCCAAATAGATCGAGTCATTACTCCTCTATCATTTGTAAATTTTAAAAAATTATCTCTCTCTTGTCTATCTTTCAAAACTATACAATTGAGCCAATAGTTTGATTTTGAACTTTTTGGTTCTTTCATAAATATTATCTCTATCTCTTCAAAAAATTTTTCATACTTTTTTGCTAACTTTCTCTGCTTTTGGATAAAAATATTAAGATTTTCCATCTGAGCAACACCAAGAGCAGCATTTAAATTTGTCAAACGATAATTAAATCCTATCTCATCATGAATATACTCATAAGGATGTGGTACTTTTGCTGTTGTTGTAATATGCTTTGCTTTTTTTGCCAAAAGTTCATCATCCGTTATAATCATACCCCCACCACCAGTCGTAATAATTTTATTTCCATTAAAACTAAATATACCCATTTTTCCAAATGAACCAGTATGTCTACCTTTATAGTAGCTACCTAAAGATTCTGCCGCATCTTCAACTACATCTATATTATATAGATCACAAATTTCCACTATCTCATCAATTTTACAAGGATGACCAAATGTATGCATAGGAATACATGCTTTTATTACCTTTTTTGTAGTTTTATTAATACACGCCCCATCATTATTAATAAAAGTAAACTCTTCTAAAAAAAGTTTTAGTTTTTTAGGAGATAATCCAAGTGTATCTTTATCTACATCTACAAAGATTGGCTTTGCATTGCAATAGCTTATGGCATTTGCTGTTGCAATAAAGGTCAAAGGCTGGGTTATTACCTCACAACCTTCATCTACACCAACGAGTTTTAGCCCCACATGAAGAGCAGATGTTCCATTTGAAGTAGCAACTGTATATTTTGCTCCCGTAAAATCAGCTACCATTTGTTCAAATTGATCTACATATTTGCCTACACTTGAAACAAAAGTAGAATCTATTGCATCATTAACATATTTTTTCTCATTACCAAAAAATTTTGGCTCATGTAAAGGTAAAAACTCTTCGGTTTTATAAATATCACGGATAAAATCAACTACATTTTGATACATGTTTACATCTTCCCATCTAAATATTTACCAGTCTCTTTATGAGCAAATCCTGGAATCATTTTGAAAAAAAGCTCAACAATATCCTCTTTTATCCAAGTTCTATTCTCTTTTAGCTCTGTTATTTTTTCACTAAAATTATCCAATAATCTATCATCAAAATTTGCTTCATTCTTAATAATTCCAAGATTATCAAATTTATTCATATCAAGAGTCTCATTTTCTGTAAAAAACTCTTCAAAATCTTTTTCACCAGTAGTATCACTTTTTGTAAAAAGACAAGGCCATTTCCCCTGTTCTGGTAATGTATACACTAATTCTCTAGCTTCATCTTCATCTTTACATAGATAAGGCTTATAAGCTAAATTCTCTAAATATTTTACAGCAATATCTGCAAATGAGATTAAATGTAATGTTTCACTAAGTTTAGGAAAGAAGATATCTCTATTTTCTCCAAATATACAGGACATTAAACAGAGTTCACCAGACTCTTGAGGAGTTATAAAGTATCTTTTAATATCATTTGGAGCAACAATAGGTTGTTTTTTTTGTATTCGCTGATTAAAACCATGCAATAAAGAGCCATCTGAAAATGCTACATTTGCAAATCTTGCAGTTGAAATTTTTATATCAAGAGATCTTCTCATCAAAAACATCTCCATTATTTTTTTACTTGCACCCATCATATTTACTGGATTTGCTGCTTTATCTGTTGATACACAAAAATATTTTTTTACACCATTTTCAATTGATTGTTGCAGAGTCTTATCTGTATTAAATATATTTACTTCACACATCCGCATTAAAGTAAAAGGATCTTTCTCACTTCGCACATGTTTTAGTGCTGAGAGATTTAAAACATAGTCATATTTTCCATCATATTTTATAAAAGCATCATACTCAATAGAACCAATATCTAAAGCAAATGTTCTAAAATCACCATCTATATATCCAAAGGAACTTCTTATATCTCGAACTAGCTCGACCATATTGTTTTCACTAATATCTACAACATGTAATTTTTTTGGATCTCTTTTGAAAATCTCTTTTGTTACAGCCTGACCAATTGAACCTGCCCCACCTATAACAAGAAAACTATTTGAAGAAATAGTCTCGCTTAATCTCTTTTCATAATTAATAAGATCTTTACTAAAGAGATCTTTTTCTCTACCAATTAAATTTAAAATAGAATTCAAGCTTATCCCTAATAATTAATTAAATTACTTTAATTTTATCTTATTTTTTATAATTTTAAAAACTACAGCAAATTTCATTCCTAAACTTTTAAATTCATTTGACGATATGTAATATAGAAAATTATAAAAGGACAAACTATGTCAGGAGCACTCAGTTCAATAGGAATCGGTAGTGAAGGTGCGCTTTCGTATGATATTATTGATCAACTAAAGGATGCCGATAAAGGTGCTATTATTGATCCTATACAAAAAAGAATTGATACGACAAAACTAAAACAGACAACACTATCCACCATTAAAAGTATGGTGCTAGATATCAATAAAACAGTAGGTGATGTGGTAAATAATGATAGTTTTGACAAAATTAAACATGAAATTTCAGGAGATTCTGTCACTGTTGTAGAGGCAAAAGGACTTAAAGAGCAAAATATTAGCTTGGATGTAGAGCAATTAGCACAAAAATCTATTTTTGAATCTAGTAACTTTAGTGCTGAAAGTTCTAGTTTCTCCACATCTGATGAAACTTTAACTTTTACACTAGGAGTAGATCCAGATACTACAGAACTTAAAGTAGATATTTTAGCAGGTATGTCAATCTCTGATGTGGCAAAAAAGATCAATGAGGATACAGATGGCAAAATAGAGGCTTCTATTTTAAATGTTGGTGGAGATGAACCATATAAACTTATCATTAAATCAGCACAGAGTGGAGCAGAAAATGAATTAAACATAGACTCATCTGTAACTTTTACAAATGTTCAACATGCACAAGATGCAAAGTTTAAATATGATGGAGTAGATATTACAAGTGCGACTAATAGTGTTTCATCTCTTATAGATGGATTAACATTTAAGCTTCAAGATGAAGGTGTCTCGACAATATCTATCAAACCAGACACTTCAGAGGTAACGACCAAAATAGAGGAGTTTGTTACACAATATAATATTTTAGTAGAGCAGATAAGTAATAGTACCAAATTTGATAAAGAGACAAAACAAGCTGGTGTTTTTCAAGGAACTAGTGAGATAACTTCTTTGAAGTACCAACTACAAGAGGTAATTTCAACTTTTAATAAAGATGGAAAAAATATGTCAGATTTTGGTATTGACATAGATAGATATGGAAAAATGTCACTTGATAATACAAAACTTGAGAGTGCCTTTAAAGAGGATATATCCGTTGCCCAATCTTTCTTTCAAGGAACAGGTGATCAAAAGGGACTGTTTGGAAAATTGGAAGATACAATTTTTGATCTATCTACCTCATCAAGCTCACCTCTAAAATCTCTATCTTCAAATTTTGAGACAAAAATTAGAACGCTAGAAGAGAGTTATAAAGATGCTGAAAAAAAGCTTGATACAAAATATGAGATTATGGCTAAAAAATTTGCATCTTATGATGGATTAATAGGTAGGCTAAATTCTCAATTTTCAGCTCTTCAATCAATTATTGAAGCAGAAAACAACTCCAAATAAATATAACTTTCGGTGGGATTTTCCCACCTTAAATATTACCCCTAACTTCCAAAAACTGATCTAAATTTTCAAAAAACAGATCTACTAATTTAGGATCAAAATGTTTTCCTCTATTGTTTTTGAAATATTTTAAGATCTTATCAATTGACCAAGCTTTTTTGTAGACTCTTTCACTCCCCAAAGCATCAAAAACATCAGCAATAGCAACAATACGACCATAGATATGAATATCTTCACCTTTTAGCCCTTGTGGATATCCCGAGCCATCCCATTTTTCATGATGATCCCTTGATATTAGGGCAGCTGCTTTTAAGATCGGTTTTGTAGAGTTTTTGAAAATATCATATCCAATCATAGAGTGTTCTTTCATCCTATCAAACTCATCCTTGGTTAATCTTCCTGGCTTTTTTAGGATACTATCTTCAATCGCTATCTTACCGATATCATGCATTGTTGATGCAATTTTAATATATTCAGCCTCTCTACCCAAACCACACTTTTTTGCCAAAATTTCACTATAAGCAGCCACTCTTTGAATATGCTCTCCCGTCTCGTTAGATCTACTCTCAGTAACCTCTCCTAGAGTATAGATTAACTCTCTTTGAGTATCTATAATCTCATGATTTAAAATAAACTCTTGTGTATGATCATAATGAAAGCAGAGTGTCTCTTCAATCTCCCCTTCACTATTATGAATACCTACATAAGTACAACTATGATATATCTTTGTACCATCTTTTTTTGTATAGATAATTGACGCATTAAAAGAGTCTTTAACTGTTATCTGTTTTCTTAATCTTTCAGACTCATTCATACCATTGTGAAATTGACATATATTAAAATAGTTTTCATCTTCAATTTTTTCACCATCATATTGTAAAATTTTTCTAAATGTCTCATTTGCAAAGGTGATTTTACCTGTAACATCAATCCTACATATTGGAGTACCCATGTCAATTGCTTTGTTATACTCACTAAGAAAATGTATCTTTTCACTTAGTGTATTTTCTAAATTTCCTTGATATTTATGGCTTGATTCATGCCATGATAAAAAATCATGCTCCTCTTTTTTTGGTCTATTTTTGACTACATCAACAATCTTTTCCAAAATAGAACTATTTATATATGGCTTTTGAATATATTGATCAATTCTTAGATCAATTAATTGAAAAATCTCCTCTTTTTTTGCAAAATCTGAAATTAAAACTATAGGCATAGATTCATCTATCTCTCGTATGTGAGAGATTGTATCATCTAGGGAAGAACCTTCCAAAATGACTATATCAATAACTCTATAATGTTTCTCACAAAATAGTTTAGCCTCCTCTTTTGAAGTGGCTGTATAGATTGATTCTACCTCTTGTTTAAGAAATTTAACAATATCATTATCTTTTTGAATATAGTTTTCATTAATGTATAGCAAAGATAAGGTATTAATCTCTTCTGCTGTATTCATACTAAGCATAATTAACCTTCATTTAATATAGAATACATATCGTCTATTTTTAATTTTTATTAAATATAAGATAGTATATGACATGAATTACATTGTAGGTCTTATTAGCATAATTTTTTTTATTACTGTCATAGGTTGTGGGAAGGCTAAAAACACTCTTCCAAAAAACACTCAACAAAATATTAATTTTCAATATGAAGATCATCTCTATACAATAGTAAAAGATAAAAAAAGTTATTTAGAGGCACAGAAGAGTGCAATATCAATGGGTGGGTACCTTGTAGAGATAGGTACAAAAGATGAAAATGATTTTATATTAAAACAGCTACAAAAATATATCTCCCAAAATGAGTACAACCAAACAAATATTTCAGATAAAAGTATAGATGCTTATATTTGGATTGGTGCTTTAAATGATAAAGATAGTGAAAAATGGCTATGGGATTACCATAAGTTTTTTATTTGGAGTGGATATAGTGAAGGTCAAATAGTTGGAAATGCTTATAATAATTGGGGAACATCTCAGCCACACAATCAAATAGGCGAATTATGTGCAAGTTTTTCTATAAATGGCTGGGGAAATACTCAACAAGGAAAATGGAGAGCTATAAATAGAGAACATCAACTCTATTATATAATTGAGTACAACAGTAAAAGAGATGAGGCAAATAGAGATTATGGCTACTCACTGAATAAACATATTATAATTAAAGAGCATGAAGATGGAGCAATATACTATCCTGAAGAGGAGATAAAAGGCAAAAAAATACCTTTTGTACTATTTTCACCTGGTTGGGGATCAACTAGACATAGCTCATACTCATCTATCTTAACTTTTATTGCACAGCAAGGATATGGTGTCATATATGCAAAAGATCCCGCAGAGGTAACAACTTCAATCATTATTAATAGATTCCAAAATATTGCAAACAAATATGATTTCTTAGATTTCTCTAAATTTGGTGTTATAGGACACTCATCAGGAGGAGGCAATACCTTCAATATCTTAAAACATTTCACTAAAAAAGGTTGGGGTAAAAATGGTAGTTTTATACTATCAACTGCCTCTTGGTTTGCCTTTGACATGAGAGAGAGTGATTTTCAAGAGATACCTTCAAATAGTAAAATTGTAATGATGCAATTTTCAGAAGATCAAACTACAGACCCTCGTATACCACTACGAATTTATAATCTACTAAGTACAATTCACAATGAAAACAGAGACTATGTAATGATCCAAAATGCTAATCATGGATACATTTCAGGCAATAGAGATTATACACTCATGCAAGGAGTACTATATCCACTTGATGCACTTATGGATAATGTATTTAATGAGAATCATCTTGCAAAAAGGGCAGCACTAGAAAATGGTAATGATGATCCATACGGTAGTGGACTGCAACCAGTAAAGCCAAGTTATGAGTATGATTATCCATGCATTCCTCCACAAGAGAGTGATGCACTATTTGCTAAAATTTTGAGTGATGCAATTAACTACTGCAAACTTCCTTGACCTCTATAGCACTACTACGATGATATCCATCAAAAAACTCATCCCAATACTCAGCACTCTCTCCCTTAGAGAAATAGAACCCTTGTAAAAATTCTACTCCCAAATCAGCTAGAAAGATCATATTCTCCTTTTTCTCTACTCCTTCAGCAATGACACCAATATTAAAATTATCTGCCAACGATGATATAACTGAACATATATTTTTATTACTCTTATCAAATGGAGTATCTTCTACAAAAGATTTATCAATCTTTAGATAATCAATAGGATAATCTCTCAAATATCCGATAGAGGAATAACCTGTTCCAAAATCATCAATACATATTTGAATACCTAACTGATGAAATTTATTGAGAGCTTCTAATACTTGATCTTTATTGTTTATAATAATATTTTCTGTAATTTCAAGCTTTAGATTACTAGGCTCAAATTTGGTTTTAGTCAAAATTTCATCAATTCTTTGAACCAAGTCACTATGCAAGAACTGTACAGGAGATAGATTTACAGAGAGATAAAAAGATTCATCATGAAGATCATTCCATTTTACAACTTGAATACATGACTCTTCCAAAATATTATATGTATAATCAGCGATCAAGCCTCTCTCTTCAGCTACAGATATAAAAATTTCAGGTGATACATGTCCCAACTCTTTATGATTCCAACGAGAAAGAACCTCAAAACCTCTAATTATCTTATCACTTGAACTTAAAATTGGTTGATATACAAGTGTCAACTCTCTATTATCAATTGCCAACCTCAACTCTTGTTCAATCTTATATCGGTATTTTACTCTCTCTACAATTTCACCATAATATAAAACAAAACAGTTACGACCACCCTCTTTTGCATCATACATAGCAGTATCTGCATATTGCATCAGCTCTTGCATATTATTTGCATCTCTAGGATAGAGTGCAATACCTATACTAGCACCTATTCTTAGATGGTTATCTTCAATATCAAATACCCTATTTACTGAGTTGATAATATCTTCTGCCTTCTCTACTGCTCGCTGTTCACAAATCTCTGAACTTTGAGAGGAGTGAAAGAAGAGAGCAAATTCATCTCCACCAAGTCTTGCAAAAAAATCATTAGGTTCAAGCAACTCTTTGACTCTAGCTGTCATTTGAGAAAGAACCTGATCACCAATACCATGCCCCAAAGAGTCATTAATAGGTTTAAATCTATCTAAATCAAAATATAATAGAGCCACACTCTCATGCTCTTTGGTCTCTTCAATGGTACTAAGAAGTTTCTTTTGAAAAAAACTTCTATTTGCAATTTTTGTCAAGGTATCATAATGAGCCAAATTATATATACTCTCTTTTGTCTGATTTGGATCATTTTTATCAGAAAACATAACAAGATAGTGAGTTGTTTGATTGCTATAATTTTTTACAGCTGTAATATTTAGTATCTCTTCATAAGAGTGTCCATTTTTACGACTATTGACAACTTCACCCTCCCAATGTCCCCTATTTTGAATCTCACTCCATATCTTTTCAAAATATTGTTCATCTTTAATACCAGGTTTTAGATTAACAATATGTTGACTCACACTCTCATCTACACTATAACCTGTAATATTACAAAAAGCCTCATTTACAGTAATTACCTGCAACTCTTCATCACAAACAGCAATACCCTCTGGGGCACTATCAAAAACAGACGAAGTAAGTGTTAGTTTGTAAGTATCCCTTTTGATCATATTTAGATGTCTCTCTCTAATCTCTTCAATCTCCTCTTCTCTCTCTTTGGCAACAAAAGAGTAATAAAAAAGAAGTAATAAAGCTGTAAAAAAAAATATTAAAAAGACATTTTGTTTAATATTTTGTTGGGCAATCAAAAGAGGATCTATCTGAGTAATAACCTCTATAATGCCTATAGAGGTTGAGTCACCCTTTTTTGTAAAAAAATCTACTATAGCATATCTAAAGACCCATCTATCATCTATTAACTCTTTTTTTATATAAAATTTATTTGGATTTTGACTTAAAAAAGAGATAGAATCTAATTCAAACTGATCAAACTCTTTACTCTCTTTATCTATGTTATCAAAAAATTTAATTTGAGATTTTTCATTTTTAAAAAGATATCTTTTTAACGCTTTGGAATCTTTTTTGAGATGTTCCTCTTTTAGAAAAGATTGAAATATACGCATATTCTCTATAAGCTTTTTTGAATTTAAAGAGGCACTATCATGCAAAGTTTTTTCAAAAACATTGGATATATAGATATAGCTCCCACTAATAGAGACTATAGATAAAAATAGAAGTGGTAATACTAAATTATTTTTCATATACTGTTCAATTTGTTTAATCATTCTTTATCTTATTAAGTAAATTTTCAAAATACATTCTTAGTAAGAAAATATCCATCTTGTATAGATCGGTAAAAGCAATCTTTTTTTAAATATTTAATTTTATAAAAATAAACTTGATTATGACGATGTAAGAAGATATAATCAATTTTTCGTACAAATTTTCTTAAAGGAATATAAAAAAATGGATTTTTTTCAAGCAATTATCCTTGGTATAGTCGAAGGATTTACAGAGTTTTTACCAATTTCATCAACGGGACATCTTATTGTTGTTGCTGATTGGATGGGATTAGATGAAAATGCAGAAAATAAAGCATTTATGGTAATTATTCAACTCGCTGCTATTTTGGCAGTTGTATTTAATTATAAAGATAAGTTTTCACTCAAAAAAATTGATCTATGGATCAAAGTTATTATTGCATTTTTGCCACTTGCTATAGTTGGTTTTATTTTTAAAGATCTTATCAAAGAGGCATTTAATGCACAAGTTGTAGCCTATATGTTTATTATTGGTGGTATTATCTTTTTAATTTTAGAATATTTTTATAAAGAGAATGAACATACAATAGATGATGTAGGAAAAATTACCTACAAACAGGCTGGCTGGATCGGATTTGCTCAAATGTTTGCTTTAATCCCTGGAACTAGTCGTGCAGGATCAAGCATTGTAGGGGCATTGATTGTTGGATTATCAAGAAAGGCTAGTGCTGAATTTTCATTTTTACTAGCTATGCCCGTCATGATTGCTACAAGTGGATATGATATATTAAAACATCATGATCAATTCACAGGAGAGAGTGCTATAAGTCTTGGTATTGGATTTATTGTTGCTTTTATTGTTGCCTATTTTACTATGAAATTTTTTATTAAATTTTTAGAAAAATTTACTTTTGTAACTTTTGGTATATATCGAATCATATTTGGTATTTTACTACTTGCATTTTACCTATAAGAGGATCATATTATGTTAGAAAATATTGTTGATTTTGTCTTAAATACAGTTGAAGCTTGGGGATATGCAGGTATATTTGCCATGATGTTTTTGGAGAGTACATTTTTTCCTTTTCCTAGTGAAGTTGCAATGGTTCCTGCTGGATATTTAGCATATCAAGGAAAGATGAATATATTTTTGGCAATAACTGCTGGAGCATTTGGATCTTTATTTGGAGCATTACTTAATTATTATTTAGCATCTACATTTGGTAGAAAATTTCTTCTAAAATATGGAAAATATTTCTTTATTAAAGAGGAGACTATCTCAAAAATGGAAGAATTTTTCAAGTCCCATGGACATATCTCTACTTTTACAGGAAGATTGATTCCAGGGATTAGACAATATATATCACTTCCTGCTGGATTATCAAAAATGGATATAAAAGAGTTTGCTATTTATACTCTTTTGGGTGCTGGAATATGGGTAATAATATTGGCACTAATTGGATATTTTGTAGGAGCAAATGAGGAGCTAATTCACCAATATATCAAACAGATAACAGTTGCAATTCTTATGATATTAGCTATCTTTGTTTTTTGGTATGTTAAAAGAGGGAAAAAAGTATAATATGTTTTAAAAAGGAGATGATTTGTTAAAATCTTTTATTGTATTGCTTTGTGGTTTCACATTTATATTTGCAAAAGAGAGTGTTGTTGTATCTATAGCTCCACAGAAATTTTTTGTTCAAAAAGTCGCAGGAGATGCAGTAGATGTGACAATTTTGGTACCTACAGGTTCATCTCCTGCCACATACGCACCAAAACCAAAACAGCTACAAATATTAAAAAAGAGCAAATTATACTTCACAATTGGTGTCGCTTTTGAACAACATTGGCTAAAAAGGTTTCAAAGTATCAACTCTAATCTAAAAATTATTGATACAACAAAGGGCATTCAAAAGATAACAATGAATCATGACCAGCACAGAGATCATCATGAGGGTTTAGATCCTCATGTATGGTTGAGTCCAAAACTTGTAAAGTTACAAGTAGAAAATATTACAAAAGCATTAATGTCTCTTGATCCAAAAAATAAAATCAAATATATTAGTAACCGTGATAAATTTCTAGATGAGATAGATGAATTAGATATTCAGATATCAAAAACACTCTCTACTCTCAAAAAGAGAGAATTTATCGTCTTTCACCCCTCCTTTGGATATTTTGCAAAAGATTATAATCTTACACAAATTGCAATAGAAAAAGAGGGAAAAGAGCCAAGTCTAAAATATATTAAAAAAGTGATCGACTATGCTTCAAAACACCATATTCAAACTATCTTTGTAGCACCACAATTTTCACAAAAAAGTGCCTCCTATATAGCCTCACAAGTTGATGCAAATATCAAAATTATTGATCCTCTAGCTGAAAACTGGAGCAAAAATATAGTTGAGATCACAAAAAGTTTTAAAAGTGCAAATTAAAATTGAGAGTGTTAACTTCAAATATGGAAATAGCCTTGTATTAGAAGATATCAACTTAGAGATAGATAGAGGTGAATATGTCGCCATAATTGGACCAAATGGAGGAGGAAAAACTACATTTGTAAAGCTACTTTTGGGCATTTTATCACCCTCCTCTGGAACAATTAAAATTTTTGAAAAATCTACAAAAGAGGCAAGAGATAAGATAGGCTATCTACCACAACATATAAACTTCAACATGGATATGCCAATTCGTGTACTTGATATTGTTCTTCAAGGAAGATTAAGCCCTCATAAACTTTTTTACTCAAAAGAGGATTATATTATAGCCAACCAGCAGCTAGAGACTATGCATCTTTCACACCTAAAAGAGAGAAAAATAAAAGATTTATCAGGTGGTCAAAGACAGAGAGTTCTTTTGGCTAGAGCATTAACAAAAGAGCCCGAAATATTGATTTTGGATGAACCTACTGCATCTATAGATTTGGAGGGTCAAAAAGAGATTTACAAACTATTAGATGAACTCCCTCTTACAAAGCTTATTATCAGTCATGATATCAATATTCTATTTGAAAATATAACAAAAGTTGCACACATCAATAAAAAACTATTTTTACACACCGATATAAAACATAATATATTAAGAGAAGATGGACATTTTTGTGAAATGGAACTTTTGGAGACATTAAGGAGAGATGGTGTTTGAGTTACTAT
This sequence comes from uncultured Campylobacterales bacterium, assembly GCA_964560425.1. Classification (GTDB taxonomy): domain Bacteria; phylum Campylobacterota; class Campylobacteria; order Campylobacterales; family QNZT01; genus CAZLLE01. The sequence goes on from CAZLLE010000033.1 coordinate 88,806, forward strand.
TAAATCCAATTATAGCTTCACTACTTCTCTCTATATCTATAGGTATTATAGGTACACTTATGCTTATCAATAAATCTCACTTTATTGCCGCTAGCATTGCTCATGGAAGTTATGGAGGTATTGGAATTGCAATATATTTTGGTTTCTCTATTTTACTCTCAACTACACTTTTTGCTCTTTTTTTGGCAATTATTCTAGCTATTATTACATATCATAATAAAGAGAGAAGTGATACGCTTATTGGTGTTATTTGGGCTGTTGGCATGAGTATTGGTATAATTTTAAGTGATCTTACCCCCGGATATCATGTTGATCTTATGAGCTTTCTATTTGGTGATATATTAATGGTTCCTAAAGATGATCTATACTTTATGCTAGGAGTAGATTTTCTTTTAATAATATCTGTCACACTCCTATATCATCGCTTTTTGGCACTATTTTATGATAGAGAGTTTGCGGAGTTAGCAGGACTTAGAGTAAAACTTATACATACCTTTTTACTAATACTCATGGCTCTTACAGTTGTTATGAGTATTAGATCTGTTGGTCTTATTTTGGTAATTGCTCTTTTTACTATTCCACCTTTTGTTGCCGAAAAGTTTACAGATAAGTTATATATGACGATGTTACTCTCAGCACTTTTAGCATTTGTATTTTGTCTTATTGGGCTTTTCTTATCTTATGAGCTTGATATCTCTGCAACTCCTGCTATTATTTTGAGTGCAAGTGTTGCATTTTTTGCAACAATAATTATCAAACGAGGAGTATAATCTCATGACACATATTAGATCATTTTGGGATAGTTATAAACTAATTATTATTGCTGTGCTTATTGGTATATCTTTTTATCTACTAGCTTTGACATCATTTAGTAGTGTGCAATCAAAACTTATAGGAGTTATTGCATTTTTAGTAACCCTCTGGACAAATAATGGACTACATATGGGTATTGTCTCTCTTTTGCCTATTATACTATTTCCTATTTTTGGATTGGTAGAGTCCAAAGATGTAGTAAGTAACTACTCAAAAACCACAATATTTTTGTTTATTGGAGGATTTTTAATTGCAATTGCCACAGAAAAATCTGAACTTCATAAAAGATTAGCCACTTTTTTACTCTCAATTTTTCCAAATACACCAAGAGGCGTGCTTTTATCACTCATGATAACAGCAGGACTACTAAGTTCTATATTATCAGATACAACAACGGCTCTATTAATTATCCCAATTGCTGGATTTTTAACAACCAATGCTGATTTCAAATTTCGACTTCTTTTGGGTGTCGCTTATGCCTCTTTAATTGGAGGAATTATCACCCCTGTAGGCACACCACCTAATCTTATTTTGGCAGATTTTTTGGAGACAAATAGTATAGAGAGTATCCCCTTTGCAACATGGACAGCAATGATGCTTCCTTTGGCAATTATTATGATGGTTGCCGCTTCAGAGATACTGCTTTATGGATTTAAAAAAGAGAATTTTAAATTAGTCAAGATTGATATGAGTAAACAACCACTTACAAGTGATCAAACAAAACTAATCTGGATAATTTCAGCATTAGCACTTATTTTAGCCACAAATCCTATACTAAAACACTTTTTTGGATTTGTAATTAATGAAAAACTGACACTTTTAGCATTTGGACTATTTCTATTTTTACCAAAAGTTGATCTTTTGGAGTGGAAAGAGGATTTTGCAAAGATACCATTTGCTATTGTTTTTCTATTTGGAGCAGGTTTCTCTATTGCTATGGCATTTCAAAAGACAGATTTAGCCACAGAGATAGCCAATATCTTAGTAAGCTTCAACTATCTACCACCAATTGTACTTATGCTTATTATTGGAAGTGGTGTTGTATTTGCTACAGAACTTACAAGTAATACTGCACTTACATCTATCATGATTCCTATCATATATCCATTTGCTACACAAAGTGGACTTGATCCAACACTATTTATGCTTATAGTAGCAATATCTGCAAGTTATGCCTTCATGTTGCCAATTGCAACAGCACCAAATGCAATAGCCATGTCAACAGGACATGTCAAAACAACACAGATGATAAAAAGGGGATTTTTCCTAAATATTTTTGGGATAATAGTTACATTTACAGTGGCACTAACTTATTGGAGATTATTTATTTGAAATACCAAACTACAGTAGTTCCTACCGCAATTTAATTTTCTTTAATAGAATTTTAATCAAAATATCACTCTTTTTCAAGAGTGATATTATAAGTATTAGAAGTTATAAACTAAATAAGCTTGAACACCATTTGAAGCATCACTTCCATCATCCATATCAGTATTATAATACACCAAAGTAGCATCAAGGTTACCTATTGATTTTGTTGCAGAGAGTACTACTTCACTCATATCAGGATTAGCATCCAAACCATGATCTGCATTTGCATAATAGATACCAAAATCAGCAATATTTGCCAAATTGTAAGTTGCAGTTACATTAAAGGATTCTGTATCTTGAGCACTTACTTGACCATAAGTCCACCAAGCTTCTGTATATAATGGAGATTGACTTCCACCAAGGTTTGCAAATCCTAAAGCAGCAGATGTACCAGTCATATCATCCACACTTGAAAAAGCAACAGAGACTCCTAAATCACCAAATGTATAACCTACTTTAACAGCAAATGCATTACCATCAGAATCATCTGATCCATCTAACATACCAAATTGCCCACCAAGAGAGAAACCTGCATACTCTGTTTCAGCTTGTACCCATGCAACATTAGCAACACTTGGAGCTGCATAATACCAAGCTTGTGCAGAAACTGTTGGAATTGCTGTAGTTATAGCACCAACAGCATAAGCACCTTCATTAGTAAGAAATGATTGATACCCATCACCAATATTTCCAGCTCTTACCGTACTAGCCCCAGCAATATTACTTCTTCCAATCCATCCAGCAACAAATGTTGTATCAACAATATCTGTATTCACAGCGACAGCAGCATCATAAGTATTTTCTGCAATATTCCATTTTTCAGTAAAAACCATTGGCGTATCAAGTGATTGACGACCTACAACCATAGTAGTATTTGAGATATCATCTAATGGTCTAAAAGATATATTTAATGTATCAATCCAAACAGCATCATTAAGTCCATCCATATACTCAATCCAAGTACCACCTACTAGAGTATTTTCCAATCCCATAGTAGAAACACCCGTAATACCAAAATTTAATTTTGTACAGTCACATTTACCCAAAGAGGCTACACCATTAATATTTGCAGCTACATTTCCAATAGAGGCTGCTTTATTAAATAGATCAAGATCCCCACTAGCATCATTTGTATCATAAAAAAGTTTGGCACTACCACCAACACTTTCCAACTTAATATCAGCATATGACGCGGTTGCCATTACGGCAATTACTGCCAAACTTAAACTAAACTTTTTCATTCTATCTCCTTAAAAGTTTATTAAGCTTGGATTTTATCATAACTTTTTTTTATAAAGTTAAAAAAAGTGATTAATTTTTCATCATGTTCTCTATTTTGAGTGAAAAAGAACCACTCTTTGAGAAAAAATCTATTATTCAAAATATAGGTTACTCGAACATGATAATAACTACTACTATTTAACTTTTCTATAGGATAAATAGCAAATTCTCCCTTTTTGAATAGTTGGTTTACATCAGTCATTTTATCTATAAAGATACTATTTACTCGATTATTTTGAGCATCAAAAAGTTCAAAACTTTTAATCTTTATATTATTAGCATAATAATCATTGAATTGTATACTAATAGGAAATCCCTTCACATCATGATAGGGTAAAGGATCTGGATCCTCCTGAAAAAATGAGGTAGGAACATCTTTTTGATTAGCGTATGGATATACCACTACTTTAGGATTACTGATCTTTTTCCAATTAATAGCAGAGATAAACTCTTGATATGGAAGTTGTAAATTTTTCCTCAAAACACACCCATTTTTTCGCTCTAAACAGAGTTTACTCAATTGACTATTTCCCATATTATATACAAAAGCATTTTGTCTCATATTTGATTTATCAAATACCACACCAATACCAATTTCACTGATAGAAAAATCTAAAAAAGCAAACCTATGATATATAGCTGAAAACAGTCCATCAATAGACTCTTTATAACTTTTTGCATTGCTAGATATATTCTCAATAATTTGAGTTGATTTATATCCAACATGATAAATTCGATCTATTGGTCTCTCTCCCGTAAAATAGGACAATGATCTATCTTGTATATGACCAAAAACCCTATTTTTAACTAAATAATTTGCATGATTTAGAGATGCTTCATCTAAATAATCATTTTGAAACAAAAAATTTAATCCAGCAAATGTTCTTAAGTGATTAAGATAATAAAAAGCCTCCCTATGTTGCTTTAAAGAGTTGATTGTAATAACAGTTGAAGAGGATAAAATATTAACAGAAGTAAAAAGAATAGTAGTAGCAAAAAGAGTAATAATGATATTTTTCATGGAATCTCCTCATTCCAAATATCGTCATATTACTACTATTATTAAGTATCCAAACCTATAACAAAAATATTTTGCCCGTTCTTATAATAGTAAGAAAATTGATATTGGTGAAGATCTAATATAGACTTAACAATATATAGTCCTAATCCAAATCCATCACTCTTTTTTTGCTCTTGAGAAAATGGTTCAGTATAATAGGAAAGAGCCATTTTAAGAGGTTCTCCATCAGAGCATATTTTAATTTCATCTTTAGCAGCACGAATAAAAACTTCACTAGAAGGACTAAACTTGACACCATTATCAAATAGATTTTTTAATACAATAGTAAAGAGAGAGGAGTCAGCAAAAATCTTAAAATCTTCAAACTCACTCTTTACTCCATGAGTATCAGTAAGAAGTAACCCTCTTGCCTCATCTACCATGCTTTGTAAGCTAACAGACTCTTTTTTAAGCTCCACAGCACTAGAAGTTAGCTTCTCTACTTGTGCTAATTGAGTGATAATATCATTCATTCTTTCAAATGCACGAATCAAGATATCCCGATCAAACTCATTTTCAAGTGTTTCAGCAACAATACGACCTTTTGTAATTGGGGTTTTTAGCTCATGCATCATATTACGCATAAAAAGATTTTTTGATCGTATTAGATGATTAATAGATAAAATAGCCTTATCAAAGCTCATAGCAATTCGCCCGATTTCATCATTTGCATACTGTTCTATCTCTATATTTAAATCACCATTAGCAAACTGTTCTACTTGTTCATGCAGTCTACGAAGAGGAATTAATTTTCGTCTTAAAGAGATATATATAAAACTTAAAATTGTAGTAATTAATCCAACTAATAAAAGTGCAATCTCTTGATGATATTTTCTCGGTTTTAGATCTTGAAGCATCAAGTTATATCCAAAATTTTGAACATAAATATACTTTCTACCATTTTCCATAAAAATTCTTACACGCCCCATTGCAGTCTTTTTGACATACAAAAGATTAGAGTTATTTACAATTTGAAGTCTTCTTTCCCTTGTATCTACAGGCTTTACATCAAAATTTTCATAAAGTTTGGCAAGTTGTCTATCTGTAGGAAAAAATTGCAAACCTGCCAAAAAAGCATCTGCAATAAGAGTATAACGATGCTCCTCATCAATTTCATGACGCTCTCTATCACTTTGTATAAAAATAACAGAGCTTAATACAACAGCCAAAAAAGCAAAAATAAAAATTGTATTAATAAATGCTAATATAGATATATTTTTCAGGGTGTTAATAATTGATATCCGACACCCCTTGCAGATTTAATATAAGTAAAGTCTGGATCAATTTTTGCCAATTTAGCTCTCAATCTAGATATCATAACATCAATATTTTGTTCACTAACATCATCGCTAATATTATCACTCTCATAGATAAAATCCATCCGTGAAACTACAC
>CAZLLE010000034.1:0-13334 GCA_964560425.1 uncultured Campylobacterales bacterium
TCAAGAAGTCTACTTTGACCATCTGTTGCTTCTCCTCCTGCTTTTTCATATACTAATGCAAATGGAAAAACTTCAAATGTCATTCTAAGTTTTCCTTTTGGCACATCGCTTGTTCCTGGGTATGAGAAGAGTCCACCACCTTTTAGTAGTATTTGGTGAAGATCTGGTACCATTCCTCCGCTATATCTGAGTCTATATCCATCTTGAAAAAAGCTCTCTATCAAGTTTTTGTGTTTTGGTGTCCAGTTTTGTTGTGTACCACCTGGTGCATTTAGTCTACCTTTTTCATCCATGTATATTTTTTGGATAAAGTGAAACTCATGATTTGCATCTAATCTAAACATCTCTACACCATTTTCATCTGCTGTAACCATCTCTACTCTTGGACCATATACAACATATACGGCTGCTTTTAGATTTTTCCCACTATAGTCCTCTTCATATATTCCAAAGATAGAACCTACAGAGAGATTTACATCAGCAAGACTAGAACCATCTAGTGGATCATATCCTATTAGGTATTTTCCATCTTTATGAAGTACTTCTACATGCTCTTTCTCTTCACTTGCTAACTCTTTTACGCTCTCAACAATACTAAATTCCTCTTCAATAATAAAGTCACTTTTAATATCAAGTTTGAGTTGTATATCTCCTGTTGAATTTTGGTTGTGTGAATATCCTGTATCATCATTCTCTATGGCGTACCTAATTCTAATCGCGGATCTTTGTATTGCGTCATATATCTCTTGCATGGTATATCTCCTTTTTATAGTTGTTTAGCATTTTCAAATATCCACTCTATAATTTGTGTTGGATTATTTAAATCAAGTTGTTTGATATTTGAAGATATCTTATATTTTGTAATATCGACACTTTTATCAATTGCTATTGCTTCAGAGTGATCCAAATAGCTTTCATCAATTTTGTCTCTAAATATTGCAATTCTTGGAAGAGGTAGTGTTTTGAGTCCTTCTACTAGAAGAATATCAAAATCTCCTAACATTCTTATAATTTCATCTAAATCACTACTCTGTTGAGAAAAATAGGTTGTTCTTGTTGGTGAGACTACAACGGTTTTTGCTCCTGTTTGTGAAAATTTATAACTATCTTTACCTTCTGTATCAAAAGAGGCTTTATCTTTTGGGTCATTTTTGATAATTGCAACTTGATAATCTTTTGTAAGTATCTCTGCAATCTTAACAATGAGGGTAGTTTTACCACTATTTGAAGGTCCCGTAAAAGCAATTGCTAGTTTTTTCATATATATATTTACAACCTTCCATTTTTGTTGATTGTAACAAAAATTTGGTAAAATATTGACAAGGATTTAATATGAAAAAAATATCTATTTTACTATTTAGTTTTATGTTGTTTTTAGGTGGTTGCTCTCAAAAAAGTAAATTATTTAATGAAGATGCTCTAGGTGAGAGTGCTTTGATGAATACTCAAAAGGGTGAGTTGTATAGTTCATTGGAGTTAAAGGCATCACTAACAGCCACCTATCTTAATAATTTTGTAGATGAATATAAAAAATCTAAAGATGAAGTTTTTTTAGTATCAATATATATTGATAGAGACTCATCTGATAAGAGTAAGCAGGGTATATATAATAAAAATTATATGCTCACTCTAAATTCCAAAAAACCAATTGATATTAAGTTATTGGAGTATGAAGATGATATTATTAAGATAATCCCATTTCGTAACCATTGGTCAAACTATTATCTTCTCTCTTTTGAGAAGTCCAAAGCTAAAGAGATGCATATGAACTATAAACACTCTACTTATGGTCAACTTGATTTAGTCTTCTCAAAAGATCAGTAAGTGTTATTTTGAGTCCAAAGAGTTTAGCATAGATGGCATAGTTTGCCAAAACTTTTTTGCCATACTTCCTAGCTTGTGGATTTGGTACCATCTCTAAGCTCCAAAATGGCTCATAATTTCCACCTTTGAAATAGTTTTTGGATAGAATTTTTCTTTTAGTAAAACCTAATCCACCATTGTAGGCATAAGCTATAAATAGCGGGTGATTTAGATTTCTTTCCAGAAAGTTTAGATGGTAGTTTCCAAATATATAAGCTATTTTGGGATCAAACATATACTCATATCTAAAGTTTTTTAAACCCAATTTTTTTGCGATATCTTTTGCCAAAAATGGCATAAACTGCATCATTCCTAGAGCATAAGAGTATGATACATCTGTAGGTATAAATCTACTCTCTTGACGAGCAAGAGCTAAAAGCATGATTTGTCTTTTTGTAGGTAAATCTTTTATATATTGGTAATATGGTCTTAGAAAATAGTGAGTGTTATTATTATAGTTATAGATCATTTTTGCGATATGAGGTTCCATATCTGGGCTATTATATTGCATTGCCCATGCTTTTTTCTCTTCATAAGATGCAAATTTTTTATTTTTAAAGTTTTTATAAAATTTGATCCAAGCAAAAGGATCTTTGATATCAATAGGTGAGTTTTTTACTTTTGGTAATATCGAAGATATAATCTCTTTTGGTTGTGTTCCTAATTTTTCATTTGAAAATAGTGAGTATATATTGATATCTTTACTTTTAGAGAGTTCTACTAATATTGATCTATCTTTTGTAAGTAGATATTTCCAAAAAAAAGCTCTATCATGATCACATCTAAATTTTGCATTTTCTATTGAAGTATCTAAAAATTTTATAGCCTCTTTCTTATATCCATGTTTTATGGCGTTTAGTGCCAATAGAAAGTTGGCATGATCTGAGAGTTTTTTGCCTTTTACATAAATGAGAGATTTTTGTAAATGAACTAACTTTTCGGATCTAATAATTTTTATTACCATTTTGCTAAAACTTGGCTCTTGTTCTAGTTTTGTAAGTGTCATAGGTGGTAGATAGTAGTTGTAATGTTTTTTTCTAAAATCTCCTCCAACACTAGTAAAAACTGAGATTAATATTTTTGGTTTTAGATTTATAAAGTTGGTAAAATCCTTATCTATAATAGCACTATATTTTGTTGCAAGGTTGGGATATTTTGTTTTTACTTTTTGTACTATTTTTTGTAACTCTTTTGCATCTAATTTGGTAGCTTTATAAAGTGAAAGAGCTCTTTTTATACACTCTGGACTCTCATGAATAAACTTTTTGCTTTCTAATTTTAGACATCTTGCCTTCTCTAATATTTTTGGATCATTACTCTTTTTTGCCAACTTAAAAAGCATTTTATTGTTCATATTCTTGATTTGTGGAATAATTGCATTTGCTTGAGCTGTAGTTATATTTTGATCAAGATATTGGCTGATATAAAAATCTTTAGTTAGGCTTTTGGGTTTGTCTTTGAAGAAGTCGAGAGTTAAATTTTGAGCGAATAGTAGGGTAGGTAGGAGTATCACTAAAGATACTCCTTTAAAGATAAAATTAACCAATACTACCTGCTATGTTGAATAGTATTTTGACAATAAATAGATCAAAAAATTGTAATCCTAGAATAATAATAATTGGTGATAGATCAATTCCACCTATGACGGTTGGGATATATCTTTTTACAAAGCTATATGCTGGTTCTGTTAATCGTCTTAACATCTGTACGATTGGATTATATGGATCGGGATTTACCCATGTAATCAAAGCGGAAATAATTACAACCCAGATATATAGGTTGATAACCATGTGTAATATTTGAGCGATGGCTTCTAATAAAGTTGCTATTATCATTTTATAATCTCTCCTAAATAGTTTTTAATGTGTGGATATATTTCACTTAAATTTGGACCATTTTCACTGCCTATAAGAAGTAAGTTTAATGTTTTAAAAAACTTTTCGCCTTTTAGCCCACTTTGTTGTGAGAGTTGATCTTTAAACTCATCAAACTCTTTACAATATGGTAGATCTTTGGCACACTCCTTAAGAATTTTCAACTCTTCTTGAAACTCCTCAGCTACTTTTGGTGCGAATATTTTATCTATTTTTGCCTTGATTTCATTAATTGTACTTGCCTCTTGTGTGTAAACTTTGGCTAAATTAGCAATCTCTTTGCTAGAGTATCCTATAAATTTTGCTAACTCTTGTAGATCACTTTTTTTAATATGTTCTATATTAATCTCTCTTAATTTGTGTATATTAAATTTTGTAGGTGATTTGGAAAATTTATCAAGATTAAACCACTCTATTGTGTCATGAATATCAAAAATTTCAGTAGCTGTTTCATCTCCTATACAAAGAAGATAGTTGGTGATAGCACTAGGTAAAAACCCCTCTTCTAAGAGCCATTTTACACTTAAAGAATCATCTTCTTTTCCTTCTTCATTTAGAATAGTTGGCAAGTGTGCATAATTTATATCTCTATCATATTTTAGATATTTACGAATTAAAATCTCTTTTGGAGCATTAGGCAGATGATCTTCACTAACAATAACTGTACTAATATCACTCAACATATCATCAATAGAAGAGGCAAAATCATGTGTAGGAGTTTTATCAGCTCTTAATATAAGAAAACTATCAATATCTTTTTTATCAAAGTGTATATCTCCTTTGATAAGATCTTTAAAATCTATATCGTCTGTTGGTCGTTTAATACGAACAGTAAAAGGATCACTCTCATTACTCATAACCTCTGCATCACTTAAAAAGGTACATTTTTGACTATATTGATAATCTCTTTTTTCATCTTTTGCTTTTTGCATATCGGCTTCCAACTCTTGTGGAGTACAAAAACATGTAAAAGCATTTTTATCCATAAGTAGTTTTGTTGCCAATTGTTGGTGAAACTTTAGATTGTGACTTTGATATGCTACTTGATCCCAAGATATACCAAAGAGTGCTAAAATTTCTAAAATCTCTTGATCTTTTCCTGCTATATTTTTTTGGGTATCTATATCTTCAATACGGATAAGTAACTTTTCGCCTTTTTGTTTTGCACTAATATAGTTAAAAAGTGCAACCCTTAAATTTCCAATATGCATATCTCCTATTGGAGAGGGTGCAAAACGATACATATAAGTCCTTGTTTTTTTTGCGTGATTATATCGAAGTAACTTTATGAGTTGTATTTTTGTTGATAAAGATATATAATCCCTAATGGATACAATTAAGGACTATAAAAGTGTTTGAAACATCTTTTGAGCATAACTTTTGAGATTAGTTGTCCCATATCTGTGTGCAATTTCGACTGCTCTACCTGCATCGATTCTACCATATCCTGCATGATCATTTCTACCATTTATATCGTAGTTATATTTACCAATTTTACGAGCAGTATATTTTAAAATTTCAATTACATCCTCTCTTGTAAGTTTCGGATTTTCTGAAAGCATTAGTGCTACGGCTCCCGCTACAATTGGAGCAGCTGCAGATGTTCCACTAAAATTAGTTGTATAATTATCACTATTTGTTCCACTTCTACCTGTTGCATCGGTCGTAACGATTGTACCATACGCTGATCCTGGGGCTGCAAAATCTATACTAGAACCATGATTGCTATATGTTGCAATTTCATCTATCTCTGTTGAAGCTGCAATAGAGAGTACATATTCAGATTCAGATTCATCATTATAAGCAGGATTATCTAGGTTATAGTTATCATTACCTGCTGCAAAAATAATTATAGTTCCTTTGCCATTTCTCCCATTCATTGAGAGATCTTTGAAAATCTCATTATAGGCATCCATATTTTCATAAGATCCCCAACTATTGGTAATGATATCTGCTCCATGCTCACTCATCCATTGGTATGCTCTAATATCATCTGAGATACTACTATCAGCATATCTAACAGCCAATATTTTAGATTGAGGAGCTACACCTACACTTCCAAAATCATTCTCTAAAGCCGCAACAAGACCTGCACATGAAGTACCATGCCAAATTCCTGATTGGCTTGCAGGAGATGGGAATGTCGTATCTGGATCATTAAAATTTTCAAAACCTATAATATTTTCTCTAAGATCTTCATGGTTGATATCTATGCCTTCATCATAAACTGCGACAACTACACCTTTCCCCTTAGTATAATCCCATGCATCTAGTACATTAATATCTGCACCTCTTTGCATAGGAATATTGCTCAGTTGATTTCTATTTCTTAGGTGCCAAGATATATCAAATAGTGGATCATCATAGCTATAAGATCTATTTGTCTTCTTTTTTAAAAAATCTGGCTGTGCAAATTTGATACCTACCACTTTATTAAGATCATTTGCAATATCTAAAGTCTCCTCTTTTGATGGAGTTTGATATAGATACATTGTATTGCTCAATTGTTTGATCTCTTTTAATGAATACTCTGTTTGAATATATTCTTTGATTGATTTATTACTAAATGAGATAATAAGTTGATCTTTAACACCTAGCCTTTTTCCTTGCTGAGTTTGATAATATATTGTATTAGAGTTGTAATCTCTATTTTTTATTTGTGTTAACTCTTTTTTTTTCCCCTTGAAGTAAAAAAAATCTGCATTTAGAATGGATATAGAAAGGAAGGAAATTAAAACTATTTTATTTATCATATTGGATGCCTTATTTTATCTCTAGATTAGCTTAGATTATACACTATATCGGGCTTTAATGCAAGTTTATTAGTGTTTTTTTATTTTTTATTAAATATCTATTATTTATGATAAAATAGTTTTAATTTATAGTAATAATTAGTAAAAGAGTGAAATTATGAAAGATTTTTTATTAAAAATAATTAAGGGTCTAAAACAGAAAGATGTTTTAAAGTCTGAAGAGGAGTTATTGCAAAAATTAACTTTTCAAAAAGCGGTAAAAATAAAAATGGGCGAAATAAAGCTTGATTCAAAATATCGTATTGGTGTAGTTGATATTGCCAAAAATGGTACAGGCTATCTTGATGCTTATGGGCATGAGAGTGCCAAAGACTTGATGATTGAGGGGCATGATTTAAATAGTGCATCTAAAGGTGATATTGTTTTGGCAAAAAGAATTTTTTCCAAAGGTTCTCATCCCAAAGCAAAAGTGATAGAGATATTAAAAAAAGAGTTTGCCGTATCTATTGTATATTTGGAAACTATAGGAGATATGGTTGTAGCCAAAAATATAAAAACAGGACTTCCTACTGTAGTAGCTGCTTCTCAAAAAGCACTTAAAATGTTACCAAAAGGTACAGTTTTGAAAGTTGATAACTATACATCTATGATTTTAGAAAACTTGGGTGTTTTATCTGATCCGAAAGTTGATGAAAAGATCTCTTTGGGAATTTATAACAAAACTGAATTTTTTAGTGATGAGTGCGAGAGAGAGGCAAAAAGTTATGGAGATAGTGTTGATAAAGATATGTATCCTCAGAGGGAAGATTTAACTCATCTTGCATTTTGTACTATTGATCCACCTGATGCAAAAGATTTTGATGATGCAATATATTTTGATGTAGAGAAAAACACACTTTATGTTGCTATTGCAGATGTGAGTGAATATGTAAATGAAAATACATGTATTGATAAAGAGGCAAAAAATAGAGGTTTTTCTATATATTTCCCTCATAAGTCTATCCCTATGTTGCCACGAACTCTTAGTGAAAATATATGTTCTTTAAAACCTCTTGAAGATAGATTGGCTTTTATCTATAAAATAGTGCTTGATCCCAAATCTTTGGAGCCTATAAGAGAGGAGTTGATAAATGGTGTGATTAACTCTAAGAGGCGTTATACTTATGATCAAATTGATGCTTTTTTGGATGGTGATTTTTCACAAAAAGATGAGGTTGATGATAAGATTTTAAAATTTTTACTCCCTCTTCAAAAAATATTACTCAAAGTAAAAGCAAAAAGATTATCAAATGGTTGTGAATTCTCCTCCGATGAGGTAAGAATGACTCTTGATAAGGATCAAAATTTAATATCAACAAAAGTAGAACATGAAACACCCTCTCATGGTTTGATTGAAGATGCTATGCTTTTAGCTAATAAGGCTGCTGCTAAATCATTTGAAAAGGGAATTTTTAGGATTCATGAGAGACCATCAGTTGAGAGAATTGATGAACTGATGGACTCTTTGGCTGAGATTGGAATATATAGTGAAGTGTCAGACAATGTATATAAAACAATTAGAGATTTACAAAAAAAGGCTGATGAGTTAGATCTAAGAAGTGAAGTTGATAGATTGATTATTAGAGCTCAAAAACAGGCTATCTATTATCATGAAAGCTCTTTTGGACATTTTGGACTTGGATTTGATAAATATACACATTTTACCTCTCCTATTAGAAGATATAGTGATTTGGTTGTCCATAGACTTCTTAAAGCTATGAAAAAAAATGATGAAAAGTTGATTAAATATATCTTGGCAAATGTAGAAGTGATTGCTATGAGAGTTAGTGAACTAGAGCGAGAGAGTGCAAAAGTTGCGTGGGATTATGCTGATAGAAAATATGCTAGATGGGCTTTGGAAAATATTGGAGAGGTTTTTGAAGCGACAGTTACAGATGTAAGTAGTATGCCTTTTGCTACAATTGAGGGTGAAATCTTTGGTGCTAGAGTATTTTTGATGGATTCAGAGGTTGCCCTTTTTGAGAAGGTAAAAGTTGAGATTTTGGAGAGTAGTATAACAGCTACTAAAATTATTGGTAGAGTGGTAGAGAGAGCTATAGATGTATAAAAGAGAGTTAGATCAAAAAATTAGATCAAATAAAATTCCAAAATCTATATTTTTATATGGAGAGAACTTTTTTAGTTCATCTTATGGCTCTTATTTGGCTAGTAGATGTACATCAAAAGATAATATGTTATCTTTCTATTTTGAGGAGTACTCTTATGAGAGTGCCAAAAATTATATCTCTCAGCCATCTCTATTTGGTGATATATCTCTACTCTATATAAAAGGTGATCATAAAATCCCAAAAAAAGAGTTGGATACTTTGGTCTCTCTTTGTGATAAAAATAGTAGTAGTTTTTTTATATATGAGTTTTGTGGTAGTGATAAAGTTGCCAAAGATATGAGTAGATCATTTTCCAAAAAAAAGAGTGCTGATTTTGTGAGGTTTTTTAGACCATCTTTGAGTGAAGCTGTAGCATCTTTGTCAAAAAAAGCTAATCAAATTGGTTTGGAGATTGACTCTTTTGCTCTGCAACATCTATTTTTATTACAAAATGAAGATCTATCTATTGCAAATAGAGAGCTTGAAAAACTTCTTTTATTGGATAAAAAAGTGACTGCCGATGATATAGATGAGCATGTTTATGGAATGGGTGAAATTAGGATTGATGATTTTATCAATGATCTTTTGGCAAAAAAAGATATTAGAGATGAACTTTATAAATTGCTTGAAGTAAGTTCTTTGGATGAGATATTGATTATTAATACATTGCAAAACTATATTGTCTCTCTATTCTTATTCAATAGTTATATTAAAATTCATGGTAAATATGATGTTATTGCTATCTTGGGTTATCCTTTGCCTCCCAATTTAGTCAAAGAGAGAGCCTCTTTATCTATCAAAATTAACTTTGAAACTTATCAGAAATTATTAAATTTACTATCAGAATGTGAGTTTAAGTTAAAAAAAGTACCACTTATTGATAAAAATTCACTTCTTATTGCTACTTTAATAAAACTACAAACATTATTATAGTATCTTCTCCATCGCACGAAAATAACGCAAGTATTACCTTGCTCGTATTTACGAGCTATAAACCCATAAGGAGAATTATATATGAGACATTACGAAATGCTTTTCATAGTTAAGCCTACAATCACAAATGAAGAGACTTTAGGCAAGTTGAGTTTTGTAAAAGAACTTTTAGAGAAAAATGGTGCCCAAATTGTTGCTGTTGATGATAGAGGAACAAGAGCATTAGCTTATCCTATCGAGAAACATGAGAGAGGTCACTATTTTGTTGTTTATTATAAAGGTGTTCCTGCTTCAGCTGATGAAGTTTTGAGAAACTTAAGAATTGATGAAGAGATTATTCGATTTTTAAATGTAAAATTTGATAAGAAAAAAGAGATTGCTAGTTGGGATAAATTAGTAGCTTCAGTAAAGAAAAAAACAGAAGTAAAAGAAGAGACTCCAGCTCCAGCAGAGACTCCAGCAGCAGAGTAATTACTCAAAGGTAAAAATATGTTCAATAAAGTGATAATGGTTGGTAATCTTACAAGAGATTTAGAGCTTAGATATGCACCTTCTGGTACAGCAATAGGAAATACAGGTATTGCTACAAGTAGAAAGTTCAAATCAGGAACTGGTGAATCAAGAGAAGAGGTATGTTTTGTAGATATCACTTTTTTTGGTAGAACTGCCGAAATTGCAAATCAATATTTGAGAAAAGGTTCTAAAGTATTGGTTGAGGGTAGATTAAAATATGATACTTGGGATGATCAAAATGGAAATCGACGAAGCAAACACTCTATCACTGTAGAGTCTATGCAGATGTTAGGTTCCAAAAATGATAGTGATGGTGGTGGGTATAATAATCAAGCTCCATCAAATAGTTATCAAGGTCAAAATCAAGGCTATAATAACCAACAACAAAGTAACAGTTATAATCCGCCAATGCAACAACAATCTAGTGGATATAATCAACCACCAGCACAACAACAAGAGCATAAAAAACCAGATGATATACCATCTATTGATGTAGATGATAGTGAAATACCATTTTAGAAATATATAAAAGTTAAGGAATAAAACATGGCAGAAAGAAGAAAATATTCAAAAAAATATTGCAGATATTGTGAAGGAAAAACAGACTTTTTAGATTATAAAGAGCCAAGTACTTTTAAATTTTCTCTATCAGAGAGATATAAAATTATGCCAAGAAGATTGACTGGTAATTGTAAAAAACACCAAGTAATGGTAGAAAATGCAATTAAAAGAGCAAGACAAGCGGCTATTGTTCCATATGTAGCAAGTAGAAAAAAACTTATTGATAATCCATTTGCTGGATTTAGATCATAATATTTTTTAGATAGAGTATTTGTACTCTATCTAATTTACTTTATTAATTCCAATTTTTGACACTCACTAAAAGCAATACCCTCTCTAATTCCATCATCAATGACTATAGTGCTATTAAACCCTCCAATATTAAAAATCTCTTCAAACATTAAAATACCAGATACAATAAGATCTTCTCGTCCTACTCCCACACTTTTGGTTCTCTCCTCTTCACTCATAGATAGGAGTCTTTTTAGTTGTTTTACCAAGTCTGATCTAGATAAGATAGTACCATTGATTTTTTCTGGATTATAATTATCATATCTCATTCCCAATTTCATAGATGCCACGGTAGTTGGTGTTCCTGCTGTGGAGATAAATTTTTCTACTCTTCCATATTTGTAATATACCTCTTTGGTAAATAGTTTCATCTCATGCATAAGAGCAGGTATGGCATTTGATATAGCACTAAGTGAATCAAAGCTTTGTGTGAGTGTAACGATACCTATTTTGAAGCTTTTTGATATGGTTATATTTGGATAATAAAATATTAGTTCCGTAGAGCCACCACCAATATCAGCAATCATGAAGCTTTTGGCTGATTCATTTAATAGTTTGAGTCGATTTTGTGTAGCATTTAGGGCATATTTTGCTTCATCATCCCCACTTATTATTTCAAATGTTATCTCTGTGTTCTTTTCTATTGCTTCTAATATCTCTTTGGAGTTTTTAGCTTGTCTAATAGCTTCTGTTGTAACTGCTTTGATTATGGAGTTTGAAAAGTCTATTTGCCCTTTTGCTTCATTGATTGCTTGAATAATTCTATCTAGTGAAGCGTAAGATATCAGACCTGTTTTGGCTAGTCCATCAGCGGTTTTTACTGTTTTGTGAAAAGTACCTAGCTTTTTTTTGCTTTGGCAATCTATTTTTAGTATTCTAATAGCATTTGAGCCAAGATCTATTGCAACTATATTTTTACTCATGAGTCCCCTTTGTCCTATTATATTATAATTACATTTGATATAATCTCGCATATTTTTTCAAGGGTTATAGTTGCAAGCTAGAGTATATGAATATCTAAAAGATAAACCAAAAGTAGAGTTACTTATTGTAAGAGATGAGAAAGAGGCATCTTCATATAGAGATGTAGCCTCTTTTTTAAACTATAGAGTATATAAATTACCAGATTTTCGAGCAAATATTGGTGATGATCTTCGTTCTTTTAAAGAGGAGCTTTTTGAGATTTTATCCACTCTTCAAAAATTTTATAGTGATAAAAAGCAGAATAAATTATTAATCTCTCCTATTCGTACTGTAATGAATCCTCTTCCCAAAAAAGAGATTTTGCAATTTTTTGATATCTCTTTTGCCGATACACTTGATATCAAAGAGTTAAAAACTAAACTTTATAATTGGGGATATAGTTTTGTGGATATTATAGAAGAGGAGGGTGAAGTCTCTTTTCGTGGTGATATTATTGATATCTATCCTATATCTTCGCCTTCTCCTTTTCGTATCTCTTTGTTTGATGATGAGGTTGAAGAGATTAGAGCTTTCTCTCCTCACACACAAAAAAGTATTGACAAAGAGCTAGAGAGTATCAAAGTTATTCCTGCATATTTTAGTTTGAGTAGCGATGAGTTTGAGATGATTTCAAATAGAGTAGATGAGCTACAAAGTGATAGTTTTATCAAAGATATTAGCTCTCTTGGTTTTTGGTGTTTGGAGGATTTGGCTACAGATTTTGTAGAAAATTATAACTCTATTTTAAGCTCCTCTATGGTCAGTGATATAGAAGAGATTTTCTCATTTATAGAAAATCCCACCAAAAAAGAGCAATTTCTAAAACTCCCTATAGTAGATGAAGCAGAAGTTTATAAAGATATAGAAGCAATTAATATCAATGATTTCTTAAACTATCACCAAAACAAAAAGATTAAAATTATCGCCTCAAATGAAGCTATTTATAAACAACACTCTATTGATCCAGATATAAAATTTAAGATGATTAATGAAGATTATATCTTGAATGTCATGAGTGATGAAGAGCTTATTATCTCTCTAAATAGACCAAAAAGAAAAAAACGACTCAAAAAGAGTAGTATTATATTAGATGAGCTAAAAATTGGTGATTATATTGTTCATGAAAACTATGGAATAGGGGTTTTTAAAGGGCTTACAAATACTACTGTGCTTGGAGCGGTGAGGGATTTTGTAGAGATTAGCTATCAAAATGATGATAAATTGCTTATTCCTGTAGAGAATCTAAATGTAATTGATAGATATATTGGTGAAGGTGGTTTGGCTAGTGTTGATAAACTTGGTAAAGGAACTTTCCTTAAACTCAAAGAGAAGACAAAAGCAAAACTTTTTGAGATTGCCAAAGATATTATAGAGATTGCTGCCAAAAGAGAGCTTACAAATGCCCCTATAATTAGAAGTAATTTTGATGAACTCTC
>CAZLLE010000035.1:0-2583 GCA_964560425.1 uncultured Campylobacterales bacterium
GATTTACATACAAGAAGTTATGAAGAGATTTTAAAAGGGAATGGATTTAGACTTAATGAAGCAAGGAAGTCAATCGAAATTGTATCAACTATTAGAAATTTAGAAGCAGTTGGATTAAAAGGGGAATATCACCCGTTTTGTAAAAAGGTTATAAATGGATAGTTTTTTCATACATGAAAGTAGTTATGTAGATAAAAATGTTCAAATAGGTCAAAATACAAAAATATGGCATTTTTCACATATACTTTCAAATACAGAAATAGGAAATAATTGTTCATTTGGGCAAAATTGTGTAGTAGGGCCTAATGTAAAAGTTGGAAATGGAGTAAAGGTTCAAAATAATGTTTCTATTTATGAGGGAGTAGAAATAGAAGATAATGTGTTTTTAGGTCCTTCTATGGTTTTTACAAATGTCATAAATCCAAGAGCTTTTATACAAAGAAAAAATGAATTTAAAAAAACTCTTCTTAAAAGAGGATGTTCAATCGGAGCAAATGCTACAATAATTTGTGGAGTAACAATAGGAGAGTATGCTCTAATTGGAAGTGGTGCAGTAGTAAACAAAGATGTGAAGCCTTTTGCACTTATGGTAGGAGTTCCAGCTAAGCAAATCGGATGGGTAGGAATAACTGCAAACACACTAAAATTTAATGAAGAAAATATAGCAGAAGATGAGTTTGCTACTTATAAGATAGTAAATGATAATTTAAAGGTTATTAAAAAATGAAAATAGATTTTGCAAATTTACAATATCAATATCAACTATATAAAGATGAGATAGATGAAGCTATCCATAAGGTTTTAGATAAATCAAACTATATTATGGGAGAAGAAGTTAAAGAGTTAGAAAAAAATCTATGTAATTTTACAGGGGCAAAAGAAGCTATAACATGTAGTAGCGGAACAGATGCTCTGCTTCTTGCTATGATGGCCCTTGGAATTAAACCTGGTGATGAGATAATAACTACACCATTTACTTTTATAGCTACAGCAGAAACCATAGCACTTCTTGGAGCAAAACCGGTTTTTGTAGATATAGATGAAGAGACTTATAATATAGATACAACAAAAATAGAAGAAAAAATAACTACAAAAACAAAAGCCATAATAGCAGTAAGCTTATATGGTCAGCCTTGTGATTTAGATGCCTTAGAACAATTAAAAATTAAACATTCAAAATTAAAAATTATTATTGATGGTGCCCAATCTTTCGGAGCAACATATAAAGATAAAGCAGAAATTCACTACTGTGATATTTATACGACAAGTTTTTTCCCAGCAAAACCGCTTGGATGTTTTGGAGATGGTGGAGCGGTTATTACAAACAATAGTGAGTTAGCCGAAAAAATAAGAATGCTAAGAGTTCATGGACAAAATAAAAGATACCATCACAAGTACATAGGACTTGGTGGAAGAATGGATACTCTTCAATGTGCAGTTGTAAATGTAAAATTAAAATACTATAAAAAAGATTTAGCCCTTCGTCAAGAAGTAGCACAAAAATATACAAATCAATTCAAAATTCAAAATTCAAAATTCAAAATTCCTATCATTAAAGATGATAGAACCTCAGCCTTTGCTCAATACTCTATAAGAGTAAAAAATAGAGATGAAGTTCAATCAAAACTAAAAGAGCAAGGCATCCCAACAGCAGTTCACTACCCAATGCCTCTAA
Organism: uncultured Campylobacterales bacterium; assembly: GCA_964560425.1. Lineage (GTDB taxonomy): Bacteria > Campylobacterota > Campylobacteria > Campylobacterales > QNZT01 > CAZLLE01. The sequence continues at coordinate 1,676 of CAZLLE010000035.1, forward strand.
ATTTGCAAGAGTGTTTTGCTTATCTTGGACATAAAGAGGATGATTTTCCTGTAGCTGAGAGAGTTAGCAAAGAGATTTTATCATTACCAATGAACCCGTATATAACTGAAGATGATATAAAATTTATATGTGAAAATATATGCAAAAAATCTTAGTAGTATTTGGAACAAGACCTGAAGCCATAAAGATGGCACCGCTTGTAAAAGAATTTGAAAAATATACTGATTTTTTTAAAACTAAAGTATGTGTTACAGCTCAACATAGAGAGATGTTAGATCAAGTATTGGAACTATTTGAAATAGAACCAGATTATGATTTAGATATAATGAAATCAAATCAAGATTTATATGATATAACATCAAATATATTACTTAAAATGAGAGATGTATTAAATAGTTTTAAGCCAGATATTGTATTAGTTCATGGGGATACGACTACAACTTTTGCAACTAGTTTAGCAGCTTTTTATCAAAAGATAGATGTAGGACATATTGAAGCAGGTCTTAGAACAGGCAACATTTATTCTCCATGGCCAGAAGAAGCAAACAGAAAATTAACTGCAAACTTATCAAAATACCATTTTGCACCTACACAAACTGCAAAAAATAATCTATTAAAAGAGGGAGTAGTAGAAGAAAATATAGTTGTTACTGGAAATACAGTAATAGATGCTTTATTTTTAACATTAGAAAAGATAGAAAAAGATAAGAATTTAAAAAATAGTATAATTAAAAAATTAAATTCTCAGTTTTCTCAATTAGACTCAAAATTTATTCTTGTTACAGGGCATAGAAGAGAAAATTTTGGAGAGGGTTTTTTAAATATTTGCAAAGCTTTAAAAGATATAGCAACAAAACATAAAGATATAAATATAGTTTATCCTATGCATTTAAATCCAAATGTTAGAA
>CAZLLE010000036.1:0-21428 GCA_964560425.1 uncultured Campylobacterales bacterium
AGTCATAACCTTCGCCTTTGAATTTTGAGCTATTATCTCCAATATTTGCACTAAATACTGCTTTTTTTGCTTTAAGTAGTATTTTTTTAGTTTTCAACTATCCAAGTACCTTCAACTATTATCTTATCTTTATATAAAATTTGTCCTACAAATTTATCTTGTATCTTGTAAGTTCCCACACCTTTAGGTGTTCCACTCATAATAATATCACCATCTTCAAAACTCATAAAAGTTTTAATCTCAGAAATCATCTCTTTTGGCTTATAGATCATCAAATCATAATTAGCAAACTGTATTAATTGATCATTTATCCAAAGCTCCAATCTTAAAGAGGATATATCACCATTAAAATGTACAAATTCACCAAAAACTGCCGATTTATCAAATCCTTTTGCCCTCTCCCACGGCAAACCTTTTGATTTCATCTTATTTTGAATATCTGCTTTTGTAAGATCTAATCCAAATCCTACACCATCAATCTCTCCATCTTTCATCAAAAAACAGATTTCACCCTCAAAGCGTGTATCTTTACTAAAATAATAAAGCTCATCACAAATTGCAGAGTTGGGCTTATTAAAAACAACCATAGAATCAGGAGTTTCATTATTTAACTCTTCGATATGTTCCACATAATTTCTACCAATACAAACTACTTTTGAAACCATCACATTGTTATTACCATATTTTATATAATTCACTTTTTTATCCTTAAAATATACTTTTACCAAAATATCAAAAACTAACTTATTAACAAGAAATAATAAATAATAGAAAAAATACAAGTAGATATTTATTTTTATATTGGTTACAATATGGAAAAAGTGAAAAAAATTTTTTAAATTATACAATTAATTCACAAATTTTTACTATTATTCATGTAAAATATAATTTTCTTTAAGAAAGGTGCTCTAATAATGTCTAATAAAACTGTCATAACAAAAATAATAGAAAGAGATGTAGTTGACGCACCCACTGTAAAACCAAAACAAAAAAAATTCTCTTTTGATAGTGAAGAAGAACTTGAAAAGTGGATTAAAAATAAAAAAATGTTAGCAGATTATCCTAAAATAAAAGAAGAGTTAGACAAAATAAAAAAAGAGAAAGCCGCAAAAGAGAAAGCCGCAAAAGAAAAAGAGATGGCTGAGTTTAAAAAATGGAAAGATGGCGTGAAAAAAAAAGATGATGAAAAAAAACAAAATGAAAAAAAAGAGTTTGAACAGTGGAGAACAGAAAAAGAAAAAAAACTACCATCTGGATTATCTATAATAATAGGTCTAATTTCAATAGGACTATTATTTGTATTCATTGTTTTAGCAAGCGTTATGCAACCTAAAATCAAAAATGTTGATCCACTTTCACTACAAGAACTAAATAAAAATAGAGCATTTAAATAATATTAGGGGAGTGTAAAAAACTCCACTCCCGCAATATTTTTTACACTAACTTCTCCATCTTCCACCAATCTTTTTAAATTCTCTTGTGATTTTTCATCAAAAAGATATTTAATATCATCTTGACTCTGAGGTCGTCTTTTAATAGTTTGCAAAATTTCATCTTTACTAAAATAGAGCCTCTCTTTTGGCTCCTGCTTATATATCAAACATACAGGCAGATCTACAAACTCACGACTCAAAGATTGTATCCAGTCAGAATCTACTGCCTCTACAGGATAAGCTGGTGGTCTATCTACACTACCAATATCAATACGATTTGGCTTTATCTCTCCTAATACTTCATTGAGTAGTTTCATCTCTTTTGGATTATCATTTACCCCTGAAACTATCAATATCTCAATTACCATCTCTTTATCAAATATTTTTCTAAACTTTTTAAGCCCTTCAATAATATGTAAAACATCAATACCACTCAAAGCACGATCTATTCGTCTAAAACATCTTGTACTTACACAATCTAGTGACAATTTTACAATATCAATTTTTGAAACTGTTTTTCGGATATTTTCATCTGAAATAGTTGAAGAATTACTTAATATTAGTAGTTTTTTATCACCTTTAATAAGATTTAGTTGATCTACAAGAGTATCCAATTCCAAATAGAGTGTAGGCTCTCCATTTGCTGTAATAGTAATAACATCAATTAAAGGATACTCTTGAAGTGCTTTTTTAACCTCATCAATTACATCCGATACTTTAGGCGAATTTTTGATTGTGTCGGTTACTTTTGCTTTACTTAATTCACAATATAAACAGTCAAAATTACATGACTTTTCATCAGGAGATAGATCAATTCCCAAAGAGAGACCAAATCGACGAGACTGAACTGGACCAAAAATATACTTATACATGAGTAAAATCCTACAATTGAGCTAAAAAATTATAACAAATAAAGATAAAAAAACTAATTTCAACCTTTTTTCCACTTTTTTCACACTTTTTTCATATACAATAAATTTAGAAATTAAGAAAGGAGTCATTATGAAACGCATTGGACTATTTAGTATATTACTTTGTTCTCTATTAAGTGGAGATACAAATATTGTATTAGACAAAGGATGGCAATTAATAGGTTTTCCTACAGATATTAATACGAGCCTATTTAATAATAAAAATATAGATATTGTTTGGGGCTATGATGCAAAGAGCCAAAAATGGAGCGGTTTTTCACCAGATCAAGACAAAAAGGTAAAAATTGGTGAAAAAGGTTACTCAACACTATCAAATATTAATTCTCATGAAGGTATATGGATACACAACAATAACAGTTGGACTCTATCCATACCTGATAAAAAGGTTACAGATGAACCTTCAACTATTAAACTAAAAAAGGGTTGGAATCTTATCTCTTTACCAAATGATCTAAGTATCTCTCCAGATATTTTCAAAGATGAAGTTATCTGGAAATATGAAAATAACAAAGAGTGGAGAGTTGCAAACACTAAAGATGATATTGCTCCTCCTATTGGAAAAATCAATAGTGCAGAGGGAGTTTGGATTAAATGTGAAAACGATCATGAAGTAGATATCCCACAAGAGGCTACAAAACTTCACAACTTTGAAACAAAAGAGGATATGGAAAATTATATCAAAGAGATGATTTTACAATCAAGGATACCTAGATATAATTATTACTATTATGACTATGCCATAGTAGATAGTGCTGTAAGACCAGTAGCGGCAGAAGCAAAAGCTGCAGAAGCAACAGAGTCTGTAACTTTTGGTGGAGCAACAAACAGTTTGGCAGATAGTTCTGAGGCGATATCAAATGCAACCGATACAAATCTACAAGAAGCAGGAGTACAAGAGTCAGACCTCATCAAACATGATGGAAACAATATCTTTTATCTTAATCGTAAAGATCAAACAATTGATATAAGAACATTTTCCAACTTGCTTATAAGTAATTATAAACCAATAAATAGCATTAAACTAGAAAATTCTGAATATGTAAATGATCTATACCTTCAAAATGATAGATTAACAGTAATATCACAAAGACAATATTTTTATATAATGGAAAAACCAATGATTGAGAGTGATACAGAAACTATCATGCCTCAACCAAAACATATAACAGAAAGTTTTGGTGTAGATATATATGATGTTAGTGATATTAACAATATTGTAAAATTAAAATCTTATGACATTGAAGGAAATTTTAATAATAGTAGAATGATAGGAGATACTCTCTATCTTGTATCCCAATTTTATCCTCAAATGCAAATAGAGTATCCAAAAATATATATTAACAAACCAGAGTGTGGAAATAACTACCCAGATGAACCAGCAACTGCTGTAGCTGTTGTTAATGAATCTTCATCAAATGAGACAGAAGAGAGTGTAAGTGTAGTTGAAATTATGCCAGAACCAGTAATCGGAAAAGCAGATATGACATACTATTATGAATATGGATATTATATGCCAAGATGTGGAAATATTCAATATGATTATGAGAAAAAAAAGTATTATAAATATGATTATAATAATCCACAAATAAGTAATGTATATCTTACACCAAAAATAAAAGATGATTCAACAACACAAGATTTAGTAACACATCAAGCACTATATGCACCTTGCAAAATGGATCAAGATCCAACAATTACAACTATTGCCAAATTAGATACACTAAATCCTACATACCTAGAGAGCCAATCTATATTAGGATATACAAATCAGATGTATGCATCACAAAATAGCGTTTATGTGACATCTACTTCATATCCAATGTACTATAACTTTTGTGATACTGACTCAAGAGAAGCAATTTTTAAATTTAAGCTAGGTAATGATTTTGGATATGAATCAAGAGGTTTTGTAAAAGGAAGTATGCTAAATCAATTTAGCATGAGTGAAAAAGATAATATTTTACGAATTGCAACTACTTCAGGAAATCAATGGTCAAGAAGAGGAACAGATAATAGCATTTTCACACTAGAATCCAATAATGGACTACTTACAAAAGTTGGAGAGTTGAGAGGATTAGGTCATGAGGGTGAGAGTATTAAATCTGTGAGATTTGTAGGAGATAGAGGTTTTGTTGTAACTTTTAGACAAACTGATCCTTTTTATACTATTGATTTAAGTGATGCCACAAATCCTAAAAAAGTAGGAGAGTTAAAAATACCTGGTTTTTCATCTTATCTACACCTAATTGATGAAAATCGTATATTATCTATTGGAAGAAGTGAAAATAGAGAATTTATGATTCAACTCTTTGATATATCAGACTTTTCAAACCCTACACTTGCAGATAAAATGTTATTTGGTTCAGGACTATATACTGAAGCAGAGTATAATCATAGAGCATTTGTATATAGAGCTAGTGATAATCTTTTTGGTTTTAACTATTACGATGGAATAAGAGGAACTATGAATTTTGATATCTTACAAGTAAATAATCTCCAAATAGATAAAAAAGATAGCGTAGAGTTAAGAACAACAGGATATAGAGATGGAGCAAGAAGTATTATATTTGATAATAATACAGATACTCTTGGTGTACTATTTTTAGGAGATAGTGCAATAAGTAAAATAGTAAGCAAATAGGAGAAAATTATGAAATATTTAATATTAACAATAATCACATTGATTTTTATAGGCTGTGGTTCTAGTAGTTCAAGTAAAATTGAAAAAGAGAGTACAACAACCCCACCGCAACCGAAAGTAACAGATGCAGGGGTAAAACCACCTGCTTCACCAGAGCTTTAAGTTATAAGTTAAATTTATCATGCTATAATCTTGGGATATCATCGTCAAAAGGATAGTAATGGAGAAAAAGAACTTAAACCATATGATTGACATTGTTGATCAAGAGCTTAAGAGTCAAGGTGTTTCGAGAAGAGATGCTATGAAGATGGCAGCTGTTGGTTCAGCTGCTTTCATGATGAGCGGCACAGCTGCAAATGCTGCAACAGAAGCAAAAGCTTCTTCTGCAAAAGGCAAAATACTTATCATTGGTGGTGGTCTTGCTGGTATGTCTACAGCAGCAAGATTTTCTAATGAACTTGATAATCCCGATATCACAGTAATTGAACCAGGTGATTTAGCAACTTCATACCAACCAGGTCAAACACTTGTAGGTGCTGGTATATGGGAAAAGAGTGATGTTATGTATAACACTGCTGATTTTGTTCCAAGTGGCGTAAAAATCATTAAAGATAAAGCGGTAGAGTTTGATCCTGTAAATAATAAGGTCAAAACTGCTGGGGGAGAAGAGGTAAGTTACGATTTTATGGTTATTGCTGCTGGTTTAAAACTAGCTTTTAATAAAATTAAAGGCTTAGGGATTGATCAAACAATTAGCACAACTGGAGATCACTCACCTGTAAGTAAAGTGGTTGGTAAAAATGGTATAACTTCAATTTACTTCCAACAAGGATCAGAAGATACTTGGAAAGAGATGCAAAAATTTATTGCTGATGCAAAAAGCGGTAAACAAGTAAAAGGTGTTTTTACTCATCCAAATACACCTATTAAATGTGGTGGTGCTCCTAAAAAAATTATGTATTTGACAGATGCAAGACTCAGAGAAGCAGGAGCTAGAGATAATGCTGAATTAAATTTCTATCCAAATGGTAGTAAAATGTTTGGTGTTCCTGAGTATCATGAAGCAATTGTAAAACAATTCGAAGCTAGAGATATGAAATGGAACTACAGACATAACTTAATTGCTGTTGATCCTGAGAAAAAAATTGCTACTTTCAATAGACACTGGAAAGAGAAAGGTGCATGGGATGAAGATCTTGAAGAGTACGGAATTGTAATGAATAGTAAAGAGGTTGAAGTTCCATTTGACTTTTTACATATTACTCCTCCAATGGTTGCTGCTGAAGAGATTGGCAACTCACCAGTTGGTTCTGGTAAAGGTTGGGTTCCTGTAAATAAAGAGACTCTACAACATGTTAAATTTCCTAATGTATTTGCACTAGGTGATATTGCTGCTGTACCTATGGGTAAAACTGGTGGTAGTGCTAGAAAACAGTATAAAGTTGTTGTAGATAATGTTATTGCATCAATGAATGGTAAAGAGCTTACATCAAAATATGCTAGTTATACAGTATGTCCTTTGATTACAAGTATCGGTACTGTTATGCTTGCAGAGTTTAACTGGACTAAAAAACCAACCCCTTCATTCCCTCTAGATCCAACTCAAGAGAGATATATTTGGTGGCTACTTAAAGTTTATGCACTTAAACCTATGACTCAATACGGCATGCTTTCTGGTAGAGCATAATTAATTAATAAAGGAAGAAAAAGAATGAAAAAACTAAATACAGCAATATTAACTATCTCTACACTACTTCTATTTGCAGGTTGTTCATCCAATCCTGACGCAGGAAAGAAGAAAGTATATAGCAAAACACCAGCTGAAGTATATGCACAATCTTGTAAGAAGTGTCATGGTGATGATGGTGCAGGAAATCCTAAGAAGAAAGCTCCAGCACTCAATGATAGACAAGCCCAAGAGATGGAACTTGATCTTTATGATGTTAAAAACGGTGGTACAAATCAAAGTTCTGGAACAGAGCATGATGTTATGGAACACAACATGAAAAAGCTTATTGCAAAAGGTTATGATTATGATGTTAAAGCAATGGCTGAGTTCTTAGAAAAAAGTTTTTATAAGCACGCTGAGAAAAAATAAACTATCTAAATTAAAAAGACGGATAAAATCCCGTCTTTTTATCTCTACTTATGACTCCTTATGTTATACTTATAACAATTATTTAAATAAATTATAGGACAACTCCATGAACAAGAGACCTGGATATGTATTTGTCTGGCCTATAGGTACAAGAATTATTCATTGGATGATAGCAATATCTTTTACTTCCGCATTCATTACTTCGTTTTATGAATACTCACTTCACAATCATGTTGCACTTGGTTTTATATTCCTAATCATGATAATTTATAGAATTATTTGGGGATTTATAGGTCCAGAATATGCAAAATTCAAAAATTTCAAACTGCGTCTTCCGGAACTAAAATACTATTTTGTAGAAAAAGTCCAAAATAGATGGAGGAAAATTCCCGCTGGTCATAACCCTGCATCAAGCTGGTTTACTATATGGGCAATGGGAATGGGGTCTATTATTGTAGCAACAGGTCTTTTGCTATATGGAGTACAAGAGGGAAAAGGTATTTTTAGAGATCTAAATAGTAACTATAGTGAATATATGTTTTTATTAGATGCAATACATAAATACGCCTCTTACATATTTGTAGGATGGGTAGTTCTACATATTAGTGGAGTTTTAATAGAGCAATTCTGGCATAAAACAGGCATGGTTTTTGCTATGATTAATGGATATAAAAAGACAGATGGTAAAGACACAAAAGTAAGTAAAAAACTAGGTTTTTTTGCTTTTTCTACTATTATTTTAGCCATAGGAACATACTTTTTTATTGTAAGTAGCAACTACAACTTTTTGACTCTAAGAAAAGATACAAATATCTATTACAATGAAATTCATCCAACTTTCTATAAAGAGTGTGGAGATTGTCACAAAGTATACCCACCATTTTTACTTCCAAAAAAATCTTGGGAAAAGATAATGGATGATTTAGATAATCACTTTGGAGAGGAGATTACTGAAGCAAATATTACCAAATCTGCCCAAAATTCTATAAGAGAGTTTTTATATGCAAATAGTGCTGAACACTCAACAAGAGAAGCATCAGTAAAAATACTAAAATCACTAAATGGAAGAAGCCCAAAAGCGATCACAAAAACACCATATTGGAGAGAAGTACATAAACATATACCAAGAGATGTATTTAAACGAAAAAAAATCAAAGATAAATCTAATTGTAAAGCATGTCATGAAGACTTTAATGAGGGTGTATTAGATGATATGAATATACTCTATCCTAAAAATATAAAATAGATTAATTAAAGTATGTAAATTATATTTTTTATAATTTACATACCTATATTACAAACTTTTCTAGACTATTTAAAGGGTAAAATATGCTAATCAAAGCAAATTTAGTTGATATTAGAAAAAGAGAGATAACTCCATCCAAAATAGAGATCAAAAATGGTCTAATCAACTCTATAAAAAAAATAGATAAAAAGTGCAAAAATTATATTCTCCCTGGCTTTATAGATTCATATATTCATATTGAAAGCTCTATGCTCATCCCTAGTGAATTTGCTAGATTAGCAACTATTCATGGAACTATCGCAACACTTAGTGACCCTCATGAGATTGCAAATGTGCTTGGTATTGAGGGTGTATTATTTATGTTGGAAAATAGTTTAAAAACCAACTTTAAATTCTATTTTGGAGCTTCCCCTTGTGTACCTGCCACACCATTTGAAACAAGTGGAGATAGTTTAGATCTTGAAGATATTAAAACTCTTCTAAAAAATCCAAAAATAAAATTTTTGAGTGAGGTTATGAACTTCCCTGCTGTTTTGGCAAAAGATCAAGATATAATCTCAAAAATGGAGGCAGCAAAAAAAGAGAATAAGCCAATAGATGGACATGCACCAAATTTAATAGGTGATGATTTAAACAGATACATAGATGCTGGAATATCTACAGATCATGAAGCTTTTAGTTATGAAGAGGGGCTAGAAAAACTTCAAAAAGGGATGAAAATTTTAATTAGAGAGGGATCAGCTGCAAAAAATTTTGATGCACTTCACCCTCTTATAGATGAACATTATAAAAATATGATGTTTTGTAGCGATGATAAACATCCAGATGATCTTTTAAAAGGTCATATAAATACTCTTGTCTCTCGTGCAATATCTCTTGGTCATAATATTTTTGATGTTTTAGAGATGGCTTGTCTAAATCCTATAGATCATTATAATTTAGATATTGGAACTTTAAGAGTTGGAGATAGTGCAGATTTTATAATAGTTGAAGATTTAAAATATTTTAGAGTTCTTCAAACTATGGTAAATGGAGAGGTTGTTGCAGAAAATAGCAAAACCTTATTAAAATCCATAGAGGTAGCAAAAATTAATAAGTTTAGAGCAACTCCAAAAAGTGTAAAAGATTTTTTTCTACCAAAATGTAATAATATGGAAGTTATAGAGGTGGTAGATCATGAACTTATCACCCATGAGAGAATTTTGAATAAAAGTAGTAAAGATATTCTAAAAATAGCTGTAATAAATAGATATGAGGATAAACCAATAAAAGGGATAGCTCATGTCAAAGGATTTAATCTAAAAAGTGGAGCAATAGCTTCAAGTGTGGCACATGATTCTCATAATATTATTGTAGTTGGCTGTAGTGATGAAGACATGACAAGAGCAGTAAATCTTATCATAGATACCAAAGGTGGAATTAGTGCTGTTAATGATGAGGATGAGTCATATACTTTAGCTTTAGATATTGGTGGTATTATGACCAACAGAGATGGTTTTAAAGTAGCAAAAGAGTATCAAGAGATAGACAATTTTGTAAAAGATAGTTTAGGATCAACATTAAGTAGTCCATTTATGACACTCTCATTTATGGCACTTTTGGTAATTCCAGAGATAAAATTGAGCGATCAAGGGCTATTTGATGGGCGAAGTTTTCATTTTATCTTACCTTGTAGAGGAGAAAATTTATGAATTTATTTAGACTAAAAGAGAATAATACAGATATAAAAACAGAACTAATAGCGGGATTTACAACATTTATGGCAATGCTATATATAATTCCTGTAAATGCCTATATATTGAGTACCACGGGCATGCCTTATGGTGCACTTGTAACTGCAACAATTGTTATGACTGCTTTTGCTTCAATAATAAACGGTTTATGGGCAAATACTCCTATTGCAATGAGCGTAGGAATGGGTTTAAATGCATATTTTAGTTTTGGACTTGTAAAGGGCATGGGAATAGCTTGGCAGAGTGCTTTGGGTATAGTATTTTTATCAGGTATTTTATATATTCTTATAAGTATAACACCAATTAGAAAGTGGCTTATAGAGACTATACCTATGGATATAAAGAGAGCTGTAAGTGCTGGAATTGGTACTTTTATCGCATTTATAGCACTAGAGCAGACAAAAATAGTAGTTGCAAATGAAGCAACTTTGGTAACTCTTGGAAATTTCAGAGATAGTGGTGTTTTACTCTCTCTTTTTGGTCTAGTTTTGGCTATATACTTTAGTGTCAAAAAATATAAAGGGGCATTTATACTCTCAATATTATTGACAACTATATTTGCATGGGCTATTGGATTTGCTCCAATACCAAAAGAGTTTGTATCTATGCCAGAGTCTATGGCTCCTATAGCCTTTGAATTAGATATATTATCTGCACTTAGTCTATCTCTTTTACCAATTATTTTAATATTTTTACTTACCGATCTATTTGATACTTTAGGCACATTGGCAGGAGTTGGAATGAGAGCAAAACTTTTTGAAAATGAAGAGGGATCAAAAGCTCTTCAAAAAACAATAGAGGCAGATGCCCTAGCAACTATGGCTAGTTCACTTGCAGGAGTAACAAGTACAACCTCATTTATAGAGAGTGCTGCGGGAGTTGAAGAGGGAGGAAAAACTGGACTAACTGCTGTGAGTGTTGGAGTTTTATTTCTTTTGCCACTATTTTTTCTGCCACTTTTTAAAGCTATTCCACCAAATGCAATATATCCTATACTAATAGTGATAGGTATTATGATGTTTGGTGAAATAAAAAATATAGATTACTCAGATGAAGCTACAAAATATGCCACATTTTTTATAGTTTTGGGAATGCCTTTGACATATTCAATAACAAATGGACTTTTACTTGGAGCTCTTATCTATATTCTTGTAAATATTATACAAGGCAAAACAAGAGAGATATCTCCTGCTATGCTTATATTGGCTATTTCAGCTATTTTTATATTTTTCTTTTTACCTACCAATTAATTTCAGCAGTTAACATAATTAAAGTATCATCTACAGATTTTACTCCATTTGTGTCAACTTCTTCAGTTAATACATTTGCAATAAACTCTACATTTTTATTATATTTATATGCTACACCTGCAATAGTCCTAGTTTTTTCAGTGGCATCTATATCCATCTCAAAATAGTCATATCTTCCAATTAAATTCCACTTTGGCATCAATCTATATTCACCATTTGCAGAGTACCCCTCTCCGGCATATTTATCATGAGCATCATTTGTCTTAATATATTGAGCAGATACTAAAAATTCTGGTTGATTATATACAGCATGTAAACCAAACCAATTTAGGTCTTCATCTTTATGTTTATGACTACTTGAATTTTGCTGTCCCAAAAAGGAGATATTTGCATAGTTATTTATTACTTTTGGCTTATGCTGACCACCACCAAGAGCATGATAAGTTAATCTCCACTCTAAAGATAATTTATCATCAACTTGCTCATTATGATATCCTTCACCATTAAAGATACCAAGTTCACTTGAAAAAGTATCTAGTTTTGTCTTGAAATTAATTCCACGATCTGCTGAATTTGTCAAATGAGCCCCTTCATGAGCCTCTGTAAAAACTTTTGAAATAGATCTATAGTTCCAGCCACCATGCTCTTCATAGTCAATCCAAGGACGGTGCGCTTGACCTATCTCAACACCAGTAAATGGTAAAACATTATTTAAATATAGATAAGCATATTTAAGTCTTACATTTGTTTCACCTTCACTATCATGAGTGTCAAGAGTAATTCTAAAATAATCTTTTGGATCCTCTTTAAAATAGGCTTTTACTTGTAGATAATTTCTTCTAGTCTCAAACTTATTTGTATCATCACCTTCAGATTTATCTTTGGCAACAAAACCAATATAGTGTTTACCACTAAATTTTAAAACACCAGCCTTAGATTTAACTGTAGTTCCATCTGCATTTGCACCACTAATTAAAACAACCAATGCAACAGTTGATAATAAAACTCTTTTCATTCTTTCTCCTATTTGTAAACATAATTTTCAAGTACTAGATTATATTATAAATAGGTTACAAAATGATTACAAAAAAAACTTCATTTATTAAAGATAAATAGATAAAATGACGATCATAAGACTATTATCAGGACAAGGAGCAAACGGAATTATGGAGATACAGACACTAAAGAAAATGGAAAAGAAAGCAATGAAATCTAGTGGTGTAGATTTTATGAAAATGGGTGTTGCACTTCTATTTATGGCAGCAGTATTAATTTATAGTTTTTCAACAACAGGGGGCATTCCAAATAATACCTTTTTAGCAATTGCAGCTCTTTTTGGTGCATATATGGCAATGAATATTGGAGCAAATGATGTTGCCAATAATGTAGGTCCTGCCGTTGGTTCAAAAGCCCTCACACTAGGAGGAGCAATTGCAATTGCTGCAATTTTTGAATCTAGTGGAGCTTTAATCGCTGGAGGAGATGTTGTAAAAACTATTAAAAAGGGGATTATTGATATTAATGCTTTTGGTGGAGATAGTGAAATGTTCATTTGGGCAATGATGGCAGCACTACTATCTGCTGCACTATGGCTTAACTTTGCAACAATGATGAAAGCTCCTGTATCTACAACGCACTCTATAGTTGGTGGTGTTATGGGTGCTGGAATTGCTGCTGCGGGATTTTCTATTGTTGCGTGGTCAACTATGGGTAAAATTGCAGCTTCTTGGATTATTTCACCTCTTTTGGGTGGTATTATTGCTGCTCTTTTTCTTTTTGCTATCAAAAAGACTATTGTATTTAAAAAAGACAAGATTATATCGGCAAAAAAATGGGTTCCCGTCTATGTTGCAATTATGGCTTGGGCTTTTACCACATATCTCACACTCAAAGGATTAAAAAAAATATGGCCAAATATTGTATCTTTTGTAAATGATACTTTTATTGCTATATTACCTATTACAAAAAAACCAAGTTTTGCCACAGCCGCAATTTTTGGACTTATTATTGCTGTAATAGTATATATATTTATAAGATCAAGATTTACTAAAACAAGTAAAGGTTTAGAAAATAGTAGAGCAGGAGTAAATACACTCTTTACAATTCCTCTTATATTCGCTGCAGCACTTTTAAGCTTTGCCCATGGAGCAAATGATGTTGCAAATGCCATTGGACCACTAGCCGCTATTAGTGATGCTGTTATGAGTGGAGGAATATCTTCAAAAGCAGGAATTCCAATTTGGGTAATGGCAGTAGGAGCTATTGGTATCAGTGTTGGGTTGGCACTTTATGGACCAAAACTTATTAAAACAGTAGGTACAGAGATAACAGAACTAGACCAAATGAGAGCTTTTTCTGTTGCTATGGCAGCAGCAATTACTGTTATTCTTGCTAGTCAATTAGGACTTCCCGTAAGCTCTACACACATTGCTGTTGGTGGTGTTTTTGGTGTTGGATTTTTGAGAGAGTGGTTAGATAAATATAATAAAAAAGATGTAATTGTTCATGAAAAAGAGATTATTGTGGATGAAACAAAAACTCTAAAAGCTTATAATTCAGAACTAGAAGCACTTGAATTAAAAGAGAAGAAAAACAAAGATAATTATAAGAGAATTGTAGCACTATACAAACTTATTGATGATGAAGAGGCAAGAATTAAAGAGGCAAAAAAAGTACTAAAACATGCCAAAAAAATTGAGTATGTCAAAAGAGACGCTGTCAAAAAAATTATTGCAGCATGGGTCATTACAGTACCAGCAGCAGCTTTATTATCAGCTATGATATTTTTTATGATCAAAGGTATGTTAATTTAATAGAATAATAGAGTTTTATAATATAATTGTTCGTTACAAATATGCTATAATTTGACAAAAAGGAAACTTTATGAAAAAAGTTATATTTTTTCTAATTCTCTTTTTGTCATATAGTATGGCAGATACACTTCAATACTCAAGATACTATAGCAGTGCATTATACAAAGCAAAAAAGGAGAGTAAACCACTAATGGTAATGGTTGCCCTAAGAGGTTGCCCTGCATGTGAACATATGGAGAATTTTGTTTTTCTAAAAGATGAAGTTATTACATATATGAACAAAAACTTTATTTCAGTTATTATGCATAGAGGAGAAGACTCTATTCCTCTAAAATTTGACACACCTGATTCACCAACATTCTTTTTTCTAAATCCATTCACAAAAAAAGAGATGGGAGATAGATTTATTGGTGGAAAAAGTCCTGAAAAATTTTTGAAAATAGTAAAAGATAGAACTGAACTTTTTCACAATATATTAAAAGAGAATAATAAAACACAAACAAAAATAAAATAACTTTATTCAGAACAAAAAAAGAGTGGTGTAAAAACTACACAATTTTTATACAAAAGACACCACTTTTAGCTTTTTCTTGATGAAAATCATTAATTTTTATAAGTAATTCTACTACAATAGATAAGATAAACGAATAATAAAGACTCTTTTTGTCTTATTTGAAGTAATGTCTAAAACATCCAGAGAGGAGAAAATGCTTATGAAGATGGAAGTATCAAGAAGGAAATTCCTTCAAGGTAGTGTTGCTCTATCAATTGCAGGTGGAGTTTCGGTAAGTGCTACAAACCTTTTTTCAAGTGGTCATGAAGAGAAGGGAAAAATCGCACCAACTACCAAAACTGGAACAGGTGAAGCAACGGAGGTAGCTACACTTTGTGAAATGTGTGTGAATAAGTGTGCTGCATTAGCTAGAGTTGAAGATGGTGTAGTGACAAAACTTAATCCAAACCCACTATTTCCAAAATCAAAAAATATGCTTTGTGCAAGGGGAAATGCAGGTTTACAAGCACTATATGATCCAGATCGTCTTAAATACCCAATGATTAGAGATGGTGAAAAAGGTAGTGGTAAATTTAAACAAGTTACTTGGGATGAAGCAAATAAATATATAAAAGAGAAGATGTTAAAGATTCTTGACGAAGAGAAAGATAATAGATCTTCATTTCTATTTTGTGCTGGTGAAGGTATGGCTGAACATACTTTTAAACAATTCTATGAAGCATTTGGTTCTGCAAACTGGCTAAATCATGCATCTATCTGTCTTCAAACTGTTGCATCTGGCTATGGTGTAACTATTGGTGCATATCCTCAAGCTGATCTTGATAATGCTGAATATATTATTATGGCTGGAGCAAATAGAGCAGAAGCAATTGTTACTCCAGATACAATGGATGCTTTTAAGAGAACAAAGGGTCGTGGAGCAAAACTAATTTGTGTTGATCCAAGATTTACTAATACTGCAGCAAAAGCTGATAAATGGCTAGGAATTAATCCTGGAACAGATTTAGCATTTGTATTAGCTCTAACTTATGTTACTTTGAGTGAAGAACTTTATGACAAAGATTATGTAGAGAAACATTTTAATGGTTTTGAAGAGTATAAAAAGCATGTTATTAGCAGTAAATATACACCTGAATGGGCAGCTAATATTACAGGATTAAAAGCCAAAGATATAACTGAAATTGCTAGAGAGTTCATGGCTCATGCTCCTAAAGCTGTATATTATCCAGGAAGAAGATCTACATTTGCAAAAAATGATTTTCAACTTCGTCGTGCAATGGCAATATTCCAAGGATTAGGTGGAGGTATTGATACTAAAGGTGGTCTTGTTTTTGGTAGTAAAATCAAACTTAAAGCCCATGAAGGTCTTATGCCTATGTATGATAGAGCTCAATCTCGTGCCGTAAGCAAAAAGAAAAATGCTAAAAAAGGTGAGGCTGGATATGATGATTGTGCCGTTGTAAGTGGTGGCGGTTCTTGGCTCGGATGGAGAAATAGATTCCTTACGGGGAAAATGCCATATAAAGTTAGAGGAATGTTCTGCTACAAACATAATCCTATGATGAATATGCCAAATAGTGCAAAAACAGCTGAGATGTTAAAACAGATGGAACTTGTAGTATGTATAGATACAATGCCAAGTGATACTGTAATGTACGCAGATGTTGTACTTCCTGAGTGTACATACCTAGAAAGAACTGATCCTGTAAAAACTTTTGGTGGAATTGAGCCTTCAATTGCAGTAAGAAACAAGGTAATTGAACCAATGTTTGAAACAAAACCTGTCATGGAAATCTTAAGAGGTCTTACAAATGAGATTGCAAAACCTATGTTTGAGATAACCAAAAAATATGATGAGGGTGTACAAGAGGAGATTGCAGAATCTAGTGAAGAGAAAGTTTTTGAAGAGTTTGATATTTCACTTCCATTCAAACATGATCAAGAAGAGTTAAATGAACATGCTGTTTCAGCACATGAGGGTGCAGCAGAAGCACTAAAAGAGCATGGAGTATTTTATCCTAACATGGACAAATATTATCAACAACTTGCTATTAACAAATTTCAATATTACCCTGAAAATAAAAAATCATATTCAACAGGAAAAGGCAAGCTAAAAACACCATCTGGCAAACTAGAGTGTAACTTAAAGAGCTTGGCAAATAAAGGTATAGATGCAATGCCAACTTGGAAAGATGAGTATAACTTTGTAGTCCCTGAAGGTAAATTTAGAATGATGACTGGTCGTCATGCACAATTTACTCAAAGTGGAACAGGTAATAATATGATGTTAAGAAGTTTAATGCCTCAGAACTATATTTGGATAAATAGAAGAGTAGCTGAAGCAAAAGGTATAAAATTTGGTGATAACATTGAAGTATCTAGTTCAGTTGGTAAAGTAGAGATAAAAGCTTATCCAACAGAGAAAATTGCACCAAATCAAGTATTCTTTATTCATGGTTTTGGACAAGAGAGTGAATCTCTTACTTGGGCTTATAAAAATGGTGCAAACGATAATAGAATTATCGAAGATATTACAGAACCAGTTTATGGTGCTGCGGCAATGCATGAAACAAATGTAGAAATAAGGAAGGTGTAATCATGGCAAGATATGGAATGGCATTAGATTATAAAAATTGTATCAATTGTAAAGCATGTGAAGTTGCATGTAAAGAGGAAAATGGTGTACTTTTAGGTGCTGATAAACATAGAATTTGGGTAGGAGTAAATGAGATAGAGGGTCAATGGCCAAATCTTTCAATTGTCTCAAACTCATTTCAACCTAGCCAATGTCAACACTGTGATGACGCACCTTGTCAAATGGTTTGTCCTACAAATGCAACATATTATGATGAGAATCATGTAGTTAGAGTAAATTCTGATAAATGTATATTATGTTCTTACTGCATGAATGCATGTCCTTATGATGCTAGATATGTAGATGATAGGACTATGACTGTCGATAAATGTACTTTCTGTAGTGATACAAGATTAGCTCGTGGTGAAACAACTACTGCTTGTCAAAATACTTGTCCTACAAAAGTAAGAACTTTTGGTGATCTTGATGATCCTGAAAGTGAAATTAGTGAACTACTTAGAACTAGAGAACACTTCTCTCTTAAAGCAAATCTAGGTACTAAACCAAAACTATTTTATCTAACATAAGGAGGGAAATATGAGTATTATTGAAAAAAGTAAAGAATTTGTATCAACGATTCCTTTTAATAAAATAGGCATAAAAGATCTATTAGATTTTGAAAAAACACCTAGAAACTTGTTGATAGCATTGACTACTGTAGCATTTTTAGCAATGTTTGTAATAGGTGTAGCAATATATCTACAACATGGACACCATGCATATAATGTAACAAGAGAAC
Organism: uncultured Campylobacterales bacterium; assembly: GCA_964560425.1. Taxonomy (GTDB): domain Bacteria; phylum Campylobacterota; class Campylobacteria; order Campylobacterales; family QNZT01; genus CAZLLE01. Next base: position 18,035 of record CAZLLE010000036.1, read on the forward strand.
ATCCTTGGGGATTATTGATTGCTGTATATATTTTCTTTGTTGTTAGTTCAACAGGATTATGTATTATAGGTTCACTTGGTGATGTTTTTGGATTTAAAGATTATGAACTTATCTCTAAAAGAGCTATTTTTGGATCAATCGTAACAATATTGGCAGGTTTTGCTGTAATTGCATTTGAAATTGGACATCCAGTTACTATGCTTATCTACAATATTTTAAGTCCAGGATTAACTTCTGCTATTTGGTGGATGGGTACACTATATGGAATCTATCTTACATTTATGATTATTGAGTTTGTATTTTTACTCAAACATGACATGAAAAAAGCAAAAATCTTTGGTCTTATTGGTCTATTAGTAGGTCTTGCGGCTCACTCAAATCTAGGAAGTGTATTTGGATTTTTAAATGCTCGTCCAATTTCAAATGGAGTATTTTATCCTACATACTTTATTTTAACTGCATTTATCACTGGTGTATTTATCTCATTTATAATTATGGGGCTTAGATATAGATTGAAGTTTCCAGAAGAAGTTAAAAAAATGTTAAATGGTCTTGCAAAAATTCAAGCACTTTTAATCTCTATTTTAATTTTCTTTGTAACATGGAAAATGCTTACAGATATCTATGGTGGTATGCCAAATCGTGCAGAAGTTGCAATACATATTTTAGGTTCTTGGACTTTCTGGGCAGAAGTAATCTTAGCAATGGCAATCCCATTGTTACTTATTTTGAAAGATATGGGTAAATCACCTGTTCTTCTATTTTGGGTATCATTAAGTGGTATGGTAGGAATTATGTTCATGAGATATAATCTTGTTCATGATACACAACTAAAACCACTACAGATGATGAAAAAAGCAGAATATCAACTCCCTCCAGAGTGGATACACTATGCTCCAAGTTCAACTGAAGTTATGATATCACTCGGTGGTCTTGGTCTTTGTATGGCTATGTATTGGGTAGGGACAAAAATGTTTAACCTCGATGCAGATGAAGCACACTAACTAAAAAGTTTACCTTTGGTTTTTATAACCAAAGGTGAATAATTTGCTATAATAAGTTAAAAAAGGTTTTTATTTAATGAAAAAAGAACTTCTCATATATCTAACTCTATTTTTAATTTTAGCTATAGCTCAACATCCTGATCTACTCTCCTCTCCAATAGAGAGATTATCACAACTCCCAACAGCAGGAGCCTATGGCGTTGGTTTTATTCACCCTATCGTATTTTCACTAATAGCATATTTACTATTATGGATTTTTAGGGGAATTTTTAGAGTTATAAAATCATTTTTTAAGAAGTAGCAAATATATTGCTACTGATATACCTGCACTTCCCAAAATCATGAGCATTACCATCATTTGATAACGAACAGCAATTAGAGGATCAACTCCAGATAAAATTTGTCCCGTCATCATTCCAGGAAGAGAGACTAAACCTACAGCAAAAAGTGAATTTATAATGGGAATAAGTGCAGACTTATATGATACAGCTCTAGCATCAATATAACTACTCTTATTAATCTCACTCTCAAACCGCTCTGCTGCTATACTTACTGCATTCATTGAATTTGCAAAAATCATACCAGATATTGGTATTAAAAATTTAGGTTCATACCAGAAAGCCAAATCCAAAACACCATTTACAATAATTAATAGCACAAAAATTCCACCCACACAAATAGATATGAAGGAGTATAAATATAGTGACCTATTAGTGTGTTGTAAAGGACGCAGTGAGATAATACTAGCAGCAACTAACATAATAGATAAAACTAAAATAACTAGATAAGATGATGAAGTATCAAATATATAATTTAGAACATATCCAATTAGAATAAGTTGAATTAGCATTCTAAAAAGAGCATAAAAAATTGTAGACCTATCCTTAGTCCACCTCATATAAATCACTACTACAATAAAAACAGGAATTAAAATCCACAATAAATCGATAAGTTGAATATGATAAATAGCACCATTCATGATAAAATCCTCTTAAGTTATTCACATTTTATCTTTTGTAATGTGAATAACTTATAAAATATTACGATTTTTTAATCAAATGTAGGTTTAGGCGTAGTTGCAGACTCCTCAGGCAATTGAGGATAGCTAATAACAGGTTTTCTTCCTTTTAATGTTTTTAGAAAAGTAACAATCTGTGAAGCTTCATCATCTGTAATTTTAATACCAAGCTGAATACTACCCATCTCTTTAATTGCTTCTGAAAGTGACCAAATTCCACCATTATGAAAATATGGAGCTGTTTCAGTAATATTTCTAAGCGTTGGAGTTTTTACCATACCTTTTGAATCACCTTTAAAATCACCCAAATTTGCAAATTTGTACTTACCAGTCAACTCAAATGGTTGCATAGTTCCACCAATAGCAATACCAGTATGACAACTAGCACACCCTTTGTCAATAAAGGTATTTAAACCCTTTTTCTCTGAATCATTTAATGCATTTTTATCACCATTTAAAAAATCATCAAAAGCAGAAGGAGTAACAAGTGTCTTTTCAAAAATAGCAATTGTTGAAGCAATTCTTTCAAAAGTAATCTCTTTCTCATTCGGATATATAGATTTAAAATCTTTTACATATTGAGCAAGTGAAACAACCCTATCCTTAACAAGATTTTTAGGTGCAGCCATCTCTGGTGGAGCCTGCATAGGACCTTGTGCTTGATCTGCCAAATGAGGGCTTCTACCATCCCAAAATTGTGCACTAAAAAATACTGAATTATAGACCGTTGGAGAGTTCAAATGATGAGGATTTGCAGTCCATTTATGACCAATAGCAGCAGGAACACCATCATCACCACCCATACCTAGATTATGACATGTATTACAGCTAATTAAACCACTTCTTGAAAGTCTTGGATCAAAAAATAGTTTCTTACCAAGCTCAACTTTTGCATCTGTAATTGGATCTTTTGGATTATCAATAAGCTTAATAAGCTCTACTTTATCAGAAGGAATGGCCCTTAATCCACTATCTTTAGCCTTCTTAATCAAATCATCACCATTTAGTGTTAATGCCAATAGTCCCGTACTCAAAAGAGCCAAAGAAAAAATTTTACTCATATACATATATATATCCCTTAATAATATTTATCGTTTGTATTATACACATGAATTTCTTTTATAAATATTAAAAGTAACTATTATAATTTTATATCAAATATTTAGTATAAAAGGTGCAGAAATAGAACAATTAAATAAAAAGGCTAGAGTAAAAAAGAAGGGAAAAACAAAAAAACGAACCGGCAGCGACCTACATTCCCACACCAGTAAGGTGCAGTATTATCGGCGAAGAGGGTCTTAGCTGCTTGGTTCGAAATGGAGCAAGGCGTTTCCCCCTCTCTAGAGCCACCGGAATCGTTGGAGAAATGTTT
>CAZLLE010000037.1:0-39155 GCA_964560425.1 uncultured Campylobacterales bacterium
GGATATGTTGATAAATACAGCAAATATTACCAATAAAAATCCGCTATGGTCAACACTATTATTTCGCTCACTCGTTGAAAATGATGGTTTTAAGAGTAGATTTAAAGAGAAATATAGCTCTTATCTAAATACAACTTTTCAGACTGATAGAGTAATTACTGTTCTTGATAATATGACAGCAGCAATAGCTCCTGAAATACCACGACATGTTCTCAAATGGAAAGATGGAACTCAATATGTCTTTAAAAGTTTTGAAGAGTGGAATGATAATGTATTACATCTCAAAGATGTAATTAGAGGTAGAAATGATGTTGTAAGGCAAGAGCTTTTGGCATTTTAGTAATATTAGGGGGTTTCCCCTCTAATATTAAATTTTGTAATAATTTACTCTAGCTCCACTTAAATGAATAGTTTGTTTGATTAGTGTAAAATATTTATCTAATGTATTACATGATGGATTTCCATATATTATATAGACCTCATTTGTAAAATTATCTTTTTGTGAAATTATAGTTTGAACAACTTTTTCCATAACAACTTCATCAAATGGATTAAAAAAATAGATTACAGAGGTCTCCTTAGGTGGTGGAAATTCTGTTGCATCTTGATATAGAGATAATACATCTTTAATATTTAATTTTTCAATATTCTCTAATGCCTTCTCATGAAGCTCCTTAGCAAATTCAATTCCAATACTCTTTTCAAATCCTGCATTTTTAGCATGAATAATTGCTGCACCCTTACCACTACCATAATCTATAAATAGTTTTTTATTGATTTTTTTACCAATAGCCTCTTCTAAATCTCCAAAGACTTTTTGAAAAAAATCTTTGGAGGTTGATACAAGGGCTGTACCATTCTCTTGATGCTCTCCTGTTCGTGTAAGATCATAAATATTTTGTGTTGAAAAATCTATACCCTTAAATTTATAAAAAAGTCTCTGTCCTATTTTATCAATAGTGCTACTAAGTCCATTCTCAGCAATTGAGTTTTTTATCTCCCCTAGTTGATACTTTAGACTATTTTGGTGTGACATGTCAGCATTTGTATGTGTCTCTATCATAAAATTTTCTCCTTTAAATTTTTTTGCCTAGCCATTGGGCATATGAAAAACGATTATTATAATTCATCATAACTGTTAGATAATCACCTTGAAAATCCCACTCATAAAATCCAATACCCCATTTGCTATTTTTTTCACTATTTAGAGAGTAAAAATAACTATCTTGTTTTAGTGTCCGATTTATATGTTTCAAATAATATTCCAAATACTCATCTGCCATAAATGCAAGAGAAGCACTATTAATAACTAAATCAATAGATTTATCTGGAATATTTTTTGTAACTGATGGTGGAATAATAATAAAATCATACTCGTTTATCAGTTTTTCAAATTGATCTAATCTATCTACAATATCGTCAAGTAGAGCTATCTTCTTATCTGGAAAATTATATTTGATAAAATATGAGCTGAGTATAAGTGTTTCTGGAAGATCAAGTAGAATAAAACAGCTATTTGGAATGTAGTTGTATAGAACTCTCTCTAATCCACCATATCCTGAGCCAATATCAAATATTATATTTCTCTCTTCTTTATTAAAATTAATATTCTCAACAATATCATTTACAATAAGAGAGTGAAATAGTATCTTCTCACTCAATCTATTGCCTCTATAAGATGGACAACAGTTTTCACCTGCATAACTCTCTGAAATAGATGCTAAGATCTCTTTTTTGATCTTTTTTGCATAACGGTGATATTCTAAAACAAGATCAATAGATTTTAGATAAGATTTATAATATCCGTCACTATTGTCGATATAGGTAAATTGATCGTTAAAAAGTTTTTGATAGATTTGTGGATCATTTCTAAAATTGATTAGTTCACTTTGGATAATATTTCCCTCTTTATCAATATATAGTTTTTTAAAAAGGTGTGCGATTCTATCCCACTCTTGAGTTTTATCAAAATTATCTTCCTCTATTTTGTAGGCTAGAGATAGTGAGAGGCTCATTTTTTTATAAAATTGGGTTGGAACGGTGTTTTTTTGAATCTTTTTTAGTGGTGATGGTGGGTATAACATCTCATAATTACTATTTTTGTTACTCTTTTGATTATATCCATCAAGAGATATATTTTTTTGGAAAATTATACCATGTGAAATAAGAGCCAAAAATTCTCTTATTCCAAATAGTACTCTACCAAAAAAATTATAAAATAGTATGACCTTAAATGGGCATCTATGTGCATTCCAAGGATGCAGTAGAAACTGGGAATTTTTTTGATATATAAGTCTGTCTATGGATTCAAAAATGACTTTTTTAAGAAAACCAAACCTCTTTAGGAACCACTTTGTGAGATCAATAGTATCGTTTTTATTCACTTAAATTACTTTTATTTGAATTTTAGGAGATTATTACATGACTAAGCTTTATTTAACTAAAAATATATTAAGGTATAAAATATTTTATAAAAGTAAAATTTGTAATATGATAGGTAGTATTATATGAGTGGTGTTTTTTGTTTTGTAGATTATAATAAAAATTATAATCAGTTAAAGGTAGAAGATTTTGTATCTACAATTTATCAGCACCCTTTATACACTTATGAGGATCAGGCTTTTTCTTTCTCTTCTCTTTTTTCTTGTCAGGATAGTTATGAAGGTAAGTTATTAGATTTAGATGATTTAACTATTATATTTGATGGGGTACTATATAGTAAGGATGAAAAATATAAATATTTAAGTGATGTGGAGATTTTACAAATTGAGTATGCTTCATTGGGTAGTAAACTTTTTCAAAAATTAGATGGAGTTTTCTCTTTAATTGTCTATGACAAAAAATTACAAAAAATTTATATTGTAAAAGATCGTGTAGGTGTTAAACCTCTCTACTTTTATCAAAAAGATAATACATTTATTTTTGGAAGCTCTCTAAAATATTTCTCAAAGACTAAATTTTTTGAGAAAGAGCTTGATAAAGACTCTCTAGCAATTTATCTACAATATGGCTATATTATTCAACCAAATACAATTTTTAAAAATACTTACAAAATTAAATCTGGACATTTTTTGGAATTTGATCTAAAAACACAAAATATTCAAGATCAAAAATATTGGTCATTAGAGGAGTGTTACTTAGAAGAGAAGGCTCATATTAGCGAATCAGAAATTATTACAGATATTCATCAATTATTAAAAAAATCTATAGAAAAGAGGATAGATAAAAATTTATCTATGGGCTCCTCTTTAAGTGGAGGATATGATAGCTCTATGATAGCAGCACTTTTACAAGCTAGAAGTGAAACAAAGGTAGATACATTTACAATCGGTTTTGATGAGGATAGTATCAATGAAGCCCCATTTGCAAAAAAGATTGCTACTTATCTAGGAACTTCTCATACAGAACACTATTTTAGTGCAAAAGATGCTCTTCGTATTGTTCCTACTTTATGTCAAGCATATGATGAACCTTTTGCTGATTATGGAGCAACGCCAACTATTCTGACTTCTCAAATTGCAAAAGAGAGTGGGGTAGATCTACTCTTTGTGGGCGATGGTGGGGATGAGGTATTTGCTACTGCTGATGATATTAATAAGTTTGAGACAATTTTATCCCTACCCAAAAATATGAGAAATTTGATATACAAATCTCTTAGCAGTATAGATCTCACCAAGATGCCATATCTAAAAGATTATCGTAATATTCCCACTAAATATTATAAATTATTGAATATTTTCAATGCGACTGATATTCCAGATATGGTTAGATTAAAAACGATACTTTTTACAGAGCATGATATGAAATATCTTATCAAAGATCATGAAGTCTCTTTTGAAACAACATTTGATGAGATGGATTTTAGTGGAAGTAGTGAGAGTGTAGATCAGGTGATTGGTGCTTATTTTAAGACTTTCATGACTGATGGTGAACTTGTCAAAAGTTATGGTGCTATCAATGGTGCAAATATGTCACTTAGAGAGCCATTTTTGGATAGAGATTTGATTGCATACATGGCAAAAGTGCCATCATGTATCAAAATCAAAAATGATATTAAAAAATATCTACTAAAAGAGATTGCTTATCAATATATTCCAAAAGAGCTTTTAGATCGTCCAAAAAGTGGATTTAATATCCCTTTTGCTTCATGGCTTAGAGGTGAGCTAAAAGAAATTTTATATGCTCAAGTAAACGAGAAGAGATTAAAAGAGGATAATATTTTTGATCCTAACTATATTTTAGATATCCGAGATCAGTTTTATAGTGGAAAAGATGAATATAAATATAAAATATGGACAATTTTTCTCTTTCAACTCTGGTTTGAAGAGAACTTTTTGAAAGTTTAATCTCTATATACCGATACTATAAAAAAATTATAAATAAAAGGTTTTCCCTTCATGAATTGCCAAGTCTCTATAAATCAGCAAAATTATACTTCACCATCCCTCTCTTATTCTAAATGGGCAAAAGAGAAATTAAAAGCTTTAAAATGTTTAATTGATAAAAAGTTAGAGTATTCAGATAAACCTACTGTTATAGTTATGGAAGTAGGGCATTTTACACTACCTTCAGAGGAAAAAAATTTAGATTGGGCATTTAAAAATATGGATTTTGCAAACTCTCTTTGTGGGGAAATTATTAAGGAGTATAAGGGGCAATATAAGATAATACCGACACTTCTAGTAAATAATCTTGATGATGATAATGATGAATCTTCCAAAGATATTATAAAAGATATGCTCAAAAGTAAAAAATATATTAATCATAAATCACTCAAAATAATCTCAGAAAGAAATCTGAAAAACAGAGCATTTAAAGCACTTAAAAATAGTGAAGTTTTATCTGATAGTTTTATTCATATTGATGGTAAAGCTTATCTAAAAGATGATGATTATCAACATGATTTAGCAGCTGGTTTTGTAAATGAAAATGGAGATATTATCCCTAGATGTGGATTGATTTTGACAAGCTTTTTGGATTTGGTTGCCAAATTGGCAAAAGAGAGACTCCATCAAGATAATGATATCAATGTCCTTTTTCTAAGTCTATCTCAAGAGTTTCATGAATATCAAAGAGTAAAACTTGGAGTAGATATCTACTCCAAAACACATAATCTAGTGACAATTCAACCTATTGTAGTTCATTGGGATTATACTATTGATCAGAGCCTTGCCTCTCATAGAGAGTGTGATACCAAAATTTGGCAAGAAGAGGGGTTATAACCCCCTTTTAAATCTATAAAATACAAAATACCCCTTCACTATAGCAATAAAAAATGCTATAAAAACATTAACCCACACAAGCCCTATCACACTATAAAAATAGATTGCAAGTGGTGCAGCAATGATATTTATAAGCCCAGCAATGAGTACAATGTTATTGAGTAGTTTTGTCTCTGAAAGAGTAACCAAAATATTAGTAAATTGACTTCCATATAGATATACAATAAGAAGTAGTGAAAATATCTCCAAAAGATTGATTATAAGTTGATTTGGATTATCTCCTGATATAAGCTGTAAAATTTCTGGTGCAAATAGATAAACAAGTAGAGATATAGGTAGCATTATCACAAATATTACGATTGAAAGTTGAATATTTCTCTTAAAAAATAGCTCTTTTGAGTTTTTATATACTTTTGCAAGATATGGATATGCTGTTCTAGTTAGTGGCTCTAGCATACTACCTAATGCTCTAACAATTTTTTCTACAATAGAGTAATATCCTACAATAGTATTATTTGCGAAAAATCCAAGAATAATAACATTTGCAGTTACATAAAGTTCAACAGCAACTCTTGAAGTAAAAATATACCAACCATCTTTGAGATAAAATTTGAGTGTTTCTATACTTTGAGGTTTGATTGTAATATCAAATTTTGTGATAGCTATATATAGAGCCAAAGCTCCCGCTATAATACTTCCTAGTGAATTAAAAAGTAGTACCAAATATAGATCTTCAATTCCTTTTACAAAGATAACTATCAATACAGTAAATATTAGTTTTGCCAAAGCATTTAGCACTGTAATATATCTCATCTTTTCAATTCCTTGAAAAAACCATATAGGAAACATGACCTGCCCAATAACCATTCCATAGGCGATACAATATAGTGGTGCATTTGCTGATAGTTTATCTATAAAGAGTATCAAGATAGATAAAAAAATTAGATACAAAATAGCAATGACAGATTTGATAATCATAACAGAGCTAAAAATCTCATCTTTTTTATCTTTATTATCTGCATTAATAGAGATATTATGTGTAGCAGAGAGATCAAACCCATAGTCACTAATCATGACACCATACATGATAATAGCAAATATAAAAGAGTAGAGACCAAATCCATCAATACCTAATACTCTTACTAAATATGGAAATATAATAAGCGGTACAAGATAATTTATCCCCTGAAGAATAACCAAAGAGATAAAATTATCACTCAGTCTTTTGATTGTAGAGTTGTTATTTGTTTGAGACATTTAAAACCTTTAGTATGAAAATTCTATCTAAAACAAATTAAGATTGTATCGATCTATATATTTAAAAAAACATATTAAATATTTTTTTTGCACTCTCTCCTAAATCATCATTTTTATACTCTTTTAGACCATCTTTAAGCTGTTGTTTTGTCTCATCAGATATAAAAGTATCGATCTGTTCTTGAATGGCATCTCCAATATATTTAGCAATATCTAGCTCGATTTTTGGATTGTTAATATCTCCCAAAATTGTTCCTCTAAGGTTTTGACCCCTAATACCAAGATCAAATCTTGCATGTATAGTGTTGTCTATTTTATTCATCATGCTATCTATTAGATAGAGGTGAGAGGTGCTATTTTGTGCTTTAAAATCAAAATTGAGTAACTTTCTATTGACATCAGCTTCAAAAGTAGCAGATGTAAAAAGCTCTTTACTTAGATCAATGGTTGTATATTTTCGTATTTTTTCTGAAATACCACTTCGTCTAAATTTAATCTTTTCCCATTTACTATGGAGTATACCATCCTCTTCTTTGATATTATAATTTAGATTACCATTGACTCTTGCATCTATAATAGTGGGATAGTATGTAAAGTAAAATAGATGACTTAATGAAGCTTGATCTATTTTAGCATTTAAAATAGTATCTTTGATATCAAATTTTATAGCTCCACCAAAACTTCTAGTCTCTCCTGTCAATAACCATATATTATCATAGGTAGCATCACCCCATACTCCTATCTCTCCTCTAATTTTTCTTTTGATGATTGGTTCTAATGCAGCTGTATCTTTAGAGTGTAGATAGTAGTGAACTTGTAGTCTATTTTTTTGATCTACTTGATATAGGTTTCCTTTTGTCAATCGAAGATCACCTAGAGAGCTGTTGATATCTGTATTAAACTTTATTAATCCTCCCTCTATTTGAATTTGGCTTTTTGTTTGAAAAGTAGTTTTTGGTGGAATCTCTATCTCCCACTCTTTATATATGAGTTGTTCATTAACTTTTGCATTTTTAATACTCAAATTTATATCAGCATATATATTTTTTTTATTCAATATAGGGGTAGTGAGATTCATGTCAAAATTTCCACTACTATAACTTTTTTGGTGCAAAATATTTAGTAATTTAGCTATGTTTCCTTTTTTCATATTCAATGAGAGATTTTTCACTTTTTGTCTCTCTAAATCAAATTTATAATCTACTTCACTAGTTAGAGCTTTGCCATCTCCTATGATATGAAAATTATCCATATTACCTATAAGTTTACCTTTTAGATTAATTTCATCTTGAATAGAGTGTTCACCTATCTTAAATCTATATGCTTGAACTATATATTTAAGATCAAATTTTTTTGATATGGGACTAAAATTACCATCTAAATTCATTTTAATATCATTGTTTATGATGAGGTCAGCTTTGAGTGTAGATAGTGAGATATTAAAATTGACAAGTTTAATATCAATATCTTTAGGAGCTTTTTTTACAAGATAGTCATGAGCATAAGGTTTCAAAATATAACTCCCTAATGGAGATAAAAAGAGTATAACAACCAAAATTGCAATAAGCAAACCAACTATTTTAATAATTTTCATAAACAACCCCTATCTAGATAAATATAACTATAATAAAATATTATATCATTTTATGATTTGCTTATTCCTAAACTGATACATCAAAATAGAAGCAGCCACACCAACATTAAAACTTTTAATACCCTTTACCATCTCTACTTCAACCAAAATATCACAAATTTCAATTACCTCTTGTGAGAGTCCTTTGCCCTCATGTCCCATTAATAGTACCCATTTTTCAGGGATCTGAATTTTAGATAGAGCAATAGAATCAGATGTTATCTCAGCACCAAAAATAGTATAACCCATCTCTTTTAGCCTCTGTATTGTAGAAAATATATCGTCATAAATATGAGTTTTTAGCATGCTAATATATCCCATAGATACTCTAATGGCCCTACGACCATAAGGGTGAGGGGCTTGAGAAGGTGTTAGATATGAGTTTACACCCAAAGCAGCCGCACTGCGTGCGATGGAGCCAATATTTTCAGTGGATGAGATAATATCAAGCATGATAATATTATCATCCAAATCTTCTAGTCTTACCTGCTTAGGGCGAATACCATGCATCATGACATTATGGTGAATTTTATGTCCAACTATACTCTCCATTATCTTTTTATCTGCTACAAAAAGCATTGGAATATTTTTTGATAAAATTAATTCTCTAAATTGATCATAATATGATTGCGTTGCCAAAATACTTTTGATCTCAATATCTTGTTCTAATAGTAGATTTACAACTTTTGGACTATCTGCAATAAAACTATTATCATGAGTAAAAGCATTATCTCTAAGTTGATGATATATTTTTAAGTAAGGATTTTTTGTATCATTAATTGTTATTAATTTCATATTTACTTTTTTTGTATGATTTTATCTGGATTTACAAAATCTTCAATATCCAAATACTCTAGCATAGTACCAGCCTCACTAAGAAGTTTAAATATACTCAAAATGTAACTCTTCTCCTCTTTTATCTCACTTATCTCTGAACTATTTAGAGCTCGTTGTGCTAGTAGAAGTGTTTGTAGATCTTGTTTTCCATATTGAAATTTGAGCCAATAAGATTTAACAACTTCATGATTCGCTTCTACCTCTTTTTTAATATGTAAAAGCGAATCTTTTGATGACTCTATATCTTCATAAATTTGTACAATGTTATATCTTGATCCCTCTTTTATATCTTTTAGAGAGTATTGAAGCTGTGCTATTTTACTTTTTGAGCTAAGAAATTTTGCTTCATCTTTCCCGCCACTATATAAATTATAATTCATAGACAAAACTGCACTTGCTTTATCATTTTGAGGTTCATTTAATGCCCCTGTTTGTGTATCTTTAGCTGTTACTATAAAATCTACGGTAGGTCGAAAACTTGCTCTTCTTGATTGTAGATCACTCTTTTGTGCTTCTAGTTTTGCTTTTGCTATTTGAATTTTTGAGTTATTTTTATAAAGAGTTTCAATGGCTTCATCTTGACTTTGGATAGGTTGAGATATATTCTGTTCTCTAGGTTGATTTTGTTCAATATCTCCAACAAAATATTCATAATAAGCTATAGCATTTTGATATTTTGATTTGGCTTTTATAAATTGAGATTTTGAGTTTTCAATATTTGAACTTATATAGTTCAAGTCACCTTTTGTAGCATCTCCCTCTTTCTCTTTTATTGTGATAATATTTAAAATTCTCTCAAGATTTTTCATGTTTTTTTCGTTAGCTTTAATAGCTCTTCTCTCAAATAGAATATCAAAATATGATTCAATAACTTTTTGAGTCTCTTCTTCTACCTTTGATCTAAATTTATAAACAGCTACCAATAGATTATATCTCTCTTTTTGAAGGTCGTTTTTATGTTTTCCTCCTGCATAGAGGTTTTCAGTTATTGAGAGTTGTATGTCGCCTTTTAGATATTTATCTTCAGGTACTTTCTCATCTTTGGTGTAAGTTCCTCCTGCTGTTCCATATAGTACAACATTTGGTTTGTATGCTGCTATCTTTTCATCAATTTTTCTCTTTGCTTGTATTATTTTTTCTCTTTCAGAGAGAATTTTATGACTCTTGTTGAGTGCTTTTAATATTGCTTCTTTAAGTGAAATAGTATTATTTAAATCAATTATATCTTCTTTGATTGGTTCTATTTTGGGAGGTTCTGCTTTTGTAATATTACTCTCGATTGGTAGATTCACTACAGGTTCCAAGTTTTGATTTATATCTATTTGTGGAGGTTCCTCTTCATTTTCAATCATAAAAGAGTTATCACAAATAATAGGAACTCTATTGATTGATAAAATAAATGAATCATTCACAACTCTCCTAGACTCTCTCCAAGATAATTTTGCTTCAGTTTTATCTATTAAGTTTACAAGGTATATAAGGTTTCTTTTTCCCTTCTGACATACAAATATGTCTTTATCTTGAAAAATATTTTTTAGTTTTGTAATGTTTTCATTTATTTCAAATTCACCTATTTTGACCGCATAACTATTTTCAAAAAATGTACCATCTTCTATAACACTAGAGTGTAAAAGAGAGGAAATAAAAAGAGAAGTATAAATTAAAAAATGCCAAAACATGCAAATCCTATTTAAAAAATTTACCTATTTTAACATAATTCTATGAATTTGTAATATTAATTAATAATTTTTATAAAATGTCGATAATGTCTCTATGATGATTTTAATTTATGGGGATATTTAATGTTTAGTTTTATTAATTGGTTCGGATCTATATTTGAAAAAACCAAAAAAAATAAGGGGTTGTGGTTCACTCTTCTGACATTTTTTTCACTTGCTGGTATTTTTATCTCTTTGGGATTTGTAAACTTTTTAGTAAGTGATGTAGCAGAAAAAACTTATCATAATCAAAAAATAAGATACTCTCTTAATCTTAAAAGTCATCTCAAATCCAAAAGTGCTTTTGTCCTCTCTAATGCTATATCTATGGCTCAAGATGAGAGTTTAAAAGCGTTGATTTTATCAGAGGATATCAATAAAAGTATAAAACTAGATACAAAAATGAAAAGTGCAACAGCACGATTAAATAAATATTTAAATAGTAAATATCTTAAATTTATACTAGAACCTACACTCAAAGCAGAGGTGAAAAATGGTGTTAGAGTCTTTGGTGATGGTGTTGCTTTTAGTGCTTCTATACCACTTGTAAGTAATGAAGATAAGACAACTAACCTTCTATTTAGAGACTCTATTTTATCTATGGTAGATACTTTTAATCTTCAAAATAAAAAATTTGTATTTTTACTTAATCAAAGTGCTATGAGTCAAATTAATATTGATTTTAAAGGTAATTATGAGGCAATTAATAAAACTTACTTCCTAAAAAAAGAGGCTTATGAAAAAATATATACAGATTCTCTAAAAAATCTTGATTTTGAAAAATTAGAAGAGAGTGGACACTATCGTGGACTTAACTTCTTTTATGTTGGTGAAAAGTTATATGATTCCCATGGTGTAGATATAGGTATTATTGTTTTAGCTGAAAATGTCAGTGATGATAATAGTTTTGTGAACTTGGTCAAGAATCTTGTTAATAGTGTAACAATGGTTGCTTTAGGGCTGATTGTATCTATGATTCTATTTCTATTTTAGGTATATAAATGAAAAGATTAAAGATATTCAAAGCCTATTTTGTTCTTTGGCTTTTCGTATATTTTATAGCAATATCAAATATAGAGATTTTTAAATTATATTTTCTCTCTACACTTACTTTTAATGTTGCAATTATCTCAATTTTGTCGATTGGTTCATTTATGATCTTCAAAGCTGCCAAAGATGTAACTATGGTTACTGGTACTTTTGGTGTATTGATGTACAAAAAAAATAATTTAGAATCATATCTCAAAGGAATTGATAAAGTATTACCATCAAATATAGCCAATAAAATTAAAAGTAGAATTATCTATGATAGATTACTCTTTACCCAAAATGAGACAAATGAAATCTTAGCTTGGATGGAAGAGCGTTTCTCTAATCAAAATAAATATAATAACTTTTTTATTGGTACGGTATTGATGATAGGACTTTTAGGTACCTTCTCAGGTCTATTAGGTGCTATTGGAAGTATGAGTGATATTGTTATGTCCTTGGCAGGAACCAATGTAGATGTTGGAAAAATCATGGCAGATTTTGCAGGACCTCTATCTAGCATGGCTGTTGGTTTTGGTTCATCTCTATTTGGTGTAATATCTGCTATTTTATTGAGTATCAAAGGTTATTTACTAAATAAAGCTCAAGAATCCTTATTGGAAGGAGCTGAAAATTGGCTAAACTCCAAAACAATAGAACCAGTCTCTGATGATAATAAAGCAGGTGCAATATTTTCATCTAATACTCTTAGTGAATCCCAAGATAGTTTTACAGATATTTTTATAAAAGAGATATCTACACTTTCAAAATCAATGCAAACTATCTCTAAATCTCATCAAGAGTCTCAAAAAACTTTTACTACCTTAATAGAGAGTATTAATAAAGATAGAATTAAACAACAAGAGATAATGACAGATACTCAAAAATATCTGTTTGAAATAGCCCAAAATGGTGAATTGAATAATCAACTCTTACAAGCTCTTTTAGAGAGTATAGAAAAATCAAATGCTAATTCAAAAGATCAGATTAAAGAGCTATCCAGAGAGATTCAAAATATTAAAATACCTGATATCAACAATGATCTTAAAAAGAGGGAAGATATTATCTCAAGAATGATTGTAAAACAGGAGAAAAAAGATGAACAAACCACTATGCAGATGTTCCAAATAGCCGATTCTCTAAATTCACTAGATACCAATATGAAAAAACGCATAGAAAAACTAGAACAAAATATTAAAACTCCTCCTACAAAAAAAAGCTCAAAAATAGAAGAGAGCATAGATTTTATGAAAAATCACTTTAGCAGAGTTGATTAATTATGGCAAGAGGAAAAAAGTGTGAAGAGGAGTTTAATCCTTGGCCTCCATTTGTAGATGTATTCTCATCTGTAGTTTTAGTTCTACTCCTCTTTATCTTGATTTTGATTGTCAATGTAGCATACTATATGAAGTTTAATTCCAAAGTAGATTCTACTGCCACAACCAAATCAACCACTAACAATCTACAATCTGCATCAGATATTACAGATATGGTAACACTAGCCAAAATGCAAAAACCAAAAGAGGATGCAGGAGGAAAAGAGTCACTATTTTCAGGAGGAAAATCTGCTGGTAATGCCCTCTCTATAGAGAAAAAAGAGAAGAAAAAACTAGATCAAAATGTTATCAATAAAGATGGTGAAATGATGATAATATACAAAGATAAAGGACTATTTACAGATACTAACACAAAAGTAAAAATTAAGGCCTTTATCAAAAAAGTAAAATCTAAAAATCCAAATGCAAAAATAGAGATATCGCTAGGAAAACCCCTAAAAGTATTGGGCAGAAGTAACCCAAAACAGATAGCTCTAGGAAGAGCATTGGGTGTAAAAAGTATCATCCAAAAAAGTGGCTTCTCTTTGTCTAAACTAAAACTAAACCTAAAAAACCAAAAAAATAAAAAGTATGAATATGGATATTTAAAATTAAAAATAATCTAAAAAAATTAACTATTCTATTTTTTAATTTAATTAAAAGTCCCAATAAATGGGACTTTTAGAAATATATTAAATATTCAACTACTTCACATCAAGAGAGACTGGTACTTTTAATTCACCATTATTAGGGTCATTTGACTCTACCAATATATCTTTTTTGTGATCTCCCTTATTTAGTTTTTTTGCACTCATGACTACATCTATTGTTTTTGATTTATTTGGAGATAGTGTACCGTGAAGCGTACCTTTTAGAGTTAGCCAGTTTGGATCCTCTTTTTGGTTGTCATCACCATTATCTCCTCCTCCATTATCACTAGAGATATTAGATAATGCACTATTTGCATTTAATCTTGAACCTGTAGATGTATAGTTTCTAAGAGAGCTTGTTTTATCACCATTTTTGAGGATAGTATCTTTTAGTTGTGAAAATGAGAGAGTACTATTTTTGGCTTTCAATAAAGCTGCCGTACCTGCAACAAAAGGTGTTGCCATAGATGTTCCACTTAAATAATCATATCTATTACTTAAAACTGTACTATATATACTCACTCCTGGAGCTGCAATATCGACACTATTTTTACCATAATTTGAGAAACTAGCTTTTTTATCTTCATTATCACTAGCACCTACACTTATGATATTACTCAAATCATAACACGCAGGATAAAATGGCTCTTGATCTGTATTTTTATTATCATTTCCTGCTGCTGCTAAGAATAATAAACCTCTATCTTTTGCATATTTGATAGCATCTTCTATTGTGGCAGAGTAACTATATCCACCCCAACTAGCACTAATAATATCAGCTCCATTATCTGCCGCATACTCAATAGCCTTTGCTGCTCCTGAGCTAGATCCACTTCCATTACTTGTGAGAAATTTTAGAGCCATTAGAGATACTTTTTGATTTACTCCTGATCCACCTTTGCCATTGCCACCTTCTGCACCAATTATTCCTGCACAGTGTGTGCCATGTTTGTTATCATCTTTTGGATCAGAGTCATTATTTGCAAAATCATATCCATAGATATCATCTACATATCCATTTCCATCATCATCTCTTCCATTACCAGCTTTTTCTTTGGAGTTTTTCCACATGTTGTTTTTGAGATCTTCATGACGATAATCAATACCTGTATCTACTACAGCAACTACGACACCTTTGGAGCCTTTAGTATGATTATTCCAAGCTTCAGGAGCATCTATATCTGTATCATTGCTGTTATTAAGTCCCCACTGCTTAGAAAAATCAGGATCATTTGCAACCATATTTACTTTGTAGTTTGGTTCTGCAAATCTAAAGATATCTGCACCATTGTATATTTTATTATCATTAATGAGATTTAAAACTTGTGCAATATCAGAGGCACTCACTCTTCCCCATCTTTTACTCAATTTATATACTTTTATATGTAGATTATCAATAGAATTTACCTCATTCACTCCAAGCATCATACCAAATCCCAACATTTTCATGCCCTCAGCAATTACGCTATCACTCTGATCATAAAAATATGGAGTAAATTTTATAACTATCTCATTACTTATATCTTTTGTCTTGACACGCGACTCTCCGATCACTTCTCCTAGAGCATTTTTATAAGTTACAAGAAGGGTATTTCTATCTACTGCTTGTACATCTACAGAAGAGGTTGATGCTCCATCATCAATAGATATATCATAATCCAAATCAGCATCACCATCATTTTTAATTGTAAGCTGTTTTGTTATTGTTGAGCCCTTATTTACACTTGCCGATATTTTTTCTGGATTTATTGAAACCTTAGGTTCACTCTTTTCTTCTCCACACCCAATAAAACTACTCATTAAGAGAGTTGCTACTGCTGTACTTACAAATATTTTTCTTGAAATATACTTCATGAATATCCTTTTAGATTAAAATAACTTAATACAAATTAAATTATAAGCATAAATTATTCCATATAAAGGTTGCAATATATTAAACAGTTTTGATTAATAATCGAATTTTTATAAAAAAGTGGTTTGAATTTATATGGTAGGAGTTTAGAATCCATAATTGAAGTAGCAGGTTCAACTATAGATTCTTTGTGACAAACTTTTTAAGGGCACTGAACCAGAGGTGTGTGACAAACATCTACATCATACAAGGAGTAAAAAGATAATAGATAGGTTCGATGTCCTTCTGAAAAATATTATACTCCCTAGCTATTAACCAATGCTAAATAAAAAGATAACAAAAGATTAATAGTTTTGTAAAGTTTGATTAAAAAATTTGTCTATAAAATTAATCTAGTTTTAGAACTGTTAAAAATGCCTCTTGTGGAAGTTGTACTTTTCCTATAGATTTCATTCTCTTTTTACCCGCTTTCTGCTTTTCAAGGAGTTTTCTTTTTCTTGTGATATCTCCACCATAACATTTTGCCGTTACATTTTTGCCCATAGATTTGACAGTTTCACGAGCGATGACTTTATTTCCAATACTAGCTTGAACTGCCACTTCAAAAAGTTGTCTAGGAATAAGCTCTTTCATCTGTTTTACAAAGTCTCTTCCTTTACTCATAGCTTTTGAGCTTGGAACTATGATTGAGAGAGCATCAACAACTTCTCTTGCTACTTTAATATCAAGTTGTACAAGATCACCCTCTCTATATCCACTTAGTTCATAATCAAATGAGGCGTAACCTTTTGTTACTGATTTTAGTTTGTCATAAAAATCCATCACTATCTCATTCATTGGTATAGAGTACTCTAGTAAAACTCTTTCAGGGTTGAGATAATCCATTTTTTCTTGAATACCTCTTTTTTCATTGACTAGATTAATTACATTTCCCAAAAATTCGCTAGGAGTTATGATAGTTGCCTTTACATATGGTTCACTAATATATTGTCGTTTATTTATTGGTGGTAGTTCACTTGGATTTTGTATACTTATTTCAGTACCATCATTCATCATAATTTTATAAATTACAGTTGGTGCAGTGGCTATTAGATCAAGTCCAAACTCTCTCTCTAATCTCTCTTTGATCACTTCCATATGAAGCATTCCCAAAAATCCTACACGAAAACCAAAACCAAGAGCTACAGAAGTTTCAGGCTCATAAGAGATTGATGAATCATTTAATTTTAGTTTATCCAAAGCATCTCTAAGATCTTCAAATTTATCAGTCTCTATTGGATAGATACCAGCAAAAACAAAAGCTTTTGCCTCTTCAAAACCTTCAATTATATTTTCAGTTGGATTTTTTGCATCGGTTATGGTGTCACCTACTTGTACATCACTCACTGTTTTTAGACCCAAAGATACTATTCCAATCTCTCCAGTTTTGATAGATTTTGTGTTTACTGGCTTGAGTGGATGTGGGTATGTTAGAGATAAAATTTCATGTTTTTTATTTGTTCCCATGACAAGTACCTCTTGCCCTTTTTTGATCTCTCCATCATAAACTCTCACAAGAGCCAAAGCTCCAAGATAGTTATCAAACCAACTATCATAAATAAGAGCTTTTGTAGGAGCATTTTCATCACCATTTGGAGCTGGAATTCGATCAACAATAGCATCAAGAAGTTCAGTAATACCTACTCCTGCTTTTGCACTTGTCTCTATTGCTTCAGTACAATCTAATCCTATAGTGTGTTCTATCTCCTCTTTTACCTTATCAGGATCTGCGGCAGGAAGATCAATCTTGTTGATGACTGGTAAAAGTTCTAGATCATTCTCTAATGCAATATATACATTAGCAATAGTCTGAGCTTCTACCCCTTGTGCTGCGTCAACAATGAGTAAAGCTCCCTCACTTGATGCCAAAGATCGACTAACTTCGTATGAAAAATCGACATGCCCAGGGGTATCTATAAGATTTAGTGTGTATATCTGCCCATCTTTTTCATAGTTTAATCTTACACTTTGTGCTTTGATGGTAATACCACGCTCTTTTTCGATATCCATGGTATCCATGACTTGTGAACTCATCTCTCTATTTGTAATAGCACCACACTCTTGAATAAGTCTATCTGCTAATGTACTTTTGCCATGATCTATATGTGCAATAATTGAGAAATTTCTTATATTTTCTTGCATCTGTCCTCTTTAATTAAAAAGCCCGTTTACGCTTTCATTGTGATATATTCTTCTAATAACCTCTCCAAAAAGTTGTGTAACAGAGAGGACGGTTATTTTATCACATTTTTGTGTCAAAGGTATAGTATCTGTGACAACAAGTTCATCAAGTTCACCATCATTGATTCGATCATAAGCTGGACCACTCAATACTGGATGTGTACAAAAAGCCATTGCACTTGTTGCCCCCGCTTTTTTAAGTGCTGCAGCTGCTTTGACCATTGTTCCTGCTGTATCAATCATATCATCAATCAAAATGACATCTTTTCCTTCAACATTTCCAATGATATTCATCACTTCACTCTCATTGGCTTTCTCTCGTCTTTTATCAACGATAACAATCTCCAAACCCATGTGCTTTGCAAAGTTTCTAGCTCTAGCAACTCCACCAATATCAGGACTTGCAATAATAGGATTTTTTAGATTTTTTCTTTGAAGGTAATCTTTGAATACAATAGAACCATATAGATTATCTACAGGAATATCAAAAAAGCCTTGAATTTGACCAGCATGAAGATCAACAGTAACAACTCTATCAATACCCGCAGTCTCAAATAGATTTGCTACTAATTTTGCAGTAATAGGAACACGAGGTGCCGCTTTTCTATCTTGTCTTGCATATCCAAAATATGGAACAATCGCCGTAATAGAGTTGGCAGAGCTTCTTTTTAGTGCATCTGTCATAATCAATAGTTCCATTAAGTTTGCATTTGCTGGAGCACAAGTTGATTGGATAATAAAAACATCTCTACCTCTTACACTTTCACTAATTTGAATACTAATCTCTCCATCACTAAATCTTTTGATTGTTGCTTCTGAAAGAGACATAGATAAATATTTAGCAATTGATTTTGAAAACTCTGTATTTGCAGTACCAGAAAAGACTTTATAGCCACGCATAAAGAACCCTTATGAAAAATTTTCATTTATTCTATAGAAAACTTACTTTAACTTAGTAAAGTCTAATTTTAAGTGTTTTAAGTAGATAATTTCATCGTCTACTTTCCCATAATATTGCCAACTCTAAATTATAGATATCAGCTCTTCTAGGCTTGATAAAAAACTCCTCAATTTCATAATTTTCTAGATCAAAATTTAGCTCAATCTTATCAATCTCTGTTTTGAGCTCCTCTTGAACTTCATATATATCGTTTTCTATCTCTTCTATTAAATCTTTTGCTCTTTGCACATCATCTTTTTCACGATATAAGGCTCCTGCACTTCTCATAGCTGTTCCTGCTCTTGAAGTGGTGCTTCTTGAAAAAGATTTTCTTCCTGTAAATGCAGAGAGTATTGTCATTCCAAAAGAGAGTATAGTATCTGTTGTTTTTGAGCTTACATCTGCCTCCTCTTTTGCTAGTTTTGCCTCTGCTCTAGTTAATTTTTTTTCTAATATATTTTGTTGTTTTGCAAATTTTGTCTCTAGCTTTTCGATCTTTTGCTCTTTTTTATCTTTGAGAAGATCTAAAGCTCTAAGTTGAAAATCTTGTTTACTTTCATGAAGCTTAGATTCTAATTTGAGAGATTTATATCTATATAATTTTAATCTTTTATTGTGATAGAGATAGTTTGAAAACTCTTTGCTAAGAGATCTAAAATCTTTTGCTTCTAATATAAAAGATGGAAGTGGCTCATAGTTACCACTATCTGGTGCATTCATGAAGTAGAGTTCAAAATCATCATTATTTATCTCTTCATCTCTCCATTCAATTTTTTTTGCATCTTCTGATAGATAATATTTGAAATAGTAACTCTCTTCATAATCTATCTCTCTTCTTGTATCATAAAACTTGACACTACTATTTGCTAATAAATATGGTGTGAAATATTGAGTATCTTGAGTATTTGTATCTATATAAAAAAATTGATCTATTTTTTCTGAAAGAGCAGGGCGTGGTAAATTTGTAGTAGTTGTCTCTTTTTTTGTGGGGTGGCTCATAAATGTTTGTACTGATATTTCTCTATTTTTCAAAGCCTCTTTTTTATCTTTCATAAGTCTTGCTATCTCTGGTTTGGATATAGGACCTTTTAGATATGACATGACCCATCTTGTAGAGAAGAGTTCTATCTCATCTCTATGTGCACTTTTAAATAGAAATACTCTTTTTTTGAGATTTGATAAAAGTTGGCTTATCTCTTTTTTGTCCATAGCATTATCGCCACTTTTGAGTAGACCATCAATTACACGATCAATATCTTGTTTTGTTTGTAATCTTCCAATAAACCATGATCCAATATTTGAGAGTCCTTTATAATCCAAATCCACAGGATTTTGAGTAGATAGGGTGATATTGATACCAAATGCTCTAGCTTGTTTTAGAAGTAGAAGCATTGGACTTTTTGATGGAGGATTAGAAGTAGAAGGAAAAAATCCATAAATTTCATCCATGTATAACATCGCCCTAAGTGATGATGTACCGCTCTGTTTTCTCATCCAACTGATGAATTTATTCAAAAATAGAGTCACAAAAAACATTCTCTCATTATCATTTAGATGTGCGATTGAGAGTATTGATACACGAGGTTTTAGATCATCTGTATATAAAAGGGATTGAATATCAAGACTCTCACCTTTAATCCATGACTCAAATGAGGGACTAGCTAATACATTATTTAAAAGCATTGCCAACTTTAACCTCTCATTTTGAGGATAAAAACTTTGAAGTGGTAATACCCCTATTTTTTCAAATGGAGGTGAAGCTACATGACCTATAAGAGATTCAAGGCTCAAATTTATATCTTTTTTCCAAAAATAGCTAAATATAGAGGAGAGGAGCAGAAACTCTTTGCTTGTAAGTGGATCTGCTTTGATATTGACTAGAGCCAAAAGAGATGTTACTGTAGAGTTTAACATATAAGAGAAGGTATCAGAATCAGCAATAGATTCAGCCGAAGGAGCATCAAAACTACTCAAAATTGATATAGATATTCCAGATGAACTCCCTGGTGTGTAGATTGTAAAATCAGCTCCATTTTTATATTTTTTGACTCTCTCTCTGCTTTGTCCCCAGCTCTCTATCCCCTTTTCCCACATTTGAGCTGTTTGAGTGGCTAAGGTAGGGATATCTATCTCTTTTTTTTGAGCTTCATGAGGATCTATCCATGGTTCAAATTTTTTGGGATCAAAATCATCAAATGCCAAGAGAAGATTGCCCATATCTCCTTTTGGGTCTATAATGATAGAGGGTATTTTATCTAGTACTGCCTCTTCTATCATGGATATTCCAAGTCCTGTTTTACCGCTTCCCGTCATTCCTATAATTGCTGAGTGAGTTGTGAGATTTTTGTTTTTCACCAAAAGTAGATTATCTGTTTTCTCTTGAGTCTTTTTATCTAGCTCTCGTCCTAGATAAAAGATGCCTAATTTCTCATATATATCTGTTAAATTTGTCATGCCAATTCTCCTATTATCCAGCTTGAACCGATTACCTTTTGATTATCATAAAAAACTGCTGCTTGACCAGGGGCTAAGCCTTGTATATGTTCATCAAGAGTAACTACTGCTTTATTATCTTTTATATCCACCTCACACTCTATTTTGGGGCTTCTATATCGTATTTTTACACTACATCTAAATTTATCTCCATCAACAAAAAGATTTATATTATCTACCTCAAACTTTTGTACATCTAACTCATCTCTTTTTCCAACAACAATTTGATTTTTTATAGCATCAATAGATAATACATAGTGAGGTTCATGAGCTACTTTGAGAGTAAAACCTTTTCTTTTGCCTATTGTATAGTGCATATAACCTCTATGTTTGCCAATTATTTCGCCTTGTTTATTTAGTACATCTCCAGGGAGATCAACTTTGATATGATCTTGCAAAACATCAAGATATGTATTTTCCACAAAACATATTTCACTACTCTCTTTTTGTGAAGCAAAAGATTTTAATATCTCTATATTGGAGGCTATCTTTTTGACATCCTCTTTGATCATATCTCCTAATGGAAAAATTACAGATGAAAGTGCCTCTTTTTTAACATTTGACAAAAAATAGCTCTGATCTTTTGTGTGATCTTTTGCTTCAGTTATAAAGCCATCTTCTATTTTTGCATAGTGTCCTGTAGCTAATAGATCAAATCCCTTATCTTTTGTAAAGTCCAATAACGCACCTAATTTTATAGTACGATTGCACAGTACACATGGGTTGGGAGTTAGCCCTTTTTGATAAGTTTGTATAAATGGGGTAAATACATTTTGATCAAATTCTGTAGAGAGATCAAGTATATGATATTTGATATTTAAAAAGTTTGCAACTTTTTTTACTTTCTCTATATTGTTTTGATGATAGGTTGGACTATCATGAAACTTCATATAGACACCTTCAATAAGGTATCCCTTTTTTTGTAAAAGATAAGCGACAACAGTAGAATCTACCCCACCACTCATCGCAACCATGATTTTTTTCATTTTGTTCTGCTTTTTAGGTAGATTTTACCAAATTTTTGTAAAATTTTTCTTTTCTACAGCAAAAAGATAGCATAATTATAGATATAGAAATTGGGAGGTGTCAGTTTAATGTTTTTTATTAAATATTTTATTATAAATCCCATAAAATCGCTATTTGAGTTTTTAAAATTTGGCTTGACTTCTGTGGGACTTGCTCTATTTATTCTATTTTTAATCAGTATTATCAGCCACATGTTTTATAGGTAAAAGTTATGTTGGTGAGATAGGTTTTTATACCTTCTCCCAAACAAATTTTTTCACACTTCTACTCTTTTTATCAAAATTAATTCCTATTATATAGACCTCTCCACTATATTTTTCATAATATTTTTTCTCTTTTATCTGAGCCAATGGATCTTCATCACTCACTTTAAATTCAAAGATATATGTAAAATCATCAAACTTCACACTAAGATCAATTCTACCCTTATTGGTAACATCTTCAGCTATTACCTCCACGCCCAAACTCATAAAATATGCATACAGTACAGAAGCATAAAAGCCTTCATAAGAGGATATATAATTGTTTGTAAAATTGTTATAAGCGATACTTGCAAATAGTTTTGTAATAGTCTCTTTTAGATTTTCTAGATCAGCCTCTTCAAAACTATCCCAAAGATTATCACCCACACGATTTTTTTCTACTATATCAACTAGATCATTCAAAATATAGTCAAAAAAGCTCATTTTCACCTCTAGGTTTGGAAACCTCATGATATATTTAAATCTATTTCTTTTTCTTTTGACCTCTTTGATTGTCAAATATCCAGCTTGAAACATAATTGTCTCTAGTCTTAGATTTTCAATATCAAAACTATTAGTTAGTGTCTCATCTAGTTCAATGTCTTTAAAATTTGGCAAAAAGTATCGGTTTTGTTTTATTAAGTTGATTAAAAATGTTGGTGTTCCAGTCTCAAACCAATAGTTATTATAAGTTTTATCTTTATTGATAAAGAGTAATATATCAAACGGATTATAGACCTTATCACCTAGAAAATTATAGCCGTTGTACCATTTTTTTAGCTCAGCTAAATCTACACCTTCTAGATAATCAATAAAACTCGTCTCTATATCATTTTGAGTATATCCACATATATTTCCATATCTTTTATCCAAACTTATATCAGTTAAGTTATTTAATCCTGAAAAGATAGATGCTTTTGAAAATTTTGATACACCAGTCAAAAAAGCAAACTTTATATATTGGTCACTATCTTTGATTTTTGTATAAAAGTCTCTAATACCATCTCTAATTATTTTTGCCTGTTCTATATTAGTTAGATTGTCTAATATTGGTTTGTCATATTCATCTATAAGGATTACTACTTTTTGGTTGTATTTGAGATAAGCTTTTTCAATAAGCTCTGCAAAACATATAGTCGCACTCTCCTTTTGCTCACAACTAATATCCAATCTTTTCTGATTAGAATTTAAGATATGAAAAAGCTCTTGTGATAAACTCTCTAGTGATCTTATTCCTCCAGAAAAGCTAATCTTGATTACAGGATATTTTTTGCTCCAATCATACTTATCATAAATATACAACCCCTCAAACAGCTCTTTTTTAGCCTCAAAGATATTGTGAAGCGTATCTAAAAATAGGGATTTACCAAATCTTCTTGGACGAGAGAGAAAAACATAACTATTATTCTCTATGATATCTAATGCTATTTCTGTTTTATCTATATATAAATAGTTACCTTCTCTAACTTTATTAAATGTCTGTATGCCTATTGGTAGTTTTTTGAGTTTATTCATCAAATCCCCTTTTCCTTCATCCATTATAACATGAAGTTTATAGTAGAATTTTGTCTATCTATCTTTGAACCTCTTCGTAATATGTGTCAATTTTTGAGATTTTGCCTTTCATGACGATATTGGCTAATTCATCACATCTCTCATTTTCTACTATATTTGCATGTCCTTTTACCCAGTAGAAATTTATCTTTTGTTGATCTATTAATGCTAAAAGCTCTTTCCAGAGATCGATATTTTTTGCCTCTTCTTTGTTTGATTTAATCCAACTGTTTTTTTGCCACTTTTTTGCCCAGCCTAAATTTATGGCATCTATTACATATTTGGAATCACTAAAAACAGATATAGGAATAGAGGATGATTTTATGCTTTTGAGTGCTTCGATAATAGCCAAGAGTTCCATTCTATTATTGGTCGTCTCTCTAAATCCTCCAGATATCTCTTTTCTGATGATAGTACCATCTTTTAAAAATTGTAATACTGCACCATATCCGCCTTTACCTGGATTTCCCAAAGCTCCGCCATCTGTGAATATGATTATATTTTTTTTCTCCAAAAGTTGATTTACAAATTTTTGATTTTCTTCATTGTTATAAGAGTAAAGGTTCTTTCTTTTAGCCATTATTTAGTTGAGCCAATCTCTCTTTTGGGCTTCCAATTTTATCAATCTGTACACCAAAATTACCATCTACAATTACAACTTCACCTTTTGCGATGATTTTATCACCAATCAAAATATCTAAAGGATCATTTGCCAATTGATCTAGCTCTACAATAGAGCCGATATCCATATTTAGTACATCTTTTAATAAAATAGATTTAGTTCCTATTCTTACCCTTACAGGTAGCTCTACATCCATTATTAGGGATATATTTCTTAACTCTTCAGGAGTTAGATTAGCATTTGGTGCTGGTGTATTGCAATCTTCCTTTTGTTTCTTATCTACTATAAAGTTTGATAAAAAGGCTTTATCTACACCCAATATCATTTGTGCATTTGTAGATGCGATACTTACTTCATAAACCAAAAGTTTATAAGAGCCCGCAAAATTTGTCTCATTTTCACTCTCAAGTTTAGCATCTTGTATCTCAAATGATAAACTTGGTGAACTTTTATCTGAAGCAATAGAGGTAGATAGAGAACTAAAAATATTTGAAGTTATCTCTTTGATTGCATCAAGATCATCTTCGCTCATCTCTTGTTGCTCTTCACCCTCTCCACCCATCATAAGATCGCTCAGGGTTGTTGCAAGAGATACTGTAAATAATATAATAATTTTTCCACTATGTTCACCCACTACATCAATAGGTATTAATGTTACTGGTGGTGGTATTTGTGTATCATCTGTGACAAGTTTCTCTTTATCAAAAACGACTTTTGGAGCATGTCCTGTTAAACCTTCAATAATATTCGTTGTCTCATCTTTCAAAAGATCTATAAAGCTAGTCATTTTTTACCTCTTCTTTTAGTTTTCTTACTCTCTCTGATCTTTCAAATTCAAACTTTTTGAGTGTGCTTTTGATCTGGTCTTTATCTGTTTGGAGCATTTTGCTTACTGTTGCACATTTTTTATTATTTTTTATACTCATTTGTACATTAAAAATATCTTTCCCATCTATCATCAGAGTGGCATCATCATTTGCTTTACGATCTAGTCTGATAATATCCCCTTTTTTGAGTTCTAAAATTCTTCTTATGGTTAAATTTAGTTGAGCTAGTATAAATTCATTTTCAATATCAGCTCGTTTAACAAGCTCTTTTAGCTCTTCATTTCTACTCTTTTTTGAGTTTTTTTCACCAATCATAATATCTTTACTTGCTAGTCTTGAGAGTATAGATTCAAGATTGATTACAGGATATGCTAGATTTATCATTCCACTAGTTTCACCTACAGTAATTTCTAAAACTATCATAATAACAATCTCATTTTGAGCAACAATTTGTATTACATTTGGACTGGATTCTTTAGACTCTACAATAGGTGACATATCTATAATAGGATCCCATACCTCTTTGAGTTTACCCATAATAATTCTTAAGATTGTATCTAATAGACTAAGTTCAATGTCTGTAAGTTCTCTCTCTGTAGGTAATCCATCGCCTTTACCGCCAAGTAGGCGATCTAGCATTGTAAATGCAATTGCTGGATTGATTTCGATAACGGCACTACCATCAAGAGGTTTTAATGAAAAAACATTAAAACTTGTTGGACTAGGTAGAGACATAAGAAATTCTCCATATGTCATCTGATCGACAGATTGCAGATGTATCTCTACGATGGAGCGAAGGGTAGTGGAGATATGAGAAGAGAGATTTCTAGCCATTTTATCATGAATGTTGCGAATGGTTCTTAGTTGCTCTTTTGATACACGATTTGGTCTTTTAAAGTCGTAGAGTGTGATATTTCGATCACTATACTCTACAGAACTATCTTGATCTTTAGTAGAAATATCTTGTTTACTACTATCTCCACCGCCTTCATCATCTACACCCTCTAAAAGAGCATCAATCTCATCTTGACTAAGTATATCTGCCATTAAACTACCAATTTATTCCTAATTTGTTTCATAAGTTTTTTATGAAGTTGTGAAATACGAGATTCACTAATACTCAATATCTGACTAATCTCTTTTAGATTCAACTCTTCAAAATAGTATAATTGAATAATTGTCTGCTCCCTTGAATTGAGTGTCAAAACTATACTTTTGATGGCTTCAATCATTTGATCCTTTTCAACACTCTCTTCTATACTAAGATCTTTTTGAACAATAATTTGTTCATTAAGCGGTACATTTGTTGCAATTTCTGAAGCTACTTTTGCTTCTCTGATTTTTGCAATATTCTCTCCTAGTTTTTTTGCTAAAGTAGCATCATCTGGTTCTGTACTATTTTCTGCAAGATGACGACTAACTTCTGTATCTATAGCTTTAATAAGTCTTCTATTGTTTCTACTTACAACATCAAGACTTCTCAAATAATCCAACATAGAACCATAAACTCTCTTTTTTGCGTATCCCCAAAAAGAGTCATTTAGTTGTGCATCATATTTTCGTGATAATTTTACCATCTCCTCGATACCTATTGAGATCAAATCATTGACATCAACTGAAGATGGCAACCTCTCTTTTAATCTGAAAGACATAGCCCTAACAGCTGGTAAAAATTGAATAACTATCTCATTGTTACTAGTAAAGCTATTTTCTTTTGTACCTTCAACACTACTTGTCAATGGTGGACTCCTTTCCAATATTGTGATCATCTTTGATACTTTTTAGTAAAGTATCAATGTGATTTTCCCTATTTTTTAATTGAGATATCTGTTTATTAATAAATTCTTCATATTTACTTTTTTGAAAAAGTGTATCGTATGAATTGGCTGCATCCATTAAAAAAGAGAGCGTTATATGGATAAACAGATGGAAAAAGAGTGTAATTGCCAAAGTATAAAATATTATTTGTTCAATAGTAACGAACTCTAAAAAAGAGAAAACTAGTCCAACAAAAAAACCGCAAACAGTAAAAAATGCGATATAATTTTCGTTTTTCAAGTTAAAATCCTTATATAAAGTATTTAATTCTACTGAAAAAATTCTATTAAATTCCTGATAAAAATAACAAAGCTTTTTCTTGCATGAGCTTAAAGCACTTAGTGTGCCAATTTAGTTTTCGCTTCTTTTGTATCCATTGAGAATACACTCAACCAAAAACTCTTTTGATGCTGGCATGATATCGTTTGGTACTTCTTGTCCATATGAGAAATAGCTTAAGCTTTTTTCTGTTTGAAAGGAGAGTGAAAATATATTTCCAAAACTATTAGTTTCATCAAATTTTGTAATAATAAGTGAGTCAATATGTAGAAAAGAGAATTTTTTATATATCTGTTGTAGATCTTCTAGCTTTGTAGATGCCGATAAAACAAGCTTTACAGATATCTGCTTTTCACTTTTTTCTATTAATTTGGAAATTTTGAGAATTCTTTTTTGATCAAATTGTGAACTTCCTGCCGTATCAATAAGAATAAGATCACAATAAGAGAATGTATCCAATGCTTTTTTAAAATCGCTACTATCAAGTACATCTTCAATTGGTAGTTTCATTGTTTTTGCATATTGAAAAAGTTGCTCTAATGCACCGATTCGATAGGTATCTAGAGTGATAATTCCCACTTTATATTTATGTTCCAAAAATGAAAATCTTGCTGCTAGTTTTGCCAAAGATGTAGTTTTTCCGACCCCCGTAGGACCTACAAACATGACTATTTTTTGATTTTTTTTACTAAAAGTTTCTTCCTGTTTTATTTTAATCATTTTTTTTAATAAAACTTGAAAATATTTTTTGATTTTGGCTGGTTGATCTTTCATTTGAGCTGGCATATATGTGATAGTAGATTGCATAATTTGATTAAGATCTTCTTCATCCATTCCACTCTGTTTTGCAAGTTTATAGATCTCTGCAAACTCTGGAGGAATAATAAAATTTGATCTTGTTGGTTTCATCTCTTTCCATAACATAGTTTGTAAAAGTGAAATTTGCTCATTTAGAGTATGGATATCATGCTGTATATCTTCCATATAGTGATCTTTTTGAGAGTTTGATTTTATATCTTCCTCTTTTTTACTATTTAGCTCCTCTTGTTGTCGTTTTTCTGATAATATTTTGGCTTGATTTGAGATATCTAAAATTACTTCATCACTAAGAAGTTTTTTGGATATTGGTCTCTCCTGCTCTTGCTCTTTTTTTGGAGTTTCTTTCTCTTTTTTAGTTGGAGGTGGAAGTATATTACTATTTTCGGCTGCAACAATTACTTCATAGACGGCATCTTTATCTCTACTCTTTTTTGAAATCTGTTTTGTACTAATGACCAAAGCATTTTTACTACATGCCTCTTGTGCATATTTGAGTGCTTGTGCGGGGGAATCACCCGTAAATGTGAATAGTTTCAAGAACAAACTCCTCTACTAATATAAGAAAGTGGTATCAAAACTGACTCCCTTTGATGAAAATGGGGATGAGGAATAACCAAATTATTTTTACTCTTCTTTATTTTATCATAAAATATTATATCCAAGTCTAATGTTC
Source organism: uncultured Campylobacterales bacterium (assembly GCA_964560425.1). GTDB lineage: Bacteria > Campylobacterota > Campylobacteria > Campylobacterales > QNZT01 > CAZLLE01. The sequence goes on from CAZLLE010000037.1 coordinate 29,028, forward strand.
TAGGGGAGTCTTTGAAAAATCTCTCTCTTTTGTAAACTTTTTCTACATAAAGTAGATATTTTAGTAGCTCCTCTGGTGAAAGATTGGTTTTTAGTATGATAATAGTGTTATAAAAATCTGCTTGATCTATATATCCAAATGGTGGGTTTTGAAGAATAGGAGATGTTTCAACAATATCAACAACCAAACTTTTTTGAAAATAGAAGAATAGATTATTAAATCGTTTAAAAAGATCACCTATATTCCCACCAACGCCAATAGTGGCACAATGTTTCTTGGGTGATCTCTTTTTTGATCTATATGGATAGTGTCTTTTGAAATAGAGTTTTGTAGCTATAGTATTTCCATTCCATTAGAAGTAACACATATCATATCTTCTATTCTCACCCCAAATTTATTTGGAATATAGATACCTGGTTCAATTGTAAATATCATATTCTCTTCCAAAATAATTTCTGATTTTTTGGATATATATGGTAGTTCATGAATATCAAGTCCTACTCCATGACCTGTTGAGTGTATAAAATATTTACCAAATCCAGCTTTTTCAATTACTTCTCTTGCTGCTTGATCAATTTTTTTGGCTTTTACCCCCGGTTTTACTATTTTTATCGCTGCTTCTTGTGCTTTTAGAACTGTATCATATATCTTTTGCTCTTTTTTTGAATTAAATTTTTGCTCTTTAGAGAATGAGATATCTTTTGAAAAAGTAGCTGTTCTTGTTCGATCAGAACAGTATCTTTTATATTTAAGACCAGCATCTACAAGTATTAAATCTTGATAATTTAGTCTCTTTTTCGAGGGGAGGGCATGAGGTTTTGCCGCATTTTCATTAAAAGCTACAATTGGATTAAAACTTAGATCATATTTACCATGTTTTTGAAACTTTTCAATTGCATCAAAAAATAGCCATTTTTCACTCTTTTTTAATCCACTATCTTGTAGATGCAAGGCAAAGGAGTCAAAGGCTTCTGCTCCCAAAGAGACAGCTTTTTTGATAATTTTGATCTCTTTTTCAGATTTTATGATCCGTTTTTGTTGAGAAAAATTTGGTTCTTGTTGAAAAGAGGTTTTTAAATTAAGAGATAATTTTTCAAAATCAGCAACACTCCAATCATTTGGATCAAATGAGATTTTTTTGACTTTTTTGATAAGTTTTCTTGCTGTTGAAATAAGATCTTTTTTAGCTTCTATTACTTCTGCATTTTTGATAAACTCTTTTGCTTCAACTCTATATCGAGAATCTGTGATAAAGTAGGCTTCACTTCCTAATCTTATAAAAATTTCATTATCACATGAAAAGCCGCACTCATAATATACGGCGTTTTCATCTTTTAGAAGGTAGTTCTTCATGAAGCTGGTTGTTGAATTTGTTGTTTCTTTTGTTGTTCATTCATCATACGAATTTCATTTATAATTTGAACCATACCTACCATTGCCATATGGTAGCTAAATGGACCAAAACCACTTACTTGTCCCGCACATACAGGAGCAATTAGAGATTTTTGTCTAAACTCTTCTCTTGCATAAATATTGCTAATATGTGTCTCTATTGTTGGAATACCAACAGCTTTGATTGCATCTCTAATAGCGATTGAAGTATGTGTATATGCTGCTGGATTGATAATGATACCTTGAGAATCACCTAAGCACTCTTGAATTTTATCAACTATTTCACCCTCTAAGTTTGATTGAAAAAATTCAACTTCTACTTTGCTTTGCTCTCCAAAAGCTTTCATTTGAGAATGGATATCTTCTAATTTCATAGGACCATAAATATTTTGTTCACGGACACCTAACATATTAAGATTTGGACCTTGTATAACTGTTATTTTCATTCTTTACCTTTTTTTATGTAATATCGGCAAATTATATCTTTTTAGAGGTTAAGGAGTTAAATTGAAAATTATATCTGCTAAGTATATATTGACATGCAATGAAAAATTTGAAATTTTAGAGGATCAAGCAATATGTTTTGACAAAAAAATTATTGATATAGACTCATTAGAGGTCTTAAAAAAGAGCTATCCTAAAGCAGAAGTGATAAAAAATAGAACTAATACTGTTTTGATGCCCGGACTTATTAATGCCCATGTTCATTTGGAATTCTCTGCAAATAGAGATACGCTAAAATATGGTGATTTTATATCTTGGCTTAAAAGTGTTATTGAATATAGAGATGAACTAAATAGTGAGTGTCAAGATAGATGTATCAAAGATGCGTTAGAGACAATAAAAAAGAGTGGAACGACAACAATAGGAGCTATTAGTAGTTTTGGTGTTGATCTTGAAGATTGTGTTAACTCTCCTATTAGCGTAGTCTATTTCAATGAGGTATTAGGCTCAAATCCTGCTGCTGTGGATGCTCTTTATGCCGATTTTTATGGAAGATTAGAGCTTTGCAAAAAATATAAAAGTCCAAACTTTATACCTGCAATTTCAATACACTCTCCATACTCAACACATCCGATTTTGGCAAAAAAGGCATTATCTATTGCAAAAGATGAAGATATGATTGTCTCTACTCATTTTATGGAATCAAAGGCTGAAAGAGATTGGATTGATAGTGGAAATGGTGATTTTGTAGAGTTTTTTGCTCCATTTGCCCCTTATGCCAAACCTGTAAATAAACCTATCTCATATATTGAGCTTTTTTCAGAAGTCAAGACACTTTTTACTCATGTTACAAAAGCAGAGGATAAAGAGTTAGAAAGGATACAAGAAATAGGAAATATTACACACTGTCCTCTCTCAAATCGTCTTCTAGGTAATGGAAAGTTAGATATCTCTAAAATAGATAATTTTACATTAGCTACTGATGGTCTTAGCTCTAATAATTCTCTCAATATGTGGGATGAGATGAGAGGGGCATTGATGATGCATCATGAGATAGAGCCAAATGAGTTAGCTCAAAAATTATTAAAGGCTTCAACTATTCATGGAGCTTTGGCACTAAATTTAAACAAAGGTGTTATCCAAAATGATAAAGATGCCGATTTTATTGTGGTAGAATTGGATAAAGAGATCAAAGATATCTCTAATTTACCTCTATCTATGGTTTTACATACAAAAAATGTAAAAGAGAGTTGGATAGATGGAAAACTTATTTAAAGGAATTTAATGCAATTTTTAAAAAAACTTTTTTTGCCGATTACTGCTACGCTTGGATTTATTCAGAAATATTTTAAATCAATGATCTTTTTGTTGATTCTATTTTGGGTCTTTTCTGCTACATCTTCAGATACACTTAATCATCCAAATTTGATGAAAATACATTTGGCTGGTCCTATTTTTGATAGTGAATCATTTTTGGAAGATATAGAAGATGCAGAAGATCCTCATATTAAAGGTGTATTATTGGTAGTAGACTCTCCAGGTGGATCGGTACCTCCCTCTATTGAGATGGCACTGGCTATCAAAAGATTAAAGGAGAAAAAACCTGTAATTGCTTATGCTAGTGGGATTATGGCAAGTGGTAGCTATTATGCTTCTATCTATGCTGATAAAATTATCGCAAATCCAGGGGCTATGATTGGTTCTATTGGTGTGATTATGCAAGGTATGGATGTCTCTGAAATCATGCAAAAAGTTGGATTCAAAGAGCAGACTGTATCAGTTGGTAAATATAAACAGATGGGTACTGCTACAAGAGAGTGGAATGAAGATGAAAAGGCTGAATTAAATAGGCTCATTCATGACACTTATGATATGTTTGTTTCAGATGTCGCTAATGCAAGAGGATTAGATATAAATAAAAGTAGTGAATATGCAGACGCTCATGTATTTAGTGCAGCTAGAGCCAAAAGTGTAGGGTTAGTTGATGAGGTTGGTTCAATATATGAGGCAACACAAGCACTTCAAGAAGCTACTGGAGTAAAAAAACCTATATGGAATTCCAAAAATAAAATGGATAAAATCTTAGATCAGATTGCTCAAAAAAGTAGTGTTGCTATATTCTCCTATTTCAGCGGGTTAAAGGCTTATTAGTCTTTTAACTCCTCTTGCTGTTTTTTTAGTGCTTGAAGGACGATCTCTTGTTTGATATGTTTGATGATGGTTATTATATCAGGGTAGAATATCTCCTCTACTTCTATAGTGTACGGATTCACTAATTTCACATTCTCAAAACGCTCGTTAATAAAATTAAAGATTAGCTTGTGTGCTTTTGGATCCTCTATAGTGATAAATTCATCTTTTATATTTATCTCTTTCATTTGGTAAAAAATACTCCTTTTTCAATTACATAAGGCTATCAAAATTTACCTTTTTTTTTCTTCAAAATTTTGGCTTGAAACGCAATTTTACTGCTTTGTAACTCTATAATGTCACCCTCTTGCAAATTTTCTAATTTTACTTTTTTATTATCTTTAAAAATATGGGCAATTCCATCTCTATCTTTTTTGCTAGGATTGATGTTTTCAAGTGAAAATTGTAAGTTTTTGATCTGTTGTGTTTTTTGGAAAAGTATATTTTGCATAGCTCTTTGTAGTTCTGTAATCTGATTGTTAAGTTGATACTCCTCTTTTTGTATATATAGTTTGTGCCTATTATTGTATTGTGTTTGTATGTTTTTAATTTCAATAGAGAATAGGTTTAGTTTACTCTCAAAAGAGTTTTGTCTAAATAGCTCTTTTGAGTGTATGAGAAGTTGATTTTTTTTGTGTAAAATATTTTGAAATGCTCTTTGATAATTATCTCTTAAAGAGTCTAAATATAGTCGATAATCATTGATATTAGGTAGTGCCAATTCCATAGCAGCAGAAGGGGTAGGGGCAGATAGATCAGCTACCAAATCACTAATAGATTTATCAATCTCATGTCCAACTGCGGATATAATAGGAGTTGAAGCCTCATATATAGAATCTGCAACAATCTCCTCATTAAATGTCCAAAGATCCTCTATACTTCCTCCTCCTCTACCTACAATGATAAGATCAGCTCCAATTTTGTCTGCTTTTATAATATTTTGTGCAATTGAAAGGGGTGCAGAATCTCCTTGAACAATGCTATCAAATAGGGTAATTTTAACCATTGCCCATCTTTTTTGTGCTACTGATAACATATCTTGCAAAGCTGCTCCTGTTTTGGATGTAACTATTGCAATATGAGAGGGTATTTTTGGAAGTGGTTTTTTATTTGATTGTTCAAAATATCCTTGGTTGAGAAGCTTTTTTTTGAGCTGTTCATAAGCAACTGATAAAGCTCCATCTCCTGAGGGTTGAAGTGATTGGCAATTTATCTGATAGGTTCCTCTTTGAGCAAAAACATTTAATCCTCCTGAGATAATAATTTTCATGCCCTCTTCTAATCTAAATTTTAATTTTTGATTATTACCTTTAAACATTACGCATGATATAGATGAGTTTTGATCTTTGAGTGAAAAGTATAGATGACCAGATCCATGATAGATTACTCTTGATACTTCACCCTCTACAAATATGCTCATGTAGTGAGTTTCAAGTAGAGATTTTATTTGGTTGTTGAGTGTGGTAACACTGATTGGTATATGCAAAGTAGACTCTTTTTGGTGAGAATTATATCAAATCACAATAAAAAGATTAAATGCTAATGAAAATGAGTATCAATATTAAACTTCTTTTAAGTAAAAATTTATTACTATTTCCAAATCAAAAAGGAGAAAGATAATATGAACAGAAGATTGTTATCACTATCTCTAATAGTTTCAATACTCGCAACAGTGGAGCTATTTGGTGCAGATAGTATAGAAGAGGCATTTGAAAAGGCAAAAGTAGATGGATACCTAAGAGTAGGTTATCAGAGACATGATAGTGAAAATGACCTTTCGTTAGGTGGTAAGTTACATTTTGAGACAGAGGATATTGATGGTACTAGTGCAGGAGTAGCTCTCTATTCAACAAATGCTTTTTTGGGCAAAAATGATAGTAGGGGACTTACCTTTTTTGATAGTAAGCACAAAGCTTACTCTATTTTAGGTGAGGCGTATATAAAAGGTGTTCTTGGAAATAGTACGCTTATACTTGGTAGACAAGCTTTGGATACCCCTTTTGCTGATGGAGATGATGTTGGCATGATTCCAAATCTATTTGAGGCTTATACTTTTATCAACTCTGATATACCAAATACAACAATTATTGCATCATGGCTTAGTAAAGGCTCTGGAATAGATTTTGATGAACCTGAAAAATTTGCAAGACTCAATGAAGATAATGGAGTTCAAGTAATTGGTGTCAATTATGAGGCTATGAATAATACCTCTTTGTCTAGTTGGTTTTATAATCTTAAAGATGAGGCAAAACTCTCTTTTATTCAACTAGATTATGGTTTTGATATGGATAATTTGGTGACAAATATGGCTCTTCAATACTCAATCGAAGATTTTGAAAATAGAGAAGATGCGACCATTATGGGGGCTAGTTTGAGTGTATCTGATACTCAAAAAGGTTTTACTGTTATAGGAGCTTATAATAAAAGTAGTGATGCAGAGGCTACAAATGGATTTGGTGGAGGACCATTTTTTACAAATTCTGAACATTTGACATTGCCTGATGCTGGGGCTGATGGTGAGATACTCTTTTATGCTATTGAATGGGATTTAGGATTTGTGGGAGTAGATGGATTGTCTATATTTGTCTCAAAAGCTGATCTTAGTGATGGTGAAGATCATGAAGGTGATGAGGTTGATATTGTTGTTCATTATGATGTTAATAAAAGGTTGAGCTTGGATATAATCCATTCACAAATTGATAATAGTGATATCAGTGGAGATAAGTTCGATAATACAAGAGCTTTTATAAACTATACATTTTAGGAAAATAGATGCATTTAAATGAATTAAGTAAAAAAGATAGAGCAGTGATAAAAAAGGTAAATGCTTCGAGTGAACTTCGCCATAGATTAAACTCTTTTGGTGTCATGAGGGGTGTTGAATTGGAGGTCAAGGCATTTTCTCTTAAAAAGCAGACTATAGAGATAGAGGTCAATCATTCGCATATTGCTCTTAGATTTGAAGAGGCAGAAAAGATAGAGGTGGAAAAAATATGAAAAAAGAGCTAATAATTGCACTTGTAGGTCAACCAAATGTTGGTAAAAGTATGCTCATCAACTCTATTAGTGATTCTCGCTTAAGAGTTGGAAATTTTAGTGGAGTGACAGTTGAAAAAGCTGAGGTGAGTTTTGATTATGATAATTATCATATTCGTATTATTGATCTTCCAGGGGCGTATTCACTCAATGATTACACTATTGAGGAGAGAGTAACAAAGAATTTTTTGGAAAATGAAGAGTATGACTTAATAATCAATGTAGTAGATTCTACAAATTTAGCAAGAAATTTACTTCTTAGCACTGAGCTTTTAGAGTTTAACAAAAAGATGATTATTGCTCTAAATATGATGGATGAAGCCAAAAAAGAGGGCTTTTGTATTGATGAAGAGCAGATGAGCGATATTATGGGTGTGCCTTGTGTCAAAGTTTCTGCGGCAACCAAACAGGGAATAGGGAAGCTTATCCATAGGACAATTGATCTTGCAAAACAGAAACATGAAGTCTCTAAATTGGTTTATAGTGATACGGTAGAAGAGGAGATTGATAATATTGCCTCTTTTTTAGAGGAGAAAAATTTTAGTTGCAAATTTGGATATCGAGCTAGAGATATTGCTCTTAGATTGATTCAAGAAGATGAAATCATATACAATGAGATGAGAGAAAAACCGATTTGGATAGAGATTTTACCAATGGTTAGATCAGCTCTTAGTCACCTATATGTTCATTATGATACTAAAAATATAGATGAGATTTTTCTTGAAGAGAGAAATGCTTTTGCAAGAGGTGTTGTCGCTGAAACAGTATCATGCAAAAGACCAGAAGCGAGAAGCATGACCGATAAAATTGATGCTCTATTGATTCATAAATATTTGGGTATTCCTATCTTTTTATTTTTCATGTGGGGATTGTTTCAGCTTACATTTGAATTGGGTTCTATTCCTATGGAGTATATAGATACATTTTTTGTAGCTCTTGGAGATAGTGCAAAGGCAATATTTGGTGATGGTGGGCTTGGTTCTCTTATCGCTGATGGTATGATTGCTGGTGTTGGTGCTGTTGTGATGTTTTTACCAAATATTGTCATTCTATTTTTGGGTATTGCTCTTTTGGAGACTACAGGATATATGAGTCGTGTGGCATTTATATTAGATGGGTTTTTTCATAAATTTGGACTTCATGGCAAGAGTTTTATCCCTCTTGTGACAGGCTTTGGTTGTACAGTACCCGCATATATGGCAGCTAGAACACTCAAAAATGAGAAAGATAGATTGATTACCCTTTTTATCTTGGGTTTTATGAGTTGTGGAGCAAGATTGCCTATATATGTACTCTTTATTGGAGCATTTTTTGCCTCATCAAATGCAGGAAATATCCTATTTTTGATCTATATTAGTGGAGCTTTGTTTGGTCTAGTGATGGCAAAGATTTTAAGAGTAGTTGTATTCAAAGGTGAAGATGAACCATTTGTAATGGAGATGCCAAAATATAGAATGCCCTCATGGAAACTAATTTGGCATACAGTATATACAAAATCATGGATGTATCTCAAAAAAGCGGGTACATTTATTTTGGCAGCTTCTATGTTGATATGGTTTGCAAGTAACTATCCAAAAAATCAAAATATCACAGACTCTTACAACATGAAAATAGAGCTAATGCAAGACAAAGATAAAAAACAAAATCTACAAAATGAGCTAGATGAAAAACTATTAGAAAATAGTTATCTAGGAATAGTAGGAAAGGCAAGTGAACCATTTTTTGCCCCTTTAGGATTTGATTGGAAAATGGCAGTAGCACTAGAGACAGGATTGGCCGCCAAAGAGGTAGTAGTATCAACGCTAGGTGTACTATATTCACTTGGTGCAGATGTAGATGAATCGAGTGAAAGCTTATTAAGTGAACTAAAAAGACAAATACCTTTCGCTTCAGCTATCGCCTTTATAGTCTTTGTCATGTTATATCTACCATGTCTAGCCGCATCAATGGTATTTGCCAAAGAGGCAGGAGGATGGAAATATCTAGGATATCTATTTCTATTTACAACCGCAACGGCATGGGTGATGTCATTTATCGCCTATAGGGTTGCTTTGATATTGTAGGTGTGAGGAGGGCATTTGTCCTCCCTTATATGACTTTTTATATAATAATTCAGGGGCTAAATCTAATTGGTTATCCCATTCAATACTATCAAAACATACTCTAACACTCTTAAACAAGGATTTATCTTTTAACTCTTTAAATTTACCAAAATCTAAATATGGCTTAACATCAAATATCTTTTCTTCTTGATTCTCAAATTTTAATAGTAAAAGATAGTCGTCAAGTGCTTTTACCTCTTTAATTGCTAAATACATCTGTTATACCTCCTATAAAATGTAGTATGGTAAGAAAAGATGCAGTGATATATAAAATAGCTCCAAAACCTAAAAAGAGAAAAGCAGGACATGGAGATAAAATCAAACCAACTTTAGAGGAATTAGATCAAGAAGTAACTATTAATATCAATGCCATTTCCTTAAATTGAAGTTTTTCTTGAATAGTTCTTAAACGATCTATTGGCTTAGACATAAATAAGATCCTTTTTTATACTCTCTTGAACTCTCTTATTCCCATATTTTGGCAATGAAACTATATCTACTCTGGTTTTAAACTCTTTTGCTAGTTCTTGGGATATCTCTCTGACTCTAGAAATCGCCTCAAATCCACTATATTTTTGAAGGTAAATATCATCAACATCATAAATAATATCAATATCACTACTATTTTGATTTTCATCTCTCGCATAACTTCCAAAAAGACCAACAATAATAAATCCCTCTTCCATATATCGAAGTTTAAGCTCTTTTAACTTTTGGATAATTTCATTTTTAGATAGTGGCATAGCAACACCTTTTTATTGACTTTAAATCATGATAGAAAAGATAAACTTTTAATGTGCTTCAATATTTTATTTGGAACAAAAAAATAAAATATTCTTGACTTCTAAATGTTATTACAATATAATTACAAATATAGATAACTTTAGGAGTTTAGTCATGACAATGCTCACCAAAATTGGAAACTCGCAAGGTATTAGAATACCAAAACCTATTATCAAACAAG
>CAZLLE010000038.1:0-49093 GCA_964560425.1 uncultured Campylobacterales bacterium
ATCAAGAGATATCACACTATTAGCATCCAAACTATGATTCATAGAGCAATAGAGAGAACTATCACTTTTTGAACAACTCCAATCTACACCATCTTCATAATCTACCAAACTATAATCATTTGAACTTATTGTATTAATCTCAAGCTCAACTCCCTCTATAGATTTTGTAGTATGAGAATTTGTAATTTCTACTCTATAAAAGTAGTTTGAGCCTCCATCTACAGGATCAACACTATCTGAGATATCAATACTTAAATCAACATCAACAACCTCTTTAATATCTACATAGATAGAAGTTTCTACTGCACTAGCCAACTGATCTGCACTCAAACTTACCCTACTAATTGTCTCTTTTGCAATAGGAGATGAGAGCGTTATATTAATATCAGGAGACTCTACACCAAGTTCCAAATATGGTAAAATACATGTAATATTTTCCTCTCCACTACAGTTCCAATCTGTAGTTTGAATATCTTCAAATCTCATATCAGAATCTAAAGTAAAAACAACCTTTATATTGGTTGTATTTATATCACTATTTGGGGAAGAACCATCATTTTTAACTTTCAAGGTATAGGTAATATTTTCATCTATTTTTGCACTATCTTTATCCGAGATTGCTTTAATAAAAATTAAATTTGCACTCTTACCTCTTACTTGCGTTGTGGCATTTGATTCTCTTACATAAGGATCTAAATCAGAAGTTATAGAAGCACTATTAGTAACTTCAGTCTCATACATAGGAGCAACAACATATAGGTCTATAGTTTTATCTCCAGAGGTAAACTTAGTACCATTGTTATTACACTTAAACTCTCTTGTACTACTATCATAGCTACAACTCCACCCTCCACTATCATAATGATCATAAACCAACTCTGAGGGTAAAGTATCACTAATTTCAACACTATCAATATCTTTACCACTATTATTAGATACAAAAAGTCTATAGTAAAATGTATCACCCACATAAACAGAAGCAGGATTACTAGATTTTTGAATTGATAGTGCATTATTAGGAGATACTAGCGTAACATCTTTTTGGGCAATTACACCAGTCAACTCTTTGGATGAAACTACTTTGGCACTATTAGTTACTACTTTATCTACTAAAATTTTAGCGGGTGCTTTTAGTGTTATATTTATATCATTAGCTTGTGTATTAGCACCTAGCATCGTTGTACGACATGTGATAAGATTGTCACTCTTTGTACAACTCCACCCAGAAGCACTATAATTTATAATGGTAAAATCACTTGGAATATCATCTGTAACTGTTATATTATTCTCATCTGCAATAGAGTTATTAGTTACCTTAATGAGATAATTAAAAATATCATTTTCCAAAATAATATCTTGTGAAGACTCTTTTAAAATAGCTAAATTAGAAACAGTAGGTAGAATAGTAATTGAAGCACTACTCTGAGCATGAACATTTACTGTTCCATTAGCCTTTGCATCAACCTCAGCAATGTTGTTAATAACCTCATCAGAAGAGACAAAAGGAGCTTCTACTTTAATATACAAATAAGATGTATCACTACCAGAAAGAAGAGTATCAGCATAATCACATGTCACATCCTGCCCTACTTTGCTACAGCTCCATGGGGCAGAAACACTATCATCCCAATCACTAGGAAGTATAAGATCACTATCAATTAAGTCACTCACTTCAACAAATGTCTCATCTTCTGATCCATCATTTGAGACTACAATTGTATAATAAAAAGATTCTTTTGAATATAGTGTTGATGGTGCAGATTTTGTAATATCAATACTAGGCGAAGAGGTGAGGATTATTACATTTTTTGCATCATTATCAGTGACATGTTCCATTAAAGTATCGCCATTTACAAAAGCCGAATACTTTACATTTTCAGGATCAGCAGGATCACCTACCGCTTTAACATTAATATAAAAAAATCTACTCTCTCCAACACCTAACTCATTAATAAGTTCACATGAAACAGCATTAGATTCATAATCACAATTTTTCCAAACAGCAGGATCATAATTAAGATCTAAAATATCAAAATCACTAGAAATACGATCTGTTACTGTTACATTATAATCAATCAATGTTCCATTATTTTCAACTATTAATGTATAAGCAAACTCTTTATTCTCATATACACTATCAGGAGCAGCTTTAGTAATTTTAATACCCGCTAAAGCTTTTTTGATAGTAAGTGTTCTTGAACTATTTTTAGTTAAACTAGTAGAATCTGCATATCCAATATCCGCATCTGTAATATTAGTTACATCTCTATTTTTATTTCGATAATTAGCTCTATATCTAATTTGTATTGTTTTTTGTTCATTAGAAGCAAGAACTCCACTATCTAAAGTACATACAATAGGTTCACTAGAGTTACAACTCCAACCAGTTGCATCTACAATATCCACAAAAGAAAAATTCCCCGAACCTTCTGATGGCATAGTAATCTTCAAACTTGTTGTAGCTTCTGAACCTCTATTTTTAATATAAATTGTATCAACAACTTCACTTCCAGATTCAATAATATCAGGGTCACTTCTCCATATATCAATATTTTTAGGCTCCAAACTAGGCGTAAAACTATTTTCAATTTGAAAAAAACCTTTTGCTAAACTTAAGTCACTATCATCTAAACTAACTTCATTATATACTCTAAGGTAGTATGTACCAGTACTTAATACTCTATCTATTTTAAAAAATCTAGGATCACTACTAATCTCTGAATCATTTGCAATAACTCCACAAGATGAATCTAAAAGCTCACCGTAGGTATTTACTTTATCATCACTATTTAGATTATCAACAGATGTATTAATAATTAATCTGCCATTTTCAGTTAAAACAATTTTATAAAAAAATGCTTCACCAGAATTAGAGTCACCAATGAGATAGGGCTTATCTATATCTTGATTATCTAGTATCTCATTTAGAGTAATATTTTCAGTAGGAGAAGTACAACTATCTTCAGCATATAGATTAACAATCAAAGAGAGAATCAAAAATATAATTTTTAAATATCTATAATTATTCATGAGAGAGTATCCCCTTTTATATATTTAGGATTAATAGGAACTAAATTAATAATTGGTATACCATTTTTATCTCTTCTTCTAAAGGTTTTAAAATATCCCTCAAGTTTTCCACTTTTTTGATCAAAAGAGAAATCCCTTCGTCCATCATCAGGAAGGCGAATTAGATATTTAATCTTTTTATTTTGATCTCTATTATCAGGTGCCTCAAAAATAATTCTCCCATCCTTATCCATGCCTCTTAAAACATTACTCTTCATATTTGTAGATAATATAACTGATAAATGAACAAATTTTCCTTTATTTTCATATAAAAACTCTCGAAAATCTTCAACAGCATCCATATCAATTTTTTTGCTATCTTTGATAGCTAATGAAGAGTCAAAAGATTGGATATGACCTCTTGTTTTTTTATAATAGAGATATCCAATTACACTAGATATTCCAATAATTACTACTGATATAATAGTTAAAAAATTAATACGCATAATATAAACTCCAATATTTTAATCTACACTAAGCAACTTTCGATCCATATATCCTTTATTCAAATAATATTAAAAAAAGTCGATATATGAAAAGATACTAACAAAAGGTAGTTTTTATGATACATAAAAAATTAACAAAAAATGATGCACCAAAAGAGATAACAAATAGAGAAAAATTCATGAAAAAAGATGATTTTATTGTTTCTAAAACTGATAAAAAAGGTACTATTACCTATGCAAACCGAATATTTGTTGAGATGAGTGGATATTCTAAAGAGGAGATAATTGGTGCAAATCATAATTTGATTAGACATCCTTTTATGCCTCAAATTGCATTTCAATTAGCTTGGAATCTTATAAAAGATAAAAAAGAGTTTTTTGGATTTGTAAAAAATTTATCAAAAGATGGAAGCTATTATTGGGTTTTTGCCTATATTACTGCTGATTTAGATAACGAGGGTAATATTTTAGGCTATACATCCTTTAGAAGAAAACCTTCAAAAGAGGCAATTGAACAAATTACTCCAATTTATGAGCTTTTAAATAGTGCTGAAGTCCAAGGAGGAATGAAAGCTTCAGGAGAACTACTAAATAAATATCTTACAGAGAATAAAACAACTTATGAAAAATTTGTACACCACTTACAACTAGGTGAAGTGGCATGAATTTAGAACAATTTAAAAATAGAAAATTTTTACTACTTTTGACAATCTCTATCACCTCTTCACTATACATACTTGTATCTGATAATCTTATTTTGGGTGGATTAATATTAGTAATTTCAATATCATCAATATTTTTACCAACACAGAACAATACAAATAATGATATTTTAGAAAAAATTTTAGATGTTACAACAAAAGCTGGTAATGGCAAACTTTCAGATAGAATTATAGTGACAGAAGATCAATCACTTGAGGGAAAAGTGGCATGGGCAATAAATGATATGCTAGATCAAACAGAGGTAATATTGCGTGAAACACGAAATACAATTAAAGAGTTAAATAATGGCAAGATATACCGTAGTACATTTCCCGAAGGACTACATAATGAGTTTTATATCACAGCAAATTCAATTAATCAAGCAATAAATGTAATGAGAAGTAATATAAAACATCAAATTAGAGGTAATTTATCTCAAAAATTTAATAAGATTGGTGATGGTATCAAAGGAGGGTTAGATATTATAGCCAATGATTTAAAAACTACAAAAGACTCTTCAGAAGAGATTTCAAATCGTTTAGTTTCTGTAGCTAATGACTCCCAAGAGAGTGCTGATTCTATTAAAAATGTTATTAATGAATTGGATGATTTAAGTAGACTTATTATAGAAAATACAACTGCTATTGACTCTCTTAATAACAATGTAGACAATATTACTTCAGTAGTAAATCTCATTAAAGATATTGCTGATCAAACAAATCTTTTAGCACTTAATGCAGCTATAGAGGCAGCAAGAGCAGGAGAACATGGAAGAGGATTTGCTGTTGTTGCAGATGCGGTGAGGTCTCTTGCTGAAAATACACAAAAAGCAACTTCTGAAATATCTCTAACAATACAGAGTTTACAACAACAATCTAGTGAAATACAATCAAACTCTTCAAAAATGAACCAAGTCTCTATAAAAGCACAAAATACAATTGTTGATTTTGATAATACACTTGATAAATTAGGTTCTAATATTACAAATAGCGTCTCAGATAGTAATTATAGTTATTATAAAATTTTGATTACATTAATAAAAATAGATCATATCTACTTCAAAAATAAAGCATACTCAGCTGTTGCAAATAATAATATTGATGCAGATTATTTTGGAGATGAGCATAGTTGTAGATTTGGACAGTGGTTAGATGGTGAGGGCAAAGATATTTTTGGTGATTCTCCATTTTTTAATAAAATCATTACAGAACACTCTAATCTACATAAAGCAATAATTAAAAATCTTGATTGCGTAGGTGATGGTGGATGTTTAACAGATAGAAACGGTGATAAACTTGTGGAGCAATTTATTATTGCTGAAGCACATAGTAAAAAACTTTTTGAATTACTTGATGAGATGATTAAAAATCATAAAATTAAATCTGCAGTTATAGTAGCATAATAAGGTGGAAAAATCCCACCTTAAATATCTTGTTCTACAACCTCTTGAAATTTATTAAAATAGATATTAGAGAGTTCATCCAAATTTTTCTCAATATCGTTGCAGATAAATTTTTTACCATCAGTAACTTTTCCAATAAACTCTACTGGAATATTCATCTCTTTGGCAAAGTTCTCAAATAGTTGACTATCTTCTACTTCTACAATTGCTCTTGAAAAAGTTTCACTAAAAATATCTCGTGAATCATCAACTTGTACTATTACTTCAACACCTTTGTTACTATTGACTGACATTTTTGCTAAAGCTATTGCTATACCACCTATATTAATATCTTTAGCAGCCTTTAGAAGATTTTTGTTATTAGCTTCAATTATAAAATTCCAAAGTTTTAACTCTTTTTCAAAATCTACTGATGCCAAAGTTCCTTCTACTTTATTAAATAACTCTTTCATATAGAGACTTCCACCAAAATCATGTCCTGTCTTCCCTACTATATAGAGAGAATTTCCACTTTTTTGAAAGATAGATGAGAGAGTTTTTTCTTGATTATCAAGTACACCTACCATTGCAATACTAGGTGTTGGAAATACACCTACACCATTTGTCTCATTATATAAAGAGACATTTCCACTAACTACTGGAGTATTAAGCTCTCTACAAGCATTTTTGATACCTTCACAACCTTTTGCAAATTGCCACATTATTTCAGGTTTTTCAGGATTTCCATAATTGAGACAATCAGTAATGGCAAGAGGAGTTGCCCCACTCATAGCAACATTTCTTCCACTCTCCATCACCGCAGCAGCAGCTCCTCCTTCAGGATCAATAAAACAGTATCGTGGATTACAATCACTACTCATAGCAATAGCTTTATTATTCTCTTTTACTCTTACCACACTCGCATCCAAACTACCAGGAGATTTTATTGTATTAGTTTGAACCATTGAATCATATTGCTCATATACCCATGCTTTATTTACTACCTCTACACTAGAAAATAGTCTATCAAAAGCATCACTGTTAGAAACTTTATCAAAACTATCAATAGTAGTATCTTTTATCTCATCTAAATAGGCAGGTTTTTTAATAGGACGATCAAGAATAGGAGCTTCCTCCGTGATAGGGTCAATAGGAATATCCGCTACTCTATCTCCATGCCAAAATAGCTCCATATTTCCAGTATCACTAACCTCTCCAATAACCGCTACATCCAAATCCCACTTCTCAAATAGCTCTACAACTTTATCTTCACACCCTTTTTTGGCACAAATCAGCATTCTCTCTTGTGATTCAGAGAGCATAAAATCATAAGGAGTCATATTCTCTTCTCTTGCAGGAACCTTATCAAGATGCATAATCATACCACTTCCACTTCTTCCAGCCATCTCAAAACTACTTGAAGTAAGACCCGCCGCACCCATATCTTGAATACCTACAATCAGATCCTCTTTGAAAAGCTCCAAACATGCTTCTAGTAGAAGTTTTTCAGCAAACGGATCACCAACTTGAACTGTAGGACGAAGTGACTTGCTCTCTTCTGTAAAACTATCACTACTCATAACAGCCCCACCAAGACCATCACGACCAGTTTTACTTCCTACATAAATTACAGGATTACCAATACCTTCTGCTCTTCCATAAAAAATCTCATCACTTTTACAAGTACCCAATGTAAAAGCATTTACCAAAATATTTCCATTATAAGCATCATCAAAAAATGTCTCACCACCAATAGTAGGAACACCCATGCAATTACCATAATCACCAATTCCAGCAACAACACCTCTAACCAAATATCTCTGATGGGCACTTATCTCATCATCTCTAGTAATATTACCAAAACGAAGAGCATTCATATTTGCTACAGGTCTAGCTCCCATAGTAAAGACATCTCTCAAAATTCCACCTACTCCAGTAGCCGCACCCTGATAAGGCTCAATAAATGAGGGGTGATTATGACTCTCCATCTTAAATACAGCAGCCATGCCATCACCAATATCAATAACACCAGCATTTTCCCCTGGTCCTTGAATTACCCAAGGGGCAGTTGTAGGGAAACCATTAAGATACTTTTTACTTGATTTATATGAACAGTGTTCACTCCACATAGCAGAAAAAATACCGATTTCTAATAAATTTGGTTCACGATTAAGGATTTTTTTGATGTGTTCATAGTCTAGTTTTGAAAGTTTGTGCGATTTTAAGATTTCGTCTATATTTTCCATAGATTCCCTTAGATAATTTTTGTTTGATTTTACTCAAAAAGGGATAAAAAAGGAGAGAAAGAGGGATAGCATATCAAAAAAATTTGATATGCTAAAAATAATTAACCAAAGAAACCTTCATCTTTTAAGATATTAATGTTACTTTGTATAGAATCAACAGAGATAGCAACTTTCTCTTTCATCTTATCATCTAATTCTAATTCAATAATTTTTTCAACACCCTTAGCTCCTAAAACAACAGGAACACTAAGTGTTACATCCTTATACCCATACTCCCCATCAAGAAGTACAGATGAAGGCATAACAATTCTTGAATCATCTAAAATAGCCTCAACCATCACAGAGATAGCTCGTCCGGGAGCATAATATCCAGAAGTTTTAAGATGTTTTACGATCTCAGCTCCACCAAACTTAGTCTTTTGAATTACATCTTCCATGTCAGTTTTACCAATAATCTGATCCAATGGAACACCACCAACAGCAGAAATTTCAGGATAAGGAATCATTTTTTCACCATGATCACCAATAACAATAGCTCTAACTTGACCTGAACCATACCCCACTTTTTTCTGTATTTGATATGACATTCTAGCACCATCAAGTGCTCCAGACATACCAATTATTCTATTTCTTTCCCAACCTGTTAATTTATGTATAACATAAGTCATAACATCAAGAGGATTTGCTACACAAAGAATAATAGCATTTGGAGAGTATTTTTTGATATTATCAGTAACATCTGTTATAATTTTTGCATTGATATTTAAAAGGTCAGCTCTTGTCATATCACCTTTTCGTGGAACTCCAGCTGTTACAACAACAATATCACAATCTTTCATCTCTGAAGGAGTTTCAGCTGCTGTTACTATAGTACCTCTTGGAGAGTATGAGGTAGCTTGTCCAATATCTATAGCTTTTCCAATAGCTACATCAGGCACAATATCATATAAAACTATCTCATGACATGTACCCATCATCGCCAAAGAGTAGGCAGCTGTAGCACCAACTGCTCCAGCCCCCACTATTCCTACTTTTCTACCAACCATATGTTCTCCTTAAATATATTTGAATTAATTATACTATGAATTTGGCTTAATTCCAAATGTAAAGCCACCTTTTACTTTTTCAATTAGTTCAGGCATGACATCTTCATACTCTCCAACTATTCCAAAATCTGCATTATGGAAAATAGACTCTTTTGCATTTGAATTGATTGCCACAATAGTCTCAGACTCTTTCATTCCTGCAATATGTTGAATTGCACCTGAAATTCCAACAGCTATATAAACTTTTGGTCTTACCGTTTTACCTGTTTGTCCAATTTGTCTAGCATATTCACTTACACCTTCATCAACCATAACTCTTGAAGCTGCCCATTCAGCATTGATACCTTTATCTTTTAAAGCTTCTGCCAAATCTTTGACCATTTGCATACCATCACTTGTAGTTCCACGCCCACCAGCAACGATAATATCCGCCTCAAATAGACCAGCCATTCCACCTTCACCAATAACAGTTTCAATAATTTCTGTTACAAATTCACCTTCATCAAGTTCAGGTTTAAATTCAGATATAATACCTTCTCTACTCTCATCTTTTGTTGGTACTGCAAATGTTCCAGCACGAGCTGTAGAGATTTGAGGACATACAAAACCTATAATAGTAGCTAATTTACTCTCACCATAAGTAGGACGACGAGATTCAAGAATTGGAGCATATATAACTTGCTCTTTTGTCGCTTTATTTCTATGTTTATGTTCACCTATTAAAAGTTCCGTACAATCAGCTGTAACACCTGAATCCGTTTTTACTCCAATTCTAGGAGCTAGTTCACGACCAGCTGTAGTTGCAGCAAAAAGTGCTATTTCATAGTTATTTTTCTTTATAAGTTGAGCAAAAGTCTCTGCAAATGGAAGAATCCTATACTCTTCAAGTCTATCATCATCAACAACAACAACTTCATCAGCACCATGAGCAATTAACTCTTTTGCTAAATCACCAACATTTTTACCGATTAAAAGAGTTGTAACTTTTGTATCATTCCCAAGAGAAGTAGCCAAATCTCTTGCAGGAGTTAAAAGTTCTAAAGATGGTCTTGAAATTTGACCTTTTACAACCTCTGCCCAAGTTAAAATTCCTTTAGCACCATTTCTAAAGTCAATAACTCTCAGAGATTCATCTCTTTTTTTAGCTTTTTTAGCTTTTTTCTCTTTGGTCTCAAGCGTATTTTTACCACTCTCAAAGTTATTTAAAAAATCAGAAACTAGCTTTTTCTCATCATGTCCACTAGAAATTTTAGCAGGAGCTCTCTCACTTACAATTGTTGCAACTTTTGAAACAATTGTTGGACTTCCACTCTCTCCCGGAGTTCCTAGACCTATATGATCAGTTCCAAGTCCTACATCATCAATATTGAACATTGTAACTTCACTATTTCTAGCTTTGATAGCTCCACTAAGTGTTGGTCTACGAGGAGGTACTCCTGTTGGAGTCAAAGACAATGCACAAGGCATTGGTAGTTTCATCATCTGATAACCACCCTCAATAATTCTTTTTGCAACTATATTTCCATCTTTAGACTCTACAGTCTCAATAAAAGTAGCTTGAGGTATACCCATATTTTCTGCCACTTGAGAAGGAACATGCGCTGTATCACCATCACTTGTTTGTCTTCCTGCAACAATCACAAAATCTTCATTTAGACCTTTTCCAAATCCTAAATGTTTAAGCATTGTAGCTATTGCCAAACCTGTAGCATAAGTATCACTACCACCAAGTCTTCTATCACTAAGCAAATATGCTTCATCATAACCCATTGACAATGCTTTTTTAAGTGACGCATCAAAAGATGGAGGTCCCATAGAACATACTATAAGTTTTGCATCTGGATTTTGAGCCTTTAATTGAAGTCCTGCCTCAAGTCCGAAAGAACAATCTATATTTATGATGGACTTCGCTTTTGTTCTATCCATCAAACCATCATCACCCATACGCATCTCACTTGGTAGTGGTACCTGTTTCATTAAACTAATAATTGTTAAAGCCATATAAATCTCCTTTCTTACATATAATTATATTGTGGACCATCTTCACCATAAGGGGTAGTCCATAAAATAGCATCATTTGGAGACTTGATATCACAAGTTTTACAATGCACGCAGTTCTCAGCATGAATACGAAGAGACTTCTCACCACTTTTTTTATCCGTATGAACTTCATAAACTTCAGCAGGACAAAAAGCTTGACAAGGTCCACCATAATCAGCAATATTTTGCTTAACTTTTACATCATCTACTACTAAATGACAAGGCTGATCTTCATCATGATTTGCTTTAGAGTAATATACATCTGTTACTTTGTCAAAAGTAAGTTTCTTATCAAATTCCAATTTTCCAGCAAAACGCTCCGCAAAACTTTTTCTATCTCCCATTTCACTCAATTTCAAAAGAGTTTCATTATCTTTTTCTGTCTTTATGTCACCAGTAAGACATGCCCCTTTTGTAATGAGTTGAACACCAAATCTAAGAGCACCAGAGATCATACCATTATTAAATGATTGTCTAAAGTTTCTTACAGGATAAAGCTCTTTATGTAATCTACTATTCTCAAAATATTTTTGAACTGAACTAAGCTCTGATTCACTTGTATCATCTTTGATCAATGCTTCAGCAGCACTTTTCGCAGCATTAATACCAGATTGAACAGCTAAATGAACACCTTTTAAACTAGCAGTAGCAAGCATTCCTGCACTATCTCCAACGATCAAGAAGTTATCACCATAAAATTTTGGAATAGAGTTATAACCACCTTCAGGCAAAGTTTTTGCACCAAATTCCAAAATATTTCCACCCTCTAATACTTTACGCACAAATGGATGTTGTTTCCAAACTTGCATAGCACCATGAATATCAAATGTTGGATCTTTATAATCAAGTCCAACAACCAAACCAAGAGCAACTCTATTATCACTCAATCCATAGATAAAACCACCACCAAACTCATCACCACTTTGAAGAGGATAACCAGCAGTATGATAAACTTGACCAGCCTCTATATTACCTTCAGGTACTCTCCAAAGCTCTTTTACTCCAAGAGAATAGATTTGAGCATTTTTACCAGCATCTAAATTTTTTCTATTGATTAAAGTCTTTGTTAAACTACCTCTTGTACCTTCAGCCAAAATTGTAATTCTAGCCTCAATGGAACTACCCTCTTGAAAGTTAGGTAACTTATTGCCATGGTGATCTAAACCAGTATCTTTTGTTTTTGCACCACAAACATTACCATTTTCATCATACAAAAGCTCATCCACTGAAAAACCTGTGTAAATTTCTACACCTTTTTTCTCAGCAACACCTGCCAAATATTTACATACTTGTGCCAATGAAGCTATTTTATTACCCATATTATTCATATATGGAGGATGAAAAGGAAGGTCATAAGAACCATCACCTGTCAAAAATACTGTTGTATCTTTTGTAACTTCAGAGTCAAAAGGAATTTCATCTACACCAATATAAGGAAGTAACTCTTCAAAAACCTCAGTCTTTATTACTGCACCTGAAAGAATATGACTACCAATTGATTCGCCTTTTTCAACTAGTAAAATTCTACCGCTCTGCCCTCTCTCATTCAACATATTTGCCAATTGAATAGCAGTCGAAAGACCCGCAGGTCCACCACCAACTATCAATACATCTGTCGAAATTTTATCAACAACACCAGCCATTGTTACCTCCATTTTCATAAAGTTATTTCACCTCTCGGAGAAAACATGTTATCCAAATCAGCCATAACAGTAGGTAAGAAAGAAGGTTCAAAGTTAAAAGTTTTTTTAATAGTAGAAATTATTCACATTTATATCATATATTTTAAGTTTAAGGGAGGGGTGGAGATAGAGTATGGGTACTTGGAAAAATCCAAGTACCCATTTAAAAAGCTACTTAGCCATAGCCTCTTTAGCATATTTTTCACCAAGCTCATATGCAATTTTATTTACATCATGAACTTTTGGTGGTACTTTTGAAAGCATTGTAGCGATAAGTGTATCTTTATCAATAGCATTCATCATAGTATTTGCGATAGCAAGTGCAACAACTGATTGAGTAATTACATTTCCTACCTCTTCTTTTGCAATTTGGATAATTGGTATTTCATATATTTTCCATTTTTGTCTATCTTCATCACTTGGATGTACAAGATTTGGATCAACAACTATAATACCACCCTCTTTTACACCATTTTTAAATGATTGATAACTTACATTTGCAACTGAAAGCATAAAGTTTACTTCACCATCATTTGCATATGGATAGTAAATCTCTTCATCATCCAAAGTAATATCCACAACTGTAGGTCCACCACGCACTTGTGATGTATATGTTGCAGTTTTTAGTCCAAACCCACCAGTTTTAATCTTTGCAGCAGCAAAAATTTCACCAGCAAGAAGAACACCTTGTCCACCAACACCCGTAAATCTCATTAATGTTCTAGCCATTGTGCTCTCCTTTATATTTTTTTCTCAAAGTCATCTTGAGTAATTTTACCTCTTTTACCTTGATGAACTTTTTGAATCTCTGCATACATATCACAATATTCATCTGCTTCTGTATCTTGATGTAAAACACCAGTAGGAAGTAAATTAAGTTGCTCTTCAGGACTCAATTCATCATATTTCTTTTTAGGCATTGTGATACTATCAATCCACTTAAGATTATCCATAGCCGATGCCATTTTATTTTTACGACCGAGATTAATATGGCAATTTGAAAGTGCTTCAACTAGAGCAAAACCTTTGTGCTTAAATGCAGCAACAAACACTTTTTCAAGTTTTTTAGGGTCATTCATGCTTTCACGAGCAACAAATGTAGCTCCAGAAGCTATTGCTAAATTACATGTATTAAAAGTTGGATCAATATTACCAGCCTTTTGAGATACTGTCCACATACCTTTTGGAGTAGTTGGAGATGTTTGAGAATTTGTTAGACCATAAATAAAGTTATTGATAATAATCATAGTCATATCAATATTTCTTCTACAACCATGAATAGTATGGTTACCACCAATTGCTAGTGCATCACCATCACCAGCAACACAAATCACATGTTTATCAGGATTTGCCAATTTAATACCTGTAGCGTAAGCAACAGTTCTACCATGCGTTGTGTGTACAGTATTAAAATCAACATAAGAAGAGAATCTTCCAGAACAACCAATTCCAGAAACTACACATACATCATCTTGATTCCAACCCATCTTTTCAACAGCTCTTACAAATGTTTTTAAAATAACACCATCACCACAACCCCAACACCACAATGTTGGCATCTTTTCAAGTCTTAAATATTTCTCATAATTAAAAGCCATCCTATAACTCCTTTACTTTACTTACAATCTCATGTGGAGAGATTGGTCTTCCGTTTACTTTAAATAGACCTTCAATATCAAGTCTTGCAGTTGCACGCTGTACTTCACTATGGAATTGACCAATATTTAACTCAACTACTAATACTTTTTCAATTTTATCTGCATACTCTTTCATCTTCTCAGCAGGACTTGGCCAAATAGTAATTGGTCTAAATAGACCCGCTTTAATTCCTTCTGCTCTTAAAGTTCTAATAGACTCCTTTGCTGCTAGAGAAACTGATCCATAAGCAACGATCATAATTTCAGCATCATCCATCATAAATTCTTCATAAGACTCAATCTCATCTTTATGTGCTTCAACTTTATCTTCAAGTCTCTGAATTAGTTTTCTACATGTCTCAATCTCTTCAGTAGGGAAACCATTTTTGTCATGGTGAAGACCCGTAAAGTGATATCTATAACCCTCAAACATAGGATTTAAAACAGCAGGTTCAGTTGGACCACACTCATAAGGAAAATACTCATCAGCAGGACCATCAAATCTTTTTCTAGGAACTATTCCAGCTTCTACCTCTTCAGGAGTTGGTATCATCGCCTTACCATGCATGTGACCAATAGTCTCATCAAGTAAAACAATAACTGGTTGCATAAAACGATCAGCAATATTAAATGCACGAACTACTTCTGTATAACATTCAGCTAAGTTACCAGCACATAAAGTAATTGACTTATAGTCACCATGTGAAGGGTTTTTAGATTGAAGAATATCACCTTGTGAAACACGAGTTGGAAGACCTGTTGATGGACCACCTCTCATAACATTTACACATACCAATGGAACTTCCGCCATTTGTGCCAAACCTAAGTTTTCGGCTTTTAAACTCATACCTGGACCAGATGTTGCAGTTAGTGTTCTAACTCCTGACATACCAGCTCCAATAACAGCACAAATACCTGCTATTTCATCTTCCATTTGAATTGCAGTTCCACCAACCTTTGGTAAAAGATCTGAGATAACATGCATAACCTCACTCGATGGTGTTAATGGATACCCACCAAAAAACTTACATCCAGCATCAACAGCTGCTATTGCAGCTAATTCATTACCAGTAGATATTACTTCTCTTGTTGCCATTATTAAGCTCCTTGTAGTGACATATAATTATTTGCGACAATTGCTTCTTGTCTAGCTTTTGCCTCATCTGTTAATTTTGCAAAACTATGTCCTGCAGCTTTAAATTCTTTACGATCGGCTACAAAAATAGCAAAATCTGGACAGCTCAATTCACAATCATTACACCCTATACAACTTTCTGGATGATCAATTGAGATCATCGCACCAAGTGTTGATGAATCTTCATATACCATAGCAAGTACACCAGCTGGACATGCTGACACACATATATCACATGCTTTACAATTATCCGTATTTATCCAGACAGGTTGATCACCTGGATTCACTGTTTCAAAAGTTCCCATTTATTCTCCTATTTATAAATTTATTTTTTTAATACTTCAGCGATAGCTTTACCTATCTCTGCAGGACTTACAACAACTTTTACACCAACTGCTTCAAGTGCTTCCATCTTCTCTTTAGCTGTACCAGCTGAACCAGAAACAATAGCTCCTGCATGACCCATAGTTTTACCTTTAGGTGCAGTTTGACCTGCTATAAAAGCTACAACTGGTTTAGTGATCTGCTCTTTGATAAGCTTTGCAGCTTGAATCTCAAGATCTCCACCAATTTCACCAATCATAACAATCGCTTCAGTTTCAGGGTCAGCTTCAAACATAGGAAGAATTTGTTTGTATGATAGACCAATAATAGGATCTCCACCAATACCAACAGCGGTTGTAATACCATATCCCTCATTACATACTTGGTTTGCACCTTCATAAGTAAGAGTTCCCGATTTACTAATTAAACCAACATTACCTTTTTTGAAAATGCTTCCAGGCATAATACCAATCTTACACTCTTGTGCTGTAATAACACCTGGGCAGTTTGGTCCAATAGTCATCATTCCATGTTTTGTTGCATGAGCTTTTGCAGCTTGCATATCTTTTACAGGTGCTCCTTCTGTAATAATAACAGCCAACTCTATTCCAGCTTCAGCCGCTTCCATTACCGCATCACCAACAAATGCAGGTGGAACAAAAACCATACTTACAGTAGCACCAGTTGCATCAACTGCCTCTTGGACTGTATTAAAAACTGGTTTACCTAAATGCTCCATACCACCTTTGTTTGGTGTAACACCACCAACGATTTGTGTACCGTATGCCATACATTGTTCAGCATGGAAAGTACCCTCACCACCAGTAAAACCTTGAACGATTACTTTTGTATCTTTATTTACTAAAATACTCATTATATTTCCCCCTTAGCTGCTTTTACTGCTTTCATTGCTCCATCACCTAAATCATCTCCAACAATGATATTTTTGATATTCGCATTTTGTAAAATTACGGCAGCTTCTGGTGCATTTGTACCATCAAGTCTAACAATTACAGGAACATTTACATCTGTGATTTTAGTAGCTTCTAAAATACCATTTGCAATACGATCACATCTTACAATTCCACCAAAAATATTTACAAAAATTGCTTTTACATTTGGATTTTTTAAGATAATTTCAAAACCTTTTGCAACTGTTTCTGCGTTAGCCGAGCCTCCAACATCCAAGAAGTTAGCAGGTGTTCCACCCATGTGATTAATTGTATCCATAGTACCCATCGCAAGACCAGCACCATTTACCATACAACCAATTTCACCATCAAGTGCAACATAACTTAGACCATATTTAGCAGCTTCAACTTCATCAGGATCCTCTTCGCTTAGATCTCTCATAGCTGCGATCTCTGGTTGTCTTCCAAGAGCTGAATTATCAAATCCCATCTTTCCATCAAGAGCAATAAATTCACCGCTACCTGTTTTTACAAGAGGATTAATCTCAATCATCTCTGCATCATTATCCATGTAGAGTTGATATAGTTTTTTAGCAAATGTAATAATATTTTTTTGCTCACCCTTATCAGTAATACCAAGACCAAATGCTAATTTTCTACCATGAAAACCTTGAAAACCGATAGCAGGATCAACAGGAACCGTGATAATCTTTTCTGGAGTTTTTTCAGCTACAGTCTCGATATCCATACCACCTTCAGTTGAAGCCATAATTAGAGGCATCTCCAACTTTCTATCAAGTACAACAGAGAGATATAACTCATCTTTAATATCTGCACCATCTTCAATATAAAGTTTTTGAACCAATTTACCCTCAGGTCCCGTTTGGTGAGTTACTAAAGTCATACCAAGAATCTCATCAGCTAACTCTCTAACTTCATCTAAACTTTTGGCTAGTTTTACACCACCACCAAGTCCACGACCCCCTGCATGAATTTGTGCCTTGACAACCCAAATAGGTCCTCCAAGTTCTTTAGCATTTTCAACTGCTTCATCGACACTTAAAGCAAGTTTCCCTTTTGGTGTAGGGATATCATATTTTTTAAAAATCTGTTTTGCCTGGTACTCATGTACATTCATTAACTCTCCTTTATATTTATTTTATGCTTTTTCTAAAAAGCTATGCTTTTCACAGAAAGCTTACGCTTTTGGTGCAATCATATCTTCAGGTCTGACATATTTATCAAACTCTTCTTCGCTTAAAAAGCCAAGCCCAATTGTCTCCTCTTTCAATGTTGTTCCATTTTTATGTGCAGTTTTTGCAATTTTTGCCGCATTTTCATATCCAATATGAGGATTAAGTGCAGTTACTAACATCAATGAATTATGTAAAAAATGGTCAATATTTTCAACATTTGGTTCAATTCCTACTGCTGCATTATCATTAAATGAGACAATAGAATCACTCATGAGTCTAACTGATTGCAAAAAGTTATATGCAATAACAGGTTTAAAAACATTAAGCTCAAAATTACCTTGACTAGCTGCCATACCTATAGCTACATCATTACCCATAACTTGACATGTAACCATTGTTACTGCTTCACTTTGAGTAGGATTTACCTTTCCAGGCATAATAGAACTTCCTGGCTCATTTTCAGGGATAGATATCTCACCAATACCACATCTTGGACCAGAAGCTAACCATCTAACATCATTTGCAATTTTCATCATATCTGCAGAAAGTGCTTTAATAGCACCATGAGTAAATACAAGTGCGTCATGACTAGTTAAAGCATGAAATTTATTTGGTGCTGTTACAAAATCATGACCTGTTAACTCACTAAGTTTCTTCGCAACTCTCTCACCAAGTTCAGGGTGTGCATTAAGACCCGTACCAACTGCTGTTCCACCAAGAGCCAACTCTCTAAGAGCATCAAGAGAATCTACAATCATTTTATGTGATTTTTTAAGCATTTCAGCCCAACCACTAATCTCCTGACCAAGTGTAATAGGTGTTGCATCTTGAAGATGTGTTCTACCAATTTTTACAATATCAGCAAATTTTTCCGCTTTTTCATCAAGTGTAGCTTGTAATTTTTTGATCGCAGGAAGAAGACTCTCCTCTACAGCAATAATTGCAGCTACATGAAGAGCTGTTGGATATGTATCATTTGAACTTTGAGATTTATTTACATCATCATTTGGATGAACAAGTTTTTCAACTCTAAAATCACCGCCCAAAATTTCAGTTGCACGATTTGCCAAAACTTCATTGTTATTCATGTTAGATTGCGTACCGCTTCCTGTTTGCCAAACGACAAGAGGATAGTTTCCATCAAGTTTTCCACTAAGCATATCATCAGCTGCCTTAGCAATTGCATCTGCAACTTTAGGATCTAATTTTCCAAGATCTTTATTTACAAGAGCAACAGCTTTTTTTAGATATGAAAATCCTCTAGTGATCTCATAAGGCATCTTCTCTTCACCAATCTTGAAGTTTTGAATACTTCTTTGGGTTTGTGCCGCCCAATAAGCATCTTTGGGAACTTCCATCTCTCCCATAGTATCTTTTTCTATCCTAATTTCCATCTATACATTATCCTCCTCAAAAAAATTCAACTCATATAATTTATCAACCATTTCTCTAACAGAGGCTACTGATTTTGAAAATCTATCTTTTTGAAGTGGTTTTAATCCCATTTCGATAATTTTTTCAACACCATCCACACCCATCATAACAGGAACACCACTAACAATATCAGAGTGTCCAAACTCACCCTTTAAATATACGGCACATGAGTGAATCTGTTTTGTATCTTTAAGCATTGCCTCAACCATAACAGCTGTAGATTTGGCAGGAGCATAATAGGCTGAACCTGTTTTTAATAACCCTACAATTTCAGCACCACCATTTTTAGTTTTAGTAACAATTTCACCAATCTCTTCAGAGTCTAGCAGATCATCAATAGGAACACCAGCAACAGTAGTAAATTTTGGAAGAGGAACCATAGTATCACCATGACCACCCATAACAGTAGCACGAATTTGACCAGAACCATAACCAAGTGCTTCATAGATAAAGTGTGCCATTCTTGCACTATCCAAGACACCAGCCATTCCTACAACTCTCTCTCTAGGAAAACCACTCTCTTTATATGCAACATAAGTCATAACATCAAGAGGATTAGCAACAACAACAATAATAGAATCAGGAGCGTACTCTTTGATCTCTCTAGAATACATTTTTACAATTTCTGCATTTTTAATCAAAAGATCATCACGACTCATACCAGGAGTTCTAGGAGCTCCAGCTGTAATAACTACAATATCACTACAACTAATATCACTTGGCTCTTTTGCTGCTTTTACAATAGTATGTTGTCTTCCCGCATTTACAGCTTGACTCATATCCAAAGCTTTACCCATAGCAGTATCAATATTTCTGCCACGCAACATAACTTCATGACAAGCACCATTCATGGCCAATATAAATGCAACTGTTGAACCAACATTACCTGTACCTATAACGGTAACTTTTTTACCTTTATTCTTTTTCATACATTGCTCCAACTCTTTTTGTTCAAGATATAAGTAAAGTTTTTGAAAAATTTTACTTATATCTTGTCATTACTATATGGTGGACTAGCCACCATATAAATTTTTATCTCTACTTAAATAGCGTTAATAATTGCATTTAAAGTAGCAGACGGACGCATAGCAGCTTCTGCTTTTGCATCATCTGGATGGTAATAACCACCAATATCTTGAGCCTTACCTTCAATAGCTAATAACTCTTCAAGAATCTTACTCTCATTCTCTTTAAGTGCTTTAGCTACTGGAGCAAACTTTTCAGCAAGAGCAGGAACATCACTTTGGTTTGCTAAAGCATTAGCCCAATACTGAGCTACAAAAAAGTGAGAAGCTTTATTATCAGGCTCTCCACATTTTCTTGATGGTGCTTTGTTATTATCAAGATAACCATCATTTGCAACATCTAATGCCGCAGTAACAGTAGCAAGCTCTTTTGAATCATTTTTTTGTGCAATAAATCTTAAACTCTCTGCAAGTGCCAAGAACTCACCCAAAGAATCCCATCTTAAATGTCCCTCTTTAAGGAATTGATCAACATGTTTTGGAGCAGATCCACCAGCACCAGTCTCATATAATCCACCACCAGCAAGAAGAGGAACAATTGAAAGCATTTTAGCACTTGTTCCTAGCTCTAAAATTGGATACATATCTGTCAGGTGATCTCTAAGAACATTTCCTGTTACAGCAATTGTATTTTTACCTTCTCTAACTCTTGCATTTGTAAATCTTGTAGCAGAAGTTACATCCATAATTTGGATATCTAAACCATCAGTATTAAACTCTGGAAGATATTTTTCTACTTTTGCAATCATTTGTGCATCATGAGCTCTATTTTTATCCAACCAGAAGATTACAGGAACTTGCTCAATTTGACCACGCTCTACTGCCAATCTAATCCAATCTTTAATAGGAATATCTTTAGCTCTACTCATTCTCCAAATATCACCCTCTTGGCAATCAAAACTCATAAGCTCTGTACCATCTTCGGCAGTAACTGTAACCTTTCCAGCTTCTGCTAACTCAAATGTAGTTGGATGAGAACCATACTCTTCTGCTTTTTGAGCCATAAGACCAACATTTGCCATTGAACCCATAGTTGTAACATCATATTGACCATTTTTAACACAATCCGCTACCATCTCTTCGTGGAACATTGCGTAAGTAGAGTCAGGAATAACAGCAACACACTCAACAGCATCACCTTTTCTATTCCACTGTTTACCACCTTCTCTTACCACTACTGGCATAGAAGCATCAATAATAACATCATTTGAAGCATTAAAGTTTGTTGTACCTTTATCAGAATCAACCATTGCGATTTCAGGATTATCAGACTCAACTACTGCTTGGAAAGCTGCTTTTATCTCAGACTCTTTAGCATGACCTGCTATCTTCTTCTCTAAATCACTCATACCTAAATTTGGATTTACATTTAGTTTGGCAAATATATCTGCATATTTATCAAATACTTCTTGGAAAAATACTGTAAATGCATGACCAAACATAATTGGATCAGAGATTTTCATCATTGTAGCTTTCAGGTGAATTGACCACAATACACCATTTGCTTTTGCATCTTCAATAGATTTAGCAATAAAAGATTTAAGTTTTGCTACAGACATAAATGTACCATCTAAAACTTCACCCTCTAGTGCATCAACTGTTGCTAACTCTTTACCATTTAGTGCAATTGTAACTTTTTGAGCTTTGTCCATAGTAACTGATTGCTCGTTACCATAAAAATCTCCATCACCACTCATATGTGCAACATAAGCTTTTGAGTTTTCAGAAAAAGCTTTTAGTCTGTGTGGATTTTTTTGAGCAAATCTCTTTACAGCTTTAGCTGCTCTTCTATCTGAGTTACCCTCTCTCAAAACTGGATTAACAGCAGAACCTAAACAAGTGTTATATTTTGCTCTAATTGCCTCCTCATCAGCAGAAGAAGGATTTTCAGGAAAATTAGGAATATCAAAACCTTGACCTTGAAGCTCAGCAATACACTCTTTGAGCTGACCAATAGAAGCTGAAACATTTGGAAGCTTAATGATGTTTCCATCAGGTTGTAAAACAACTTTTCCAAGCTTTGATAATTCATCTTCAGCAAGACCCATTGCCGCAAGAACTCTTCCTGCAAGTGAAATATCACTAGTCACTACATCCACTCCCGCTGCTTTTGTAAAAGCATTTACTATCGGTAAAAGTGAGTAAGTTGCTAAAGCTGGTGCTTCATCAATTTTCGTCCATATAATTTTTGCTGCCATATATTCTCCTTAAAGTTTTCAAAATAAATCTGTAGGTAAAATAATATCAGGTTATTTATATATATTCTATGAAGATTAAAAAAACATAACTTTTTGTAACACTTTTAAAAGGTCTATGTTTCAAAACTTCACATCTCTATTTTCGTTATAGTATTATTTTATATTTTTAAGGTGTTCTTTATATGTATTGGTAAAAATATGTTTACCATTTTTCCCACGAACAAAATATAGATATGAAACTAACGATGGATTTACAGCAGCATGAATAGACTCTTCACTCACTGCACAAATTGGATATGGTGGAAGCCCACTATTTTTATAAGTATTAAATTGCGATTTATCCCCTTTTATCATAGTAGAAGTGACCTTTTTATGGGAATTTCTAGCATAATTGAGAGTTCCATCCATTTGTAGTTTCATCCCTTTTTTTAATCTATTATAAATAACAGCAGAGACTAGAGGCATCTCCTCAACATTAGCCGCCTCTTTTTGAATAATGGAAGAAATTGTTACATATTTGCCAAACCATTCTCTCTCATCATAGGATTTCAACATCTTTTTAGAAAGTTTTTTATGTTTTTTTAATGATTTATTAACTAAAAATTCTATTAATTTATCTTCACCAATACCAATAGGGACACTATAAGTATCTGCAAAAATTAGACCATCTTGCACAGGAGAGAGCTTATTATACTCATTAAGCAATTTTGTGATATTTAAATCAAATTTTTCAGCAACCATATCAAAAAAAATCTCCTTTGTTTCACCAGGTATTAAAGTCAAATTTTTTGTTGCTGCTTTGGCATGTGTAATTTTATAAAAAAACTCCTCTCTTGATAATTTATCGCTACCTAGTTTAATCCAACCAGCTTGAGGATAACCAAACATTTTTACTAGATAATAATCAAATTTATCAAGATCATATCCCTCTTTTTGAAGATATTTTATAACAGAGAGAGTGGAACCTTTAGGAATAAAAAGAAGAGGTTTTGTGGTAATTATGGAGCCTAGGTATACCTTTAGATATATAAAGAAAGTTAATAAAAAAATAGTAATAAAAATCTCTAAAAAGGTAATCATTTTCAAAAGTATAGATTTCATGGAAAGAAGTATAAGTAAAAACAGATTAAAACAAGAAGATGATAAGAGGAGAAGTTCCTCTTACCCTTTTAATATCTACTTAATCATTGCAGATAGCTCTTCTCTACTTACTTTATTAAAATTAAGATATTTATAAACTTCATCGCTCATCTCTGGCTTGATTTTATTTGGAACAATCTCCATATATTCAGCAGCCGTTGGGATTTTACCTTTAAGTGCAACAACAGCAGCAAGTTCAGCAGATCCAAGATAAACTTGACTTCCTTTACCAAGACGATTATCAAAGTTTCTAGTTGATGTTGAAAAGACATAAGCATTTTGTGCAACACTAGCTTGATTCCCCATACACAAAGAACATCCCGGAATCTCAGTTCTAGCCCCAGCCATACCAAATATAGAGTAATACCCCTCTTCTTGAAGCGTTTTTTCATCCATTTTAGTTGGAGGACATACCCATAGTTTTGTAGGAACTTTACCTTCACCTTTTAAAACTTCACCAAGTGCACGGAAAAGACCAATATTTGTCATACATGAACCAACAAATACTTCATCTATTTCAGTTCTTAAACCAGCTTCATGAATCTCAGTTAATGTCTTAACATCATCTGGATCATTTGGACATGCCAAAATTGGCTCTTTAATTTGATCCATATCTATCTCAATAACAGCCGCATACTCAGCATCTTTATCAGCTTCTAAAAGCTCTGGATTTGCTATCCATGCTCTCATTTTATCAGCTCTTCTTTGTAGTGTTGCTTTATCTTCATAACCTTGAGAAATAAGCTCTTCAATAAGAACAATATTTGACTCTAAGTATTCAATAATAGGCTCTTTATTTAATTTAACTGTACATGCAGCAGCACTTCTTTCAGCAGATGCATCACTTAATTCAAATGCTTGCTCACATTTAAGATCTTCAAGACCTTCAATCTCTAAAACACGACCAGCAAAAATATTCTTTTTACCTTTTTTCTCAACAGTTAAAAGACCATCTTTAATAGCTTGATGAGGAATAGCATTCACCATATCCCTAAGAGTAATACCTGGTTGCATTTCACCTTTGAATCTTACTAATACTGATTCAGGCATTGTTAAAGGCATCATACCTGTAACAGCAGCAAAAGCTACAAGACCACTACCCGCAGGAAAAGAGATACCAATAGGGAATCTTGTATGAGAATCTCCACCTGTTCCTACAGTATCAGGAAGACAAAGTCTATTTAACCATGAGTGAATAACACCATCACCAGGTCTAAGGATAAAACCTTTTCTACTTGTCCAAAATTCTGGAAGAGTGTGTTGAAGCTCAATATCTGCTGGCTTTGGATAAGCTGCTGTATGACAAAATGATTGCATTACCATATCAGCCCCAAAGTTTAGTGCTGCAAGCTCTTTAATCTCATCTCTTGTCATTGGTCCTGTTGTATCTTGACTTCCTACTGTTGTTGCTACGGGTTCACAGTAAACACCAGGTTTTACACCCTCTATTCCACATGCTTTTCCAACCATTTTTTGAGCTAAAGTATAACCTTTACCATTATCATCAGGTTGAGCTGGAGTCATAAAAATTTCACCAGCATCCATACCTAGTGC
The DNA here is from genome assembly GCA_964560425.1 of uncultured Campylobacterales bacterium. GTDB lineage: Bacteria > Campylobacterota > Campylobacteria > Campylobacterales > QNZT01 > CAZLLE01. The sequence goes on from CAZLLE010000038.1 coordinate 25,167, forward strand.
TTCTCTAGCTTTTGCACTCAATCCTTTACCGATAATAAGAGGGATTCTTCCACCTGCCCTCATCTCATCAGGAAGTGTATTTGGCTCAATAGTAAATTCACTTACTACTTCTCCATTTTTTTCAATAACTCCATCAAATGGCTTAACTGTAATAACATCACCAGTCTCTAACTTTTCAGTTGGAGCTTGAATAGGTATACAACCACTATCTTCCGCAGTATTAAAAAATATCGGAGCAATAATATCACCTATAACAATACCACCAGTTCTTTTTCCAGGAATATATGGAATATCTTTACCCATATGCCATTGAACAGAGTTAATACCAGATTTTCTAGAACTACCAGTACCTACAACCTCACCAACATAAACAAGTGGGTGACCTTTTTCTTTTAATTTTTTCATAGTATCAAGTGGATTATCCATACGATTGACTAAAAATGAGTTTGCATGAAGAGGGATATCTGCTCTTGTAAATGCCTCTGATGCAGGAGATAGATCATCTGTATTTGTTTCACCCGGAATTTTATAAACAGTAACTGTTATCTCTTTTTCCATCTCTGGCTTATTTGTAAACCACTCACCATTAGCCCAAGATTCAATAACCTCTTTAGCTTTTGCATTTCCTGCATCCATCAAGGCTTTTACATCATTGAATGAGTCATAAACTAGAAGTGTATTTTTGAGTTGTTCAGCAGCAGTATCTGCAATCTCACCATCAATTTTAAGTGCTTCAACAAGTGGCTTCACATTAAATCCACCAAGCATAGTTCCCAAAATTTCACATGCTTTCACAGGGTTAATTACATCACATGTCGCCTTACCTTGTACTATATCATTTAAAAATGCTGCTTTTACATAAGCTGCATCATCAACACCAGCAGGTACTTTTTCAGTAAAAAGTTCCATTGCATAGTCAACATCTAATATTGGTGATGCTTTTAACAACTCTACTAACTCAGCTACTTGTGCAGCTGTTAATGCTAATGGTGGAACACCAAGTTTTGCTCTTTCCTCTGTGTGTGCTTGATAATCTTGAATTAGACTCATTAATTAACTCCTCTGAAAAATTTCACATATTTTACATGAGTAAACTAATGATAAAAATTAAAGATTACTTTTTGTAACACTAGATTAGTAAACATAGTTACAATTTGTTACATTTGTATAATTTCTCTCTGACCTTTGACATTTGGAGCAGATAATACACCAGCCATTTCAAGCTGTTCAATAATTCTAGCAGATCGGTTGTAACCAATTTGGAGTCTTCTTTGAATATAACTGATTGATGTCTTCTTTTCACTTAAAACAATCTTTTTTGCCTCTTCATACAATTCATCAAGATCATCATGACTTGTACTGCTTCTATTAGTAGAGCTAGAAGCAATGGCATCTTTATCAAATAAAAATGATTCATCATATACTACCTCTTGCTGAGCTTTAAGATAATCGACAATTTTTTCAATCTCAAATTCACTTACAAATGGAGCATGAAGACGAATAAGTCCAGAAGAGCCAGGAGGAGTAAAAAGCATATCCCCACGCCCTAAAAGTGATTCTGCCCCTTGAGCATCCAAAATAATTTTGGAATCTATTCTTTGACCAACTTTAAAACTAATACGACTTGGAAGGTTAGCTTTAATAAGACCTGTAACAACATCGACAGAAGGTCTTTGAGTAGCAACAATTAAATGAATACCTGCAGCTCTTGCCATCTGTGCAAGTCTAGCAATATATAACTCCACATCTTTACCACTTGTCATCATCAAATCTGCCAACTCATCAATAATAATCACAATATAAGGGAAAATTTCTCCACCCTCTTTTTTTGACTTTTCATTATAATTTTCAATATTTTTAGTTTTAGTCTGACTCATAAGTTTATAGCGTCTCTCCATCTCTACAACCATGTTTGAGAGTGCCAAAATTGCCTGTTTTGGTTGTGTGATTACGGGAGTTAAAAGATGAGGAATATCATTATAGATAGAAAATTCCAACATTTTGGGATCAATCATAAGTAATTTTAACTGTTCAGGAGAGTTTCTATAGAGTAAAGAGACCAACATAGAATTTACTCCAACACTTTTACCACTTCCCGTAGTACCAGCAATTAAGAGATGTGGTAACTTTTTTAGATCTGTTACAAATGGATTACCAACAACATCCTTACCTATTGCAATAGTTAGTTCAGAAGAGGACTTTTGAAAAATTTCACTCTCAATAATCTCTTTTAGATAGATCATCTGAATTTTTGAATTTGGTATCTCAATACCTATTACATCTTTACCCGGAATTGGAGCTTGAAGTCTAATTGTTTTTGCTTTGAGTGCCATAGCCAAATCATCTTGAAGTGTTAAAACTTTTGAAACTTTGATATGAGCTGCTGGTCGAAACTCAAAAGTGGTAACAACAGGACCAGAATAGGTACGAACAACATCACCCTCTATTTTAAACTGTTTTAATTTATTGAGTAAATCTTTGATTTTTTGGTCAATCTCTCCTTCATCTACATGATGTTTTTTTGCAGGTGGATCTTCCAAATATTTTGTCTCTGGCAACTTAAAATCTTTTGGCTTATTATCTTTGCCTTTATCTATCTGATCTAATAGGGCTTTATTCTCTTCAAGCTCTTTTACAATTACACCTGAATAGGTTATATTTTTCGTACTATCTACAACCTTTGGTTTTGGTTCCTCTTTTTTAGGTATTGGTTTGACTACTATTTTTGGCTCTTCTTTTACTATTGTTTTAACTATGGGTTTTGGTTCGTCTCTCTTGATTATTGGTTTAACCTCTTTTTTCTCAATATTTTGAATAGGTTTTTTCTGAATTTCAACTTTTTTTTCTGGAGGTTTAGTGAGCGTTTTTTCACTTACTTGCTTTGTTTCAGAAACATCTTTTTTTATTTTTTTGACAAGACCTTTTAATATATGTTCACTCTCTTTTTTTATTAACTCTATCTTCTCTTTTGTCTTTTTCTCCAACTCTATATCTTCTGCAACTATTTTTGGTTTTACAACCTCTTTTTTAACTTCTATCTTTTTGTCTAAAACTTTACTTTTTGGAGCTTCCTTTACTTCTTCTTTTACCTCTTTTTTAGGTTCAACTGGAGTTTTTACTACAATATCTTTATCATCGATGGGTATATCTTTGGGTAGATTATTCTTATCAAATGAAGAAGCTTGAGCATCAATAAAAGAGTTATCCTCTTCTTTAGTAACTTTTGATAAAAATTTTTTTACATTAGGTTTAATATCTTTGATCTTTTTTAATTTATCCATTCTTTTTGGTACATTTTCAAAAGAGCCATCTAGTAAAAGAACTGTAGAGATTGAAATCATAAATACAATAAATAACCAAATTCCCCAACTTCCAATATAGTGAGAAAGTCCCGCAACTGCACTAGTTCCAATCATTCCGTCTAGAGGATATGGAGCAATCTGAGATTGCAACATGAGAATAGATATCAATAAAAGAGTACCAGAAAATATTGCATTTGCAATCTCCTCTTTAGTCATTGTTGACTCTTCACCTTTATAGACAATATAAGCTGGAACAATCAATGCAAATGGATAGATAAAAGCTAAAACACCAAATAAATTACGATTTAGATGCCCCATGATTGCTCCAATTTTTCCAACAGCGGGAGCATCAGGAAACATTGTCGATAATCCTAGAAATAGTAATGTAAAAACAATAAGGATAAATTTGAACTCTTTTAAAATAATGGCTTTTACCTTCTTAGATAACTGACCTAAGAGAGGTCAGTTTCTAACGATTATACCAAAAAATAGTTTACTTTATATAATTTAAAAGTGTTAAAGAGTTTACTTTTGAGATAGTTGAAAGAAGTGCCTCATAGCCTAAAGATACTTGTTTTAACTTCATAATTGACTCTGCCATGTCTGTATCTACAATTTCAGATCTAATCTTAAGAACATTAAATTCAAGAGTCATAGCATTCTCATTCTCCTGTTCTAACCTCTTTGACATTGAACCAATTTCAACATGGTGGCGACTAATATGATTACTCAAATTATCAATATTACCAATAGCATCTTCAATACCTAAACTTCTTGAATCAACACTATTTCCTGCATCAATCTTTGATATTCCAATACGCACTGATTTAATAATATCATCAAGATCTTGGAAGAGATTTATATTTGCATTTTCTGTAACAATTGCACTATTTGACATAAATGAGATAGTCGGGGAATTTGTCGCAAAATTATCTGCATTTGAATCAAAAAGAGAAAATTTAGCTTGACTATTTTTATTTGTATGATCTGTTATTTTCATAACACCACTATCATCAAGATCAACACTTACATCTTTTTTGGCTAATACAACAGCATTATCAAATCCACTTTTATCATTGGTAGCTGGTAAATTATCAGAAACAACCATTGAGATAATATTATTTAATTGCCCCATAGTAACCTCATCAGCAGGGGTAGAAGTGGCATTTTGAGCATTAAAAATATCATAACTATTTCCATCTACAGTAAAAGATGAACCGCCATTATTCATATTAAGTGAAATATCTTTTTGAACTCCATTGATGTTAGTAATTTTCATAGTATAAGAGGAACTATCCATAGATGAACTTGCAATTTCACTTAGTTTACTCTGAGAGGTTGCAATATCACCATTTGATAATATTGCAACATTACCTTTTAATATATTTCCACTTTTCTCAAAATAGAAACTATCACTATGAACTTTAGAATCACCTGCCGTTGAACTCATACCACTATCAATAAAATTAATAGTATTATCAACACCAACTTCTAAACTACTAATATCATTCACATCAGCACTAGAACCAACTAAATTAAAAGATATTTGACTTGTACCATCTTTCAATTCATCCACAACAATTAAACCATCTTTCAAAGAGACATCTACAACCTTATTTGTACTACTATTTCCAAAAGATTCTCCTATCTTAAATAGCAAATCAGAAACAGGATGAGAGCCATCTAATACAATTTTTTCTTTAAAACTTTCTCCATCTCCTTTTTTACCAGAAAGATAAAAATAGGAGTCTGTACTACTCCCTATAAGCTGACCAATTGTGCTATCTTCTGTAATAGTCTCTCCAAAGTTTTTACTATTGGGATCTTTATCAATCAACTTTACATTTGTACTTAAACTCTTTTCAACACTATTATTTACTCCTAAAAATAGATCTTTCCCATTTATAGAGTACTCCATATTTTTAGAACGACTTAGTTGAACACTTAAATTTTTATCATTACCTTTATAGTTTCCCAAATCATCAAATGGCTTAACATTTGTAGCACTACCAGAGAAAATATATTCACCATTAATAGAAGTATTTGCAATATTTAGAAGATGATCTTTTTGTGCTTCAAGTTCAACTGCTAAATCTCTAAGATTATCACTATTCATAGGAGCATTTGCAGCTTGGATTAGTTTTGTCTTAACATATGTAAGTGTTCCATTAAAGTCCTGCATAGCATCATCACTTGCATCGCTAATAACACGAGATTTCATTGTTCTATCTTGAACCTCTTTTAAAGCACTTTGATGATTATCCAAACGAAGGGCATCAGAGTATACATTAGTATCTTCATAACTAGACTCTATTCTTCGTCCTGAAGATATCTGTGTATTTAATCTATCTATCTCTTTCATAGATCTTTGATGATCACTTTGAAACCCCGTATACATCGAACTATCTATCGCTCTCATTATTTTACCTTTTGAAAATTTGAAATTATTAACCTTAATATCGACAGATTATCGAATATTTTTAACTATTTTTCAAAAAAAAATACAAAATAGTAAAATAATGTTGATTTTTTAGAAAAAAGAGTGTATTATGCCCCGAAATATCGATATCTCAATGATATTTTAATAAAAAGAGTAAGGATTTAAAAGATGAAAAAAGCTGAATTTATTCAAGCTATATCAGAAAAAACAGAACTATCTAAAAAGGATGCTTTAGCTGCTGTAGATGCTGTATTAGAGACAATTGAAGAAGCATTGGTTGCTAAAAAGAGTGTTAGTTTTATTGGTTTTGGTACATTTTCTACATCTCCAAGAGCTGCAAGAACAGCAAGAGTACCTGGAACAACAAAAGTTGTAGATGTACCCGCAACAACGGCTGTAAAATTTAAAGTTGGAAAAAAACTTAAAGAAGCAGTAGCAAAAGCTTAATCTATTTAAAAGGTTTGTTTAGATATTATTACAAACCTTTTTTGCCGGGGTGGTGAAATTGGTAGACACGCCAGATTCAAAATCTGGTGGGCGTAAGCCCGTACCGGTTCGATTCCGGTCCTCGGTACCATTTACAAATAGCTTATTTTTGAGCTATTTTGTATCTCCTTACTCTATCTTCAAATTAAACATAATCTTAAAACAACCGATTTTCTAGTATAATATTTACTAAAAATAATTATCCAAGGAAAATAATATGGACTATTTAGAGATAGAAGGTCAACAAAAGCTGAGTGGTTCAGTTGAGATATCTGGAGCCAAAAATGCAGCCCTTCCACTTTTAGCATGTACAATTCTTTTTAAAAATAGAGTTGAAATTTGTAACTTACCAGAAGTAAATGATATCTCTACACTTTTACAACTACTCAAAAATCTTGGAGCATCATATACATTTGAAGATGATTGTGCAACAATAGACTCATCAACTATCAATAATACCGTAGCAAAATATGATATTGTAAGAAAAATGCGTGCATCTATTCTCACTTTAGGTCCTCTGCTTACCCGTTTTGGTCATTGTGAAGTATCTCTTCCCGGAGGATGTGCTATAGGACAAAGACCTATTGATTTACATTTAAAAGCATTAGAGATGATGGGTGCAAATATTGAAATCAAACAAGGATATGTTTTGGCAACTGCCAAAGATGGACTCAAAGGTGCTACAATAATTTTTGATAAAATCACCGTAACAGGTACAGAAAATATTGTCATGGCAGCAGCACTAGCACATGGTAAAACACATATAATAAATGCAGCAAAAGAGCCAGAAGTTGTGCAACTGTGTGAAGTAATTAACAGTAGTGGTGTAACAATAGAAGGAATTGGAACTGATGAACTTATAATTCACGGAAATGGCGGAGAACTATTAGAGAGCCAAACTATTACAGTAATTCCAGATAGAATAGAAGCTGCAACATATCTTTGTGCAGGAGCTATCACAAATAGTGAAATCACTCTACACAAAGTAGAACACTCTCATCTATTATCTGTAATTTTAAAACTCCAAGAGATGGGATTCTCTTTTGAGATGAATAATAACTCTCTTACAATCAAACCAACACCAAAAGTTCTAGCATTCAACGCAATAACAACAGAGTATCCAGGATTTCCAACAGATGTACAAGCACAATTCATGGCTCTTGCTACACAAGCAAAAGGATCAACCATAATAGAAGAGAGACTTTTTGAAAATAGATTTATGCATGTAAGTGAACTTCAGAGAATGGGAACAAAAATAAGATTAAATCAAAATACAGCCACAATAGAGGGAGAACAATCTCTTCATGGAGCAGATGTAATGGCTACCGATCTAAGAGCTAGTAGTGCTCTTATTTTAGCTGCCCTTGTAGCAGAAGGAACTACCCGTGTACATAGAATTTACCATTTAGATCGTGGATATGTAGCTCTTGAAAAAAAACTTAGTAAATTGGGAGCTAAAATAAAAAGACTCAAAGAGTAATGAGTACTAAAGCAAAAATAACTAATAAAAATAGATAAACAAGGATCTTCAAAGGATGAAACTAAATTTTTTTCACTATACTCTGTAAAATTAAATTTAAGGCAATATTTTTATGAGTGAATTTTTTAATACAGATAAGTCTCCTTTTGAAGGTCAATTTCCAGATGGTCATCCTGTTCGTGTATATTTAGAAGAAAATCTTCTTATTAGAAGTTATATTCAAGAACTTCAAGCAACCAATCCACAAACCCATCTGATATTTTTTACCGAACTATTCAATAAACTCGGCAAAGTGGAACTGCACTTTGCTCGAAAAGAGAATCAACTTTTTCCATATCTTGAAAAACATGGTTGGACAAGCCCATCACAAAACATGTGGGCATTTCATGATCAAATCCGCGAGGAGATCAAAGAGGCAAGAAAAGCTATAAAAGAAGAGAATATTGAGTCTATTATTTATACTACACAAACTCTATTTAGATCACTTGAACATATTATGCAAGTTGAGGAGGGTAGATTACTTCCAAATGCAATGGATATGCTTAGTGAAGATGAGTGGAAAGAGTTTCGTGAAGGTGATGAAGAGATTGGCTGGATGTTTGATACTCCACCAACTACCTATCCTGAAGTTACATACATTCACCCCTCTCAAGATACAAAAAAGAGAGATCTACCTTTTGGAATAGAAGATAAAACACACTATGACGAAGGATATTTAACACCAGCTCAAGTAAACTCCATATTTAGAATTTTACCAGTTGATATAACTTATGTAAATGAAAACGATCAAGTAGTTTTTTACAACCGTGGAGATGATAGAGTCTTCCCAAGAAGTGCAGGAATTATCGGACGAGAAGTAAAGTTTTGCCATCCACCAAAAAGTGTTGATCAAGTACTAAAAATCCTAGAAGAGTTTAAAGCAGGAAGACAAGATCTAGCAGAGTTTTGGATCGAATTTAAAGGACAATTTGTTCATATCCAATACTTTGCCGTGCGTGATGAAGATCGAACTTACCGAGGAGTGATAGAGATGAGTCAAGATGTAACTCATATACGATCACTTAAGGGACAACAACGGTTGTTGGATTGGAATTAAACTATAATTACAACCTAACAATCCGATCACTAGCCCAAACCGCCAAATCTTCATCATGAGTGATAAGAAGTACCCCTACTCTATCCAAAAATTGAACTAATAGTTTCATGACATCTAGTTGAACCACATTATCAAGTGCTGATGTGGGTTCATCAGCCAAAATTAAATCTGGTTGCATTAATAAAGCTCTTAGAATTGAGCATCTTTGCAGTTGCCCTCCGCTTAATTGATGGGGCTTTTTGGAAAGTAGATCTTTCTCTAAATTTAATTTTTTTAGATACTCATCTATATGAGTTAATGAAGCTACCTCTTTGATTTGATTTAATATTGAGTATGTAGGATGAAAAGAGCTATAAGGGTCTTGAAAAACTTGGGCTATTTTTTTTACCTTTATTGTCCCTTTTAGTGGTTTTTGTTCTGCTATTATTAGTTCAAATAGTGTACTTTTTCCACTTCCACTCTCTCCTACTATGGAGATAATCTCCCCTTTTTTTAATTTTAGGGAGAAATTATCATATAGTAATTTACTTTTTTGATAACCAAATGTTAGATTAGTGATCTCTAATACTGTATCTTTTTGCATTATGCTCTTATTTGTCCATTTCCATAAATTTTATATTTGTATGTTGTCAAATCATTGATCCCCATAGGACCTCGTGAGTGTAATTTATTGGTACTAATTCCCACTTCTGCCCCAAATCCAAACTCTCCACCATCTGTAAATTGAGTACTTGCATTGATATATACACAAGCTGAATCTACACTATTTAAGAATTTTTCACCACTTGTATAATTTTCTGTAATAATCGCTTCTGAATGTCCTGAACCATATTTTTTGATATGTTCTATCGCCTCTTCTACATCATCTACAATTTTTATAGATAAGATATTTGCCAAATATTCTGTATCAAAATCTTCATCAGTTGCTCTACTTACTTCAATGATATTTGCTACATCTTCTGTGCCTCTAAGCTCCGTATTTTGTTTGTCAAACTCAACTTTCAAAAGAGGTAAAACTTTTGGTGCAATATCTTTGTGAACAAGCATACTCTCCATAGCATTACAAATTCCTACTCTTCTACATTTTGCATTCATGCTAATTGATATTGCTTTGTCTATATCTGCATCTTTGTCTATATATGTATGACATAATCCTTTATCATGTTTAACCACTGATACAGTTGCATTTTCACTTACATACCGAATCAATCCCTCTCCACCTCTAGGAATAATAAGATCTACAAATTTATCCATTTTAATGAGTTTAGCTACACCCTCACGACTAGCGTCAGGAAGAAGAGATACCACCTCTTTTGGTAGATCATTTTTGATCAAAACCTCTTGTAAAACTTCGGCAATTATAGCATTTGAGTATTGAGCCTCTTTTCCACCCTTTAATACACATACATTTCCACTTTTAAAACATAATCCTGCCGTATCACTTGTAACATTTGGGCGACTCTCATAGATAATACCAATTACACCAATAGGAACAGAAACTTTTTGAATCTGTAATCCACTATCTACGCTCCACCCCTCCAAAACTCTACCAACAGGCTCTTTTAAAGAGGCAATTTGACGAAGTGAATTTGACATTCCTTTTATTCTAGCTTCATCTAAAAGAAGTCTATCTACCATTGCATCTGAAAGATTATGTTCAGTTGCATAATCTAAATCTCTCTTATTTTCAGAGACAATTCTATCTTTGCTTTCATCAAGGGCATCTGCCATCTCTACTAATATTCTATTTTTTACCCCTGAATTTAGTGTTGCACATATACTACTTGCATCTTTTGCTTTTTTTAAAAAATCCTGCATCTCTTCTCCTATGTTCTTTGATATTAGTGTAACGAAAAATGGATAAGTATCAATTAAATATAAAATTAGTAGAATGATTTCTTATTTTTATAAAAAAGGATTAGATTTTGAAAAAAATTATTTTTAGCTTAGTTACAATTTGGGCTCTAGGAGCAGTAGCAAATGCAAACTCTCTAGTAGATGGACTCACAGCAAAAGCAACTGATGTTGTAAAAGATAAAGCGGAGAAAAAGGCTACAGAGGTAGCAACAGATCAAGCAAAAAAATCACTAAAAGATGGTTCTTTAAAAGAGAAAGCTATCAAAAAAGCAACAGAGGTTGCAGATGAGCATACAGATGGAAAAGCATCACAAGCTATTGACGCAGTAAAATCTTTTACAAAATAATATTTTTTGCACCATGAAATTCATGGTGCATATTATTTAGCTATGCAAATCCCAGCTAAGTTTTGTTCTACCTTCTTCATTTTTTTCTACAGCACCCATACCCATGATATTATATCCTGAATCTACATAGTGAATCTCTCCACTAACTCCAGATGATAAATCACTCAAAAGATACATACCACTATTACCAACTTCAGTAGTTGTTACATTTCTTTTTAAAGGAGCATTAATCTCATTCCATTTTAAGATATTTCTAAAATCACCAATTCCACTTGCAGAAAGTGTTTTGATTGGTCCGGCACTAATAGCATTTACTCTAATGCCTCTACTTGCACCCAAATCAACAGCCAAATAACGCACACTTGCTTCAAGAGCTGCTTTTGCAACACCCATTACATTATAGTGAGGAATATATTTTGGTCCACCAAGATAACTAAGAGTTAAAATAGAACCACCATCATTCATAACAGGTACACAAGCTTGACTCAAAGATACAAGAGAATAGACTGAGGTATCCATAGCCAAAGCAAAATCTTCTCTTTGAGTATCAAGATAACCGCCCTCTAATGCTCTTCTAGGTGCAAAAGCTACAGAGTGTACAACAAAATCAATTTTTCCAAAATCTTTCTCTAAATTTTTACTCAAAGCTTCAAGATGTTCAGGTTTTGTAACATCAAGTTCATAAATAGCTTTACTCTCAAATTCCTCTGCGATAGGTCTTACTCTCTTCTCTAACTGCTCATTCAAATATGTAAAAGCAAGTTCAGCCCCCTGCTCTTTACATGCCTTTGCAATACCATACGCAATAGATTTATTATTCGCTATACCTACTATTAAACCTTTTTTACCCTTCATTAACATAAAAACTCCTTATTAAAATGCGATGATTCTAGCAAAAATTATCTAAACTTTTTAACGCTTCTTTGCAAAGAGTTGTAATTTCTTTAAAATTACCTTCTCTTATTGCACTTGAAGGTACAATCCAACTACCACCAACACATAAAACATTGGAAAGTGATAAAAAATCATTCATATTTTGAAGATTTACTCCACCAGTAGGACAAAAATTCATGGATGAAAAAGGTCCACCAAAAGCTTTAAGTGCATCTACTCCACCTACAACCGTAGCGGGAAAAAGTTTACACTCATAAAAACCACTATTTTGAGCCATCATTACTTCTGAGGCTGTAGCAACTCCAGGAATAAGAGCAATATTTAAATCTTTTGAAGTTTGCATCAACTCCTCACTAACACCAGGACTAAATACAAACCTAGAACCATAATCAACAGCTTTTTTAAACTGCTCTTCATTTGTTACGGTTCCTGCTCCTACACTCATTTGTGGTATAGATTTGGCAATAGCCTCGATTGATCCTAATCCTGCATCAGTTCTAAGAGTAATCTCCATAATAGATATCCCACCCTCCAAAAGAGCTTCAGCAAGTGGTAAAGCATCTTCAACTCTATTCAAAGCAATTACAGGAACTATTGGTGAAATTTGCATAACCGCTTTAGAATTTATCATGCTCTCTCCTGCCCACTAATATCAAATAAACAAGCACCCTCTTCTGCACTTCCTACTGACTGACGCATAGCTACAAAAAGCTCACGACCAAATCCATGACGATTAAGAGATAGATCAGGATCTTTTATCTCTCTACTATTAATTACCTCATCATCCAATAAAAGTTCCATCTCTCCATTTTCAACATCAAAACGAATCATATCACCATTTTGAATCTTTGCCAATACTCCACCATCTGCTGCTTCAGGTGAAACATGAATAGCTGAAGGTACTTTTCCAGATGCTCCAGACATTCTACCATCTGTAATAATCGCTACTTTAAATCCCTTATCTTGCAACACTCCAAGAGGAGGCATAAGAGAGTGAAGTTCAGGCATACCATTTGCCTTTGGTCCTTGATATCTCACTACTGCAATAAAATCTCTCTCTAATTCCCCATTTTTGAAAGCATTTTGAAGTTCATCTTGTGATTGAAAAATAATAGCAGGAGCTTTTATAAAGAGTTGATCTTCTTTTAATGCAGAAGTTTTTATTACCCCTCTTCCTATATTTCCATCAAGAAGTTTTAATCCACCCTCTTTGCTAAATGGCTCACTAATAGAGGCAATAACACTCTTATCTATAGACTCTTTTAATCCCTCATCAAAAATTACTTTTCCACTCTCCAATTTTGGCTCCACTACATATCTTTCAAGCCCTTTCCCAACTACAGTCTCTACATCTGCATGAACTAATTGTGCATTTAGAAGTTGAGATATCACTGTACCCATTCCACCAGCATCTCTAAAATGATTTACATCAGCTGAGCCATTTGGATACATTCTACAAAGAAGTGGTGTTACTTTTGAGAGTGCATCAAAATCATCCCATGTCAAAATAATTCCTGCTGCTCTTGCCATAGCAATAAGGTGCATTGTATGGTTTGTAGATCCACCCGTTGCCATTAATCCTACAATAGCATTTACAAAACTTCTCTCATCAATAATTTCACTAATTGGTTTATAGTTACCCAAAATTTCAGTCATACTCAAAATATTTTGAGCCGCGTACTCTGTAAGAGATTCTCGAAGAGGTGTATTTGTATTTACAAACGAGCTATTTGGAAGTTGTAAGCCCATCATCTCCATAAGCATCTGATTTGAATTGGCTGTACCATAAAATGTACATGTCCCACTACTATGATATGAAGCTGACTCTACCTCCATCAAAGCATCTTCATCTACATTTCCTTTTGCAAACTCTTGTCTAACTTTTGCCTTTTGAGCATTACTAATACCTGAAGGCATAGGACCTGCGGGTACAAACATTGCAGGGAGATGTCCAAATGCCAAAGCACCAATCAAAAGACCAGGGACAATTTTGTCACATACACCAAGATATAAAGCACCATCATAAACATTATGAGAGAGTCCAATAGCTGTTCCCATAGCAATATTATCACGACTAAAAAGACTAAGCTCCATTCCTGGTTGTGATTGTGTTACACCATCACACATAGCAGGAACCCCACCTGCTACTTGAGCAGTAGCTCCTAGGTCATGAAGTGTTCTCTTGATTAGAGATGGATATAATTTGAAAGGTTCATGAGCTGAAAGCATGTCATTATATGCTGTTATAATCGCAATATTTGGCTTTTGCATAGCAATAATAGACGATTTTTCATCCTTATCCATAGGAGCCATTGCATGAGCTATATTACTACAACTGAGCTTTTTACGATTTACTCCATGGTTTTTTGCCTCTTCTATTCTCGCTAAATATATAGCTCTACTATCTTTTGATCTCTCTATAATTTTATTGGTAACTTCTTTTACTGTTTGATTCATGCGTAATATACCTCTAGTGATTTTTTATTTTGATGTAAAATCGACCTAATTGGCATTGTATAAATATCTTCACCACTTAATGCCTCTTTATACACAGAGAGTTTCTCCACTCCTTCAAAATGAAGATAGAGATTATTAGCACTCAAAATTGATCTTAATGTCAAGCTCATTCTCTCATGAGGAGCATTTTGAGGCACTATTGCTATACATTTATTTGGATTATTCATATCAAACCCCTCTTGTAATCTAGGATTATTTGGGAAAAGTGAAGCAGTATGAGCATCAGCTCCCATTCCCAAAATCAAAACATCAATAGATTTTATACTTTTAAAACACTCTTGTTGAGCTTCATGAGCCTTTAAACCATCTATATACATTCCTACAAATTTTGCTTTTTTAGCCCTCTCTTGAAGTAGATAGGTTTTTACAAACTTTTCATTACTATCTTTATGACTCTCATCAACCCATCTCTCATCACATAGAGATACAACTACTTTATCCCACTCTATATCTATCTGTTGCAATTTTTTAAATAGTAGTTTTGGTGTACTACCTCCTGAAACGATCAAAGAAGCATCACCTTTTTTATCAATAGCATCTTGAAGATTTTTGGCAATATTTTGGCTAAGAGACTCTACTAAATCAGATGATGTTTCAAACTCATGAAAATTGATATTACCACTCATCATGCCAACTCCTACCATCTCTCTCAATCAAAGCAATTGCAGAGCTTGGTCCATCGCTTCCTGCACTATAACTTTTCATTGGGACTAAATTTTCCGCCCACCCCTCTAAAATATCATCTGCCCATCGCCATGCTGCTTCTACCTCATCAAGACGCATAAAAAGAGTAGGATTTGAACGAATTACATCCAACATTAATCTTTCATAAGCTTGAGGTTTTCTAGCTTTATCCATTGAAGCATTAAGCTCCAAATCTACCTCTTGAAGTCTCATCTGTTCTGATAAACCAGGTATTTTATTCATAAGTTTTAGTTTGATACTCTCATTTGGTTGTAAAGATATAACTAATCTATTTTCAGAGATACATCTACCTTTGTTTGCAAATATAGAGTAAGGGACTGATTTAAATTGGATAACTATCTCTGAATTTTTTCTTCTCATTCGTTTTCCACTTCTTATATAAAAAGGTACACCATTCCATCGCCAATTATCAATATCTACACGAATTGCAGCAAAAGTTTCTGTATTACTATTTTCTACACCTTCACCCTCTTTATACCCAGGGACTGGTTCACCATCACTAGAACCTCTCTTATATTGGGCTCGTACAGTTTTTTGAGCAATATCTTCTGGAGTAATAGGACGAAGGGAGCGAAGAACTTTTACTTTTTCATCTCTCACACTATCAGCATCAAGTGAACATGGTGGCTCCATGGCTACAAGACAGAGAAGTTGCATAAGGTGATTTTGAATCATATCACGCATAGCACCATAATCATCATAATAACCCCATCTTCCCTCAACACCTACACTCTCTGCTACAGTAATTTGGACATGATCTATATTACTAGCATCCCAAAGAGGCATAAATATACGATTAGAGAATCTAAGAGCCATAATATTTTGAACTGTATCTTTCCCCAAATAGTGATCAATTCTATAAATTTGAGACTCTTGAAAATATTTTAGAACTTCAATATTTATCCCTTGAGAAGATTTAAGATCACGACCAATTGGTTTTTCAAGTACAACACGGCTCTCTATATTAATTAATTTCCACTCACTCAAAGCTTTACAGATGGAGCCAAAAAAAGATGGTGAGGTTGAGAGATAATTAACTCTCTCACGATCACTCTCTTGATCTAAAACATCTTTTAAGTTTTTATAACTCTCAATATTTGTAAGATCAACTTTTACAACTTGAAGCTGATTTTTAAATCGTTCAAACTTCTCTTCATCAAAAAGCCCCTCAGCCAAAAATTCTTTAAGTTTTGATTTAACTAATTTAATATGTTCATCATTACTCATATCTCTTCTAGTAACTGTTAATATTCTACTTTGATGATTTAAATATCCATCATTACAGAGGTGATAAAGAGCAGGCATCAATTTTCTAAATGCTAAATCTCCATGACCACCAAAAATAATAATATCACATAAATTTTCTGTTTCACTCATTTTTATCCTTAGTTTTGGAGATTGTAGCAGGTTGATATTAAAAAAAAACAGTAAAAAAAGTAAAAAATATCAAAAAAAATAATTTTATAATAAAAAAATCAAATAAAACAGATATAATATCATCGAAACAAGATGAAGGTTTGAGTTCATCAGTATATAGCGGTTACGACTAACTACACTTGAGAACTCCCCCTATTTTGCTTCCACTTCTATTATGGAGTGTATTTTTATATAAAGGTACTACAATGGCAGATTTGCTTAAAGGAACTGTAAAATGGTTCAACGAAGAAAAAGGTTATGGATTTATCCAACAAGAAGACAATGGTAAGGATTTATTCGTACATTTTCGTCAAGTGAACAATTCAGGATCTGGTCGCGTCTCTTTGGCCGAAGGTCAACAAGTTACATTTGAAGTAGGTGAAGGTCAAAAGGGACCTCAAGCAGAGAATGTTACACCGCTATAAATAGTACTGCATACTATTAGAGTACAGGCTTTATGCCTGTATTTTTTAACTCCCTAATACTTTCTTAAAAACCCACATACCAAGCAGTGTTGCACCAAGAGATAGAGATACATTTAAAAATATATTTAAAATTGCTTTTATATAACTCCCATGTTCAAACAAACCTATAGTTTCATAGCTAAATGTCGAAAAAGTCGTCAACGCTCCTAAAAACCCAGTAATAACTAAACCTCTATATTCAGGTATAGTAATTGAAGAGAAATAAAATGCTAAAAAACCTATCAAAAAGCTTCCAGCTACATTTACGCCAAGCGTACCAATAGGAAATAACAGATCAAAACTTTTTTGAATATTATTACTCAACAAAAATCTTGAAATTGCACCAAAAAAACCACCCACCCCAATATATAACAACATCATCAAAACAGACTCCTAATTTCACGATCATTCCACATTTATTTCTTATAATCACCTTAATTTTTTAATATAAAGGGAAAATTATAAATATGGGGAAAAAGCATTATATTTTAATAGTTTTAAGTTTACTAATATTTTTCGGTTGTGGAGAGGTAGTTAAACCAAAAGATCAAACTATAGAAATTGTAAAAATTGTTCTTAGGGATCAAATAAGAGTAGATGAACAACAATACAATCATAAATCTAGTGGCTATATAGAGAATGATATCGAGGAGTCAATATATTTTGAAATACTTTCGCCAATTAATCAATATAGTGACGATAACCCTCAAGAGGGTAAACTCAAAATTATTACAGACAATCAAACTATTATTGTAACTATTTTAGATCAAAACAATTTGGAAATTTTGGTAGATTATCAGACAGATCATTATCAAAATAGTTACACAAACTATAATACACAAACAATATATACAACATGGGAGGAGTTAGGTTTTTAACTAACTACTTAATTTCTCTCTTCATTATTATTGTGCTATTATATGAACATGCGTTATATAATAGTAGTTCTGTTTTTGATATTGTCACTTCAAAGTTCAGATATGAAGTATCTAAAATTTAAAACAGATGGAGTATTTGACGACAAAAGGCTCTATGATGAGATGGATATTGAGAGGGTATCTTGGTACCAATTTTGGAAAGATCAAACACCAAAGATAAACATCAAACTTATAAACTCAATTGAAGACTCACTAATAAGTTTTTATAAATCTCAAGGTTATTATCATGTCAGAGTAGAAGCAAATGAGACAAATGAGACAATACTCTTTGATATTAAGGCAAATAGTCCTATTGTTGTAAAATCTATACAGAGCAATTTAGAACCAAAATATAGAAAACTTATCAAATTAAAAAAAGATAAAAAGTTTAAAGCATTTAATTTTATTAATAGTAAAAAAGATATTAAACATAAACTTTTAGAAGATGGTTTTTGTAATTATAACTTAAAAGCAAAAGCTAGAATTGATATAGAAAAAGATATATCTTTTATCACATTTTTTCTAACAAAAAATAAAAAATGTAAAATTGGAGATATTACAATTCATGCTCCCAAAAATATTCATAAAAAAGTTATTACCTCCCGACTAAACTTTAAAAAGGGAGATGACTATAGCTCCAAAAGAGTTAATGACAGCTATAGTACACTTTCAGGTCTTGGAGCTTTTGATAGAGTTCAAATTGAGACAAATAAACATAATAGCAATATGAATATTGATATCAATCTTCTTAAAAAAGTAAAGAGAGTTAGACAAGAAGCTGGTATCGGATATGAAACTGATCTTGGAATGAAAAGTGTTTTTAGATGGGAACAGAGAAATTATAAAGGAGATGCCAAAAAGATCTCTTTTGATCTTAAATACTCCAAAAAAGAGAAATTTATAAAAAATAGTTTTTTTTGGCCAGCTATTTCAGCACTACCGTACTACCCAAACCACTATATAGATCTTAATAATGAGTTTATATATTCTGAGGTTAACCTCAACTCCTTTAATGAAAAAAAATATGCAAACTACCTACATTTTATGAAGGACTACTTTCTCTACAGCATCGACTTAGGAGTTGGACTTGAACATATTACGATTCAAAAGAGAGGTGATATTTGTAATATTATAGATGGAAAATTTTTTCTATTTTTTCCATTTGCAAAATTTATTATAGATACTAGGGATTCTAAACTAAATCCAAAAAATGGAATATATCTTAGTAACTCTTTTGAAATGGGTATTAAATCTTTTGCAAATAGTAGTACTTATAGTAAATTTATAACAGAAGCAAGAATTATTCAAACATTAGGTGATCTAACTATTGCAGCAAAAGGAAAATTAGGACTTATTCAAGAGTTTGAAAATAGATTGCCAGAGTCAAAACTATTTTTGGGTGGTGGAGCTTTTAGTAACCGTGCTTATGGCTATAAAAAAATAGGGGCTTATGATGCTCAATGTGATGAAGTAGGAGGGCGAACAATGATAGCAACTACTATAGAGGCTAGTCATCCCATTTACAAAAAATTAGAGGGTGCTATATTTTATGATACTACACTAATTAGTAAAGATAGTTTCTACTTCAATACAGATTTTCGACACTCAGTTGGTTTTGGATTCAGATACATCACACCAATAGGTCCTGTCAAAATTGATTTTGGATTGGATATAGAGAACTATTCACAAAATACTATTCATTTTCAAATAGGTCAATCATTTTGAAAAAAAAAATAAAAGTTAGCTTTATAAGAATAGCTATTTTCATAGAACTTTCTCTGCTTATTGGTACATTTGTATTAACAATTTTAGCAAATCCAAAGACACTCAATTTTGCAGTAGATAGAGCCACCAAAAATATGAATATTACATATGATAATATATCTGGAAATCTTCTCAAAACAATGGTTGCTACAAATATAAAATATAAAGGTAAGATATTAGCGAGTGAAGCACTGATAGATTGGAACATGAGAGCATTAGCCAAAGCCAAGATGGAGATAGAAGAGCTTGAATTAAGAAAAGTAAATTTGGCAACACTAATAAAACTAGTAGAAGATATAAATAGAAATAGAGTACCAAAAAAGGAAAAAACTACATTTATTCCAACTATAAATATTCAACATATATTTTTTTCAACACTTCCATATAATCAAAAAAATATAAAAATTGATAAACTTGAGATTGAAGCAACCAATATCAGTGCAAATAGTAATAAATTAGAGATTGAAAATTTTCTTATAGATACACTTAATGATCACTCAAATCTTATGGCCGATGGAAATATAAAAGATAAAATATTAGCATTTGAGCATCTATGGATTCAAGATATAGATATACAAAAAATATTAGATTTTAATAGAACTAAACTTACTACAAATGAGAGTAACAACAGTATCAAACAGAATAAAAAAACAACTGTAAATAACCTTATATCACAAATAAAAGTTCATGATCTAAAAGCAGATATCAAACCTTTTAACTACCAAAAATATAAAATAAAAGCAGCTCTACTCTCAGTAAAAGAGTCTATTCTTAATCTAAAAAAGAAAAAATTACAATCTAAAAAATTAGCACTACACACTAACACAAATCTTGGAAACCTTGCATTGAGAGGAGAGATAAAAGATAATAATCTTTTGGCAAAAACTAATATAAATCTAAATCCAAAATATTTTTCAAAATATACCTCATTTGTAGATTTTGGTGCTTTAAATCCCCTAAAGGTAAATTTAAAAGTAAATAAGAAAGCTATCGATGCAAATTTATCATGTAGTGCCTTTAATATTCTTAGAGGTAAAAAAGATCGTTTTATAGATTATAAAATAGCTATTAACTCCCTAAAATCACAAATAAATTTTGATCTTAAGAGTAAAATTTTTAAAGCCAAAACAGATACTAATATATCAACACCACATGCATCACTCAAGGCAACAAATAGACTTACATTTCACAATAAATTGACTCATTTTGGAGATATTAAAGTATCTAAAATAGATAATTTACCAAAAATTTTATATCCTCTTTTGAAAAAAGCAACTATTCACTACAAAGGTCAAGATAAAAAACTTGATGCTAATCTAAAAACTACCAAATTAAAGTTAAATTTCCATACTTCAGATTTTAAAACTTCAAAGTTTGAAGCTCAAACAAAAAATATAAAATTAATGGAATTACTTCCAAATACACCAAAGATTCTTAAAGATACCTCATTAATAGTAAAAGCAACAATGCCTCTTAATTTTAAAAAAGTAAAACCTCTTTATATTCCTTTTGAGATAGAGTCAAATTTACTAAATTTCAATGGAAAAATAGAGATAGACCAAAGTATCAATATTAACTCAAAAGTAAAATCTAGAAAAAATTCCATACTGAAAAAATTGGATAAAAATCTAAAAACAGAGAAACTCTTTCCTAGTGATCTCAAAATCAATATTAATAAAAATATAATTGATATAAATATTCTAAATAACTACATTCAAAGTAACATTAACTATAACAGAGATAATAATTTTACAGATATAAAACTAGATATATCTGGTGAAACAATAGAGATTTCAGGAGAGAAAGATAATCTACATCTAACAACAAATATAAACTCGATAAAAACTCTACAAGAGAGAGTAAAAGAGTTTTATAAATTAAAAAAGATACCTCTTGATGGAGAGATAAAACTTGATGCAAACATAAAAAATCTAAAACAGATTGATGCAAATATAAAGAGTCGTTGGATGGTTTATGAGTATAAAGATAGTAAATTTGCTTTTGCTGAAAAAATCAATATCAACACTACAATTACAAAGAAAAAGAGTATTATTCATAATTATCAACTAGATAGTTATTTAGATTACAATCGTCACTTCTTTAGCTCTAAAGCTTCAACTATTAGACATACAAAAGATAAAATATCAGTAAAATATTTTTGGATTAATGATGGTATAAAAACTTATGGTAATTATAATATAAAAAATAGTGCAGCTCTATTTCATACTCAAGCAGATGATTATCACTATAAAGGAGAAGAGGGAGATATTAGATTTTCTACAAACATTATTACAAAATACTCTAAAGAGAGTACCAAAATAAGCGGACAACTTACTCTCTTAGAGGGAATTATCAACTATGAACCCAAAAAAACACATAATATACAAGACCCTGATATTATTATTATTCAAGAAGAGGAAGCAAGAAAGAGAAAAAATAGAGAAAAAAATAGTAACCTCTCTCTTGATATTCAAGTAAAATCAAACAAGGCTATAACATACAAAATCAAAAAAGTAGAAGTATCTCTAGAACCAGATTTGACAATCTGGAAAAATAGACAAGCACCACTAGAGCTACTTGGTCGTATTGTAATTAATCAAGGATTATATAGAGACAATAAAAAAGATTTTATTATTGAACCAGGAGAGATTATGTTTGGTGGGAATATATTAACACCATATCTAAATATTAAAGCAATCCATAAAAGCGACCCTTATACCATTACAATCGAAGTATCAGGAACCTTAGATAACCCTATTATCAACTTTAGTTCTGATCCATATTTAAGTCAAAGTGATATATTATCTATAATACTTTTTGGAACTACTTCATCAGAGCTATTTGCAGGCAAAACTCAAAGTTCATCTAATCAAGCTATATCAATGTTTGGAAATACATTTGCAAAAGAGATCGTAGAAAATTTTGGCATAAAATTGGATCGATTAGTGCTTTTAACAAATCAAGAGGGTGGTATAGGTATTGAAGTTGGCAAAAAAATATCCAAAAAAATCACCTTAGTATATATCAATGATATTGTCTCAACAATTAAAGTAAAATATAAAAACTCTAAACATTTTGAGACGGATTTAACAATAGGAGAAGAGTCTAGTGGAATCGAATTTTTTTTTAAAACAGAGTATTAAAGAAGTAAACAGATGAGACAATTTATTTTAATATTAACTATAATACCACTATTTCATGGCTGTTTGTACTTTAACGATACAGGTATATCAACTAAACTTTATAGTGAGGGAGATGAATATTATGATGCAAATGGAAATTATCGTATAGATTGTTGTGATTATCAAAAATGTAATAAAAATATAGAGGAGTATAAAAATCTTGAACACTACCAAATATATCTTGGATATTAAACAAGAGAGAGAAAAATGGCTCACATGGAAAAATATTGCCCCTCTTAGAGAGGAATTATCTACTCTTAAAGAGATAGATTCTACACTATCTATATCGGATACTATTTCTATTTCAGCAAAAATATCCCAAGAGGAGCAAGAAAAAATAGAAAATTTTGCAAAAATGCTTAGACCTTGGAGAAAAGGACCTTTTCAGATTTTTGATACATTTATTGATAGTGAGTGGAATAGCAGTATCAAATATAATCTACTCAAGCCATATTTTGATCTAAAAGATAAAAAAGTAGCCGATATCGGATGTAATAATGGCTATTACATGTTTAAAATGTTGGAAGAAGAACCAAAAAAAATCATAGGTTTTGATCCCTCTCCTCTTTGTAAGACACAATTTGATTTTATCAACCACTATATCAAAAGTAATATAGAGTATGAACTTTTAGGAATTGAGCATCTTGAACACTATGGAGATAAATTTGATGTTATTTTCTGTTTGGGAGTTCTTTATCATAGAAGTGATCCCATAAACTCTTTAAAATCCCTAAAAAAGGGGTTGGAAAAAGATGGTATATTATACCTAGATACATTCATGATTGATGGAGAAGAGGAGGTCGCTCTCACACCAAATAAAACCTACTCAAAAATCCCAAACATATACTTTATACCTACAGTATCAGCTCTAAAAAACTGGTGTTTAAGAGCTGGATTTAGAGAATTTGAAGTGTTAGAAATTAAAAAGACTAAGCTTAATGAGCAGAGAAAAACAGATTGGATATTGGGAGATAGTCTTGGTGATTTTTTAAATCCTGAAAATCCAGAAGTTACAATTGAGGGCTACCCAGCCCCCAAAAGAGTCTATATTAAAGCTTCA
>CAZLLE010000039.1:0-4103 GCA_964560425.1 uncultured Campylobacterales bacterium
TAAAATGTTTCTACTCTGTACCATTTAAATATCTAAAAGAGAAAGTGGAACTGAAGTACTCTACAACACTTGTAGAGATATACCATAAAAGTAAACTGATAGCAACACACCCAAGACTCTTTAATATCAATGATAGATCAACACTAAAAGAGCATATGCCTAAAAACCATCAGTTTAGAGAAGAGAAGATGAATCCCCAAAGATTACTAAACTGGGCGAACTCAATTGGAGATAATACAAAAGAGTTCGTAAAGTATAAACTAGATACAACAAACTATCCTGTAAATGTCTATACGAGTATTATTGCTATTTTACAAAAAGAGAAGATGTATGGAAAACTTGAGTTAGATCTAGCTCTTGGTTATGCCCTTCATATCAAGGCAAGAAGTGTAAAATCAATAGAATCCATTCTCTCAAAAAAGCTCCATAAACAATCTGCCAATAATATAACAAATCCAGTACTAAATAACCATGAAAATATTCGTGGATCAAATTACTATAAATAAAACACAAAACAATAAAAAGGAAAAAGAACATGAATCAAACAACAGTAATTAACAAGATAAACGACCTAAATTATCAAGGGATTAAAGAGGCATACCTAAGACAGATAGAGGATACAAACTATAATCAGCTTAGTTTCGATGAAAGGCTATATAACCTACTGGAAGCCCAAGAGATATTTACTCACAATAAAAGAGTTGCAACAAACTTAAGAGCATCAAAAATCAAAGATAAACAAGCAGCAGTTGAAGATATAGAGTATAGTGCAAAAAGAAAAATTGATAGGCAGACAATGCAATCACTAATAACTATGGACTTTATCAGAAATCATCAAAATATCATCATCACAGGTAAAACAGGGACTGGTAAATCATATATAGCACAAGCTCTGGCAAACAGAGCAATACTTGATGGATTTAGAGTTTACTATATTAGAGTACCAACACTTCTTGAAGAGATAAAGATTTCAAGAGCTGATGGTACTTATACAAATCTTCTTAGAAGATATTCAAAATTTAAACTACTTGTTCTTGATGATTTTGGAGTATCACAAATATCAACAGATGATGCTACAAATCTATTTGAAATAATAGAAGATAGAACAGAGATAAACTCAACAATAATAACATCACAACTTCCAGTATCTAATTGGTATGAATATCTAAATAATGACACAGTTGCTGATGCTATTTTAGATAGAGTTGTTCACTCATCTCATAGGATAGAATTAGAAGGTGAATCTATGAGAAAATTAAGGTCGAAAATCAATAAAATTTGAAAACATTCGAACACTTATGTTATAATTTTTGCATTAGAGATTTTTTTACTTTAAAGTGTTCGAATGAGAATGATCTGGCTGTTCGAATGGATGATCTATATGCATAATATCAAGACTACTGTTGTTTTTGACCGAAAATTGACCCACTTTTTTGATGAAAATTGACCCACCAAACATAGACCGAAATCATAACACAAATTTATTTACTATCACCTCCTAAATTAGATTTTTTCTTTTTTTTGCCAAATAACTCTTTCATTCTATAACTATCACCATTTATTAAAAATGGATACGAGTGATGAAGCAATCTATCAAGTATAGCAGTAGCAATAACTTCATCACCAAATATATCTGCCCATTCCTCAAACGGCTTGTTTGAAGTTATAATGGTAGAGCTTTTTTCATATCTTTTAGAGATAAGTCTAAAAAATAGAGATGCAGATTCCATCTGTATATCTAAATACCCTATTTCATCGATGATTAGAAGCTCTATTCTAGATTCTCTTTCGAGATAATCAGCTAAAGTATTGCTCTGCCTTGCTGCAATAAGCTCATTTGTTAGCTCCTCTGCGGTTACAAACTTAACTCGGTGTCTCAGTTTAGTGGCTTCAAGACCAATAGCAATTGCCAAGTGTGTTTTTCCAACACCAGGAGGTCCTACTAAAAGGATATTTTTAGCATCTTTTAAAAAGTTAAGTGTTGCTAACTCACGAAGTAGTTTTTCATCTACATTTGGCTGAAAAGAGAAGTCAAACTCTTCTAGTGATGTTATGTATGGAAACCCTGCTTTCTTTATTTTGGCATTTACACTTCTATCTACTCTATCAACAATTTGTTGTTGTAGAAGTTTATAGAGATACTCTTGATAAGATACTTTTGTCTTAGTGGCATCCATTGCCATAGCTTCATAATTATCTGCTACTGATGATAGTGTTAGAAACTTGCAATAACTCTCTATATTTGCACCCATTGAGCCGTTCTCTAGCTGTACTGGTCCTGTCTTTTTCATAATTTATAATCCTTTAAATCTCTTTTTACATCTCCTGAAGGAATATTAATATTGAAGAGGTTAATGTCCTCATCTCTAACTTTAGATTGCATAGTTATATACCCTTTGATTATTGTTGCATTGAACATATTGAGTGTAAAACACTCATCCATTGCAAATATACAATCTTCATCACTATAGTATTCAAATAGATTTGCTATTTTATGAAGATGGTCAGCTGGATTTATTCTCTTTTGCACTTTTACATTTTCAATAAATTTATGAATATTTGTATAAGTACTAAATCTTGTTGTTAATCTTGAAATAGATTTTGCAATTGAATCAAACTTATTAGTTCTGTATCCTATAAAATGCTCTTTGTTTATAAATACTCCACTTTTAGACAAAGAGATACTATGAGAGGCAATAAGTTTGTTTTTAGAAGAGAATATTTGGAGTGTTGTGCCATATAAAACTTTTAGCCATACCTCTTTATTGGCAAAGTAGTGTGGTACTGAGTATTTATTGCTTTTATATGAGATAAGGCAGTCAAGAGTTACTTTTCTAAACTCCTCTTTAAATCCAACATATCTTTTTATTTCACCTGTTTGCAAATCTATTGGTAGAGAGTTTAGTGATTGTAACTCCTTAGATTCAAACATCACTTTAGTTATCTCTTTGGTTGTACCATGTAATAATAGATTAGTTTCATCTTGAAATGTTTTTAGCCTCTCTCTTAACTCTGAAAAATCTCTAAACTCATTACCCATAATAAAGTGATTTTCAAGATAGTCAAATGGTTTTTCAACTTTGCCTTTGCTCCATGGATGTCCTGGAATACTTCTTGTTGGTTTGATGCCATAAAATCCACAGAAATGCATAAATCTTTTATTCCAGACAAGATTATCACGAGATGCATTGTCTATAAATACTTTAGCATTATCAACTTGTATACGATCACATACTCCACCAAAGAGATGAAAACTCTCTTCTAGTGCATTTAGTACATCACTTTGTGTAATACTAAGTGTTACACTAAAAAACTTGTATCTACTATACCCTAATATGGTCTGATGGATATATATCTTTACAACCTCTCCTCCAATTGGTACTGTATAGTGTGCCCAGTCAAACTGCATTTGCTCACCTGGTGCTGTCTCATATGATTTAAATGCATTTGGATTATTTCTTGAAAGTTCATTTGAAAGTGGTCGTAACTCTTTGCGAACATATGCATAAAGTGCATATTGGCTCCCTTTGTATCCTTTAGATTTTATATCTTTTAAGATACGAGATGCTTTCAGACCTTTTTTTAGAAATGACTCTTTTATAAAACCGACAAAAGG
Source organism: uncultured Campylobacterales bacterium (assembly GCA_964560425.1). Lineage (GTDB taxonomy): Bacteria > Campylobacterota > Campylobacteria > Campylobacterales > QNZT01 > CAZLLE01. Next base: position 3,617 of record CAZLLE010000039.1, read on the forward strand.
TTCAACATGTTCATTTATTTTAATTTCACCACGATTATATTCTGGTGCTTTATCACTACGAAGTGCTTTTTTAACACTGTTTCTACTAATACCTAAAAGCTCTGCTATCTTTCTTGTCCCCAGCTTAGGATTTTTAGCTCTTATATTTTTAATACTTACCCAATCTTCCATCTTTATCACTCCTCTTTCCTTTTATTGTTTTTTACAATAAAAGTGTAGTTTATTTATTATTGAGGTGGGTCAAAAGTTTTCAAAAAAGTGGGTCAATTTTCAGTCAAAAAAAACAGGACACCAATATAATGCCCAAGAACAAGAGTATATACATATCTATGGTAGTGAAAATGTTGTTATATTTCAAAAGCTTTATAATAATTTATTTAATAGTTCAATGGAATTTAATGACGATACTATCATCGGACTTCTTAATAGTAGAAACTCAGAAATAGACAAAAACAATATTGAAGAATTTATCAAAAAAGTAATGTCT
>CAZLLE010000040.1:0-1991 GCA_964560425.1 uncultured Campylobacterales bacterium
TGAGTATGGCTCATTTGGTCACAACTCCTCTTTTTCAACAGCACAGACAGTAACCCCTATGATTATCAAACTACCAAAGAGTCTCAAAAAGAGTATCCAACTCCCCTCAAAATATCCTGATATTCTCACTAGCCACAATGATATAGTACCAACCCTACTCACTCTAATAGGGGTCAAAAACCCAACTAGCGATTATAGCAATGGATATAATCTATTTGATAAAAAATTTGATAGAGCATCTGTCTTTTGTGCTAACTGGAACCACAACGCCATTATTGGGAAAAAATACACCTATCTCTTCTCAAACCTCCCCAACAAGCTATTTAAAAGTAAAATCAAAGAGAATAGTAGCTATAAAACAGTCAAAAATATAGAGATAAACAGCACAAAGGTTCTAAAAGTGATGAATGAAAATAGGAGATTTTTGAAATGAGAGTATATTTTTATGTAGCCTATCCCTACTACTTCCCCCATTTTTTGCCTATTAGTGAACTCTTAAATAGACAAGGAGAAAAGGTTACTTATATATTAAGTGACAAACAAAATAGTAAACTTATGATAGAGATTGCCCAAAAACATCAACTTGACTATTATATAGGAGAGCAACATCTCTTCTCTTCTGATGCTGATTGGATATTTTTTGCCAATATCTTTTCTGATATTGATCAAGTCAAGAGTAAAACTATTTTTATGGACCATGGAGTAGGTACAAAAGCTTGTAACTATATGCGTGCTTTGGATATTTATAATCTTGTTTTGGTAGAAGGAGATTATCGCTATCGAACACTCACCAAGGATTTTCCACAACACCAACAAAAAATCAAAAAAGTTGGTTTCTCAAAGCTAGATAAAGCCATAAACTTCTCTACTCAAGAGAGAGAGACATATATCAAAAAATATAATATTAATAATAACAGACCTACAATTCTTTATGCTCCTACTTTTTTCCCCTCTTCAATTGAGAAGATGAGTAAAGATTTTCCTAAAGATTTTAAAGATTGTAACATCATTATTAAACCCCACTATCTAAGTCTCCATCGTAATCGATATAAGCGACAACAAACTCTTTTTAAGCAGTGGGCATCTTATGAAAATTGCACTGTTTGCGATGCCTCTGAATATAGTTTAACTCCCTTTTTAAATCTCTGTGATATTATGATTTCAGATGAAAGCTCTGCAATTTTTGAATTTACTGCACTAGATAAACCTGTTATTCTCAACCGATTTCTAAAACTACGCTGGAGTTACTATATCAATCCCAAGAAACTTTTTGATCGACTTGATTCAGGAATAGATACCTATCGACAGATTGGAGACAATGCCCAAAACTATCAAGAGATGGTTATGATGGTAAGAGAAAATCTAAAAAATCCAAGCAAATACAAAAAAATACGAACAAAATATACACTAGAGATTTGTGGAGAGGTGGATGGTCAAGCATCCAAACGGATAATAGAAGAGCTAAAAAATTATCAAAAATAGCTAAATAAGGGAATAAACACCCAAATAACTAGAACAGATTTAAAGGTAGGTTTGACATATCAAACACCAAATCTAGGTAACAAATAGATGAAAATCTTAAATGGGGCAGAGATATTTACTTCAAAAGATAGCATAACATATTAATGAAAAAGTATCGAAAAATAAACCCTGTGTTAAATGTGTTATAATATGAAAAAGGAGCAAAAAATGCAAACAGTACAGTTACAATTAGATATAAGTAGAGATATTTTAGATAAGGTGATGTTTATTTTGGATAATTTACCTAAAAACAAAGTCAAGTTAAAAATAGTAGACAATTTTTTTGCTTCATCTACTAACTCTTTTAATCCAAGAGATTTTTTTGGTGTAGCCAATAGCTCAAAAGCAGAGATAGATAGTTATCTTGGAGAAAATAGCAGTGAATGGGATAACTATATAGATGAGAGATAAATTTTTAGTTGATACCAATATTATTATCTACTATTTTAATGGTATTGTGGAAGATAATA
>CAZLLE010000041.1:0-6591 GCA_964560425.1 uncultured Campylobacterales bacterium
AAGTATTACTAAAAAAGAGGGATTTTATGGGGATGGTTTTTTTAATTTTACTATTTTAAATAATCAAGATATTATCTATGAGGATAAAGATCAAAAAGATGATGTATATTTGGTTTTTCACGATAGCATAGAAGAGGGTGACCGTGTAGAAATTGATGTAACGAAAGGGCAGTATCATTATGAGATTACAAATCTTGTAACTCTTCCTGAACTTGTTTTGGATGCTCTAAAAGATACTCCAGAAGTAGAGTTGAAAGTAAAAAAAGAAATAGAAGAGATAACAGAAAAACCTACAGAAAAAGAAAAAGTGAAAAAATCTATACCTGATCCTATACCTCTTCCTCCTTTAGTTGAGGAAAACATAGTGGAGAAAAAGGAGCAAATTCCAGTTCCGTTAAAAGATACTCCTATGGTGGAGAAAAAAGAGGAGATAGTTCCTGAAGATAGTTCATCTTTTTTAGATCAGCTTTCAGCTGTTTTGGGGCGATTATTTGGTTTTTCAAAAGATAGTGGGAGTGAAGATAAAAATGAAATTGAGACGAGTAAAAATATAGAGGATGAAACTCTACCTGTAGAAGAGCCTATTAAGGTTCTTGAAAATATTCAAGAAAAAAAATCTATTATTACTCCTAAAATAGAACCCGAAGATAACTCAACCAAAGATAAAGAGTATGAGGTCAAATTAGAAAAAGAGGCAGAGACTATGTTCTTAGAGAGAAGACTCTCTGTACCTACTCAAAATATAGCTCCAACTCCAACGCCGCCGCTTTTGGATACAGGGTATAAAAACGAATATAAAGATATTGAAGATAAGGTAAAGAAAAACGAGAAAATTATTATTGAGAGTAATCCTATTGAGGTACAAAAAGAGATAGTACCAACTCTTCAAGAGAGAGTTGTAGAAAAACCAAAAAAAGTCGAAAGTTTGCCTCAAATAGATACTAAAAAAGAGGAAGAACCAAAATTTACTGAAGAGAAAATTGTTATTACGAAGATTATTGATAAAGAGGTAAATAATAATGTTGCAGATAATACTGCTCCTTCGTCTCTGGATGATCGTGTGCTTGGAAATAGATATCAAGAGCGTAAAAATGGTAAATTGGGAATGAAAGTTTATAAAAATAGCCGACCTGTTACTGCTTGGATTGAAGTTTTTAAATCTGGTACAAGAGAGAGAGTTAAGACATTTTATACCAAAAGAGGGTCAATTCCCAAAAGTGTTAAACTACCAGCAGGAACTTATCTTGTAAAGGCAACTTATCGATCTCCTACTACTAAACATCAAAAAAGTCTTAAAAATGTTGTTATTGAAGAGGGGCGTAGTGTTAATAAAAAAATTGCTTTTTATGATGGTACTCTAAAGGTGAAAGTTACTAAAGATGGGGTTCCTGTTTATGCTAAAGTTGTTGCTTATAAATCGGGTAGTAGAAAGATCGCATCTTATGCTTTTTCAAATAAGCTTAGTGGAAGTTGCTCTTTGATTTTGGAAAATGGTAGATATGATATAAAAGTCAGTAATTATAGAGATAAAAAATCTCTAACAGGAATATCTATAAAAAGTGGAAAAACTAAGAATATCAAAGTTGAATTTTAAAATGTTATAATATTCCTATTAATATAGGGGTAGGAATATTATGGCAAGACTTTCAAATGAAGAGGCATTAGATTTGATTCAAAATGCTGATTTAGCTAAACTTGGTCGTTTAGCAACACAAAGAAAAAGGGAGCTTCACCCTAAAAAAATTACATCTTTTGTAGTGGATCGAAATATCAATTATACTAATGTTTGTTGGGTTGATTGTGATTTTTGTGCATTTTATCGTCATGCAAAAGATTATGATGCTTATGTTTTGAGCTTTGAAGAGATTGGTAAAAAGATAGAAGAGCTTATTGAGATTGGTGGTACTCAGATCCTTTTTCAAGGAGGAGTGCATCCAAAGCTCAAAATTGAGTGGTATGAAGAGTTGGTTGAATGGATAAGTACAAACTATCCAACAATTACTATTCATGGATTTTCAGCAATAGAGATAGATTATATTGCAAAAATATCAAAAATATCTTATAAAGAGGTTCTAGAGAGATTAAATGCAAAAGGACTTTTTTCTATGCCTGGAGCTGGAGCTGAGATACTTAGTGATCGTGTGAGAGATATTATAGCTCCCAAAAAGCTGGACTCTAAAAATTGGATTGAAGTGCATCGTCAAGCTCATAAAGTTGGTATTAAATCGACTGCTACTATGATGTTTGGAACTGTTGAGAGTGATGAAGAGATTATAGAACATTGGAATATGATTAGAGATTTGCAAGATGAAACTGGTGGTTTTCGTGCTTTTATCATGTGGAGTTTTCAACCAAGTTTTACAAAATTAGCAGCAAAAATACCAACAATTACAAAACAGTCATCAAATAGATATTTAAGGCTTTTAGCTGTGAGTAGGTTATATTTGGATAATTTTCCAAATATTCAAAGTTCATGGGTTACTCAAGGTAGTTATATCGGTCAATTATCACTCATGTTTGGTGCAAATGATCTAGGTTCTACTATGATGGAAGAGAATGTGGTGGCTGCTGCTGGAGCTGTAAATAGAATGAATCAAGAAGAGATGGTTCGTTTGATTTCAGATATTGGTGAGATACCTGCGAAGCGAGATACCGCTTATAATATTTTAGAAATTTTTGAGGAAGTAAAGAGTTGAAATTAATAATTACAATAATAATGGTATTACAAGGAGTTTTATTGAGTGCGTCATTAGAGAAAGTAGAAGTTTCTGGAGTTTTGGCTCCAGTGATTTTTGAGAAAGATAGTACATTACCAATTACCTCTTTGCAGGTGATTTTTCAAAATAGCGGTAGTATAGAGGATAAATCACTCTCTGGATTGGCAAGATTTGGTGCAAATATTTTAAATGAGGGTACAAAAAAGTTAGGTTCGGTCGCTTTTGCAAATGAGTTAGAAAAGAGTGCAATTGGACTTAGTGTTCATAGTGGAACTGAAACATTTGTGATTGAACTATCATCTTTGAAAGAGAAGTTTGCTGAAGGTATTAAGCTTCTCAAGAATCTCTTAAAAGATCCAAATCTTACTGATGAGAGTTTTGAAAAGATAAAACTACTGATGAAAGCCAAAATTAAAAAGAATGAGAGTAATTTTGACTATATTGGAAGCCTAAATCTTAAACAGATGAGATATAAAGATACTCCTATAGGTCACCCTTTTGATGGTGATGAAAATAGTTTAAATACTCTTAAATTGGAAGATGTCAAAAAATTTATTAATGAACATATTGTATTAGAGAGAGCAATTATTGTGATTGGTGGAGATATTGAGATTGATGAAGCAAAAAAGATCTCAAAAGATATTTTATCAACCCTTCCAAAAGGTAAAAATGAACCTTTAGTTCACTTTAAAGGTATTGAAAAAGTAGATAAAAAAGAGATAATTAAAAATAGTGAACAAGCCTATATCTATTTTGGTGCTCCTTATGATCTAAATATCTCTAGCGATGATGTTTATAAAGCAAAAGTAGGCTCTTTTATTCTTGGCGCTGGTGGTTTTGGTAGTCGTATGATGGAGGAGATTAGAGTCAAAAAAGGTCTAGCTTACTCTGTCTATAGCAATGTTAATTTTAATAAATCTTATACAGATTTTACAGGATATTTGCAGACAAAACTTGAAAGTCAAGAGGATGCTATCAAAACTGTAAAAGAGGTAATATCCTCTTTTGTTAAAGATGGTGTAACCAAAGATGAGTTAGAACAGGCAAAACATTTTCTTTTAGGAAGTGAGCCTCTGCGAAATGAGAAACTCTCTCAAAGACTCTCTCGATCATTTTTTGAGTATTATAGTGGCTTTGAGTTGGGATATAAGAAAAAAGAGCTTGAGAAGATAAAATCACTTACTCTTGAAGAGTTGAATAAATTTATTACCTCTCATAATGAGATTAATATATTGAGTTTTGCGATTGTTAAAAAGTAATGCTTTTTCAAGAGAGAGATAAAGAGAAGTTTCGTAAGCTTCATGTAGAAGATATTTTGGATTTGGCACTAATAGTGCCAAATCAATATGAAAACTTCTATCTCTCATCTTCTCCTTTGATTGGATCTATAAATGTTATAGATGTTACAATTAAATCTACATCTTTTAATCCTAAATATCTTAAACTTAATCTCTTTTCTCACTCCTTTAACTCTTATCTAAATGCCATCATATTTCATCCAAAGAAGTTTCATCAATCACTCTTTAAATCTTCAAAACGACTCTATGTAAGTGGTAGATTAGAACAGAATTTTGATAATTTACAGATAGTTCAACCTCAAGTAGTTGACTCAAGAGATATTAATAGAGTTATACCAAAGTATAAAAGTGTTATTCAAAATATTGCTATGAAAGATTTGATAAATAGATATTTGACAAAAGAGAATCTACAAAAAAGTTCTTTGTCTGATTTTATGATTAAATCAATTTTGGAGATTCATTTTCCCTCTTTATCTTTTGTAAAGCATTATATAGAGAATGGATATAGTCAAAAAACTATTTATGCTCTAAAATATATTGAACTTTTTAATCATGTTCAAAAGTTATCCAAAAAAAAGAGTAATTTTCAATCTAAAAAACCTTTAAATGGTGATATTAAACCTTTTATCAAATCTCTGCCATTTAGATTGACACATGATCAAAAACATGTAATATCTGAGATACAAGAGGATCTAAACTCAAAAAAAGCAGCCAAAAGAGTGATCATGGGAGATGTTGGTAGTGGTAAAACTATGGTTATTTTAGCGTCTGTTATTATGGCTTATCCATCTAAATCTATTCTTATGGCTCCTACGACTATTTTGGCAAAACAGCTTCTTGAAGAGGCTACCAAATTTTTGCCTTCATATTTTAAGATAGGTTTTGTCACCAATAAAACCTCAAAAAAAGATAATCTAAAAGATTATGATTTTCTTATAGGTACTCATGCTCTTCTTTATAGAGAGCTTCCTGAGGCTGATCTTGTTATGATTGATGAACAGCATAGATTTGGAACAAAACAGAGAAATATGATCTCTAAATTGGTATCTAGTGGGGAACTGCATCCTCACTTTTTACAATTTTCGGCAACACCAATTCCTAGAACTCTTAGTATGATTCAATCAAGTATGGTTGATATTAGCCTAATTAAAGAGATGCCTTTCAAAAAAGATATAGAGACTACCATTATTGGTGGAGCAGATTTTCAAAATTTATTGGAACATATGAAGATAGAGATAGCTCATAGTAGGCAGATTATTATTGTATATCCTTTGGTAGAAGAGAGTGAGGTAATAGATTACCAATCTATTGATGAAGCCAAAGATTATTGGATTAAACATTTTGAAAAAGTCTATATTACTCATGGCAAGGATAAAAATAAAGAGGTTGTTTTAGAAAAGTTCCGAGATGATGGAAATATCCTTTTGGCTACAACACTTATAGAAGTTGGTATATCTCTGCCCCAACTCTCTACTATTATTCTTGTTGCCCCTGAGAGGTTAGGTTTGGCATCTTTACACCAACTTCGTGGACGGGTAGGGCGAAATGGTTTGAAAGGTTACTGTTTTTTGTTTACTAAACAAAGGGGGAATAAGAGATTAGAAGAGTTCTCTAATATTCTTGATGGCTTTGAAATTGCCGAATTAGATCTAAAATATAGAGATGGTGGAGACCTTCTTAAGGGTGAGTTACAAAGTGGTAAAAGTTTTAAGTGGTTTGATCCCAAAATTGATAAGGCTATTGCAGAGGAAGTTACTCGTTTGGTATAAAAATTGCTTTTTATTAATATAAAAATATTGAGGATTTTATATATGAGTGGTAAGTTATACTTTTTGAGTACATTGTTGGTACTATTTGTGATAGGCTGTGGTAGTAGTAATGTAAAATCTAATTCTCAAATACCTGCACATGAAGGCAAAGATAGTTTTGTTAGGGCAAATTGGGAAGAGATTAATAAGCCTGGTAAATCCTCTTTAGGAGTTTTAAGTAAATCTTTGGATGATGGAAAGATAGAGATCAATCTTATCAAAGGTAATAGTGTTGGTGAAAATATTCAATTTTTTATTGATAGTGATTATAATGAGGCTACAGGGTATAGTAATGATTGGGTAGATGGAGCAGATTATCTTATTGAAAATAATAGGGTTTACAAATCTACATCTAATGGATCTACTTGGAATTGGGATAAAATTGGTAGTGCAACATTTAGTAATACACAAGAGAAGGTATATGCACAAACTACAACGGATCTTATAAAAAACATAAATAGTAAATTTAGAGTTTCTGCTATGAGTCGTAGTGGTGAGGATTGGGATATTGTCTCTTATATTCTTATGAAGCCTATTAGTAGAGGTGTTATCACTGTAGATGGATCTTCAGATGAGTGGGCTGATGTACCTATTCAAGTAAATTCTGACATGGGTACTTTAAAGGTAATTGATGATGTTGATAATATCTATTTTTTGATAGAAAAAGGTAACCTTGGTCAACATGTTCAGATCTATTTAAATATGGATAAAGATATAAATAGTGGATACTCTGCCTATATTTTAGATGATAAAAGTGGTGCTGAGTAT
>CAZLLE010000042.1:0-35499 GCA_964560425.1 uncultured Campylobacterales bacterium
TATGTGGTATCGTCTTATAGAGATATGAGTGGAGTTCATGAGCTAACTGCTAGAGATTGGGGATCAATTGATAGAAATAATTACAAAATAGAGATTGATGAAAATGATATGGCTACTGTTTATACTCTTGAAGTAGAACATCAAGAGCATAACTATATTCAAGATGGTGTAATCTCCAAAAATTGCTCAGTAATGGCTTATGATGTAATCAAAAAAGCAGCAGCTGAGTATAAGGGTGTTGATATGGAGAGCTTTGAGTCTGAAATTATTGTTTGTGAATGTGCAAGGGTAACACTTGGGACTATTAGAGAAGTTATCAAAATCAATGATCTTACAACAGTTGAGCAGATTACAGACTATACAAAAGCTGGTGCATTTTGTAAATCATGTATCAAGCCAGGTGGTCATGAAGAGAAAGATTATTATCTTGTAGATATTTTAGCTGAGGTTAGAGCTGAAATGAATGCAGATTCTCTAAAGGCGGCAGGTGAATCAGCAGCTGGTGGTGCTCAAGTTGCATTTGCTCAGATGACTTTGGTTCAAAAGTTAAAAGCTGTAGAGAATACATTGGATGAGAATATTCGTCAAATGTTAATTATGGATGGTGGAGATATGGAAGTTCTTGATATCAAAGAGAATGGCTCTAATATTGATATATATATTCGCTATTTGGGAGCATGTAATGGATGTGCTAGTAGTTCTACTGGTACTTTATATGCTATTGAGGCTGTTCTTAAAGAGAAGCTTGATGAGAGTATTAGAGTATTACCAATCTAATTAAAAGGGGTTTTCCCTTTTAATTAAAATTTATATTTTACAGCTACTTTAGATAATTTTATATTTTTCTTATCACTTATATCACTTGTTTTGTCTATATATGCTGCTACAAATAGAAGATTCTTTTTGGGTTTGTATTTAAGTACTATATCTGTTTCACTTCCATCTCTTGTAGATGTTGCATCTGAGGATTTGGAGTAAGATGCTTGTGATACTACAAGTTGTAAATTTTTTGGAATAATATTTTTGAATGCAGGAATATTATATTTTCCAATAAATTTTACAGCTGTTACATCTTTGTTGTACTCATTTTTTGACTTAGATGAGCTTGTGTATGCTGGATCTCCACCCCATTTATTTAATATTACATCACCGTTACTTTTATTGATAGCAACAATAATCTGTCCTCCTTTGTATCCTATAGCTCCTTTTACACCAAGTAGCATTGGGTTTCCATCTTGATCTTCAACACTTTGATGAATTAGTTGAGCACCTACCATTGTTTTGACACCATTTGCCATTTTAAATTTCATCATGCCATCTACATAAGTAACATTTGCAACATCAAAAGCATAATATTCCCATACTTGTATAGTTGCATTTTTAATAGATTTATTGATTATACCTGCAATAGCTATATCGTCACTCTTCTTCTTATCTACTGCATTTGTAGCCAAAGTTGCACCAAGTTGGGCATTTGTATCAACATCTTCTAGATCAAATAGTTCAATATTTTCATCATCATAAGATCTACTTTTAGTAGATTTAGATGGTTGTGGTTTTATGCCACCTTTTTTAATCTCTGTAATATATGCACCTACTACAGTACTATTTTTGATTAGCTTTGAAGAGCTTGCAACTGCTCCTTTATACATATTTGATATAGTTGAAGATTTATCTTTTGTTAATGGAGTATTTAGTCTAAATTGTCCTGCTTGTACTTTTAAATTTTTACCTTTGTACTTGACATAAGTTTCACTAAGTCCTGTTTCTGTTTTGATCTCTTTATTTGGAACATCGCTTAGACCTGTATCTCCTGCAATATAGTGTGATATTTTGGCACTTACTCCTTTATATGAAGGGGTTTCATATCCTGTTTCAAGATAGTATACACTTGCTTTTGCTTTTTCATTATCTGCGTAAGCAACTGTTGCCCTTCCATGAACTTTTCCTATATTTTTTTTTTTATTACTATTTATATATTTGGTTGTAGGTTTAATTATGGGTTGAGATTGGATATTATTTTCTACTATATATTCATCTTTTTTTATTATTTGAGGCTCTTGGATTTGGACAATAGTTGGTTTCCATCTATGTTGTGGAGGAGTTTCTATATATTGTGGTTGAGGCTCAGGTATTTCAGTTATTTGTTTATTGTTATTATTGTTTTGGATAATATACTCCACCTCTTGGCCATTTTCTATCTCTCTAATAATGGTTGGCTGATTATGAGTATATATATTTTGTTTCTCTATATGAGACTCATCAGTAGAATAGACTGAACCATCAGCATAATAGATCAATCCCATCTCTTTGTCAATTTTAATTATTCTGCTATTTTGTGCGGATAAAAGAGCAGTAATTAATAGTGACATATAAATTATACTTTTTTTCATTCTTAAATATCCTATTTTTTATTCTTCTAAAGAAGATCGGATTTTAAGAAAATAATTTTAATTTATAATCTATTAATCTATTGGATCTTCTGCCTCTTCACATAGATCAAATGGAATAATTGGAGATTCCGAATCTGTAATTTCAACATCAGTTGTATCAAATAGAGATGAGATAATTGTTGAAAGATTATCATCTGCTTGTGTATAGGTTAAACTTAAAACAGCAATAAAAAATAGTTTAAATAAAGTTTTCATAACTTTCTCCATTTAGTTTTTTTAGTAAGTTTTTATTTACTTGTTTACAGTTTATATAAATAAACTTATGTGAAACTTAAATAGGAAAAACTTTAATTTTATATTTTGTATTTTTAAATTTTACTTTAGATTAGTTACTTTTTGTAAAATTAAAATGATTATGAAAGAGGACGATAATGTAATATTAGAGTAAAAAGGGGTTCAAATGTTGATAAATTTAACAATATCAAATAAATTTAATATTATGGGAGGGTTTATATTTATAAGTTTACTAATTGTCTCTATAAGTACATATTTTTCGCTCAAAGATATTAAAAGTCACTATCATAGTTCACATGATATAGTAGATCAGGTAAGTGAAATAAAATCTCTTATTATTGGAGGGCTATTATATAATAGTTCATCAGGTGTTGTAGTAAGATTACCTAATAATCAAAAAGCAAAAAAAACTATGAAGATGGGATTAGAAAAAGTTTCTCTTGCTATGGAAAATATTAAAAAATTGAATAAAGATATCTACTCTTCTTTAGAGAATGATTATAAAGTCTTTATTGAATATGCTTTATCAGAATATGACAAAATAAGTAAAGGAGGTAGATTCTCTGAGGAGGAGATAAATATAAATCTCAAGAATTGGAGAACTCTAAAATTTAAAACTTTATCGATTATTAAAAAGCTCAAAAAAGAGAGTCTTGAGGCAGACAGAGGTTTTTCACAACTTTTACAAGACTCTATTATAAATTTTTTAATTCTTGTATCTACGATGGGTTCTATTGTTATTGTAATATTAGCTCTATTTAGTAGGGATATTACAATACGACTTCATCGCATGAATATGAAAGTTTTGAAAATATTAGATAGTAAAAATTTGGATAATAGAATAAATTCAAAAGGACATGATGAACTTAGCAAAACATCAAAAATTATAGATCAAATTTTGGATAGAGCTCAAGATGAAACAGATAAAGCAAGTAAAAATGCTGATATAGCAAAAGAGAAAGTTTTGGTAGCAGATATGGAACTTGAAAAGAATAGATTAATTATAGAACTTATTAATAATATGTCAAATGGTCTCTCTAGTGATATGCATATTGTTCAAAGTGGTCTTTTAAATAATATGCAGTTTTTAGAAAATATAGATTATTTGAGTAGAGAATCCACAGAAAATATTACTGTACTTGGTGAAAATACACAAAATATTATTGGTGCGGTGGAGAGTGTCTCTGAAGTGTTATCAAGTTCGATGGAAAATACGCAAAATTTAGATACAAGTGTCAAAGAGATTAGTTCTGTAGTTACATTAATCAAAGATATTTCGGATCAGATTAATTTATTGGCACTTAATGCTGCAATAGAGGCGGCTAGGGCAGGTGAACATGGAAGAGGTTTTGCTGTTGTTGCTGATGAAGTAAGGCAATTAGCAGAGAGGACACAAAAAGCTACAAATGATATAGAACTTAATATCAGTCTATTGAAACAAAATAGTGTCAAGATGATAGAAAAAAATTCTGAAGCGGTTGAAGAGTCCTCTTCCTCTCTTCGTACACTTGATGTTTTTCAAATGAGCTTTGATAAATTATCACATAATATCGAAAAGATCAAAGAAGATATCTCTGATATCTCTCTTGGTATCAATTTAAACTTAGCAAAAATTGATCATGTTGTCTTTAAAACAGATGGTTATACAGCTATTATCACTGAAAATAGAGATATTAAATTATTAGATGACAAAAATTGTAGATTTGGAAAATGGAAATTTAAATATGAGTCAAAAATATCCTCACTGCCTAGTTATAATAAGATAGATAATCCTCACTATCAAGTTCATGAGTGTGTTAATCAGGCATTAACATATTTGCATAATGGAAATATGTCAGAACATTATGGTGATATTTATAAACTTTTTAAAGAGGCAGAGGAGAATAGTGTTAAATTATTTAAAGTTTTGATATCTATAGAAGATGAAAAGAGAAGAAGCACTAATAGCTCCTTAAAATCTTCAAAAGAGACTTTATTTGCATAAAGAGGGAGTTTTAAAACCCTCTCTCTTATTATTTAAAATAGGTATTTCATTGCCAAACCAGCAACATCATCAATAACACTACCATCATTATCAAAATCCAACATATCTATTAATCCTCCACCACTAGATGAATTATTATTGGCAGGAGTGTTACTATTATTAAAATTTGAAGCCATTCCTTTTGATAGTGATCCAATAATCATTGGAGCTAACATTGGTAAAAGAGATTTGATTAGAGAGCTACTTACACCTGTTTTTTGAGAAACTTGGGAAGCAATTTCACGACTTCCTTCACGGCTGCCTGTAATATGTTTTAAAATATCTATACCATTTTCTTTCATGTTTCTATTGTTGTAGTGAGCAGATGGATGATCAAGTATATCTGCATATTTACTATCTTTTATCAAATCTTCCAACTCTGATGAGTTATGAGAACCACTTTGCACTCTACCTTTAACTTGTCCTAGCATTGCACTTCCAAGAGTAGAAAGAAGATCTCCTGCACCTTTTTGATCTGAACCCATTTGTGAAGCTATCTGCTTTAAAAGATCACCGTTTCCGCTATTTAATAATAAATCAACTAATCCTGCCATATATTTCAACCTTTTCTTATGTTTATCGTTATTGTACTCAATTATAAAATAAAGTTTACTTTAAATATTTTCCATAATGAGTTTTAATACCTTCTGAATCTCTTTATTATTGAGTTTACCTTCATATTTGTAGATTAATATTCCCTGTTTATCAAAAAGTAAAATGTCTGAACTATCATCTTTTAATCCCCATTCCGAAACTAATTTTTTTGTTTTATCTTTAACATAAATAGCATTAGGATATTGTTTCTGTTTGGCTTTTAATTTTGCTTCTATTGCAAAATTTGGCAACCAAGTTGCAGCTAGGTTTACTATGGCAATTGAAGCATATTTTTGAGGGTCAAATTTTGCCTCTTTGAGTGCCTCTGAAAGAGCATTATTTGTATCCTTTTCATCAGGATCAACATAAAAAATTAAATATACTTTATTTTTTATCATTTGAGAGTTCCACGGGGTTCCATCGACTCTTCCACCATCTTTATCACTTAATATTATAGGTTTTGCACTCTCTCCAACACTCAAAGAGAAGAGAGAAGTTGTAAATATAATAAGAGAAATTATAACTTTATACATAGGGGGCTCCTTAACTAAAATTAGTTTATATATTTTATATTCTACTATGATTTTTCTTCTATTTAGACAAGACAATTTTAAAAGAATACTTAAATTTTTTTTATATAAGTAAATTTTAAATATTTCATCTATATAATGGATATTTATTATAAAAATTAGAGAAAAATTATATAAAGGATTTTAGAAAAATGAGACTGTTATTTTTTACAATAATGATAACTATTTTATCCCTTTCCAATACACTATTTGCACTAGAAGTTAATATTACAGAAGATATTCCCTATATTAAAGTAGAACATAATGGAAAAAGTATAAAAATTCAGAGGAATCAAAATACAAGAAATAAACTGACTAATAGTTATACAAAAACATCACGACCTTGTCCTCCCTTTTGTATCCATCCTATGAAAGTTGCAGATGGTGTTAAAAGTGTTGGAGAGCTTGAAGTCTTAGATTTTTTAGAAAATGAGGTTAGTAATAATAGAGGATTACTTATTGATTCTCGTATGCCTCAATGGTTTAAGAATGGTACAATTCCTGGCTCTTTAAATATTCCATTTACACTTCTTAGTAAGGGTAATAAACAGGGTTATTTTGATCGAATTTTGACACTTTTAGGAGCAATCAAACAAGATGGAATTTGGAATTTTTCTAAGGCACAAAAGCTTTTACTCTTTTGTAATGGACCTTGGTGTGGACAGTCTCCACGAGAGATTAAAAGTCTTTTGTCCGTAGGTTATCCCGCACATAAAATATTTTATTATAGAGGCGGTATGCAAAATTGGCAAATGATGGGACTTACAACTATAAAACCATAAAAATTATTACCCAAAAACTATTAGGAGTTTATTATGTGGAAAATTTTATCAATATTAATTATTACAGCACTTATTGTTTGGCAACTAGAATTTATAAAAACTATTATCGCTTGGCAAGTAGGTGTAGATTATGAACCAAAAACAGAGGTAACATTAAATCAAGAATTGAGTATGGACTCAATTAAAAATGTTTTTTCAGGCTTAGAAGAGGGAGTACCTCAAAGTAATAGAATTAAGTATCAAAACAGAAATAGAGAAGAAAATTATGAAAATATTCTTATGGATGAGGCTCTAGAAAATGAGAGTGATATTAATATAGCTTCAAATGTTGATACTAGCTATCAAGTACAAAGCTCAATAGATAATAAGTCTATGGGGTATGAAGATATGTTAGTGGCAGAAGCTGATGAAGGTAGTGTTAAAAAAGAGTCTATACTTCATACTAATAGAGCACAAAATAGCCAAAGTATAAAAGAAGAAAAGTGTTCTACTGATACTCTACTGCGAGGTAATCTTGGTAAGCTTTTGGCTTCTGCAAAAGAGGTTATGGATAGAGATTTATTACCTACAAAAAAAGAAAGTTCAAAAATAACTGCAAAAGAAATAAATAATGGACTTCCTATCGCTAAAACTATAGGATTTAATGAAGAACCTATTAAAATACAAAGAAGGTATGTATCAGAGGAAGATCCTGTAGAAGCAAAACAGTTACTTACTGATCTTATTGCAACTGCTGATTGTGATGCTAATAGTAATTCTAATAGATATGTCACCAATTTACTTAAAGAGGTAACACATTCAAAAGTGAAGGTGATGAGAGTAGGGAAGGAGTATACAACTATTAGAGTTAGATCAGGAGATAGTTTATCAAAGTTAGCTGCTAGAATTTATGGAGATAGAAGTAAATTTCGTATTATTTATAATGCAAATCGAGATGTACTATCTAATCCAAATAGAATTTATGCTGGATTAATTCTCAAGATACCTACAGAATATTAATATTTTGAGTAAGGATTAGAAGATGTATTTACAACAAAAAAATTTAAAAACTTTATCTATTGTTTTATTACTTTCTCTATTTTCAACAAATCTTATAGCTAACGAGAGTGCAAAACGCCAAAATACAATATCTGCAATTAACAATATTGTTGAGGAAGCTATGGATGATGAGAGTAAAGTGGCACATGAGATAAATTTGGCTGGTAAACAGAGGATGCTTACACAAAAAATGTCTAAAGAGATTATTTTGATTGCTTTAAATGTTGAACCAAAAAGAAATAGAGAGAGACTCAAGAAAACTTCTACTCTATTTGATAAAACTATAAATGGCTTTTTAAAGGGAGATAGCACATTATCTTTAAGTGCAACGACTGAAAAACCTATAATTGCACAAATAGAGAAGATAATAAAACATTGGGAAAAATTTAATACTCATGTAAAATCTATTATTAAGAAAAAGAGTATTGATACAGCATCTCTTATCTATGTTATTAACAATAATATTCCTCTTCTTAAAGAGAGCCATAAATTGGTTCTATTATATAAACAAAATACTACTCGTATCCTTGCACCTATAGAGAAAGATTTGAGAAATATTATTGATCTTGCAGGAAAACAGAGAATGCTTACACAAAAAATGACAAAAGAGAAGATTCTTATTATTGGTGGATTGAGGGTTAAAGAGAATGAAAAACTACTTTTATCTTCGGTTAATCTTTTTGATAAAACTCTTAAGGGGCTAATTAGAGGAGATAAAGATCTAGGATTACCTGGTGTAACTAATAGTGATCTAAAAAAACAACTTTTAACTGTAAAATCAATTTGGAATGAACTTAAACCTCTATACAAAAAAGCTGATATCAGTAATCAAGAGTTGGCAATTATTATAGATAAAAATCTACCTCTTCTAAAAGAGATGAATAAAGCTGTCAATATGTTTGAAAAAACTTCGGACTTCTAATAAAAAAATAGAGATTAAGAATTAATTTTGGTCTCTGTTTTTGAGTATTCAATATACTATTTTATTTAAAAAAATATTACTTTGATTTAATTAGATATATAGTAATTTTACATAAGTAATTTTTAACTACTTTAGCTATATAATTAGCTGAAATCTCACTTAGAAATTGGATAATTATGAAAAAGTTATTTTTTACATCAATGATAGTTATTATGGCATTTGGGCAAAGTATATTTGCAAAAGTTAATATTACAGAGAATCTTTCTTCTGTTAGTGTCGAACATAATGGTAAAACTATTAAAATTCAACGAATTCAAAATACGAGAAATAAATTAACCAATAGTTATACAAAAACATCAAGACCTTGTCCCCCTTTTTGTATTCACCCTATGGAAGTTGCTGAAGGTGTTAAAACTGTTGGAGAGTTAGAGTTGCTAGACTTTTTACAAAATGAAGCAAAAAATAATGGCGGCCTACTAATAGATTCTCGTATGCCTCAATGGTATAAAAAAAGTACAATTCCAGGTGCCTTGAATATACCATTCACACTTCTTACAAAAGGTAATAAAAAGGGATATTTTGACAGAATATTGACTCTTTTGGGTGCAGTAAAACAAGATGGTATCTGGAATTTTTCTAAAGCACAAAAACTTTTACTATTCTGCAATGGACCATGGTGTGATCAATCTCCTCGAGAGATTAAGAGTCTCTTGGCTGTTGGATATCCAGCAAGTAAAATACTCTATTATAGAGGTGGTATGCAAAACTGGCAAATGATGGGTCTTACAATCATCAAGCCATAAATTTTATTTGAGGATGAGGAGTTTATTATGACTATAGATGTGAATTTAAAGACAGTTTCTATTGCCGTTGCCGCAGCGGTTATTATATGGCAATTTGATTTTATTAAAACTGTTGTTGCTTGGCAGTTTGGTATGGAGCCACAGAGCAATCGAATTGATAAAATGGAAAATATAACGGCTATGGAGCTAGAAAAAGATTTAACTAAAGAGTTAAAAACAGATGGTGTCAAGATAAACAAGGAATCGATAAATAATCTATTCTCTAATCTAGAAGAGGGAATCCAGCAAAAAAAAGCTACTCCCCAAAAGCAAGAGAGTGTTTCCAAAAAAAGTTATGCTGATCTATTGAGTGATGAAATTGAAGATAATCAAGATGATGATAGCTCTTTGTCTATTGCTGATGATGGAGTTGAATCTGAAATAGAGGATAACCAATCTCTTGATTATGAAGAGATGCTTGTAGCTCAAATGGGTGATGATGTAGAGTCTAAAGATGCTCTTCTAAAGGTAAAAACAGCACAAAATAGCTCAAAAGATGGTAAAAAAGATGATGCAAAATGTTCTACAGATACCCTGTTGAGGGGTCATTTGGGTAAACTTTTGGCTTCTGCTGAAGATATTGTAGAACAGGATTTGGACTCTGATAATAGAGTAATGAATACTACAAAGAGAAAAGAGGAGGGCAAAGAGACAAAAATTGATATATCAACATCAAAACAACTATTAACTGATTTGTTAAATAAAGCGAATTGTGAAACAAATAGTAGCTCAAATAAATATGTCTCTAATATCCTAAAAGAGGTAGCGACTTCAAAAGTAAAAGTTATGGAAGTTAAAGATGAGTATACTTCTGTAATGGTTAAATCAGGTGATACTTTATCTGGATTGGCATCTAGAATTTATGGAGATAGTCGAAAATATCTTATTATTTATAATGCAAATCGTGATATCTTATCTAGCCCAAATAAAATTTTTGTTGGTATAGTTCTTAAGATACCTTCAAAATATTAATAAGGATGTATTGTGCAAATTAAAAATCAATCTTCTGTTTTTTTGACCATTTTTGCTTTTATTTTTATCTTCTCAACAACTTTTTTGGTAGCTGCTACAGATAAGGAGATGGGAACTATTATCAATCTTGCAGGAAAGCAGAGAATGCTTACGCAAAAAGTATCAAAACATGCCCTATTAATATATAACTCTATAGAGGTTAAAAAAAATAAAAAAGAGCTAGAGAGTAGTGCTAAACTTTTTGATAAAACTTTGAAGGGGTTGATGAAAGGTGATAAATCCCTAAATCTTATTGCTGTGCCTTCCAAAAAAGTACAAACTAAACTTAAAGAGATAGATATTTTATGGCAGGACTTTTATAAAGATATTAAGTCACTTTTAAAAAAGCCTAAAGATAAAAAGCTTATTACTAAAATTGCTAAAAAAAACTTACCTCTTTTAAAAAATATGCATGAAGCTGTGACAATGATAGTAGAGGAGAGTGGAGTAAATTCTAATATTAAGATTGATATCGCAAATGATATTAATTATGCAGGAAAGCAGAGAATGCTTACTCAAAAAATATCTAAAGAGTTACTTCTTATAAAGAGTGATATAGATAAAGAAGAGAATATTTTTAATCTCAAAAAGACGACAGACCTATTTGGATATACAATTAATGCACTCATTCATGGAGATAAAAAATTTGGTCTAAAGGGTTCAAAAATTAGCCATATAACTGAACAGTTAAATCAGATACAAGAGCAGTGGACAAAAATTAGACCAAGCATAAATGAAAAAAGTGTCAAAGATAATAGTAAAATCATTGAAATAATTAATAGTTTATCTAGTTTGTTAGAAAAAATGAATAGCACTGTGAATATGTATGAGAGTTCACTAAAGCGTCAAGTTATGATGTCTGCAATTACTAATATTGTTGATCAGGTTATGGATAATGAAAATAGAATTAATCATGAAATTAATTTGGCAGGTAGACAAAGAATGCTTACCCAAAAAATGTCAAAAGAGGCAATTTTGATTGCTTTGAATGTTGAACCAGAAAAAAATAGAGAGTTGCTTAAAAAGACATCTACCCTATTTAACAGAACACTTAATGGTTTTATTGAAGGTGATAAAACATTAGGGTTGACTCCTGCTACGCAAACAACTCTGATAGATCAAGTAAAGAAAATTAAAAAAAGTTGGGGTAAATTTAATAACCATATAAAATCTACAATAGAGAATGAGGGTCTTGATAAAAAGGCTCTTCTTTATGTCATTGAAGAGAATATGCCTCTATTAGATGAGAGTGAAGAGTTGGTTCGTTTATATAAAAAGAATAGAACTCATGAACTTTCACCAATAGAAAAAACATTGAGAAATATTATTGATCTTGCAGGTAAGCAGAGAATGCTTTCCCAAAAAATGACAAAAGAGAAGATTCTTATCATTGGAGGTCTAAAGGCAAAAGAGAATGGAAAGCTACTTTTAGAGTCTGTTGCTCTTTTTGATAAAACATTAAAGGGTTTAATCAATGGTGATAAAAAGTTGGGATTACCAGGGGTGACAAATAGTGATCTTAAAAGACAACTTTTGAGTGTTAACTCAATTTGGAATGAGCTCAAACCACTATATAAAAAGGGTAATATTAGCAATGAAGAGTTGGCTGTTATTATTGATAAAAATGTCCCTCTTCTTAAAGAGATGAATAGGGCTGTTAGTATGTTTGAAGAGATTTCAGATTACTAAAAAATAGATTTATCTTAAGGGCTACTACTAGGTAGCCTAATCTAAATGGTTGCTCCGAGTAGTCGAGTGCCATTTGTTTTTTTCTCAAGAATATGCATGGTTGTAAAATTGAATGTTTTTTTACCATTAATCTCTCTATCAAAAGTGATTGTACCCTTTTCGCCATTTTTGATTTTAACCTCTTTATACTTTTCTGTAATAATAAATGAGATTCCCTCTTTTGAAATATCATAAAGTAATGCTCTTAAAGTATCATTTTTAAATTCTATAGTTCCCTCTACTGGAGGAATAACAACTTCTCTTACAGATTTTCTTTTATTGTACATAATATCAAATCCATTAGATAAGTTTTTGAGAAGACTACTGATTTTTGTAATGGTGTTTACAGAAGATTCAACTGTTCTAGAGTTTTTATCTAATCTTTGATTTCCATCTTCTACTCTTTTTAGACTTAACATTATTTCATCAAGAACTCTCTTTTCATTTGTAAATTCTACTTGAAAAGATTCTAAAACACTATTGTTTTGGTGAATAACACTATCAATACTAGAGAAACTTTTTTGTAAAACTATTGAATCACTGTTTAGTTGATCAATAATATTTTTTGTATTATCAGCACTACTCATTACCTCTTCTACATTTTTATGGATAGATTGCAAGACACTATTTATTGCTTGAGAATTTTCGATAGATATATCAGCTAAATCTCTAATTTTATCAGCAACAACAGCAAAACCTTTTCCATATTCTCCTGCATGAGAAGCTTCAATAGCTGCATTTAAAGATATTAAATTGGTCTCATTTGCAATATCTGTAATTTTTTGTATAGTTCCTGATATCTCATTGGAATATTTTTTTAGTTCAAGAATGGTATTAACAGTATTATCCATAGCATTTGAAGCTAGAGAGGATGAATCTAAGTTATTTTGAACAATTACTTGTCCCTCACTAATGGTATTTAAAGAGTTTTGAGATGTTTCAAAAAGTTTATTTAGATTCTCTCCTAAGCTTTGATTAACATCTAAAATTTTATCTATACTCTTATTTGAGTTAGATACCCTTTTTCTTTGCTCTTGTGATAGTTCTAATGTATCTTTGATTTTTGAAAAACAGTATAGAGATTCAAAAACAACATTTTTACTCTCTCCTACTACATTATCAATAACTGGTTTTAATCCATTGACCATTTTATAAAGATGTCTAAAAACACGATCTATCTCATTGTGAGAACTTCCATGTTTAATATTTTCTCCTTTCATTAAATCATTAATGACAAAGTTGCCTTTTTCAACTTGAAAGATGATCTCTAATATTTTTTGAATTCGTTTTGAAATGAGTTTAATAAATAGAACATGTATCCATATAAGTAAAATTCCAACATTAATAATCCATAAAAATGCAGCAAGCCATAAACTACTATTTAGTGCATCATTAAAATCATTCATATCAATTAGAACACTTTTTATTCTAATAATTTGTTGATCTTTTTTAAGAGGTCGCGATAGAAGATAATATTTTGTCTGATTTTTATAAATTTGTATTTCATGCTGGGTTATAGTTAGATTTTTTTTAAAAAAGGATATCTCATCCTTGATATATTGATTAGGATTATTACTTTTGTTTAGATGGAAATCTTCAAAAAATATTTTTCCTTCAGACTTTTTTGTAAATTTTTCAAATACCTCTTTTTCAACAATAAGTGCTATTTTAGGATTTTCACTATTAAGAAATTTCTCATTTAATGTTTCAATTAATGTTTCGGAAAAGTCCAAAATATACTCTGCTTGAGCTTTTAAATTGCTCTCTAGGGTAGTTTTGCTTTCATTGTATTTAATAGTTTGTACAATAGTAGATACAAAAATAGCATTAGCAAAAATAATAATAGAGAACATGGTAGCTAATTTGTATTGACTTAATTTATCTTTTAGGAGTTTTCTCATTGTAAATGGACTCTTTTATTTAAATTTATACCCTCTAATGGGGATTGGTGTAATTTGAAATTAATACTGGTTGGGTAGTTACTTATATACTAAATCGAATATTTATGAAAAATCTTTAATATTTATTTCATTGGAGTAGGTTTAATTGAACAATATTTAAATGCTATAGGCTATAATCTTTATACTAATCCCCATTAAGGCTTATAATTGAAATACCTAATAGATTTTCTAGAAAATAAAAATATTAAAAAAACAAAGATTTTTTCTCAACTCAAATGTAGCGAGGAAGAGGCAACTATTTTGCGTTATCTTGTGGATCGTCATGTAAAAGGAGAAGCTGAAAATTCAGTTTTTGCAATATTGAATGAACTATTTTCGTTTGATAATTACCAACATATAGAGAAGTTACCATTTATGAAAAACTTACTTGATTTAGGATGGATTGTTCAGAGTAATTTTATGCAAAATAGTTTTAGTGAGCTTTCTCATCTTGAGATTATTAATAGTACTATTGGATTGAGTCCTGCATGTTTAAAACTTCTTGAAAATGGTACTTTAGATGTAGATTTGCCAGAAAATATTGCATATAATGATAATTTGGAGTATCTCAAAGATCAGTTTTCACGGGTCGAGTTGTGTCAAAAGATTAGTGTTTTAAGACATAATAATGCCAATAAATCACTAAATATTAATCGATTACAAAAAAGATTAAAACTTTTGGAAGAGAGAATAGATGAGCGTTTGAGTAAAAGTGAAACAGAATTATCTTTAGAACACTTTTTTGAGGAGTACAAGTTAAATGATAAAGAGCAACTTATCTTTATATCCCTTCTCAAAGAGGAGTATTCAGGAGATGTAGAGAGTCTTAGAGAGATGGGTAATTTGATAAATCTAATTAGCGATAATGATTATGATAAGATCAAAAATAGAGCACTTTTAGATGAAGGTTCTACTTTGATTGATAAAGAGATTATTGATTATGATGAGATGTTGACAAATTTTGCAGGTGTGACTAGAAGCTATTTTATAAATGAGGAGTTTCTATATCGTATTATGCACCCGCATAAAAGACAAAGAGTAGAGAAGGTAAAGATAGAGACATTAGTTCAAGAACAGGAGATTTTTGAATTAGTAAAGCCAAAAACTAATCTTGAAGATGTTGTATTAAATCCAAAAACTAGAGAGGTTCTTGATACCCTTTTAAAACAGATGGATAAAAATGTATTAAAACTTCTAAAGGAGTGGGGTATTAAAGATAAGAGAAGAGGTATTGATGCAAGATTAATCTTTTATGGACCTCCTGGTACAGGAAAAACAATGACAGCTCTATCTTTGTCCAAATCTCTTAAAAGAACGGCTCTTATGTTTGATTGTTCAAAAATTCTCTCTATGTATGTGGGTGAGAGTGAAAAAAATGTGCGTAAAATTTTTGATAGTTATAAAGAGTTGGCAAAAAAGACAAAAAGTGAACCAATATTAATATTAAATGAGGCAGATCAATTTCTCTCTTCTCGTACAACTTCTAGTAGTGGTTCTGATAAAATGCACAATCAGATGCAAAATATATTTTTGGAACAGATAGAAAATTTTGAAGGTATTTTGATTGCTACAACAAATCTATTAGAGACAATTGATCCTGCATTTTCTAGGAGGTTTGATTATAAAATAGAGTTTAGTAAACCAACTTTGAGTGAGCGTAAACTATTGTGGCAAAATATGCTTCCATCAACCGCAGATTATGATAAGAATTTTTCTATAGATGATCTTGCTACATTTGATCTTACGGGTGGACAGATAAAGGTTATTATCAAAAATAGTGCATTGAGTGTAGCTATTAAAGATGAACCAATCTTTACAAACAGTGATTTTATAACTGCTATTGAGAGAGAAAAAAAAGGTGCCTTTGGTGAATCAAAAACTATGGGATTTGTCTCATGATATAAAAAATTAAGGTTGATATTATCAAAAAGGTTATTTTAATTACAGGTTCTAGTTCAGGAATGGGACGAGCTACTACACTTTTTTTGGCAAAACAAGGCTTTATTGTATATGCAGGGAGCAGGAGTCCTCAAAAATTAGTGGATATAGATCATAAAAATATATATCCTATAGAGTTAGATATTAGAGATTTTGATAATATTAAACAAGCAATATCTAAGATAGGTCGGATAGATATTTTGATAAATAATGCTGGTTATGGTTTGGTCTCTAGTGTTGAAGAGGTAGATGAAGTTCAAATGCAAGAGCAGTTTAATATTAATGTTTTTGGTCTTTTAAGAGTCTCTAAAGCTGTAATTCCTATTATGAGAGAACAAAAGAGTGGAATGATTATAAATATTAGCTCCTTTCTTGGTAAAATTGGATTACCTCTTTTTACCTTTTATAATGCGAGTAAATATGCTGTTGAGGGGATAACAGATTCTCTTAGATATGAGTTGAGAGATTTTAATATTAAAGTCCACTCTATTATGCCGGGATTTTTTGATACAAACTTTGCAAGAGATAATTTGGTCATAAATAGAAAAATTTTCGATCAAACATCGCCATACTCTAAAATAGCATCTACACTAATACCCACTATTGCAGATGAGATAAATTATGGAAATAATGCCAATGAAGTTGCAGAGTTGATTTTTGAAATTATTAGTAGTGAAAAATTTCCTGCTAGAGTAACTGCTGGTGAAAAGGCTAGTAAATTTATCCCAATGAAAAAAGAGTTAAGTGATGAAGATTTTGAGAGAAGAGTGAGAGAGTATTATAATCTGTAATGTATAGTTTTTTTTTCAATATTATAAATCAAGGTTATAAAACTACCAAAGTATATACTAAAGATAGAGACTATATTACAAGGGTTGATATATCCAACGGATTAGTATTCTTTGATATATTATTAACCAATCATGAAGAGATAATTTACCAAATTAACAATCTCGATAGAATGGTTGTTATATCTGTAGTAAAGAGTGGTATATTTCAAATTATAGATAATAGATCAAAAAAAGTATATTACTCAAAAAGAGATAGCAGTGATATATATTGTTCTGCAAGACAAGATTTTGAACTTATTTTGAAAAAGTCAAATAAAACAGATATCTTTATCCTTTTTATAGCAGATTTTTTTTTCAAAAGATATCTTAGTCTAAATAAAAATGAACCTATTGATTTTTTATACGATAAAATCTAAGATGAGTTATCTCTTGAATTGATAAATTCTCAGCCCACAGATGCATTAACAATATATCTTATAGATAAAATTATTAGTATAAAAGATCTTAAAAATGCCAATTTGACAAACTGTAATTTTTTTGGAGCTAATTTGAGTGGTTCTAATCTCACAGGAGCAAAAATTCGAGGGGTAAATTTTACCTCTACTGATTTGAGCTTTGCCACTCTTAGTTACCTTAATTTTCAAGGTATAGATTTGATTGAGACTAAATTGGAGAGTGCAAATTTTGTATATGCAACTTGGAGAAATGGTAAAGTTTGTATTAAAGGTTCTATTGGAAAGTGTATTTATTAAACAGAAGAAGATACTTCTTCTGTTTAATATTTGGTAGTTAGATTAGAGCTTAGTGCAAATCTTTCCACATTGACTTTTTCCATAAGAAAGCCAATACTGAGAATACAACAAAGAATAACATAACTTTCCAGCCTAATGATTCACGAGCAGGTTTGCTTGGATCACCAACTTCGCTTAAATATGCTTCAACTTTTTCATATCCTTCTGCTGTTAGACCAACTCTAGGCATAGAAGTACCTGGAAGTTGAGCTTGAGGATCTTCTACAAAAGTTTTTAAGAAATGTTCCCCTCTTGCTCTAATGATAATAGATAAATCAGGAGGTAATTTACCCATATATGCTTTTAGACTATCTTGGTACTCAAGTACTTTTACTTTATATCCTAAAGTATCTTTTTCATATTTGAATTTAGGAGTATCTCCAAGTTGTGTCCATTTTGAATAACGCATAGCATGACATCTACCACAAGCGTCTACAAATGCCTCTTTATTTGAGATCTCTTTTGGTGCAATAGACTTTAGATATGCAACCATATCAGCAATCTCTTGATCCATATCTCCACCAGCTCCAAAGAAGCTACTCATTGGATGAGTTCTTCCACTATCTGCTTCAAATTTATGCTCTACATTTAGTGCATGTGCTGGGTTTTTGATAAGTGCTGCCAAAAACTTTTCATCATAAAGTGCACCAGCTGTACTAAGATCAGGTGGATTTACACCATAACTAGCTGCTGCTGTAGATGCATCCATTGGTGCAGGCATACCCGCAGCTTTAATACCATGACAGCCCGTACATGCACCAGCTCCCATTATAAGCTCTTTACCTTTTGCAGCATCACCACTTTTTCCGCTAGCTTTTAACTCTTTATATGTAAATCCCTCGCCTTCTACATGTTTATGCATTTCGCCATGTGCAAATGGTTCAACACCCCAATATGTTAAAAGTGTAAAGAAGATAACAACTGCCAATATTTTTAATTCTTTATTCATCTGAGCCTCCTACTTTTTTTTCTCAAGCATTGTAATAATTGGTAGCAGTACCCACAACGCAAAAAATACAATAGCAGCATATAGTCCAATTGTATTCCAAGCTCCTTGAGGAGGTAATTTACCCATCACAGTTAATACAATCATATCAAGCAACATAATCCAAAACCAGATACCAAATAGTCCTCTACGACTTGCAGGAGCAACATTTGGACTTCTATCTAAGAAAGGAAGTAAGAAGAAGATTACTTGTGCAATAGCAAATGCAACTAGACCTGGATCTTTAGGGAATGGTCTTAAAATCTCATAACTCCACAAGAAATACCACTCAGGATAGATATGTGCAGGTGTTTTTAGACCATCTGCTGGATCAAAGTTTACAGGATCCATTGCAAAATCAAAGTGATAAAATACTAGGTAGAAGAAGAATATTAAAAATACTCCCATTACAAATACATCTTTACTTAAAAAGACTGGTTGGAAAGGAATTACTTTTGACTCAGCTTTTTTACCCTCTTTATAAAGTCTTGCAGACTCATCAAAGTCAAACTCTTCACCATCTTGATTATTTACATGTGGAATTCTTAATGATGCAAAGTGGAAAACAATTACTCCAATAATTGCTAATGGTAAAAGAAGAACATGAAGCATAAAGAATCTTGTCAAGAACGCATCACCAGGTACATAATCACCTCTGATCCACTCAACAACACCATTAAGTTCTAAACTTCCCGCACTAAATAAGTTTGTAATAACCATACCAGCCCAGTAACTCATTTGTCCCCATGGAAGCATATAACCACTAAATGCCTCAGCACTAAATGTTACAAATAGAAGCATACCAGAGATCCAGATTAATTCACGACCTTTTTTGTATGAACCATAATAGATACCTGTAAACATGTGAATATAGATAACTAAAAAGACAACAGATGCCGCAACACCATGAACATGTCTCCACAACCATCCATACCCTACTTCACTCATAATAGTATAGTTTACACTATCAAATGCTAAGTTAACATCAGGCTTGTAATACATAAGTAGAAAAATTCCTGAAATTAGTAGAATTCCAAAAAGCATTGCCAAAATCATACCCATTGCCCACAAAAAGTTAATATTTTTTGGGATCCAGTATTCATAAGCCAATACTTTTTTAACTGTCGTTATAGCGAGTCTCTGGTCTAGCCACTCACCGATCGATTTTGCTTTTTCAAAATGTGCCATATTCCCTCCTTTATGCGGTTAGCCCAGCGGCTTTCATTTTTTTGAACTCTTCACCCTCTTCACCAAGAACTAGCGTTGTACCATCAAGTTTAAATGGTGGCATCTCAAGAGGTTTTACAGGTGGTGCTTTTGTAGCTATACCACTAGAGTCAAATTGTCCACCATGACATGCACAGATAAAACCATGTTTTTTAGGGTAATATGCAGGAATACATCCTAGATGCGTACAAAGTCCAATTGATATATGAAATCTTGCATCACCAACAACAACATCTCTATCATTCTTCTCCATATCGGCGGTTTTTTTAAGAATAAAGATTGGTTTCCCTCTCCATTTCTCAACATTTAGCACATTATCTTGTGCACTCGATAGATCTACAGTTGTAAAACCTGCTGCTTTTACGCTTGGAAGTGGATCCCAAGAACGCTTCATAGCACCTAGTGCAGCAATACCACCAAGAGCAGTAAATCCACCTAGAGCCATGCCAAGAAAATCTCTTCTCTTCTTTTCGACAGCCATAAGCACTCCTTTAAAAAAATTTTTAACTTTAAATTATAACTTTTTTGGGTTTAGAATGTATTGATATATATTAAAAATCTTTATAAAAATAAAGCTTTTTACACATCTCTACCAATAAAAGTTAGGTAATTCAGATATAATATCGTCATGTTTACAGGATTAATTAGAGAATTGGCAAATGTTAAAAGTTTAAAGCAGGGTACTCTTATATTACAAGCAAAATATAAACCAAATATTGGTGATAGTATTGCTGTTAATGGTGCATGTTTGACTGTTGTGAAGCGTAGTGAAGGGGAGTTTAGCGTTGAGCTTTCTCCTGAAACAGAGAAATTGATTAGTATTAAAAATTTAAAAGGTAGAGTTCATATTGAACCAGCAATGCAAATAAATGATAGATTAGAGGGGCATATTGTACAAGGTCATGTTGATACAGTAGGAACTATTTCTAAAATTGTGAATAATGGTAACTCTTTTGATTTTTTTGTCTCATGTGAAAGAAAATTTATCAAATTTATGATTCCAAAGGGGAGTGTTGCTATTGATGGTGTTAGTTTGACAATAAATGAAGTTTATGAAGATAGCTTTAGATTGACAATTATTCCACATACTATGAAAAATACACTTTTTGAATCATATCAAATTGGTAGAGAGGTAAATATTGAAACTGATATGTTTGCTAGATATATTTACAATATGTTTGGTAAAAAAGATGAAGTTAGTTGGGATAAGATAGACTCTATTATGGCATCATATTAATGGAGTTTAATGTTTTACGAGCATACTCTGATAGAGTAATGAATTATACAACTGATCGTTTTGGTGGAGTAAGTAAAGCCCCTTATGACTCTCTAAATATTGCTCTTCATGTAGGAGATAATCCAAAAGATGTCATTTCAAATCGTATTATTATTAGTGAAAAACTTAATTTTTTAGCTCAAAATATGATTTTTATGGATCAAGTTCATAAAGATAATATTGTAAATATCTCAGATACAAGTCAAAATAAAATTCCCTCATGTGATGGTATTATTACAAATATCAAAAATATCCCTCTAATGGTTATGGTTGCAGATTGTATTCCTCTTACTTTTTTTGATCCCATTCAAAATGTAGCTGGTGTAGCTCATGCTGGTAGAAATGGTACATTTTTGGGAATTTCAACAAAAATGGTCAAAAATTTTGTAGATAATTATAACTCAAAAGTAGAGGATATTATTGTAGGAGTTGGAGTCTCTATACACTCATGTTGTTATGAGGTGGGAGACTCTTTGGCTAATATTGCAATGAAAAGCTTTGGTGAAAAATATGTGACTCTAAGAGATGAAAAATATTTTTTGGATATACAAGCACTAAATGTTGATCAACTCGTAGAGAGAGGGGTTTTATTAAAAAATATAGAGATAAGTCCTATATGCTCATGTTGTAACTCAAACTACTTCTCTTATAGAAGAGAGGGAGTTACTGGACGGTTTGGTTCCTTTTTGATGTTAATTTAATTTTCTTTGTACTTGAGCTAGTGGCATTGGCTTGCCTATTTGATACCCTTGTGCATGATCTATATCAAGTTCTCTAACTTTGTCTAATATTTGACTGTTATATACAAATTCTGCAACTGTTTGAATATTTAACTCTTTTGCAAAAGATACTATAGTTTTTACTACAAGTTCATTCTCTTTATTTGTTGTAATATTTTTAATTAGAGAGCCATCAAACTTAATATAATCTACATTAAGTTTTAACATCTGTTCAAAATTTGAGTAGCCACTCCCAAAATCATCAATAGATACTTTGCATCCTAGAGCTTTAAGTTTTTTGAGAAATGTCTCAACTTTTTTATAATTCTCTATTTTATCACTCTCCAAAATTTCAAAAGTAATAAAATGAGGATATTTGTGTTGACCAACTTTTCTTAAAATGAAATTTGCAATTTTTGTATCTACAATATCTTCAATAGATATATTTATAGAGATTGGATATTTAATAATATTTAGTTGCTCTAAACTATTAGATACCATTAATTTTGTCAAATCACTATATAGTTTAGATCTTTTTGCAATCTCTAGAAAATCATTTGGTTTTTGTATTTTACCATTCTCTTTGATCCTAATAAGTGATTCAAATTTCTCTATTTTATTACTTTTTATATTGAGAATAGGCTGAAAAAATGGAATAATAAGGTTCTTTTTAATAGCATTTTTAATCATTCTATTTGTCTCTATATTTTGGAGAAATTTTTTCTCCTCTTTGAACTTTTTGTTAAATATCTTAAATGATTTTTTAGATCTTTGTGCCTCTTTTAGTGCTAAGTAGGCATGTTTTAGTATGTCTTCTCTATCTCTTGATACTCCTATAGTAAAAGATATATCAAAATTGGTGTTTCTAGCTTCTATAGGGGCTTTTGTAATATTTGTTGTGATTTTTTTGAGATATTTTTCCAAACTTGTATAGCCAAATCTATCAGTAATAAAAATTGCAAAGTTATTATGCTCAAATTTATATAGTGTGGAGTTTGAAGTTGGTAAATTTTTGGATAGCCATATAGATACTTTTTTGAGTAGTGTATTTCCGATATCAATACCAAAGAATTCATTGATCTCTTCGTAAGAATCAATATGAATATATAGAAGTGTATCAAAGTGAAGATGATGTTTCTCTCTTATATTTTTGATATCATCGAGAAGTTTTAATCTCGTTGGTAGATGAGTAAGTGAATCAACTAAAAAATGGTTTTTTAACTCCCTTTCTGTAAATACATGTTTTGTGATATCATTGCATAACACAATATATTCACTCTCTTGCAGTGGTGTTTTTGAAATTTCATAAATAAAAATATCTAGGTAGATAGGTATATTTTTTATTTTTAGTTCAATTAATCCTTTGAAAGGATGATTTTTTTTAATACTTTGAGTAATTGTTCTAATTATCTCTCTATTTTTTACATGTCTATCTAGTATATCAAGAAAATTTTCTTCTATATTTGAAATACCATTATTTTTAAATAAATTTATAAAATCTTTGCTTTTATAATTAATTTTAAACTTTTTATTTACTCTAACATAACAACCGTGCTCTTCATAAAAATTACTTAAACTATCTCTGTTTTGTAAATATTTTAACTCTTTTTTTATAAAAGAATTATGTTGCCGTTTTAGTATAATATATAGTAGCATAAATACTATATATAAGAGTATTAAACTTACCATGCTATCGGGGTTTAGATAGGATGCTGATATGAATGATAATAGTAGAATAAAAGTATGAAAAAATTTTGTTCTTTGTATTGTTGTATAGTGGCTATTGATTTTCATACAAACTCCTCTTTGCTACTTAAGTATATTTCAATTATATGAGAAAAATCTTAAATTTATATAAAATATTTAATTTAATTAGCTTAAAGTGTCTTGATTCCAAAGATATTCTTTTGTTAACCTACAATAAAGGTTTTTAGGATAAAATATCAACCTTAAAATTCACACACACCAATCCTTTGAATGGTTGCATATATTTTTATGCTGATGGGTGTGGAGGCTAAACCAAATATTTTAACGCAAGGAGCATTGTCATGGTTACAATGAAAGATTTATTAGAGTGTGGTGTACACTTCGGTCACCAAACAAGAAGATGGAATCCAAAGATGAAACCTTATATTTTTGGAGAGAGAAAAAATATTTATATTATTGATTTACAAAAAACACTTAGATATTTTAGATACACATACAATATAGTAAGAGATGCAGCAGCAGAGGGAAAAACTATTCTTTTTGTTGGTACGAAAAAACAGGCTAGTATGGCAATTAAAGAGCATGCTCTATCTTGTGGTATGCCTTATGTAAATCACAGATGGCTTGGTGGAATGCTTACAAACTACCAAACAATCAAAAAATCTATTAGAAAACTTGATATCATCGAAAAGATGGAAGATGAGGGACAGATAGATCTTATGACAAAAAAAGAAGCTTTAATGCTTACAAGAAAAAAACAGAAATTGATGAATTATCTTGGTGGTATTAGAGATATGAAAACTGCTCCTGATTTAATTTTTATTGTAGATACAGTTAAAGAGAAAATTGCAGTGCAAGAGGCAAATTGTTTAAATATCCCAGTTATTGCACCAATTGATACAAACTGTGACCCTGATGTAATTACATATCCAATCCCTGGAAATGATGATGCTATTAGAAGTGTTCAACTTTTCTGTAAAGAGATGGCTGAAGCAATTAATGCAGGTAAAGAGTTAAGAGCTCAAGAAGAGGGTGCTGATGAAGAGGTTTCTACTGAAGGTGAATCAAAACCAGCAGTTGGAGCTGATATCTCTGATGCAGAGAAAGAGAAGCTTATTGCAGAGTCTGTAAAAGAGGGTGAAGCTGAAGTAGAGACTACATCAGATGATTTGACAAAACTTTCAGGTGTTGGACCAGCAGGTGCAGCAAAATTAATTGAAGCGGGAATCACTACTTTTGCACAAGTAGCGGCGATGGATGAAGCTAAAATAGCTGAGTTAAAATTAAAAAGCAATTTCAGTGATGCAATTGAAGATGCTAAAAAATTAACAGCATAAGTAGTAGGAGAAAAATATAATGGCTATAACGGCAGGTATGGTTAAAGAGCTCAGAGAACTCTCTGGTGCTGGTATGATGGATTGTAAAAAAGCATTGGTTGAGACTGATGGTAATGTTGAAAAAGCAATGGATGTTCTTCGTGAAAAAGGTCTTGGAAAAGCTGCAAAAAAATCTGATAGATTAGCTAGCGAAGGTTTAGTTAGTGTTGTTGTAAATGATGATTTTACAAAAGCAACTATTACAGAGATCAATTCAGAGACTGACTTTGTTGCTCAAAATGATGGTTTTATAAACTTTACAAAAAGTGTAACAAATCATATTCAAGCTACTGGTGTTAATGATCAAGATGGATTATTGAAAACAGAAGTTGATGGTATCGGATTTGAAGAGTATTTTGGAATTGAAGTTTCAAAAATTGGCGAAAATGTAGTTGTAAGAAGATTTGCTACTATTGAAGCTGGTGAAAATGGTGTTGTTAATGGTTATGAACACTCAAATGGTAGAGTTGGTGTAATTCTTGGTGCAGCTTGTGATAGTGCTGCTACAGCGAAGGGAGCTAGAGATCTTCTTAAAAATTTAGCAATGCATGCTTCTGCAATGAAACCAACAGTATTAAGTTACAAAGATTTAGATCCTGATTTTATTGAAAAAGAGAATATTGCAATCAAAGCTGATATTGAAAAAGGTAATGAAGAGTTAAGAAGACTTGGTAAACATGAGAAAAAAATTCCTCAGTTTGTAAGTATGCTACAACTTACTGATGAAGTAATGGCTAATGCAAAAGCAAAAATTGAATCAGATCTTAAAGAGCAAGGTAAACCAGAAAAAATTTGGGATAGAATTGTTCCTGGTCAAATGGAAAGATTTGTTGCTGATAACACACAATTAGATCAACAATTAGCACTTTTGAGTCAATTCTTTGTTATGGACGATAAAAAGAGTGTTGAACAAGTAATTCAAGACAAAGCAAAAGAACTTGGTGGTACAATTAAGCTTGTAGAGTATATTCGTTATGATCTAGGTGAAGGTCTAGAGAAAAAAGAGGATGATTTTGCTGCAGAGGTAGCTGCTCAACTAAAATAATTAAAATTAAAAGGGGGGGAGAGTATGGATATAAAGAGCAAACAGGCTTCCACTCCCTCTTTTTATAAAACTCGCAATACTCTTCTTGTGGGTTCAAACCTTTCTCACTCTTTTGATTATAAACTTTTTGATGATATTACTCTCTCTATAAAGGAGCGTGAATCAATTGCCATTGTTGGTGTTAGTGGAAGTGGTAAATCTACTCTACTTCATATTTTGGCAACTCTTTTAGAGCCACAAGAGGGGCGTGTTATATATAATCAGAACTATCTATATACTCTTTCTGATGAAGAGTTATTAGAGGTTAGAAGAAAAGATATGGGTATTATTTTTCAATCACACTACCTTTTTAAAGGCTTTAGTGTTCGAGAAAATTTGGAAATATCTTCTATTCTTTCGGGGAATTCACTAGATATTCAACTACTCAAAGATCTTAATATTGATGAAACACTAGATCAAAATATAGGTGATCTTTCAGGTGGACAGCAACAAAGAGTATCTATTGCTAGAGTTTTGATGAAGAAGCCAAAACTTATTTTTGCAGATGAACTTACGGGAAATTTGGATAAACAGACAGCTCATGAGGTAATGGATGTAATGCATAGATATGTTCGAGATCATAATGCAGGACTATTTATAGTTACCCATGATGAGGATGTTGCTGCCTCTTGTGAAAATATTTATAGGTTAGAAAATAAGAGGCTAAGACCAATTATCTTGTGATTGTTGCTGAAATTTTAAAAGATCAAAATGTAATTCTATTTTTTTTACTATTTTCTCGTATTGGTGGGGTATTAGCATTTTTCCCATTTTTTAATCATAGTTCTATTCCTGTCTCTATTAAAGTTGCCTTTAGTCTCTATCTAGCTATTTTACTTTTTCCTCATGCTTATTTAGAAGTTGTCCCCTCCCATATTGGAGATTTAACCATGATGGTTCTTGGTGAATTTGCTTTTGGATTGATTGGTGGACTTGTCTTAGATATGGTTTTTGCGGCCCTAGCTATGGCAGGTATGCAGATTGCTATGATTATGGGATTTTCTATGGCAACAGCAGTTGATCCTACTACAAAAGCAAATACACCAATTATTAGTAAAGCACTAACTATGTTGGCTCTATTAATTTTGTTGGCATTTGATGGGCATCATATGATACTTCTATTTTTGAGTGAGAGTGTCGGAAATATGGCTATGGGTGTTTTTGTGCCTCAAGAGTTCATGTGGGAATATTTGAGTGATGGATTTAGAAATATGTTTATTCTGGGCTTTACTTTATCTTTTCCTATCATTGCTATCTCTTTTTTGGCAGATACTATTTTTGGAATGCTTATGAAAACAATGCCACAATTTAACCTCTTGGTTGTTGGTTTTCCTATTAAAATTGCATTATCAACAGCTGTAATTACAATGGTACTTGGTTCTATGATGATGCTTTTTAAAAGAGAGTTTATTGAAGCATTTAATTTTTTGAAAACTCTTTATTGATTTATTCATCAAAGAGATCTTTTTCAAGCCTATCTATTTTAAATGCCTTTGTAACTCCACTAAGAGTTAAATATGCTCTTTTTGGGACGCCTAATGGTAGAGAGTGTGGAATTCCCATATTTTTTTTTGTTGTAAATAAATTTTGCTTTGGAAAAGTTGGCTCTGTACAGCCCATACAAGGTTGACCTACTCTTGTTTTTGAGTTTACTTCATTCCATAATATTTTATTGCAACTTCCATGAGTAAATGGTGCTTGACAGCCATGGTCATAAAACATACAGCCCTCTTTTTTCCCAAAGGTATGTTCATCAATTTTATATTCAAAATACTCATTTCTAGTGCAACCATTGTGAATAGTATAGCTGAAAAATATTTTTGGTCTATGAAAAATATCTAGTTGAAGATCTATACCTTCTTTAATAGAATAAAGAGTATTTGCCAAAACTTCGGGGTGAATTGGACAGCCTGAAATACTTATAACTTTCTGTTTAAATTCAAACTCTTTTTGTTTCTCTTGATTAAAAATTAATCCATGACTATTATCATAAGGAGAATCTTTAAAAATACCACCAAAAGTAGAACAGGTACCAACCGTGACTATTTTTTTGACATGTGGAGCGTAGATATTAATTATTTGGGTTATTTTTTTGTTTGAGCGTAAAAATTCATCTGAAATAGAACCCTCAATAAGTAAAATATCACACTCTCTAAAACTCTCTATAACCTCTTGGAGTGAAAATCTACAATCTAAAATAGGGTGATTTATAAATTCAAAATCATCTAAAAACTTCTCTAAATATGTATAATTTAAAAATGAGTGAGCATTTCCGTTACAAGCAATTCCTTGAATCCATAAAAGTTTAGTTTTCATCTGCTTTTAAAGCTTGGTAGATATTATTTGCTATATCATCAATATAGTTTTCAAGTTCTTGAGGAAGAATTTTTTCTCCATAAAGAAAAACCATTCCACCAAGATAGCCCATAAATAGTCCAAAAGCAGAGAAAAAATCTTGATCTCTAAGCTCTTTTTTCTCCACTCCCTCTTCAAAAAATATCATAATTTCAGTTACAAAATCACTCACACAAATCATACCCTCACAACCATCTTTAAAAACTTCACGATTAGATAGATAAACCCTTAAAAAATACTCTATCATTTCAGGCTCTGTTTGTGCAATAGTAAAATATGTTTTGACAAAAGCATGAATTTTCTCTTTTGAAGTGATATCTTTATCATTTATTTTTCGAAGCTCTTTTCCTAAGTATGCAGATATATATTTAATTATCTCTTTGGCTAAAATATCTTTAGATTTAAAGTAATTATACATATTACCGACACTCATATTAAGAGCTTTGGCAATATCTGGGATGGTTGTAGTATAAAATCCATCCACAGAAAAAAGCTTTAAAGCACCAAGCATAATAGATTCTCTTCTTTGCTCTTTAGTTGGTTTTGCCATACAATTTTCCTTTGTGCTTACTTAATTTTAGTATATCGAAAGATTTGTTATCTTTTATACTTTTTCTATTTGAAAAGTGTAGCTCTTTTTTTTAGTTCTTGAAAATATTTGTTAAATTTTTTGGCAATGGCATAGTTTTTTCTGATAGATAATACTTCATAGTTTATGGAGAATGCTGAGTTAGACCAGTTTGCAGAGCCAGAAATAGTATATTTATTATCTATAATGGCTACTTTCATATGCATGATGCCACTATATTTTCTATTTTTTGAGAGTTTTCCTTTTAATCTATAAGTTTTTATATTTTTATATTTGGCTAGATAATGTAGCTTACTTCTATTGCCCTTTTTTCTTGTTGATTTATCATCAAAAATAATCTCTATGTTTACACCCCTTGCTGCTGCATTTTTTAGTTTTTTTGCAATAGTTTTATTGGTGAATGAGTATATAGCTATATTAATGTTTTTTTGTGCTAGGTCGATATGTCTTATTATTTCACTAAGAGCGTAATCTTTTTCCTTTGGTAAAAGAAAAAAACTCTCTTTATTAAGTGCTAATAGCGGAAGAGAAAAGGTAAATAATATTACTAAAACTTTTATGAAATGTAACTCTTTTTTTAACAAAGTAAGCCTTCTTAATAAAGGGAAATAATTATATAATTATAGCAAACTATATAGTATTTTGTACTATTATCTAGTGTGAAAATTTAAAAAATATTAAAAATGGAGTTGAGTTATGCCTTCTATATTACTTATTAATGATAATAAAATTGTTTCGAGATTACTGCAACTTAGTTCAAAAAAACATAACTATGACTTAGAAGAGATCTCGGATTATAATCCATCAGGAAGTGCTTATAATGTTGTTTTTGTGGATAGCCATAAATATAACTCGTCTAGTTTAAAAAATTTGATGGGTGCGATTACTTATGATAAGTTAGGTTTTATTGGTAGTAAAAATGGTGATATTCCTAGTGAATTTGATATTGCAATTGAGAAGCCTTTTTTACCAACAGATTTTGTCTCTTTGATTGATGAAAATTTTAAGGTTGTAGACTCTTTTGATGAAGAAGAAGAAGAGACAAAAGAGGAAGAACTTAAATTAGATGAATTAGAAGAGTTATCTCCTCTTGATGAAAAAATAGAAGAGATACCTGAGCTAGAAGAAGATAAACCTTTAGATGAACTTGAAATACCTCAAACTACATTAAGTACAGGCATTGCAAACACTATCAGCGGTGAAGATGAAAAGATTGAACTCTCAGATATGGTTAGTGAAATTGATAATATGAGTGATGAAGAGCCAATAGAAGATTTGAGTTTGGAGGATCTAAAAATTGATGATTCAATAGATGATATTGAAGTAAAAAGTGAGAGTGTTCTTGAAGAGATAGAAGATGAAATAGATGCTTCATTAGACTCTATTACTCAAGAGGGGGATTCTAAAGAGTCATTAGAGACTCCTGATGAGTTGATTGATTTAGATAAGAAAGAAGAGTTAGTAGAAGAGGAGATTAAAGAGTCTCCAACACCGAAAGAGGAAGAGAAAGAAGAGCCCTCTGCTGTAGAGAATATAGTTGCTGCTGCCTCTGTTGCTGGGGCAGGTGCAGTAGTTGCAGATGCTTTGAGTAATGATAAAGTGGATGATATAGATAGTGCAATTGATGAGTTAGATGGTATAGAAGATATTGAAAAAGAGAGTGATTATCTTGCTGATGAATTTGATGATTTGGATGAAGAAGAGATTGTTCAAGCCTTGGAGGAGGAGTCTGAGATTTTGGAAGATATATCTACTCCAAAAGAGGAGATTATTAGTGAAGAGATCTCTACAGAGGGAGAAGAGAGAGTTGTTGAACCTACTGATCTAGAAGAGATGATTCAAAAGGCTGTAGCTGATTCTATTACTCCTGAGTTATTACAAAAAGCATTAGAGGGTATGGATATTAATGTATCTCTATCTTTTTCACCAAAAAATGAAGAGGCTGACTCTTAGTATTATGAAAAAAGGTTCTATTTTAGTTATATCTGGTCCTAGTGGTTGTGGTAAGAGTTCTCTTGTTTATGAGTTGCTTAAAGATAAAAAAGATATCTACTTCTCTATATCCACAACAACAAGAGATATTAGAGATGGTGAAAAAGAGGGAGTAAACTACTACTATATCTCTAAAGAAGAGTTTGAAAAAGATATTGAAAATGAACTATTTTTGGAGTGGGCGAAGGTTCATGATAACTATTATGGTACATCTTTAAAGCCTGTAATGGAAGCATTAGAAGAGGGTAAATTAGTTATCTTTGATATTGATGTTCAAGGTCATGATATAGTTAAAGAGAAGTTTGCTGATGTTATTACTTCAGTTTTTATTACTACGCCAACTGCACAGATTTTAAAAGAGAGATTAATTAATAGAAATACAGATTCATTAGAAGTTATTGAGACAAGACTTCGTAATTCTCAGAGTGAAATGCAGAGAATTGGATCTTATGATTTTCTTCTTATTAATGATCAATTTGATGAAAGCCTCAAAAAGTTTTTTTCTATTGTTGATACGGCAAGGCTTAAGATCGACAAAACCACTACTAGCACTTTTATAAATAAATGGTATAATACTCACTAAAATATTATTATAATTTAAGGAGCCTATACATGGGTATGCCAAGTGGAATAGAACTTTTAGTCATTGCGTTAGTAATTTTACTTCTTTTTGGAGGAAAAAAGATACCAGAACTTGCAAAAGGTCTTGGAAATGGAATTAAAAATTTCAAAAAAGCAGTTAAAGATGAAGATGAAAACATTGCATCTACAGATGATAAAATAGAGAAAAAAGAGGATAGCGTTGTAACTACGACTGAGAAAAAATCAGATTCTCAAAAGGCGTAGAGGGCTATTGATTTGAAAAAAAAAGTTGTTGATACTATATCAAAACAGTTAGAACAAGATTTTGTTTTAGAAAAGCCAAAGGATCTCTCCTTTGGACATTATGCTACCCCCGTTGCTTTTTCACTTGCTAAAATATTAAAAAAATCTCCAATGATTATTGCTGATGAAATTTGTAAAAAATTTGAGTGTGAAGATATATTTGAGAGTGTTGCTCCTGTTAAGGGATTTGTGAACTTTAAAATAAGTGACCAATTTTTGGATAGTGTTGCAACAGAGGCTCTAAGAGATGAAAAGTCATTTGCCAAAGAGAAAAATAACGAATCTATTTTACTAGAGTATGTGAGTGCAAACCCTACAGGACCTTTGCATATTGGTCATGCTAGAGGTGCTGTATTTGGTGATTCACTCTATCGTATTGGTACTCATTTGGGTTATAATATTCAGAGTGAATATTATGT
The DNA here is from genome assembly GCA_964560425.1 of uncultured Campylobacterales bacterium. Lineage (GTDB taxonomy): Bacteria > Campylobacterota > Campylobacteria > Campylobacterales > QNZT01 > CAZLLE01. The sequence goes on from CAZLLE010000042.1 coordinate 32,271, forward strand.
AAATGATGCTGGAAATCAGATAGATCTTTTGGGATTATCTATTTTTTTAGCTGGTCGTGATAAATTTTTGGATGTTGAAGTAGAGTGGCCTGATGAATTTTATCGTGGAGAGTATATCTTTGATTTGGCAGATGAAGCAAAAGATGAGTTTAGCTCAAAGATTTTTGAAGATCGAAAAAATATTGATAAACTATCTTCTTGGGGAAAAGAGAAAATGCTCTCTCTTATTGTCCAAAATTTGGCAGATGCTAATATTAAATTTAACAATTTTGTAAGTGAAAAAGCTCTATTTGAGAGATGGGATAGAAGCTTTGAAAAGCTAAAATCTCATGGAGCTATTTATGAAAAAGATGGTAAATTTTGGTTAAAATCGAGTCAAAAGGGTGATGAAAAGGATAGAGTGGTTGTAAGAGATGACTCTCGTCCTACTTATCTAGCAGGTGATATTATCTATCATGATGATAAATATAGTCGTGGATTTGATCATTATATAAATATTTGGGGTGCAGATCATCATGGGTATATTGCTAGGGTCAAAGCGGCAATTAGATTTTTGGGATATGATAAACCTGAATTAGAGGTCTTGTTGGCTCAAATGGTATCTCTACTTAAAGGTGGTGAACCTTATAAAATGAGTAAAAGAGCTGGTAATTTTATTCTTATGAGTGATGTTGTAGATGAGATTGGAAGTGATGCTCTTCGTTATATCTTTTTGAGCAAAAAGAGTGACACTCATCTTGAGTTTGATATTGATATGTTTAAACAAGAGGATAGCTCAAATCCTGTTTTTTATATTCAGTACGCCCATGCGAGAATAAATCAAGTAATGAAAAAGAGTGGTAAGAGTGCAGAAGATTTACTATCTGTTAAGTTGGAGAATCTTGATGAAGATGCAAAAAATCTTCTCTTTTTCTCCCTTTTATTGCCTGAAGTTTTGGAAGATGCTTTTAATACAAGACAACTTCAAAAACTGCCAGAGTATTTAAAAACTTTGGCATCTCAGCTCCACCAATTTTATAATAAACATAAAGTTGTTGGAAGTGAAAATGAAGATATGCTCTTAAAGGTAATGGCTATGAGTGCCTTATCTATTAGAGTTGGTTTATCTTTAATGGGAATTAAAGCTAAATATAAAATGTAATAGTTTATAGTACATTCTCTTTTTGAGCATGTGCTATATCTACAACTACTTTCTGTTTAATTTTTCTTATAGCTGATTTTCTAAGAGAGCCTAATCTATCTAAATCTATTGATAGATTTGTTAGTGTTACTACTTCATCTATATTTTGATAATCATTTTCCAATACAATCATCTCTTTTTTTGTTAATCTTCTTTTTATATGAAGCTTAACTTCTGCCTCTTCCATATCTATATTTGGTTCAATTTTTTTAACTATCTCTAAATACATTTCGTACTCCTTAGTGGGGATTGGTATAAGTGCTTGATTAGTATTGTATCTTTTTGAGCTTGTATTTATATAGAAATAAAAAGTAAAAAATAGTTAAAGAACTTTTCTATTATGTCGATTTTATTTATGAGTATCTAAAATAGTAAATTTTTTATGCTATTTAATTTTATAAAGATATTACAGGCGAAGGAGACCTCCCCCATGAAAAGAAACTTCTTATTAAAAGGTGTTGTTTTATCAACAATAGTGAGTTCACTAATTACAGGTTGTAGTAGTGTTGATAGTGCAGTTGAAGAGATTAAACAAGATATTAAAGCTGAAGTTGAAAAACAGATACAGATAGCTATTAATGGAAAAGCAGTTGATGGTTATTTGCAAAATGCTGTTGTATGTTTAGATTTAAATCAAGATGGTTATTGTCAGGCAAATAGTGAGCCTATGACTACAACACTTGAAGATGGATCATTTGCATTGGCAGTTTCACAAGAACATAGAGATAATCCAAATTTTGATGAAGCACTTTTACTTGTTTTTGGTGGTGTAGATGTAGATACTGGTAAAGATTTTAGAGGTAAACTATTTGCTCCAAATGATGGTGGAGAAATTTTGAATGTTTCACCAATTACAACACTTGTAGCTAAAACTTTAAAAAGAGATATAGGTGATCAAAAACTTACAAAAGAGCAAATAAGAGAAAAAATAGAACAATCTAAATCTAAAGTTGCAGATATTTTAGATATTGAAGTTGGAGATATAGGTGCTGATCCTATTGCTTTTCAAAAAGATCATAATGATGATAGGCTTATTAGACAATCATTAAAATTACAAAAATCTATCGAAGCACTTATGGTTGTTGCAGGTGTTGAAGGTGCTCAGCAAGATGAAAAAATAGATAAAATTTATGAAATACTTGCTCAAGCAGATGGAGTAAGAGGTGTAGATAAACTTTTTGAAGAGGCTGTAAGGCAAGAAGAGTTTAAAGAGATGTTTAAAGGTCAAGATCATGAGCAGATGTTGCGTGTTGCAGATGCTGTCTCTCAAAATCTTGATACATCTTTTGATCAAATAGAGGTTGATGATAATCAGTTGGAGAGAATTGCTACTATTACGAGAGATTCATTTGAAGATATTAGAGAGGGTGTAAAATCTGATAATCCTGATTTTATTAAAGGAATTGTTTTTGTAGAGGATGATAAGAGATTTGACAAAAAGTTTGATTGGATTAATGAGCATATAGAACAGGATTTAAGAGAACTTGGTATTAGACCAACTCCTGAACTTATTGAAAAAATAAGAAAGGTTTATAAAGATAAGTTTCGTCCAGGTACGCTTTTTAATCTAAAAGCAGCAGAGAGACTAAAAAATAGTGATGATGTTGTATTACAAAAGCTTTATGAAAAAATTCTTGAGTATAGAGAAGATATAAAGAGAGAGAAAGAGGCACAAGAGGCAAAATATAAAGATAATGATATTGATCTAAAAAAGATAATTGCTGGAAATATATTTTATACAGTTTCTGAATCTGATGAGTGTAAAAGATCAGAAGATGGACGCGAAGAGTGTGAATTATATATTGAAAAGATATCTGTAAATGATGATGCTTCTGAAGCTGAATCTGATGATGGAGTACAAAAGCTTATTTTTGAAAAAAATGGATTTTCTGTCTCTGATGATGATGAAAAGATATTTTTAACTTATAAAAATAATACAGATAGATATCTTGAACTCTATGAGGAGGATGGATTTATTGTAAAATTATTTAAAAATATGGAAGATGCAGAAAAGTTTTTAGAAGAGGGAGAGAGAAAAAGAGAGGAAGA
>CAZLLE010000043.1:0-2066 GCA_964560425.1 uncultured Campylobacterales bacterium
TGAAAAGTTGTATTTAGATAAGAGCTATATTTCTCTTTAAATCTACTCTTAAAACCATCATTTTCAACGAGTGAGCGAAATAATAGTGTTGACCATAGCGGATTTTTATTGGTAATATTTGCTGTATTTATCAACATATCCAACATATTTACCTCTATAAAATCTCCCCAAGGTCCTCCAAGAGCTAGATCTAAATCTTCCAAAATCCAACGCCATTTTCCACCATTTTGATCTCTCCAAAATCTAACATTTGTATATGGCCAATCAGTATTAGCAAAATATGTCTCAGCAATAATATAATCCATATAATTTTCAATATCCATTTGAGCAGCAATCTTATTATAGTTATTCTGATCAAAAAGATTATTTTCACTAATATAAGCGATCATTGCTTCATAATCTGCACCACTTCCCTCATTTACACCACCACTATCTTGTAAAATATCTACTTTCTCAGAATCAACTTCAGGATGATTTTCGGCTAAAAAAGTCTCATTTTTCTTTTCACGAATATTATGTATTCCCCAATATTTACCATTGATAAATACGACACAAGCTCTATAATCCTGATACTCTATATCCATATCATCTTTGATAACTTGGTGCATAAAAGCATCTCTCAACATTGTTCCTTCCCAATCTTGCCCCGCACTTTTAATCTTAAATCCCTTAAGTTTGGTAATATTTTTGTGAGGGAAAAGCTTATATTTTAGTGAAGAGTGTTCATATTTTGAATCTGCTGTCATTGAGAGTGATTTTTGAGCAAATATTCTTGAACAACTTCCACTAATCTTCATATCAAACTCTTGTGAAAAAGCTAACTCTTTATCTTCATTAAAATAGTCTATATTTGCTGGTCTTTTCCAAGATTGGTAAAAATTAGCAACCTGAGCACCTTTGGCACATCCAGGACTAGGTGCACCATTTGTACCAATCGTATAAATTCCAACTTTATCATCATGTAGATATTTATCATCTGTTGCAATAGAGACAACAGGAAGGGAGATATCTTCACCAATCAAATATGTTTGAGTCTCAGCAAAACTCATAAGCTCACCATATTCCAATGCACGAGCTCTAACTACAGTTGTTTTATCAACATAAATAGAACCATCATAAACTTTAGACTCCAAAGAAGGAAATGATCCATCAGTTGTATAATAGATTGTCGCACCATTTTTAGCACTCAACTCTACATTTTGAGGATTAGCATAAAAAGCACCAGGAATTGAAAATATTGGTCTTGCACTAAGTGAAGATAAATTTTCAACTGGAACTTTATTTTGAGTGGCAGGAGTTGGATACATATAGACGACATGTCCACTATTTCCATAAGTTGTAGAGATATCGGCTTTCTGTTTTGGAAAATTAAATCCATCAATAAGATTACCATGAGAGTCAAATAGTCCAACTGCTTCACCTTTACTCTTTAGAGAAAAATTTGTGTGATACCCTTTTTTGATCGTATCCTTTTTATCTGCCCAAAATAGCATATATCCAAAACCTTCTATCACTGTTCCCGCGGGTATTGTCCATAATGCTTTATCTAATTTGTCACTTAGTTTATAGTTACTCAAATCAATAGGATTTGCACTTTGATTATATATCTCGATCCAATCTGAAAATTGAAAATAGTCAGGATCCATGATTGTATGAGCATTACTAGCCATGACTTCATTGATAATAAGACCTTTAAGATCTTGTAAAAGGATATTTTGCATAGAAATATATCCAACATTATTATCAAATGATGCATCCCAACCTATAGCACCCATAGAGATAGAGTTTTTAGCACCAACTATATTTTTGGAGAGTGCTATCTCTACAAGATTGTTATCTTTTGCGAATTTTACAGAACCAATACGATTCCATGACCAAATAGTACCATCTGCTGTAGATTTATATAATTTATTATCTTCAATCATATACTCAGCACCACTTTTATCATCTAAAATATAGGCAGAGTATCCACTATTTATATCTTTATCCATATTTAAATAGATCTGAACATGTTGACCAAGGTTACCTTTTTCTATCAAAAAATAGATATTATCAACATCATCAAT
>CAZLLE010000044.1:0-2310 GCA_964560425.1 uncultured Campylobacterales bacterium
TTAAAAGAAGAAAAGACACTAAACGAAATAGCAAGTGCCAATAATATCATTCCAAAAAATTTACAAAATTGGAAGGCAATATTTCTAGCCAATGCAGAGTTAGCGATGGAACCAAGTAAAGCAGTCAAAGAGTACAAAGATGAAAACAGAGAGCTTCATGCAAAGATTGATGAGTATGCAAGAGTTGTTGGCAAAATTACGGTAGAGCGAGATTGGTTGCAGGGAAAGCTAAAAGGCTTGGACTTATCTGATAAACAAGCATTAGTTGAGACCAAGCCGAAAACAATAGCTCTATCAAAACAGACAGAGCTATTAGGCATCTGTAGAAGTGCATTTTACTATACACCTGTAGTGAATGAAAAGAAGATTGCTATCAAAAAACATATTAAAAAAGTGTTTGAAGAGATACCTATATATGGAGAAAAAAAAGTACATCAGCAGTTGCTTGAAGATGGATTTAATGTTAGTCTAAATACGGTTTCAAAATATCGTAGAGAGCTTGGTTTTCGGGCAGTTTTAGCTGTTAAACCTATCTCTACAACTGTGGCTGATGAGCAACATCTTAAGTATTCATATAAACTAAAAGATATTGAGATAAAGAGGGCAAATCAAGTATGGAGTACCGATATAACATATATCAAGATCAATGGTGGGATGGTCTATATGGCAGCCGTTATTGACTGGTACTCCAAGGCTGTTTTATCATGGGAAATATCCAATTGTATGGATACTGATTTGGTCATGGGAGTGCTAAACAAAGCACTTGAAACTTATGGTAAACCAGAAATTTTCAATACTGATCAAGGTAGTCAATATACAAGTTATCTACATACACAAAAACTAAAAGATAACAATATTATCATCTCTATGGATGGTAAAGGTAGAGCTACTGATAATATCTGTATTGAGAGATTTTGGAGAAGTGCTAAATGTGAGAGGATATATCTGAATGAGTATGATGGTATTAAAGATCTAAAACAAGATATTCAAAATTACATTAAATTTTACAACTATAGGAGATTTCATGAGACCTTGGAGTATAAAAAACCTATGAGTGTTTACTTTGATAGTTTGAAAGTAAACAACAATGATTATAAAAATTTAATTGAAATTGTAGCTTGAGGTTATGATTTTTGAAGGGAATTAGATTTTGAAAAAAATTGTCTTGACTTTTGGGGTGGAATAGATGTAAAAGCTGTGAGTAGTAAAGTTAGTGTTGCAGAAGCAGAATTGATAATGAACTACTTTATACCTATTATAGAGCAACAGAATAGAATAAATTTAAAAATAATAAAACCAAAAATGGTTCGTATATTAAACTCACTTTCGATAGATATGGTAAAAATACCAAATAAAAATTATGAGATGGGAAAATATCCAGTAACTATAGCTGAATATATGCACTTTGTTAATAATGTTCAAAAGTACTATCCTAAGTGGAAGGAAGAAGCTTTTGAATATTATAAAGAAATGAATTTAACAGATAATACTCCGATTATGGGTATAAGTTGGTACGATGCTACAGAATATTGTAAATGGTTAATTATAAAAACTAGACATAATTATAGATTACCAACTGAAAAAGAGTGGGAGTATTCAGCTCGTGCAGGAACTACAACACGATGGAGTTTTGGGGATGATAGTAGTGAGTTAAAAAAGTATGCATGGTACAATGAAAATAGTAATGGTACAACTCATGAAGTAGGTAAAAAATTGCCAAATCCATGGGGTCTTTATGATATGTATGGTAATGTTTGGGAGTGGTGTGAAGATTGGTATGATAAGGATAAAAAATCAAAAGTTCTCCGTGGTGGTTCATGGTTCAATTACTCTGATGATCATACTTTTTACCATCCTGCTCTCCGTGATGATGATAGAGGGTTTCGTCTCCTCAGAACTTTACCTTCTTGATTGGGTGATTCTTAGTTTTTGGGTTTTTACTTTTTTGTTTTTAGAAAGCCCCATAGGGTGATTGCAAATTTTTAAGGAAGTGTAATTTGGTTACCCTAATTCATTCATGCTGATCTTATTTTTGGTATACTTTCCCATAAACGAAAATAAGGTAAGTAAATGAGTGATGAAGAGTTAATAAAATCTATTGAAGAGCTTTTAAAACTTGGAAGTAGTGGAACTGATGAAGAGATAGAGAATAATGCATTTGAATTTATTAAGTCACAAAAACATCATTTACCCAATAAATTTTTAACTTATAAAAATAGAAATAAAAAAGCTATTTTTATGGCAGGTGGTTCAGGAGCAGGAAAAAGTGAAACAGCTCTAAATATTTCTGAAAGTGAAGAGATAGATATA
>CAZLLE010000045.1:0-40444 GCA_964560425.1 uncultured Campylobacterales bacterium
TCCACTACTTAAAGTGGCAAATAATTTAACACCCACATCAATACCTATTGTTTTACCGTTATGTTTAGGTTTAGGATGTTCAATCTTGTCATCAAAGGTTAATGACGCATGATATTGTCCTGCATTGAATGAAACTACGGCAGATATTAATTTTCCATCAAATTCCCTAAAACCTTTCATTTTAAGTAAACCTATTTTAGGAAGGTATAATCTAGCATCTTTAATTTTAGGAGTTGTAGTTTTAAATGATTGTCTTGAATTATGTTTACTTTTAAAAGTAGGAAATCCCGCCCCTCTAAAGAAATTTGCATAAGAAACATCTATATTTTTAACGCTTTGTTGTAAAGCTGTACTATCAACCTCTTTTAAATATGTTCCATCAGCACTATTTTTCATTAAAGGTAATCTTTTAATTAGATCAAATGCACTTAATTTATCTCCACATTCAAATGCTTTAATTTTAGCATCTAGAAGTAAATTATGAACTTTCCTACAAGAGCCAAAAGTTTTATGTAGCATTATTATTTGTTTAGGTTTTGGATATAGTCTAACTTTTACTACATTTAACATTTTTAACTCCTACTCCTTTCTTGAATTTACTTATGAAGTGTATTATATACTCATATTGATTAGCTTAAGCTTAAAATAAATCAATATGAGTATAATTTTATAAAAAGGACTATTATGAAAGATATAGATATTGTTAGAATTATAGATATTCCACCCGCAACATTAACACGATGGAAAAAAGCGGGTGATTTTAGAAAAATCTTATATACGATTATTAAAAGTATGAGCAAAGAAGAATTAAAACAATATATACAAAATAAAGACAATTCAAACGAGTAGGACTCTAGCCGTTTATATCCACCTCTTAAAAGAGGTGGTTTTACACTATGTTACCGATAAAATCTAAATAACTACTCTCTTTATAGAAGAGGATAGTTTGACCAAAATATCATAAGATATAGTTTCAAAAAGTGAAGCTATATCTTGAACATTATCAAAAACAACAACCTCATCATCTTCACCCTCAATCATAAAACTATCCATAGATATTCGACCCAAAATATTTCGTCCATCAGCAATAGAAAACTTTCCAACACCATCAAAACGAAAAAAACCATCTCCATATCCAATATCATAAGAGGAGATCTTCATATCTTTAGTGGAATGAAATATACCACCATAACCTACTCTCTCACCCTTTTTTATAAATCTTGTACTAATTTTATTAGCATAAAGAGTCATGACTGGTTTTAAATTAAATTTTCCGAAGGACAAAGGCATATGATGATAACCAAATGAAGCAATCCCACATCTTGCAAAGTCATCTTCATAATTTTTTAATCTCAAAAGTGTGGCACTATTAGCAGAGTGAAACAGAATCTTTTTAGAAAAAAGCATAGATACTCTCTGTTTAATCTCTCTCCAATTTTTCATCTGCCAAAATAGTTCACCACTAAGTTCATCCCCACTACGAAAATGAGTCATCACTGCTTCTAAATTTAGATTTTGTTTTTTGACAATATTCAAAGCCTTGTCCAACTCATGCATCATAATGCCATTACGATGCATTCCTGTATCAACTTTGAGATGTAAAGCACTCATACTATCAAAAGAGTACAAACTATCCAAACTGTTAACAACTAAGGAAAATTTTGGATTATATGGGTAATTAACATTTGGTAGCAGAATAATAATATTATTAAAAAAAGGCTCTATTTTAAAAGCCTCTTCATGACTTCTAACAATAGCTCTATTTATACCAAACTCACAAGCCAAAGAAGCCATCTCTAAAAGACCATGCCCATAAGCATTATCTTTTAGAACAACTGCTAATTTATTAGCTGAGCCTAGCTTTTCACTTAAAAAATTAAGATTGTGCCAATAATTAGCTCGGCTGAGTCTAATATAAGACATATAGGGCTATTTTGGCTCTATATCTCTTGCTTCCATAAGCAAACCTCTAATTTTTCTTGCCTGATAATCTAACTTAAAAAAGTTTTTGTAAACCTCTTGTGCATCAACAGTAGGATTTGAAGAAAAATCAAAACTACCATGAGAATCTTTCTCTAAATTATCATCTAAAAATTTATAAAATTCATCTCTAATCATCTGTAATTTTCTCATCTCTACTCTTACATCATCTATACTTGTCATATTCTCTCCCTCTCTAAATTAATTTATTGCAACTTTATATGTTGGATCATCCTCTTCATAAACACAATATGGTCCAGCCTCTTTTAGAAGTTTTTTACAATCTTGACTTAAATGTCTTAATGATAATTTTCTTCCAGCTTTTTCATACCTTTTTGTCACTGCATCTATAGCTTCTACCCCTGAAATATCCATTACTCTTGCTGCTTTAAAATCTATGATAACCTTTTCAGGATCATTTTCTATATCAAATTGCTCTGCAAAAGAGGTAACTGAACCAAAAAATAGTGGTCCATCAAGCTCATATATTTTAGTTCCATCCTCTTCTACATGTGTCTTAGAAAATATCTTTGCATGTTTCCAAGCAAATACAAGAGCAGAGATAATAATACCAGCAATAACAGCAATAGCTAGATCAAACATTACAGTAACAACAGTAACCAATACCAAAACAAATGCATCACTTTTTGGCATAAACTTAATACGATTAATACTTGAAAACTCAAAAGTACCAATACTAACCATAAACATAATTCCAACCAAAACAGCAACAGGAATTATACTAATTAATCCACTTAAACTAACAACAAAAAGAATTAATAAAACAGCCGCTACAAAAGATGAGACTCTACCAAGACCACCAGAAGTATAGTTGATGATACTTTGACCAATCATAGCACAACCAGCCATACCACCAAAAAGACCTGAACAGATATTTCCTGCCCCTTGTGCTATACACTCTTTGTTTCCTCTACCTTTTGTACCACTCATCTCATCTAAAACAGAGAGTGTCAAAAGTGATTCAATAAGACCAACAAGCCCTACCAATATGGCATAAGGTAAAATAATCATAAATGATTCAAATGTAAAAAGTGAAGTATCAGGCATCACAAAAGTAGGAAATGAACCCTCAATATTTGCCAAATCACCCACTGTTTTAGTATCTATTCCACCAAAATATACAATCACAGTCAATACAATAATAGCAACCAAACCAGATGGGACTGCTTTTGTATATCGTGGGAGATAGTGCATAATAGCCATGGTAATAATCACTATAATATACATCATGTAGTTCTCTTTAAAGGAGTGAAGTAAAATATCTTTCCAATTATCAAGAGTATCAAAATCACTAGATTTAAAAAATTTAAGTTGAGCAATTGCAATAACAATAGCAAGTCCATTTACAAAACCAAACATTGCAGGTTGAGGAACAAGACGAATAAATTTACCCATTCTCAAAAAGCCAACAAGCATCTGAAAAAGACCAGCTACAATTGTTGTCAATAAAATATAGTGCAAAATTAGAACCGATAGAGCCTCTTTACCCAATTCAGGATGTAGTTTAGCTACTGCCAAACCAAGCCCAACAAAGACAACAGCTACAGCCCCAGTAGCACCAGAAATCATACCAGGCTTACCACCAAGCAAAGATGTAACAAGACCCAAAATAAATGCAGCATACAATCCAACAAGAGGACTAACACCAGCAATAAAACTAAATGCTATCGCTTCAGGAACAAGAGCAACAGCAACAACAATACCAGAGAGAACTCCATTTTTTATATTGAATTTCTCATAATTTTTTAAATTAAACAAATAAATACCCATCCTATACTATAATTATCGCGATTATACACAAAATAATAGATATTACAAAGTCAAATCATGAACCAACTAGAGTTCTTATATGAACAAGATCTAAAAAAATCTAATTTTTTACCAAGAAAAAGAAAAATAAGTGCAAAAAAGACAATTATTTGTGGTGCAAAAAAATCGGGAAAAAGTTATATTATCTTTGATGCTCTTCATAAAAGAGATAAAAAAAAGTTTTTATATATAGATTTTTTGGATTTTAGAGTAGATAAAGAGAGTGTCATGCAAAATTTATCTACATTTATAGATGAAAAAAAAATCACTCTTTTGGTGTTAGAAAATTTTGATTTTTCATACCAAGTACCAGATTGTGAAGAGGTAATTATCTCAACAGTTGCATATAAAGAGCTAGATAATTTTGAGAGCATAACAGTTTTTCCACTAGATTTTGAGGAGTTTATTGCATTTGATAGACACAAACTAGATCCACAAAATATATTTAATTACTACTCATCTATCGGTACTTATCCTCAAATTGTACTCTCAGAAAAGACAAATATAGGTAAAAATTTTCAAAATTTAATTCAATTAATAAGTAGCTCTGATTTAGAGTTTCAACTTATCAAAGCTTATGCTCTCTCACAAGGAGTCATGATATCATCATTTCAAATTTTTCAGCAACTCAAAAAAGAGCATAAGATATCCAAAGATAAATTTTATACTCTTACTAAAAAACTTCAAGATGAAAAAATAATATTTTTTCTACAAAAGTATCAAAAACCAAAAGCAAATAAAAAGATATTTTTGATAGATTTTGCAATCAAAAGTGTTTTAACTTTTCATAAATATTTTAATACTAGATTTGAAAATATTATCTTTTTGGAGTTAATAAAGACAGATGAAGAGATATTTTATACAGATTTTATCAATTTTTATCTACCCAAAAAAGATATAGCAATAATTACTAGCCTCTTTGTACCCCAAGCAATATTAAAAACAAAACTACTAAGAATGCAAAAACATCTTCATGAACACCAAATCAAAAAGGTAGAGATAATAACACTAAATATCGAACACTCTTTTGAAGAGAACGGTATATTTTATGAGATCTTACCTTTTTGGGATTGGGCACTTCAACGATAAATACCAGCAATAACCATATCTACATTAAAAATAGATACGCCATTATCACCATTTGCAACAAATAATATACTAGCCTCTCTATCTAGTGCTAAGCCTGTAGTATTACCTTTGAGCTTATATCTAGCTACCGTATTTGGCTTTTTAATATCTGAAATATCCACTATATTAATTCCACTTACACCCGAAGCTACCAAAACTTTGGTATCATTTTGAGCCACTACCACACTATAAGCACTAAAATTAGTAATAGTTGTCTCAAGGATAGGATTATGAGGATTACTAACATCAAAAATATCTAATCCTTTTTTACCTTTTGGTACAAATTTATATCTACCATCTTCAGATAAAGTAAAGCTATTTGCCTCTTTTTTAGTTATCAATTTTACTTTTTCAGGTTTATTAATATTTGTAATATCTACAACATTTACAAACCCCTCTTTATTTGTAACATACAAAGTAGAAGCATCTTCTGACACACTTACGGCATAAGCATTAAGGTCTGTAACTTGTGCAATGCGTGCAGAAGAGATTACATCATCATAACCTATCTTAATAATCTCCACACCATTTTCACCCTGAGCAACAAAAAGAGTCTCTTTGGAAACTGCTACATCCACAGCAGGGGCATCTGTACTAATACTATCTCCATCACTTTTAGTCATATCATATTTTTTTTCTAAAGTACTTTTTTCTCCAATTATCTCTTTTTGAGGCTCATTATAATTATCGACCTGAGAGTTTTCAACAGGAGAACTTCCCCCACAACCACCTAAAAAAGTTAATGTTATTAAAGAACCTAAAAATATTTTTTTCATTTGCATCTTTTTTTTCCTTATCTTAGTTAAAATGAAGATCGGTGTTTAAAAATAAATTTGAACAGATACAAAAAAATTTGTACAAAAAAAGGAGAGAGTGTGTTATGTGGTATCGATGAAGCAGGAAGAGGGTGTTTGGCAGGACCTTTAGTTGTCGCTGGTGTTATTTTGCAAAAACCTATTAAAGGACTAAATGATTCAAAAATATTAAGCCAAAAAAAGAGAGAGTTACTCTATCCACAAATAGTGGATAATAGTAGATATAAAATTGTATTTACACATAACAATACTATTGATTCTATTGGACTATCCCTTGCTATCAAAAACTCTATTTTAGAAATTTTAAAAGAGCTAAATCCATCTCAAACGATAATGGATGGAAACACAACATTTGGAATTGAAAATATCAAAGCCATAATAAAAGCAGATGCTTCAATACCACAAGTGAGTGCCGCAAGTATATTAGCAAAAGTGAGTAGAGATAGATACATGATAGAACAAGATGAGATATATCCAGAGTATGAATTTAAAAAACATAAAGGGTATGGTACCGCCTTACATATAGGTAAAATAAAACAGTATGGATTATCTTCCCTTCACAGAACCTCTTTTAAAATTAGGAGTCTTCGAGAGCCAACACTCTTTTAAAAGAGTTTGTTAGATAAAATTATAGTTAAAATTTTTCATACAAGGATCTCTTCAAAATGAAAAGAAAAAAGATATACAACCCAGAATCTAATGAAAGCTCAAAACAGAGAAAAGTATTTGGAGGAAACCCAACAGGTATTTTTGAACTTAACAATATAAAGTATCAATGGGCATACAATCTTTGGGATATTATGCTAAACAATACTTGGTTTCCAAAAGAGGTAGACATGACTACAGATATTAGAGATTATAAAATGCTAACAGATGCAGAAAAAAATGCTTATGACAAAGCTCTATCTCAACTTATTTTTATGGATTCACTTCAAACAAATAACTTAATTGATAATGTAAACCCATATATAACAGCCCCTGAAATCAATTTAATTCTTGTAAGACAAGCTTTTGAAGAGGCACTTCACTCTCAAAGTTATGCCGTTATGGTAGATAGTATCTCACAAAATAGTGATGAAATATATGATATGTGGAGAAGTGATCTTCAACTTAGAAGTAAAAATGGACATATTGCAAAAATTTATGAAGATCTAGCATCTAATCCAACAGATACAGGTCTTTTAAAAGCAATGTTTGCCAATCAAATTTTGGAAGGTATCTACTTTTATAGTGGTTTTACATTTTTTTATACACTTGCAAGAAGTGGTAAAATGTTGGGTTCTGCGCAAATGATTAGATTTATCCAAAGAGATGAAGTTACACATCTACTAATTTTTCAAAATATGATAAATACCGTAAGAAAAGAGAGACCAGAACTATTTACAAAAGAGTTAATTGAAGATGTTTATAAAATGTTTGATGATGCAGTTGAATTAGAGATATCATGGGGTCAATATATTACAGAGGGTCAAATTTTGGGTCTAACTGATGATATTATAGAGGACTATATTAAACATTTAGCAGACAAAAGATTACATGCTGTAGGATTTGAAAAAAGATACCACAAAAATCATCCTATTAAATGGGTTGATAATTTTTCTAGTTTTAATGACCAAAAAACAAACTTCTTTGAAGGAACAGTTACAAACTATTCAAAAGGGAGCCTTGATTTTGATGACTTCTAAAAGAGAGATGATCGCTCTACAATTTATTTTTGATGAAAATGATTATCATGAAAATCTAAAAAAATTAAAATCCCTAATTTTGGAAAGTTCGGAAGATGCAATTATTGTAGCTCCTGAGCTTTGTCTTACACACTTTAGTTTTGACAAACTACAAGAAGCTGCAGACTTTAGCAAAGAGGCAATAAAAGATATACTTGAAATATCTTCTAAAAGAGTAATTTCATTTACTATAATTGAGGAGATAGATGGGAAATTTTATAATAGTGCAAAACTAATTCATAACAATAAAGTTGTACACTCTCAACCTAAAGTCAAACTTTTTAAATTTGGAGAAGAGGATAAATATTATACTTCTGGTAAAAAAGAGGATATAAAAATTATTGAAATAGATGGTCTTAAATTTGCCATGTTAATCTGTTTTGAAATTAGATTCAAAGATCTATGGATACAGATAGAAGGTGCTGATATTATCCTTATACCATCACTTTGGGGGAAACTAAGAAAAACACATTTTGAAATAATCACCCAAGCCCTAGCCGTAGTAAATCAAGCTTTTGTAATTGCAGCAAATAGTAGAGAAAAAGAGATGGCTCAAAGCTCTGCAATTATCTCACCATTTGGAGAAGCTTTTAGAGATGATAAAAGTAATTTTTTATCTGTACATACAGACCTAAAAGAGATTAGGAAGATGAGACGGTATATGGATATAGGACTCACTTAAAATATTAAAATTTCAAGATTAAAAAACAGTAGGATAAAAACATGGTCAAAGAGCGTTTTGAACTCTCAAGTGAAGGGGTAAATTTTTTAAAATCTTTAAAACAGGAGTTTGGTTTTAATGGTTTTGGAGAGGCTACATACTATCGTACATATAGCCGTCTCAAAGATGATGGCACTCAAGAGAATTGGGCTGATACAATCATACGAGTAGTAAATGGTGTACTTAGTATTAGAAAGAATCACTATATTTTAAATGGTTTAGAGTTTAATGATGATGATTGGCAAGAGTTTGCTAGATCTTTTGCTCTATCCATGTTTTATATGGAGTTTTTGCCACCGGGGCGTGGACTTTGGGCTATGGGTACGGAGTATGTTTATAACAGAGGTTCTATGGCTCTAAATAATTGTGGAGCTGTGGACTCTAAAGATCTATCTCATGCTTGTGAGTGGGCAATGGATGCTTTGATGTGTGGTGTCGGTGTTGGTTTTAATACTGCATGGGATGGCAAGGCAAAAAATCCTGATAAAAGTAGTAGTAAAATTTTTGAAATTCCTGATTCTCGTGAAGGGTGGGTTGAAAGTCTGAAACTTTTGATTGAATCTTATACCAAAGATGGAGAGTGGTATCAATTTGATTACTCTCTTATTAGACCTTTTGGTGCAATAATTAGAGGTTTTGGAGGCAAAGCAAGTGGTGCTGATCCTTTGATACAACTACACAAAAGAGTTGAAAAATCACTTGATGATTATTGTGATGGGGAGTATGACGCTACAAGAACTATAGCTGATATTTTTAATGCAATTGGTGCTTGTGTAGTAGCTGGAAATGTCAGAAGAAGTGCTCAAATTGCATTGGGTCGTCCAGATGATTTAACATTTTTGGATCTTAAAAATTACAAAAAAAACCCAGAAAGAGAAGAGATTGGCTGGATGAGTAATAATACAGTAGTACTCTCTAGTAGTGAAGATTTTGAAAAAATCCCCAAAATTGCAAGAAGAATTAAAAACAACGGTGAACCAGGAATTTGCAATCTAATTAATATGCAAAAATATGGTAGATTTGGCAAAGAGATGAAAGATGATGCATGGCTTAGTAATCCATGTTCAGAAATTCCATTGGAGAGTTTTGAATTATGTAATCTTGCTGAAGTATTTCCAACTAAATGTAAAACAACCGAGATCTTTTATAAAGCATTAGAGTATGCTACTTTTTATGCCTCTACGGTCTCACTTCTTCCAAGTCATAGAGTAGAGACTAATAGTATTGTTGCTAGAAATAGAAGAATAGGAGTAAGTCTCTCTGGTGTTGCTGATTATCTTGATCAAATTGGTGCGGCACAACTTACTAAAGAGTTAAGACATGGATATAATATTGTCAGAAAAATAAATGATAAATTAGCAAAAGAGGCAGGTATCCCCTCTTCCATAAGAGTAACCACAATTAAACCATCAGGTACAATTAGTCAATTAGCAGGAGTATCTAGTGGTATGCACTTTCCTATTTTTAAATATGCAATTCGAAGAATGAGAGTTGGATCTGATACACCATTTTGCACACTATTACAAAATGCTGGTGTACCAAATGAACCTGATCAATATAGTGAAAACACTTTTGTTTTTGAGTTTCCTATAGATCAAGGAAAGACACGAAAAGCAGATGAAGTTTCAGCTTGGGAGCAGTTTGCATTTTTGGCAATGCTTCAAAGAGAGTGGAGTGATAATATGGTTAGCTGTACAGTCTATTTTGATAAAGAGAGAGAGGGAGATCAGATTGAGCATATGTTGGCTCAATTTGCTCCTGTAATCAAAAGTGTATCTATGCTACCACATAGTACAAGCGGAGCTTATGCACAAATGCCTTATGAAGGAATTACAAAAGAGGAGTATGATCAAAGATTAAAAGTCCTAGCCCAGATAGATTGGTCACAATTTAGCGGATCAGATGGCGAAGATTCTAAATTTTGTACAACAGAGAGTTGTGAGGTAGTTCTAAATAGATGATTAAAATCTTTATAAATGGTTTTGGAAGAATAGGAAGAGGTGTTGCAAGGATTATATTAGAAGATAATAGATTTGAACTCGTAGGAATCAATGATCTATATAGCTTTGAACAGATGGCTCAACTTCTAAAATATGACTCCATTTACAAAACTTTTAATCATGAAGTAACAATTAAAGATGATATATTAACTGTAGATAACAAAAATATTAGGCTCTTTAACCAAAAAGAGCCAGACAAATTAGATATTAAAAAACTTGATATTGATATAATGTTGCAGTGTAGCGGAGTTCATTTGACAATAGAGAAAAACCAGCCATATATTAGAGAAGGTGTAAAAAAAATAGTCATCTCTGCTCCTGCATCTGATGAGATACCAACTTATATTTATGGAATTAACCATGAAAAATATCAAGATGAAAAGATAATCTCAAACTCTAGCTGTTCAGCAAATGCTATTGTACCAATTTTTGATATTATCCAAAAACATTTTGGTATTAAAAAGGCTTTTATGAGTATGTTTCATAGCTATACAGCATATCAAAAGCTATTAGATACAAAACACTACTCAAAAGATATAAGACGCACTCGTTCAGCCACACAAAATATTATCCCCCTAGATAGCTCTGCAGCAGAAGCTACTAGCAAATTTTTTCCACACTTAAAAGATAAACTTTATGCCAAAAGCATTAGAGTACCTGTTGAGAGCTGTACTTTTTATGATTTGAGTATCAATCTATCGCAAAAAACTTCACATAAAAAGATAGTAGAAATTTTACAAAAAGAGATTCAAAATTCAACTATATTAAATATCACCAAAGAGCCTCTTGTTTCTAGGGATTTTATCCAAAGCCCCTACTCTGCCACTATTGATCTAAATTTTACCCAACTTTTAGATGGTGATTTTCTAAAAGTTTCGGCATGGCAAGATAATGAATATGGCTATACCAAAAGGCTTTTAGATATGGCTTTGATTGTTGCTACAAAATCTCTTTGAGTAAAACTTGAGGAGTAACCAAGCCTCTAAACTCATTTTTTGAGATAGAGCATATAATATCAATTTTATCTCCAGTAGATATCTCTTCATCAAAATTAAAATAGAGTGATTCAATAGTATGATTTTCACTCTCTAATATCAATTTTTGATGGTTTGCATTTGCTCCCAAAATTTTATTATGTTTTACAAAAGCATTTTTTAGAATAAAGATGGGCTGAGGATTTTTTTGACCATAAGGCTCAAATGACTCCAAAATATCTAGTAGTTCAAAATCTATACATGAAGGATCAATCTCTCCTAAAATTACCTCTCTTTCAAGAAAATCATCTTTATTAATATTTAGAGAGTGTTTTTCTAGTGCTTTTTTGAATGGCTCTAAATTTTCAACTCTAATAGACATACCCGCAGCCCCTTTATGCCCACCATATCCCATCAAAAACTCTTTTTGAGCCGCAACAAGTTCCAAAATATTAATATTACCAATACTTCTAGCACTACCTTTGGCTATACCATCATTAACAGAAAAGACAATTGCTGGTTTGTGAAATTTTCTCACTAATCTTGCAGCAACAATTCCAATTACACCCTGATGCCAATTTTCTCCCCATGCAACAATAATATTTGTATCTTTATTATGAAAGGATAAAGACTCACCAAAAAGATTAAGCTCTATATCTTTTCTATCATTATTTAGTGAGACAATATACTCTAATCTCATATAGGCATCTCTCTCATTTTTACTTCTCAATAACTCATAAGATAAAGAGGCATCCTCAATTCTTCCAGCACTATTAATAATTGGAGATAAAAGAAACGAGATATCATCACTTTTAAATGAATCTTTTCTAAAAAACTTTTTTACAGCACTAAAAACTGCTCTTTTGGATTGATTAATCATGATAAAACCTCTTTTGACCATAATACGATTCATACCACGAAGTTCCATCATGTCAGCTACAATTGCCAAAGCCAAGATATCCAAAAATTTAGAGAGATCATATTTAATATTTAGTACAGATTTTAATTCAGCCACCAAATACCAAGCTACTTGTGCACCACATATCTCAGAAGAGGGAAAGTTACAATCACTCTGCTTTGGATTTACAATAGCATAAGCATCAGGAATAGTATCAGGTACCGTATGGTGATCTGTAATAATTAGATCAATTCCCCTCTCCTTGCAAACCTTGGCAGCTCCAACTGCTGAAATTCCATTGTCTACAGTGATAATCAAATCTGCATCAATACGATCCAATAACTTTTCATTTATACCATATCCATCTCGAAAACGATTAGGAATAATTAGATCAATATCAATACCAATATCATCAAAAAATTCACGCATAATAACAGAAGAGACAACACCATCTACATCATAATCACCTACAACTGTAATTTTTTCACCATTATCAATCGCTCTTTTGATGCGAGAAGATGCTTTGGTAATATCTTTAAAAGAGTGAGGAGGAGGAATACTAGAGAGAGTAACAAACTCATCACCTTCAAATCTCTTGCTCAAAATCTCTCTGATATTATCTTTGCTAAGGCGTTTCATTAATTTGTTCTTAACTCTAATGATGCCTCTACAAAACTATAAATTGATTCATTTGGCTTTTTTAGTTTAGATGTAAACTCAGGATGAAATTGAACAGCCAAAAACCAAGGGTGTTTTTTAAGCTCTACTACTTCAATTAAGCCATGAGACTCTCCACTAATTACCATTCCTGCTTTCTCCAAAGCTTTCCTATATTTTGGATTTGCTTCGTATCTGTGTCTATGTCTCTCTGTAATCTCTTTTTTGCCATATACTTTTTGGAGAAGAGATCCTTTTTTGGTATCACATGAGTATCCACCAAGCCTCATTGTTCCACCGAGTGGACTTTTATGAGTACGAAGCTGTTTATCCCCACTAGCATCTATAAATTCATCAATCAAATATATCATAGGATTTTTACAATCAGGATTAAACTCTATAGAGTCAGCATCTTCAAGATTTAATACATGCCTCCCAAACTCTACAATGGCTAATTGCATACCCAAACAGATTCCCAAAAATGGAATATTATTCTCTCTAGCATATCGAATAGCCTCTATTTTACCATCAACTCCTCTTTTACCAAAACCACCCGCAACTAAAATACCATCTACATCACAAAAGGTACTCTCACAACCACCTCTTGCTAATTTTTCACTATCAATCCATTTTAGATTTACTTTAGCATCTAAATGAGCTCCAACATGAACAAAAGATTCTATAAGAGATTTATAACTCTCTTTAAGATCAAGATATTTACCTACAAACCCAATAGTTACATCTCTTTTAGGAGCTATAATATTTTTGATAAGCAAATTCCACTCTTCCATATCTGGTTCTAATTTTTTTAGTCCCAAAATTTCAGCAATAGGTGTCAAAATATCCTGTCTCAAAAAGTGAAGTGGTACTTCATAGATAGTTTTTGCATCTAAAGCTTCAATAATAGAGTTTGTTTCAACATCACATGAAGCTGCAATTTTGGCTTTCATATTTTTTGGAATTGGTACTTCTGAACGACAAATAATAATATGAGGAGTAATACCAATTCTTCTAAGCTCCTGAACTGAGTGTTGAGTTGGTTTTGTCTTTAACTCTCCAGCAGCTTTGAGATAAGGGACAAGAGTAAGGTGTATAAAAATTGCATTTTTTTTGCCTACCTCATTTCTAAACTCACGAATAGACTCCAAAAAAGGTAGAGATTCAATATCACCAACAGTTCCACCTACCTCAACGACCAAGATATCATTACCCTCTCCAGCTTGAGCAATTCGTCTTTTGATTTCACCCGTAATATGAGGAATAACTTGAATTGTTTTACCAAGATAATCCCCTCTTCTCTCTCTCTCAATCACAGAAGAGTAGACTTGACCTGTAGTAAAGTTATTATTTTGGTGTAGATGAATATTCAAAAATCTCTCATAATGCCCAATATCCAAATCTGTCTCTGCTCCATCTTCTGTCACAAAGACTTCACCATGTTCTAATGGACTCATAGTTCCGGGATCAATATTTATATATGGATCAATTTTGAGCATACTCACTTTTTGACCTGAATGTTTTAAAAGAGTTGCAATACTAGCAGATGCTATACCTTTACCCAAAGAGCTTAACACCCCACCTGTTACAAAAATATACTTTGTCTCTTGTTTACTCATTTAATAATTCCCATTTTTTAAGTAGATTATATTTAAAGCTTTCTAAGAACTACTAAACTTTTATCACTAGCATCTGTAAATAGTGCTATATCTTTTACCAAAACCAATTTCAGGTCTGTTTTTGAAACAATTTTTTCAATATCATGGTAATATTGAAAAATTATTTCATCCTCTTTGGTAAAACACTCACTACCTTCAACTCTCTCAAAAAGTGTAATCTCAGTACGAAGTATCTCATCCAAAAATTCCGCTTCAATAGATAAAAATTGGTCTCCCTCATCAACACTCATGCTCCCAGCCGTAACCTCTTCAAAACCAAAACGACTATTGATATCAAATACAAAAATACCGCCCTTTTCTAATCGTGTAGAGACATTTAATAAAAATTCTTCTAAAGAGTCATCATCTAAATAGTTCAAAACATCAGCAACAGCTAAAATAGCATCATAAGAACCTCGAACATCTTTTAGGTTCATAAAAGAGGCATTTGCCCCCTTAGATTTTGCAATCTCAACCATTTTGGAACTAAGATCAATACCTTCTGCCTGATATTTTTGTTGTAAATATAACAACAAATTACCATTACCACACCCAACATCTAAAACAGTAGATAAATTAGAATACTCACCTAGAATATGTAAATACTCTTCATAAAGATACTCATACTCTTCATAAAAACCAATTAGTGGTTCAATTTTTGCATATAAATCTAAATTTTTCATATATTAAGAGGCAAAAAGTTGCTCTTTGACCTTCTCAAAAACACAATAATCTTCCTCTTTACACTTATCAATAATAATAAAACGATTAAGCATCTTCATAAATGCCATCATCTTATACTCATCACCATCAAGTTGTTCTTTAATAATGGCTGTATATTTTTCGATATTTGATTGTATATCAGCCGAATTATCAAATATTTTTTGAGCATCTTCATCACTTAGGTGAAACTCTGATTTAAAAAGGTCACAAAACTCATGTAACTCATCTTTTTTTTGTACATGTTTAAGATTAATAATATTACAAAGAATTGCCGCAGTAGCCTCTTTAAATGCTACAGGATCTTCCACCTTAAAAAGTGTATTTTCATCATTTAGTGAGTTATACCATGTCTGAATACTATTGGGCATCGTGAAGCTCCTTATTTTTTTAATTATATTCAAAATATTATACCATATTTAAAAAAAAGAGATAATAAATTTTACATATATTTAATTTTTAAAACTACATTTCATTAATAAGTTTTTTTAAAGTATAATTTAAAAATGAAAGCAAGTTTAAAAATATTTTATCAAGATTTGAAAAATTCTTTTACCGATCTAGTGCCAATTATTCTAGTTGTTGCATTTTTTCAAATTGCTATTATTCAAGCAGTTCCAGAAAATTTGACATCAATTATAATAGGACTTACAATTGTTGCTGTTGGTCTAGCACTCTTTATTAGAGGTTTAGAGCTTGGAATATTCCCAATAGGAGAGAACTTAGCAACCGATTTTGCCAAAAAAGGTTCACTCTTCTGGTTGCTACTTTTTGCCTTTACTATGGGATTTGCTACAACTGTTGCCGAACCTGCATTGATTGCTATTGCAGATAAGGCTGCTGAAATTAGTAGTGGAAGAGTAGATGCCTTCTTTTTGCGTATGACAGTTGCTCTTTCAGTAGGATTTGCTATTGCATTAGGAACTCTTAGAATATTATTGGGTCATCCTATTCACTACTACATTATTAGTGGTTATGTCCTTGTTGTAGTTGTAACATTTTTTGCTCCAAAAGAGATTATTGGATTAGCTTATGATAGTGGGGGAGTAACTACTTCAACTGTTACTGTACCTCTTGTTGCTGCACTTGGAATTGGTCTTGCATCTAGTATCAAAGGTAGAAATCCTATTATTGATGGTTTTGGACTTATTGCATTTGCTTCACTTACTCCAATGATTTTTGTACAAGTTTATGGAATTATTGTTTATGCTATGGCTAGTAGTGATGTTGATACTATTGTAACGACTATAGAGACAACAAAAACTGTAGCCTCAATACACCAATTTAATCTAATGGATGCCTTTTTTGATCTTCTTGGAGTAATAAAAGATGTTGCTCCTATTTTGATGGTTATCTTCTTTTTTCAATATATTATTATTAAAAAAGCTGTTGCCCATCTTCAAAAAATTGTCATGGGAATAGGTATGGTAATTTTAGGTCTATACGCCTTTATCATTGGTCTTGAGATGGGACTTTTTCCAATTGGCGAGAGTATTGCACTACAACTTACATCAATGTCCAATAACTTACTCATATATCTTTTTGCTTTTCTAATTGGATTTTCCACAACCATGGCAGAACCTTCACTTTTGGCAATTGCTATCAAAGTTGAAGAGATTAGTGAAGGAAATATCAAACAAAAATTTTTAAGAACAGCCGTAGCAATTGGTGTTGCTATTGGTATAGCATTGGGTTCATATCGTATTGTTGCAGGAGATCCTATACACTACTATATTATTGCAGGATATCTCATAGTTATCATTCTCACTCAATTTGCACCAAAATATATTATTCCTATCGCTTATGATTGTGGAGGTGTAACTACTTCAACTGTTACAGTTCCTCTAGTTGCAGCATTGGGCTTGGGACTTGCTGAAAATATAGAAGGTAGAAACCCACTTATTGATGGTTTTGGATTAATTGCTTTTGCTTCACTTTTTCCAATGATTACAGTTATGGGTTATGGTATATATGCTAATATGATTCAAGAAAAAGAAGAGAATAAAACAAAGGAGAATCTGTGAAATTTACCGCGATGGTTACTGTAATTCCTGATAAAGATGAAGAGAGGGCGATTGAAGTTGCCAAAGAGGCTGGTGCTGGTGCTGCCACAATTATTCATGGAAGAAATATCGGACTTAAAGAGAAAAAAGTCTTTTTTGGTCTAACACTTGAAGAGAATGTGTCGATATTACTTTTTATTTTGCCACGAAGATTATCTATGAAAGTTATGAGAGCTTTAAGAAAAGAGTTTGATCTTGATAGTCATGAAAATAGTTCATTAGCATTTACTATGCCTCTAAGCCATGTAGCAGGACTTAATAATGATGAACTGCACCAATTTGAAAAAGATATAAAACATATATTATAGGGAGAGCAAGTAGAGATGGAAGTATTAGTTGAAAAAGTAATGACACCAAAAGAGAAACTAATTATGGTAACACAAATGGCTACTATAAGAGAAGTTTTAACAAAAATGAGAGAGCACTCTGTAAGATCAGTTATAGTAGAAAAAAGTACTATAAATGGAGCTTATGGGTTATTAACATTTAAAAATATTTTACAAGCAATTGTAGCTGAAGATGGGGATATTGATCTATTAAATGCTTATGACATCATGGCTGCTCCTGCTATATCCGTTTCAAGAAAATTAGGAGTCAAATACGCTTCAAGAATGATGGTAAATAGTAGTATTAAAAGACTTTTGATTATTGACGATAATGAACTACAAGGTATTTTAACCATGAGTGATATTATCGGTGTTTTAATGGATTCGGTAGAGAATCATTAATAGGGTTTCTGATTCTGCATATAAGATATATATTAGATACAAAATACAGTAAGCCAGAAGAAAATATAGAAAATATTGATTTAGCTTTGGAAAATTACCTGCAATGGTATCTACAATTGCAGGTTTTTTCTTAGGTTTTTTACTCTTTATTGCATTTTTTATAACAATGATCTCTAATATAAGACTTCCAAGAAAAGAGAAAACAATAGCAGACCAAAAATATCCACTCAATATAAGAAAAAGTACAATAGGTAAAATATAGGGTGATGGAATAATACCAGCACCAAAATCTATAATAAAATTATCCTTTTTATGATTTTCAAAAAAATAGTAAACCTCTATTACTATAAGAAAAAAAGCCAAACTAAAAAACATATAAGTGGCAACAACACTTACCACTACACTAAATAGAGAGTAGACAATAAACGAGACAACCAAAGCAGATGAAGCACGAACTATAGAGATTTTAACTCCTGTGCTAATAGATTTAATATACTTTTTCTCTACCCATTGTGATCCTGTAGATGTTTTTGGATGAATATCTTTTTTATAAGCCAAAACAAAAACATCATAAAGAAAAGAGACACTTGCAAAAAATAGAAGAGCCAATATAAAAACACTAAAATTAAAATTTTGAACATCAAAATCAAAGACTCTTAATAAAATGGATAAACCAATAGTAATAAATAGAGATTTAAATACGATATCACTAAATTTATTCAAAATCAATTTAAAATCTTCCAAAGTATACTCTTTGAAAAAAGTTTCACGAATATTTAAAAGAATAAAATATAAGAGTATAAGTAAAAAAATTATAAGTAAAAAATCTATCAAAAACGAATCTCCTATTACATATTCATAATAACATAAAATTAAACTAATTGTAAAGATTAAATTTATATTATAAGGTAAATAAAAGTTATATAGAATACGCCCTATTCAAGTGTAATATCAAAAATTAATCGAAAATTATTAGACTCCTCCAAATCATCATTGTGAATATACTCCATGCTTATAGGAACAGGAAAATTATGAATCAAAAGTAGATCAAAAGTTGCACCTAATGTTAATTCATTGTAGTTACTCTCTTCATTTGAAGGTGTTGTAATATCATAATATCTATATTTTGCATATAGTGATTCTCGTCTTAGAGACAGAGGAAAAGAGAAAAAATATTTATCAAAATTTAGAACTTTATGCAAAGATAGCTCCCCTACTCCAATCTCTTTTACATATAGGTCATCTTTGAGGCTTGGCATCTCAAAAAGAGAGATATTTTCATGAGGAGCATAAGATCTTTGTACGATTTTTATTCCATCTTTTTCATCATAACTATCAATATCAGCCTTAGCATACTCTACACCTCCACCCAAATAGAACTCTGCTCCTAAATCTTTTTTGATTTTATATTTAGCTCCAGCAGAAAAATCGCTATTATCCTCATATTTGCTACCAAAAAATGATAACTTTTGATAATCATTTGGATACATACTATGTCCAAATGATCTTGATCTTAAAAAATCAAGAGATAAGACTAATGGTGATTGTTCATCTTTATCATCTGATATAGTATAATCCAATGATGTATCAATCGAACTAAAAGATGATCTATAAAGAGGAAAATTGAGAGAAAGATTCATGCCATAATCTCTAGAATCAACACCATCTTCTGGCTCAATTACACCATGTATATCTACACCAAAAGCTAATCTATATGTAGAATTTTTATAGCCAACTCCAGCAATAGTATTATCATATTTGGATAGATAAAAATTCAGTTGATTTTGAGAGAGTGGATCTTCAAAATTTGCAGATAGATTAAAAACCACATCATCCTCACTATATTCAAACCCCTGATCTAATGAGCTATAGTGAAGATTAGTTAAAGCACTATATTTTTTGGTATCTTTTTCTAGATTTTTTGCACTAAAATCAAAATCTCTGAATCTACTATCATCCTCAAAAAAGTATTTAAATTCAAAAATATCTGAGATAAAAGGGACTCTATCTATCTCATAAAAGTTATAAGAGTCTGCACCTATACTCTCAACCAATAGAGATTTTTGATCAATAACTTTTGCGTCAATAATATCATCACTAGAGGAGAGTCTCTCAATTTTACCATCACTAAAACTATAAACACTACTACCATGAGCAGAAGAAGCAATAAAAATAACACTCTCTCTATCAACATCACTTACAAATCCATACCAACCCTGATATGAAAAGAGTGGTTCTCTATTTTTATAGATTGTTCTTGTTTTGCCTTTTTGAATTGCATAATATAGATTATCTTTGCTATCAACATAAACAGAGGAGTTTACATATCCATAAAATTTATCTCCTACAAAAAGAGCAGGAGCATCAAGAGATGAAACAATATCAAAATAGACTAATCTTCCATCACTCAAAACCCCTTGAACGGCTTTGGATCTACTCTCATTTAAGATATTTGCTTCTTCATCAAACAGGGCTATCTCAATCTTATCTACAGAACTATATTTAGAGGCACTTGTATAATATTTATTATTTTTCTGGATAAATCTTCCATTAATAAAATCTGATTCTCTAGATTTTAAAACTCTATTCTTCTTTTGATAAGTGGAAAAAATAGGATTTGAGAGGTGATTTGTACTCAAAAAAGCAATCTCTTTATCATTTGAAAATAGCTTAAATTCAGACATAGAAGATGCAAGTTTTTTTCCTTTAGTTACTCTAAAGCCTTTATGTTTTTTCAAGATTGACCTATTAAATTGACAAAGTAAATCCTCATAATTTTCACCAAAAGTCTCTTTAAATATACTATTTGTAAAAAGTGGAATCCATTGCCCTGAAAAATTATAAAAATAGCTATTTACTCTATCAATTCCATATTTTTGAGCCAAAAAAGTTTGAAAAAAACCTCCTACAATATAGTGATGAGTAGTATATGGAAAATATAGATGCTCATTATATGTCCTTTGAGGTGTAATATATTTTGCTCTAGCTTGAGTTATAGTCATTGCCAAATTTTTACCACTATATAATCTTCCGCCAATATTAAATCTAGACTCATTCAAAACTGCATTTCCCTCCAAAATAAAAGAGGATTCAGCAAAATTTGGAATAGGAAAAATAGGAACAATTCCAAGCCAAGTTAAAGGAGCATTTTTGACAATTTTATGAGCATAAAAAGAGAGTAGATTTTTTTTTGGATTGAGTTGAAAATTGTGAGCACTCTCATGAATGAGTAACTCTTTAATCCATGAAGAGGTACAAAAATAATCACTCATAATGGCTCCACCACTATAATTGATTTGCAAATTAAAAGGCATTTGAGTTGAATAGCCATTTGCAACTTGATTATGTGAAGATAAAATACCTACTCTTTGTTTATCATCCAAACTATATCCAAAAGATTTTTCATAAGAGTCTATAATACCACTCTCATAAGAGAGAACTTTTTGTGCCATATCCTTATGCTCATCGGCATATAAAACCTCTATCTTATCATCAACAATCTTATTATAATTCTCTCCCGTAACAGCAACATTCGCATATATGTGAGAGATAAAAAGAGAAACTATAAATAGTATTTTTTGCATATTACTCAACCCTCTGAATTAAACTAGAGGGAAGTGAAAAAAATTCTATCACCTCTCTCTCTTTGGCTCGCATCTCTCCATCGTCCTCTTCATGATCATATCCAAGAAGGTGTAAAAGACCATGAGTAAAAAGAAGAGCTAATTCAGCATCAAATGAGTGCAAAAGCTCTTTTGATTTTTCATCTACCTTATCCAAGCTAATCATAATTGAACCAAGTGGTGAGTGAGGCATTGGTTGGAGAGGAAAACTTAAGACATCTGTGGCTTTATCAATATTTCGATGCTCTTTATTTATCTCTTGTATCTCTCTATTATCAGTTAAAATAAGTTCAACTATCTGTGCATTTAAATAGTCCATTATTTTATCTAATAACTCAATATCACATTTGATGGAGGTTCTATTTTCAAGTAATATCATCTATTTTCCTAATAAGTTTTGATCATTCTATATCAATCCCCATTAAATATTAAACAAATTCAGGCAATCTCAAAATCTCTTTATTGATAGGACTCAATTGGTCTCTATCCTTTTCTAAATCTTCTTTAAATAAAATTAGCTGATCAACAACAAGAAAAAACCAACGAATAAACTCTTCACTAGCTGGTCCTTTTTCATCTCTACAATCATCCAAGAACTCTTCTACTAGAGAGACAATATTATTGATAGTTGTAATTTGCAGATATCCAGTAGCAGATTTAATATTATGGAATATTCTAAATAGTTGTTCTAAACTTATCTTATACATATCTTCATCTCTTAGATTTAAAATCAGAGATTCTGTACTCTCACACATAATAGAGTAGTGCGAAAAAAATTCATCAACAATATCAAAATCAAAATCTCTCTCCAAATCACTATATATACCCATATTCTATAACCTTTTAATTAAATCTAATTTATAATACTTACTTAAAAGCAAAAAGGGTTCCTATTATTAAAAAGCAGAGATTTAAACAAATTCATCATGTATTACCATATCTTAATATGGAGGAGAGTATCACATTTTTTTCTGTATTTGATGGATTTGATAATCTTAGTGCAATTAAATCTTATGAAAATATTTTACAAAGTATTGAAAACTTAATACTAAAAGATTACAAAAGAGTTCAAAACCAATTTCCATTTAATAAAATAGATACTGATAGCAAAAGAATGCTTCATAAAATAGCGATTGGAAATAGAAAAGCCTACTCAATATATAAATATTTTTCACAATTCAAAGGAAGAAATATATATAAGAATCTTATTTTTATGGGTATTATTGAGCAGGAGTATAGTAGAGAAGAACCTCTTAAAAAGAGTCCTAAACAGCTTCTTAAAAAAGAGCTTAGAAGTTACAAGATAGAGCATAAAATAAAATTCAAAAGAGATTTTCACCGTTTTTGGTTTACTTTTATCTATCCAAACATGAATCTATTAGAAAATAGGGAGTATACAAAAGTTTTAGAAATTATTGAAGAGAAGTTGGACTATTATATTAGCCTCACTTTTGAAGACCTATCAAATGCCCTTATTAGAAGTGATTTTAAGGATCAGATATTAGATTCAGGAAGCTATTGGGATAAATATATTGAATTAGATCTACTTATTAAATTTAATAATGGAGCACTTCTAGCAGGTGAGTGCAAATGGACAAATCATAAAATTAGTAAAAATATTCTTAATAAACTACAAAAAAAAACGCAAAAATCACATTTAAATATTCACTATTTTGCACTATTTTGTAAAAATAGTTTTAGTAATGAACTTTTGAATAATAGAAAAAAAAATATACTACTTTATGAACTAAAAGATTTTGAAAGGCTTTTAATATGAATAAAGAAATTGATAGTGAAGATAAAAATGAACTAAAATTAACTCTTGCAAACCTCATCCATCAAACCTATATAGTAGAAAATGAGTATAAAGAGCTAAACAAATCATACCAAGATTTACGCCATGTTATTGAGCAAATTATAGAACTACTCCCTCATGCAATATGGGTATTACAAAGTGATCAAAATATATCATTACAGAACTCTGCTGCCAAAAAAATTTCAAATCTTATAACAAAAATTGATATGAGCAAAGAAGATTATGAGATAGAGTTTGAAAATAGAATCTATCTTATTAATCTCACAAAAAGTGATGATAAAACTATTATATCAGCAACAGATATCACACAACAAAGACAAAAAGATAGATTAGCCTCAATGGGACAAGTAGCGGCACATCTAGCTCATGAGATTAGAAATCCAATAGGCTCTATCTCTATACTAAGTTCAACCCTTCTAAAAAGAGTAAAACTTGAGAATAAATCAATTGTACTTGAGATCAAAAAATCACTCTATAGAGTAGAGAGAATTATTAAATCAACTCTACTATTTACAAAAGGTGTAGAGATAGTCAAAATGCCAATCAATCTAAAAGATTTGAAAGTAGAGATAGAAAATGCTTACGATAACTACTCATTTAGTAAAGATATTAATCTTACTATAGATTTTCCAGATCAAAAAATATATGGAGATCTAGAGACACTAAATATAGTAATGCAGAACTTTTTATATAACGCTATTGATGCTATTGAAGAGGATGATAATGAGAGCGGAGAGGTATCATTTACTTTTCAAAAAGAGGAAAAACAGAGTGTAATAGTAGTCAAAGATAGTGGAGCTGCTATAGAAAATGAAGAGATTTTATATACACCTTTCAAAAGCACCAAAACCAAAGGAAATGGCTTAGGATTAGCACTCTCATTGGAGATCATCAAGGCACATAATGGTAAAATCTCTCTACTTAAAAAAGAGAAAGGGTTTAAAATTTACATATCATGAAAAAAAAATTTAAACTAATAAATATAGTATGAAAAGAGCTATTGTATTTTTAAACATGGGTGCTCCTAGAGATTTGAGTGAAGTTTCTGTTTTTCTCAAAAATATGTTTAATGACAAAAATATTATTACAGTCAAAAGTAATTTTCTAAGAAAACTAATCGCCACAGCCATTGTAACGACAAGGGGAAAAGAGGCTAGAGAAAATTATGCAAAACTAGGAGGAAAATCTCCTCTAGTCGAAGAGACACAAAAACTTCTCAAAAAAGTAGAAAAGCAATTTCCTAATGATATAGTGATAAATATCATGAGATATACTCCACCATTTGCACAAAAAGAGCTATCATGGCTCAAAGCAAAAAAAGTTGAAGAGATTATTCTATTTCCACTCTATCCTCAATACTCTACAACCACAGTAAAATCATCTTTAGAAGATTTTTATCAAGCTACCCAAGAGTTGTCCTACACCCCAACGATAAAAGAGATAAAACCATTTTATAAAAATAGGTCATACAATAAGGCGGTATTTGAGACAATAAGAGATAGCATCTGCCCACAAAGAGATAATCTAGAGGAGTTTGATCTTATCTTTTCAGCACACTCACTACCAAAAAAAATTATCTATATGGGGGATAATTACAAAAATGAGATAGAGAGACATGTCAAAATACTCACTCACATAATCAAAAAAGAGGGGCTAAATTTTGCCAATTTTCATTTAGCTTATCAATCAAAACTAGGACCTGTAGAGTGGCTAGAGCCATCTTTGGAGGAGAAGCTTCAAGAGATAAAAAGCAAAAAAGTTATTATTGTACCTATTTCGTTTGTCTTGGATAATTCAGAGACAGAATTTGAGCTTGATTTGGAGTATAGAATAGTAGCAAAAGAGCTTGGTTTTGAAGATTATCGTGTGGCAAAGTGCGTAAATGATTCAGACCAATTTATAAGCACAATCAAGGAGCTAATCAACAAATGAATGAAAAAATAGAGATAGGAAAATATAATATCCTCCAAATAGATAGAGATAGCGATCATGGACTACACCTAATATCCCAAGATGAAGAGACATCAGTTCTTCTACCAAATATATATGTGAGCAATGATATGCAAATAGGCAATGAAATAAAAGTATTTGTATATACTGATTCAGAAGATCGACCAATAGCAACTACACTTACTCCAAAAGCAGTTGTGGGAGAGTTTGCCCTATTAAAGGTAATTGACCAAAATAAGATTGGTGCATTTTTGGATTGGGGATTGGCAAAAGATCTTTTTGTTCCACTCAACCAACAAAAGAGAGGCATGCTAAAAGTAGGAAAAAAGTTTATATTTAGAGTAGCTTTGGATAAAGAGAGCAACCGTGTATACGCTTCACAAAAAGTTGGTCAATTTTTGGACAACGATACCAAATACCTCAAAATAAATGACAAAGTTAATCTTCTCGTATTGGCAAAAACACCACTTGGATTTAAAGTAATTGTAAATGATAGACATGAAGGGATGCTTTTTAATAATGAAATTTTTGAAGATCTATTTACAGGCAATAGAAGAAAAGGATATATCAAAAAAATTAGAGATGATGGCAAACTAGATATATCACTCCAACCAATAGGAAAACAATCTATAGATCTAGCAGAAGATAAAATCATAACTCTATTAGATGAAAATGGAGGAATACTTCCTTACAACTACAAAACTGAACCTGAAATTATAAAAAAAGTTTTTGGATTAAGTAAAAAAGCATATAAAAGAGTTTTGACTCAGCTTATTGACAAAAAAATTATTATTATTGAAGATTCAAATATAAAAAAACTATAAATCATATTACTTTTGCCGATATATTTATTATAAAGTATATTTTTAATAAAAGGCAAAGGTTAAATGAGAAACTTTCACAGAAAAAAACTTTTTGAAAAACGAACACACTCCATCTATAAACCAATTTTCTACCTTTTAATTCAAATAATTTTAATATGGGAGATATTTTGGATTCTCACAGGTGATTTAGATATATCAAAATGGAACTATTTTGAAATAATTATGGGAATCATCATGATTGGTTTTTTTGCAATAAAAACAGTTAAAATCATCAACAGAACAACAAAATCAAAATCTTTTTAAAAATAATATTCAATATATTTAATAAACATAATTTTACAAACTAATCTTAAGTTTTAAAGTTTATAATTTTATAAATACTATTATTTAGTTTTAGCTTGAAAGGTTATCAATGGGTGCAGATTTTTCTATATTTCTTATTATTTTAATGTTTTTTGGAATAAATCATTGGAATAAAAATAAACAGAAGTGGATCACGAAATATTTTAGAACAGAGTTTGAACTTGCAGCTGATACATATAAAAAAGAGGTCAAGACAAAAAAACCACCAAAAGAAGCTTTTAAGAAGTTTAAAAAATTGGCAGAAAAAGATAATGACAAAGAGGCCCAATACAATATAGGACTTATGTATCTATATGGCACAGGTGGACAACTAAAAGATTGGGTAGAAGCTAGTAAATGGATTGAGAAAGCGGCTAATAAAGGCTCAAAAGAGGCAAAAGCTTGTTGGGATAAGTTTGAGTTGTGGCACTATAAATATAAGGCTATGACACCCAACGGATAATTAATTTTTTAAAGGTGTGCTCAGGGAGCACACCCTACTTTTCTCTAAATGCTTCACATATTTTACCACTACTTTTTCTAACTGCTATAGAGGGGATAGCAAATGATTTAAAGCCAAACATTTTACAGCCATGAGGCTGTTTTGGTTCCCATGTTACATAATAGTAGATACATCTTTTACAGTTAACTCTCTTCAATTTATCCTCCCAATTCTAAAATTTCACCAAAAGGTATATCGACCTTTTTTTCCATTACCCATAGCGTATCAACTCTAGGTATATACTCAGGGAAAACACCCTCTCCATCAGTAAAGTAGATTAAAAACTTTGTATTAAAACTCTCTCTCTCAATATGATCAAAAACAGATCTAAAATCTGTCCCTCCACCACCTTTGAGAGTCGCTTTTAGTGGCTGTGTTGGATATAAAATAGATATGTTTTGGATTTTGGAATCACACTCAATCAACTCTATCTCATAGTTTGGAAAAATTTGTAAAATTTGATCTAATTGAGATAAAAACTTTTCCAAAAGCACTCTATCTATAGAAGCAGAAGTATCTATTGCTACAGATATATTTAGATGCTCTCCATAGATAGCAGGAAGAGCAAAACCAAGATATAGATATTTCATATTTGGTGGAAAAAATCTATAATCTGACTGAGCATGAGTATTTACATAACGATAAAGAAGCTCCCTCCAGCTCACTTTTGACTCAAAAGATATATCTAAAAGACGGTCAAGACCTTTTGGTAAATCTCCCTGCTTTTGAAGCTTTTGATGGAGCATATCTAGAAATCTTTCATACTCTTCATTAGATAATTCATCTTTGGAAATTTCCTCTTTTTGAATATTTTTATCTTCTTGATTTTCACTTTTATCACTCTGCCTATCTGGATCATTATCTGCATTTTCACTCTCTGTAAGATCATCAATCTCACTCAAAAGTATCTGATAAATCTCCTCTACATATTTACCATCAAAACGATTCTCATACTTTACTTTTTGAGGCAAAATAAATTGGTTTTCAACCAAAAGAGAGTTAATAGAGTAATCACTAGCCATCTGCCACAACCAACCTAGTTTTCCTTTTGATCGACCTTTATGAGAGAGAGCTTGATGCATACAAGCATTGGCGATAGCAAAGGAGAGTTCATCACTATCTAATGAATCAATATAATCATCATTATATTCAAATCTATCTCCATCACTTACAAAAGATTCAATATCATCATTTTTTTCAAACTTTAAAGAGGAAGCCAAAGTACCAAAGTATGGATTCTCTATCATCAATTTACTTTTAACTTTAGAAATCTTCTCCTCTATATTTTTCATAATAGCAAATAGGCAAATTTCTCTACCCAACTCTCCCATTTTGAAGATGACTCTATATCAATACCATTTTGTTGCAAATCTTTGATTAACATAACAGAAAATTCAGGAGGAAGAGTAAAAGATAGTTTGATAGCATTATCTATCTTTTGGCTACTACCATCAGATTTAAGATGAGATACAATCCCTATAATCAAAGCAAAAAGAAGCTGATTATCATGTGAAAACTCTTGATCTTCACCATCAAGCAACAATCCAATATTTGGTAATTTATTCATCACTTTTCTAAATGACAAATAAGCAGTTGCACTCTCTTTCCCTACTGTTCCTGAAATTATTGTATATAATAATTTTTCAGACAATGAACTCTTGATAACTCTATCTACATACTCCCATGAACGAGGAGTTGGGAAACTTTTTTCATTTTTGGAGGGATCAAAAATAAAAATCTTCTCTCTATCATATTGTAAAAATCCAATAATTGAGTCATCAATACCACTCTTATATGCCCATTTTTTCCAATCTTCCCCATCAACCTCCATATCCAAATGGACAAAACGATTAGCAAGAGGTGGTGGCATACGATAAACTACACCTCTATCACTCTCATGATTACCCGCAGCTACGATACTCCACCCCTTTGGAAGTTCATAATCGCCAACTTTTCTATCTAATACTAACTGATAAGCTGAAGCTTGAACTGAAGGAGGAGCACTATTGATCTCATCCAAAAATAGAATTCCTCTGGAGTCTTTATCGTTTGGTAAAAAATTTGGTTTTGCCCAAACTGCTTGTAGATTATCTTTATCAAAAAATGGTATCCCCTTAAGATCAGTTGGATCAAGCAAAGAGAGTCTCAAATCTATAAAATTTAGATTTTTTTCATCTGCGATCTGTTTTACAATAGAAGATTTACCAATCCCAGGAGCCCCCCAAATAAAGACAGGAATTTTACTATCTACCAATTTATCAACGCTCTCTTTTATATCTGTGGCTTTCATGATTAAATTCCTAAATTATTTAATATATTTTCTGTAAATGTTCTATTTTTGGAGAGAGTATTTAAAAGTGAACTATCAAGTTGCAACTGTTGCAAATAGTAGAGTTCAAGAGACTCATTTGATGCTAATGCTTTGTTTATCTCTCTATCTTCTCTATCAAAAAGTTTCACTAAAATCTCTTTTGGAGTGGAGGGATTTGCAGCCAAAAGCTTATCAATCTCATAATCTGATTTTTCAAAAAACTCTTCTATCAAAGCAGAAGATATATTTGGATTAGTAGAGAGTGACAAAACAACACTATCACCAAATTTCTTATATATCTCATCCAAAAAATTCCCTTTTACTACACTATTTGCTGATAATCTAAGAGCCAATGGTTCGATATCTAAACTTAGTAGTTGAGAAACTATATCTTCTATAGAACTATTTTCACCCACAATCGAAAATAACTTATTTGGTAGATTTTTTGATAATATCTTCTCCAATCTATCTTCTGTAATTATTCCAAAGGCTAGTAAATTTTGAACTATAATTTCAGACTCATTTAACATAGTATCAAATAATTTTTCGCTAAGTGAACTATTTTGGGATAACATCATCTTAATATCATCATCTGCTCTTTGATAAATCTCATCTTGCATAAAATCATTTAAAGATATATTACTTGCCAAAAAGTAATCAATATCCCCATCTCTAAAACTCAATAGTTTTTTCATACTATCTATTGAGATATATCTATTAGATGCCACTAACTCTCTAAGATTTTTTGCTCGTTTTCTCTCATTTTTGGTTGATAAAAACCCATAATTTGGCATACTAAGAACAACATCCAAAAGCTGAGAATCTTCACTACTACTAATAACTGTACTTAAAGTTACAGGTGAATATATAATAGCAGGATCCATGAATGAGTCAGGTCGATAAAATCTTTTGACAAAACTAATACTCATGTCTCGATTATCATCATTATCATAAACACCCTCACCACACCAATCATAAAGCCTAAAAAGTTTAAGAAAAAGATCATCTTCAAAAGATTCATTTTTTAGAACTCTTTTGAGTCTCTCTTGATTGTTTGATAATTTTAATGACATCAAAAGAGAGTTTGGTTTTATTTTAAGTGCATAAAATTTTTCAAATTCACTCAATTTAAAAGATGCCAATCCACCCTTATAAAGATCATAAGCAATATCCTCTTCAATAGGTGTCATCATACTACTCTCAATCATAAGAGCCATATTATCATCCGCTTCTTCAATATATTTCATATCAAATTGATCTAAAAAGAGCTGAATCTCCTCAACTGTAAAATTTTGCACTCTTCCCAAAAAAAGTACACTTTTTCCCCTATTGTCCTCAAATAATTTTTCTATTTTCATAATATATATCCCCTGCCATATTTTATCCAAAAAAATAGAGAAGAGTAATAGCATAAAAGTAAATTTTTATTTTCTTTTGTCGATATATAAATAATAAAACTTACAAAGGAAATTTTTATGCAACAATATCAAAAAATATTTTTTGCCATTATTGCTATTAGTACAATATCA
The DNA here is from genome assembly GCA_964560425.1 of uncultured Campylobacterales bacterium. Classification (GTDB taxonomy): domain Bacteria; phylum Campylobacterota; class Campylobacteria; order Campylobacterales; family QNZT01; genus CAZLLE01. The sequence goes on from CAZLLE010000045.1 coordinate 30,791, forward strand.
TATTTTACAATACCAAAGCTCCAAGAGATATCAAAAAAATCAAACGAGTTAGAAGAGGCATTAAATATACAACAAACTTTAGAAAAAATCCACTATGAATGGAGTATCAAAGAGGGAAACTTTGATTGGAATAGAGATGATATTATTGATAATATAGATCAAGAGTTATCATCTTATGGCTACCCTATCAATTTGGGAAAACTTCCTATAAATAGTTTTCAAGTTACAAAAGCATTGGTAAATGATACCAATATTTTATATACACTCTACACTTCAACTGCCTCTCACCCTATAAATGGTGTAGATTATAGAGCAAATGATATAGCAGGTGAACCTGATAAAAATGATTTTTGGATATATGTAATTGAGGCAAATAGTGCATTTAATGAGTGTACACTTACTAGCAGCAAAAGCCGTAAAAAAATTATTAAAAATGGAGATTTTTTACTAATTGATATTAATGGCACTCAACCTATAGATTTTACTCATAAAGATCTAGGTATTAATTTTTTAATTGATTGCCCCTCTTAGTACCTATAAATTTACGCCATTTGGCGTAAATTAAAATCAATCTATATACGCCTCTTTAACTTTTAATATCTCATCAAGATTTTCAAAAAAAACATCTACAACCTGAGGGTCAAAATGTTTACCACGCTCATCTTTTAATAGACTAAGAATTTTATCTAACTCCCAAGCTTTTTTATAGACTCTATCACTACCTAATGCATCAAAAACATCTGCAAGAGCTACAATACGCCCATAAATATGAATATTTTCACCCTCTATACCGTGAGGATATCCTGCACCATTCCATTTCTCATGATGATCTCTCGCAATTATTGCAGCTGCCCTCATAACAGGTCTTTTAGAGTGTTCAAATATATGAAAACCTATTTGTGAATGTTCTTTCATCCTATCAAACTCTTCATTAGTAAGTTTTCCAGGTTTTTTAAGGATATGATCCTCTATTGCCACCTTACCAATATCATGCATTGTAGAGGCAACTTTCACAATTTCAGCTTCCTCTTTATCTAGACCCAAATGTTTTGCCAATACAAAAGAGTATTCAGCAACTCTCTTAATATGATTTCCTGTCTCATTTGATCTATTTTCTGTTACTTCACCCAAAGTATAAATAATCTCTTTTTGAGTATCTTGTATCTCTCTATTTAGAGCTAAAATTTCAGTAAGATCATAATGAATACCAACAATCTCAACTACATCTCCACTTTCACTAAAAATCGGAACAAAAACTACACTCAAATATGTTTTGCTACCATCTAGCTTACTATGTCCTATAGTTGAGTGAAACACTTTCTCTTGGAGAATACTCTCTTTTAATTTTTCTACTCCCTGCTTTACATTTTCAAAAAAGCATAGTCCAAAATAGTTCTCTCTCAAGATATCATTGCCCTCATATTGGAGCTGATCTATAAAAGTTTTATTAGCAAAAGTAATATTTCCTTGAGTATCCATACGACAAAGAGCAGTACCTAAGTCTAGAGCTTTTTGATATTCACCCAAAAAGTGCATTTTCTCTCGTAAATCTACTTGATTAATATTGAGTCTCTGTTCCAAAATTTTTCTATAGTTTACAAGTTCTGTAATATCAGAGTGAACAAAAACATACCCACTAATATCATCTGACTCATCCATGATTGGAAATGCTGTCAAATCAAGAACAATACCTGTTCCATATTTTGTTTTATATGAGATTGTACCTTTATAAAATTTATCTTCTTGGAGAGTAGTAAAAACTTTTTCATATCTACTATTAGATAATTCTATAGACTCCCATAAAATTTTCTCCTCTTGACCAACAAGTTCATTAGCACTAAAACCTGTTAATGTACAAAATTTTTCATTTACATAAGTAATAACACCATTTGTATCTGTTTTACTCAAAAACATACTCTTATCAATAGCCTCTTGATAAGCTTGCAGAGATTTTTTGGTAAATTCAACCTCTTTCTTAAGATTAATCTCTTGTGCTATTTTTGCAACTTTAGTTACAAGTTGCATCAAATCAACAGGCTTTGGGATATAGTGGCTAATACCAGTTTCAATGGCTTTAAAAAGGTATTCATTATCATTAAATGCAGATGTAATTACAATTGGTGTCTCTAAATTGATCTTTTTTATAGCTGATGCCATCTCAAGACCATTCATAATCGGCATTTGGATATCTGAAATTACAATATCTATTATCTCAGTATTCTTCTGAAATATATCTAACCCCTCTTGTCCATTTTCTGCTAGATATAACTTTTTTACTTTACTCTCTAAAAAATAAGCTATCTCATCCCGTGCAGATAACTCATCTTCTACATACAAAACATTCATCGTTTGAAGTTGTTGTATTGCTAGTTTAAGTGGATTTACACTCATTTATAACCCTTGCTTCTATTTTTAAAATAGATCGACCATTTTAAAAATTATTAAAGGATAATTATAAATTTTGCTCCATTATTTTCATTTATGACAGACAAAGAACCACTCATATTTGTCTCTATAATTGTCTTACTCATATATAGACCAATACCTGTACCCTTACCCTCCTCTTTTGTTGTAAAATATGGTTCAAAAATTTTTTCAATAATATTAGCACGAACACCTCCCGCATTATCAGATATATGAATAACAATATTACTATCTTTTTGAAATGTAGATATTTTCACCTCTCGTGTCCCTATACTTTTTTCAATAAGCACATCTTTTGCATTATTTAAAATATTAAGTATAACTTGTGAAAATTCACTTGGATAACCATGAAATTCTATCTCTTTATCTAAATTCAAAATTATTTTAATACTATTATTTTCATAACTAGCCCCTATGAGATCGATTGTACTATTAATTACATCTGATATTTTAAAATGCTCTTTTAACTTATTTGGCTTAAAAAAGTTTCTAAAATCATCAATTGTTTTAGACATAGTTTGTGTTAATTTTTGTCCTTTATCTACTGATCGTTGCATAAAATCATCATTTAGTGTTCCCATTTGATACTCAAAATTTAAATTTTGTAAAACAAGTCCTAATGCATTAAGTGGTTGTCTCCATTGATGAGCTATATTTCCTATCATCTCTCCCATGGCAGCTTGACGAGATTGCTGAATCAGTAGCTCATCTTTCACTTTTCTCTCACTAATATCTCTTAGAACCATATGAATAAGATCTTCTCCAGCCAAATTGATCTTTGTTAAAACAATTTCAGCCCAAAACTCCTTCCCATTAGATTTTATATATAGCCACTCAAAACTATTTTGACCATTTTTCATAGCTATATCAATCATATCATCTATTTTTTGGGAGGATTCCACTCCATCTTGTTGGAATGTTGGACTTAGTTTTGATAGAGGTAAATTTAAAACTTCATGTTTTGAGCTATATTTTAATATTTTTACTATAGACTCATTACAACTAATAAATTTACCATTTTTAATTATAAATATACCATCTGAAGATTTTTCATAAATTGTTTCAAATGTCTCTTTTAACATAATTGCATCTCTCAACATAATATATTGTCTATATCCACTTAAAATTAATATAACAAAAAATATGATTGATATCACAGCAAACATGTCAAATACTTCACTAGAATGATAAAAAAATGAAAAAATAATAGGTATTACACTCAAAGAGGCAAATAATACAAATACGATAAAAACACTACTTAATGTAGATATAGCACCTGCTACTAATAAACTAACAAATGAATAAATTATAAAAATAGGAGTACCCGTAGTATACTCCATAAGTTGCCACATTAAAAAAGCATATAACAAGGCACTCAATGATATTAAAATAAATTTCATATATAAATATGTTACCACCTTATCACTCTCTATATTAAGAAAATATTGCAACTTTTTTGCAAGGAATATTCTTGCTATAAAGATAGAAATATGTAAAAAGAGCCATATATATATCTGCACATGTGGTATAAAGTCATAAACAACAATAGTTCCAACAATTGGAGCTATAATATTTACACTTAGAGATCCTGCAAATGTAGATTTCACTAGGATCTCTATTAGTTTAGGATGATAATCACCATTAATAAAAAATTTCAACATGATTAATAATCTAAATTTTCTTGAAGTGTTATTTTAAATATCACCCCTTGATTAATATTTTTGACACTTAATTTCCCCCTCATATTTGTCTCTATAATGGTTTTACTCATATATAGACCAATACCTGTTCCTTTTCCCTCCTCTTTTGTACTAAAATATGGATCAAATATCTTTTGAATAATATCTTTAGGTATACCTCCCGCATTATCACTAATTTCAATAATTATATTATTTGATTCTCTATGGCTAGATATAATTACTTTTTTATCCACAATACTATTTTCAATAAAAGCATCTTTTGCATTTGACATAATATTTAGAATAACTTGTGAAAATTCACCAGAATATCCCTCTATCTCTAGGCTATCATCCAACGCTAACTCTAATGCAATACCATTATTTTGATAACTTGCCCCTATCAAATCAACCATAGTATTAATAACTTCAGATATATTAAATCTCTCTTTTAACTTATTTGGCTTAAAAAAATTCCTAAAATCGTCAATTGTCTTAGACATTGTCTGTATAAGTCTCTTCCCCTTATCAACAGAACGCTCCATAAAAAGATCATCTACTGTACCCATCTGGTGTTCAAAATATATATTTTGCAAAACTAATCCAAGAGCATTTAATGGTTGTCTCCATTGATGAGCTATATTTCCTATCATCTCACCCATAGCAGCTTGTCTTGATTGTTGTTGCAATAGAGAATCTTTCTGTTTAAATTCACTCAAATCAAACATAGAGGCAACTCTTACTTTTTCTCCATTTAAAATTAAATTGGTACCACCAATTAAAACAGGTATTACTCTATCTTTACCAAGTACTCTTATCTCATACGGTTCAGAGATGGAGAGAGCCATCTTTGATTTGACCAATTCATGATCATCAGAATGGACAAAAGATAAAACACTTTTTCCCAAAAATTCTTTTTCAGAATATCCAAACATCTCCATAGAAACTTTATTACACTCTCTAATCCCATCTTGACCATGTACAATAATTGCCATAATTGTAGAATCTAACATAACTTTTAATCCATACAAGGACTCTTGAACTCTACTATTTGAGTTGTACAGATTTAGAATATTCTCTTCTTGTTGATTTGCATATAAAATTAAAATCATGTATTGACTAACAAGTAACATAATCATCATAACGGTAGTTAATCCATGATAAGGAAAATTTATCTGAGGTACAACACTAAGTACAACTATAGTTAAAATCACAATTATCAACCATAAAAAACCTATTTTTTTACCCTTAAGAAAAATTGCTGCTGTAATAAAAAGATAGGGCAATACAATTTTTATCTCATACTCAACACTCAATATTAAAAAAAAGGTAAATAAGAAAAAAAGTATTATATATATTTGAGTAATAAAAGATAATAATTTTTTATTTCTTTCCAATAAAAAGATCATAAGAAATAGAGAGAGACCAACACACAAATCTACAACTGAGACTAAATAATTTCCTTTTAAAAACCTAAAAATACTCATGCTAATAAGTAGAAAAACAAGAAAGCTTCCAATAGTATAGACGAATTTTGTCCTATATTTTTGTAAGTTCTTACTTTCAAGAACTTTATCAGTCATAAGAAAATCAACTATTTTTTGTAACATTATTCATCCTCTAACTTTAATAAAATAGTAAATATGGCACCATCCCTACTATTTTTAACACTAATTTTCCCACCCATATTAGTTTCAATAATTGTTTTGCTCATGTATAATCCAATACCTGTCCCTTTTCCCTCTTCTTTCGTAGTAAAATATGGCTCAAATATTTTTTCAATTACACCTTTTGGAATACCTCCTGCATTATCAGATATTTTAATTGTAATTATTTCGCCCTCTAAATGGGTTACTATATTAACTAATCTATTATCTTCCTTATGTTCTATAAGTGCATCTTTGGCATTAGATAGAATATTAAGTACCACTTGAGAAAACTCACTAGGATGCCCAACAAATTCAATACTCTCATCTAAATCACTCTCTATCTCAATATTATTATTTTTAAAACTCGCTTCAATAAGTTCAATAGTATTATTAATAACATCAGAAATTTTAAAATGCTCTTTAAGTTTATTCGCCTTAAAAAAGTTTCTAAAATCATCAATTGTTTTGGACATTGTTTGTGTAAGCTTTTTTCCTTTTTCAACTGATCTCTCTATAAAAACATCATCTAATGTCCCCATCTGATGCTCAAAATATATATTTTGCAAAACTAATCCCAACGCATTAAGTGGCTGTCTCCATTGATGAGCTATATTTCCTATCATTTCACCCATGGCTGCTTGTCTTGATTGCTGAATAAGAAGTTGCTCATTTTGGCGAAGTTTTGCACTCTCCTTTTTTACTCTTTGATCAAGTGTCTTATTTAACTCTTCTAATTGAAATGATTTTTCTGCCAATTCACTAGTTCTCTCATCAACACGCCTCTCAAGGTTTTCATGAGAGCGTCTTAATTTATCTTTTGAGAGTGCTAAATTTTCAATCATCAGATCAAAAACTTTAGCAAAAGCACCTATCTCATCATCTCTTGCAATATTAGATTTTTTATTCAAATTTCCCATAGAGACCCCTTTGGCAACATCATTCAAAATCAAAATAGGTGAGAGAATATATCGAGCTAGTAGATATGAGACAAAAAAGGCAACAAGCAAAGAGCCAAGAGTAATATAAAATAAAAAGAGATAGGTGTTAGAGATATTTTTATTATATTGATCTAGTGCAAAATCAATATGAATCCAACCCCACTCAATACCCGAAATTACGATTGGCATCGTATAGTGAAAAACTTCTGTTTTAAGAATATTAGAATTAATAATTTCATAAACTTCAAAGCCCTTCTCAAACTTTATCATTTGAGAATCTAGCTCATCGGGCATAGTCCAGCTATTTTTTTGTGCTTCCAAAACAAGACCATCACTTTTTGATACAGTAATCATAAAAATATTTGGATTGTGTTCAATAACAGCTAAATTATGCTCAATAATAAAGCTATCATCCTCACTTATCATAGCATCAGCACAAACCAAAGATATAGAGTTTGCCAAAGTATTTGCTTCAGAGTGCATCACCTCAATGAGTGATTTTTTTTGCATAGGAAATATTAATGACCCATACATAAAAACAAAAAGAATAAGACTACTCATAAAGGAGAAGAAAATATTTCTAAAAATTTTTTTTTCAAAAATCATTAAAAATTGAAATCTATTCTCCTTTCCCTTCATGTTAACTCCTAATATTTACCAATCAATAGATCTAAAGTTGCACTGCCTAACATACCCTCATGGAGTGTTTGAAAATATTTAGCTCTAATTTGTGCCTCCATGACTTGAGCTTCTACAACATCTTTTGTCTCTACCATGTCTGCTCTATAAGCTCTACTATTTAGATCACTATTTGCTATAGCTGTTTTTACACTCTCTTGCAAAATAGAAAGTTCTCTTAATCCACTTGTCATATCCAGATAAGCCCTCTTTACTTGTAAAGAGAGAGCATTTTTCAAAAGTTTTTGTTGCTCTTGCATCTTTAGTTTTTCTAATTTTGCTTCACTAACCATATTTTTGGTACGAAAACCATTAAAAAGATTCCATTTTGCCCCGACACCAACACTCCAAGAGTCATCATTTTGTGAATTAGACATTCCGCCATCATAATTATTATCAATTTTATCAACACTTCCAAAAAGAGCAACGCTTGGTAAATATCCACTTTTTACTTCATCAATTTTGGCATCATAAACTTCAATTGCCTTGTTTAATATAGATAGTTGTTTATTGTTTTCATAAGCTTTATCAAGAAAATAGTCAAAACTTTTAATCTTCTCTAAATTCTCAATCTGCTCATCAACTTTAATTTTACTCTGAGGATCTATCCCCAAAGCAAATACTAAAGCAGAGTGAGAGAGCTGATTTTTACTCTTTAATTTCTCCAACATTGCCTTAACTACACTTGTTGTCATTTTTGTACGAAGGTAATCTGTCTTTTTAACATTTTCACTTCCACCTTTATATAGCTCCTCTGTCAATTCACTAAGAAGATTCATTTTTTGATATGTATCATCCAAAATAGATACTACGCTTGAAGTAAAAATAGCTCCATAGTAGTACTTTTTTACACATCAAAAGTAATCTCTTGTTTGGTTCGTTTATCTTTCTCTAAGGCGATCTCTTTACCAATTCTTGCCTGTTTTTGTAGAGCTGAAATTTTTCCACCACTATATATAGGATAAGTCATTTTCAAAGATCCAGCAGCTGTTTTATCACCCATTACCACACTTTCAAAATCTAAAGGCATTGTTATAGGTGGTATCATTCCCAAAGATATAGCTTGTTGAACCTGTTTTTTTTGAGAATCAGGTACAGATATAAGAGCCAAAGCATTACTCATATCTTGAGGAAGAGAGAACTCTCCTTTTGTGAGATTAATAAGATCTTCATCTCTTTTTACAAAACCCAATTCCAAATCAAATGATGGAAAATTTGCAGACATTGCCTGTTTATATTGGACATCAGCAATATCTAAATTATATTTTGAAATTACATTTTTTTCACTATTTTCAAGTGCTATTTTAATAGCCTCATCTAAACTAATTGTTTTATTAATAATTTTTGCTTGAGCAGATAAAATCAACACAAACGAAACAAATAATATACTTTTTCTCATTTTTATATATTTCCCTTCTATTTTTTTAGAGCCAAATACTCTTTATATATCTTTTTTACACTATCTAAATCTTCGATTCTACTCTCTACTACTGCATCAGCTTTAAAAACTGTTAAAATCTGCCTACCTCTTTTAGTAAGATGTACTTTAAAAGCCTCCTCTTGAAATTTTTCTAATATATCTTGATCAACACCCCTTCTAAAAAAACTACTACCTACCAAATTTACATTTTCTGAATCAATAATTTTTAGTTTTTTTCTAATTTGAGGGTTCATCTCTGAAGCTAGATTAAATGCAGATTCTGAAACAATACAAGCATCCACTTTCTTAAAAAAGAGTTTTAAGATTGCTTTAGAATATTTTTTGACAAAGAGGGTGCTTTTTAAAAACTCATCGGCATCTTTTCTAAAAGCCTTTTGCAAATTTCTATTAATATAAAGCTCTTCTATCTCACTATCCAATCTAGCAATAGTTTTATTCTTTAGATCTTTAAGTTTATTGATCTTGGATTTTCTTTGCACAAGTATAAGTAATCTATTTCTGCTAACTTCATTACTAACAACTGATTTAAAACCACTTGAAAAGGTAGAGAGATCAAAATTTTTTATAAAGACTAGAGGAGAAGCAGTAACAACATCAATTTTTTTTAAATCAAAATCATTTTTCAACTTTTTAATATTAGTATAAAAAAGCGAATTTACAACTATACCCGTACGCTCACCCAACTCTTTTGCCCAAAATTGCAAACTAATCTTGATATCTTTTGCATCTATATCATCCATAGATGGAATATAATAGGCAAAATTTAACTCCTTTTTAACTGAAGAAGCATAATCAAATTGCACAATAGAGATGATAATAAAAAAATAGAAAATAATTTTTCGCATATA
>CAZLLE010000046.1:0-28127 GCA_964560425.1 uncultured Campylobacterales bacterium
TGAAAAGCATCATAAGGAAAAACTTCCTCTTTTCGATTTACTATCTTTATATCATCAATATCACGAATATCCAAAATCACTAAATCAATAAAACTATCTACATAAAGATAACCATCTTTTACAGCCAAATCAATATTTCCCGGAATATCTATAAACTTTTTTCTAATAGGTGTCTCTTTGACTCTATTATCAACCACATGAATACCTTTGCCTTTTTCATTGATTAAAAGAGTATCCCCATAAACATAGATTTTCCCAGCTTTTTTAATCTCTCTTGGTTTTTCAATAGAGGGGTAATTGGATCTTAGTTTTTCATAAGATAGATATATTGGTCTTTCACAGCCATCATCATAATCATACCTCTCTATACATCCACTAAAAAACGATAATATTATTGTCACACCAATCAACATCTTTATCTTTTGCATATTCACTCCTAAATTTTGTTAAAAATAGATTAACAAAAAATAGTGTGAAAAAAGTGGAAATTTTTATAAAAGTAAATTTTTTTAGGATTTTATATAGTAGGTAAGTGTACTTTTCCCAAATTTTTTGGATTTTTTCTCTCTATATGAGCCAATATTATTTGGCATTTTTCTATCACTAAGATGTTCTACAATAATCATAATGACAATATCAGAAGGGGTATTTTCAATAAGAGAGATAACCTTTTCATATATACCTTCCATTCCATCTCGTATATCAAATGGAGGATCAAAATATAGATAACATGGCTCTTTTTGAGTGCTTAATTGTTTGGCAATTTGAGGATATATCTCAAAACTATCACCCATATAAGATATACTATTTTCTCTATCAATTAGATCAATATTTTGTTGAAGTCTCTGATATGCACTCTTATCTTTTTCAATAAAGTATGCCCTCTTTGCTCCACGGCTAAGAGCTTCAAGTCCTATTGAGCCACTTCCACCAAAAACTTCAACAAATACTTTATCAATAATCTCAAACTGCAAAGTATTAAAAAGGGACTCTTTGAGAATAGATTTTGTACTCCTAGTTGTATTTAGTGAGGGGAGTAGTAGCTTTTTACCTTTATATTTTCCTGCACTAATTTGTGTATAAATATTACTGTTTTTTTTCATAAAAATCCCGCATTAGTTTTTCAATCTGTTTTTCATGAGCCCTATTTAACTTCTCAATCAAAGCAACAAGTTCCAACTCTTTTACCTTTTGCTCCTCCTCTTTGAGGACATGTTTATAAAAAGTTGCAAGAGTTCCCATCAACTTATCTTTTGTAAAAGGCACTCTTAATCTTGCATCCTTATCTTGTGAAATCAAAAAATATACCTTGTCCCTAATAACATGATCACTAACAACAAATTCACACGAATTAATATCAACAATATACTTTTTTAAAAAAAGCTCCAAACTCTTTTGTAGTAGCGGTGAATCACACTCAATTGCAATTTTCATGGAGATCCTTGTCACTTTTCGTAAGTTTTTCTTAATTTTATCAAAATTTTCATATTTTTTCTTACTTATTGAATGAAAATAAAAAATATTTGTCGATGTACTATTAAACACGAAAGAATAGGAGTGATTAAAATGGAAATAACACATAATACAACACCCTCATTGAGTAGTTTAGTAACACCTCCTCAAAAAATAGAAACTCCATCGGATATATCTCTTGCAGTAGTTAAAGAGTTAGAAGCAAATAACCGATCTAATAACAATCAAAACAAAGATGAAGAACTCTTAAATATCACACTAAATCTTAACAACATAGCAAAAAAAGAGAATATAGATATTAGTTTTGAATATAACGAAAAACTACAAGAGTCCTATATTAGTATCAAAGATAATGATACAGGAAAAGTAATAAGAAAAATTCCAAGTGAAGAGGCTCTCAAGTTTCGAGAAGGGGTCAAAGAGCTACTTGGAATACTTTTTGATAGAAGAATATGAATATTAAAGGATAACAATGAAAAGAGCCTACAATGCTTATGCACAAAACAATACAATGGTACAAACACCCGAAAAGTTAATAGAGATGTTATACGAAGGTATTCTAAAATTTTCTTCACTTGCAAAACGCTCAATTGAGAATAAAGATGCAGAGAAAAAAGTATATTATATTAATAGAACAACTGACATATATATAGAGCTAATAAGCTCTCTAAGATATGACACAGGTGGAACGATTGCTGATTACCTCAACGGTCTTTATATGCATCAAATTAAACTTCTCTCAACTGCAAATTTAAAAAATAGCACAAAAGAGTTAAATGAAGTTATTAATGTAGTAACTGTTTTACTAGAAGCGTGGAGAGAGGAGACAAAAGTTGAACCAGCAGTGGCTTAATCAATTTAAAATATCTATTATTGAAGAAGATTTCAAGAAAATAGATAAACTAATTATGGATATACCAAGTTTTGAGACAAGAGATGAATTGGAAAATTCATCTGCTCTCATACAAGAGGCGATCAACTCAATAAAGAGTGAGCAGATAAAAATGAGAAAACAGATGAATAAGATAAAAACAAATAGAAAGTTTCTATCTCAAACAAAAGCACATAAATACCTTAATCACTCTTTTTAGTCATGATGGTGATGATCCTCTCCCATCATACTATCATCGTAAGGGTCTAAGTGAATATTAAAAACCCACTCTCTTTTTGAATCTAGTTTCTTAATATCTGCCTCAATATTATCACTTACTCTATGTGCCCCCAAAAGCGATATTTCTGGAGTGAAAACAAGATGAACATCAACAAAGCTAGTATTTCCTGATTCTCTTGTCTTAAGAAAATGGTAACTTGTAACCTCCTCTTGCCTATTAGTTAATATCCATTTAATCTTTTCGACCAACTCCTCTTCCAATGCACCATCAAGAAGAACATAAATACCCTCTTTAATAATTTCATAAGCTGAATATATAATATATAGTGCAATCAATCCACCAACAATTGAATCTATTATTTGAATGCCACTAAAATGTATAGCTACCAAAGAGAAAAGTATCGCACCATTAGTCCAAATATCTGTCTTGTAGTGTAAAGCATCTGATTTAATAACCATGCTATTGGTCTCTTTGGCAACATAGTTAAGATATATAACTAACGCAATTGTAATAAACAGAGATATCAACATAACAATAATAGAGGTATTAAGCATCTGTGTAGGCTCGTTATAAAAGGCTTTTCTTATAGATTCATACAAAATATATAAGCCAGAGATAGTAATAACAGTTCCTTCAATAACAGCAGCTAGAGCCTCTATCTTTCCACGACCATAATTAAAAGTTTCATCTGCAGGTTTCTCCGATTTAGTAACAGCAAAAAAGTTAAACATTGAGACAATAAGATCCAATACAGAATCTATTGCACTAGCTAAAACAGCTACAGATCCACTAAGAATACCTATAGCAAGTTTTATAATAATTAGCAATGTCGAAGTAGCACTAGCAACAACTGTTGCCTTTTTTTGTAATGTCATATAATTTTCCCCCATAAAAATATTGGGATTATACTACAAAATCTTTGGTAAATGCCAACTTTTATAAAAAGCTATCAATCTTAAAATTACCCCCAACACAAAAACAGTAGATATAGTCCAAAAATTTACCCCATCAATAAGATTAAGCAAGTAAATTAATAACCCGACAACTAAAGCCACAGTTCCATAAAATTCACTTACTAAAATAGTTGGAATTTTATTAATCAAAATATCTCTCAAAAGACCTCCTCCAACAGCAGTAATAAGAGAAAGTAATAAAATACCAAAAAAGTTAAATCCTGCCTCAGTAGCAATCAACGCTCCAGAAATAGCAAAAGAGACCAAACCCAAAGTATCTGCAATCACAAAAAGAGGATGTTTTTCAACACAACTACAATTTTTTATTTTTAGTAAAATTCCAATAAAAACCACAAAAATAACAAGAATAGAAGCAAAATTATTCTCAAATGCATACAGCTCTTTTGAGACAATTACATCTCGAATAACTCCACCACCAAGAGCCGTTAGAAACGAAGCTATAAAGATACCAAGAAGATCCAATTTACTCTCAATCGCAATAAGAAAGCCACTCAAAGAAAATGATAAAATTCCAATAATTTCAGCCAATTCAATAATATTCATAAATATATCCAGTTAGTAAAGTAAAATATATACTATTTTAAAGTTTTTTACCTATAATAAACTAAAAAAAGGCTTATTTATGATAATTAATAAAGTAAAATTTTCAGTCATTTCGTCAATTAGTTTAATATCTTTAGCAATTATTTCATCTTTCAATGGGTGTGGATATGATAAAGAGTGTTGTACTCTTGCAAAATCACCAACCGCCGTAATTAGTGGCTTTACGGATAAAGAGATAATAGAAGTTACTACAGCTGCTAATCAACCTATCTTTTTAAGCGTTAATGGTAATAGTAGTTTTGATGATGGTAATGTTACTAGTTATGAATGGTTTGTAAATGGAGCTTCTGTAGCAAATACCATGATAGGAAACCTAGAAGTCAATCTAGGTCGAAATGAGATATGCCTAGTTGTTGCCGATGATGAAAATAATACAAATAAAACATGCCAAGATGTTATATTTAAGCGTCCCAATAAAGAAGTTGTGGAACCAGAGCCAAAGCCAGAACCAGAGCCAGAACCAAATCTAGAACCAGAACTTACTTGCCAACAAAAACCATCAGCAGAACATGCAGATCCAATACCAAAACTTACACTCACAGACGATACTAATAATATTGTAACGGATAATATGCTAGAAGCTTCTACCCAATACTCTCTTTCTTGTGCAGGTAGTGTTGATGATTGTGGAGATGATGTAAAAAATTGCGAATGGGGAGCAACAAGTTATAAACTAAATCCAGACGGAACAAAAATACCATATGTAGTTGACTGTTTTGAGGATACACAACATACAGGACATGGTGAAAAATTTACAACAACAGATTCTCTCCCATCAAATATTAAATTATGTGGTAATACTGAAAATTTTACTAATGTAGAAGTATCTCTAAAAGTGACAGATGAATATAATAGAACTACAACTACTACAGAAATTTATACTGTACAACCATAGAAATTTATGAGACTTTAAAGTCTCATAAATTCACCCTCTTGAAATATTCAAAGCACTTACCAAAGCATTAATAGAAGCATAAGAGATATTTTTGTCTATTCCCACACCAAAAAATAATCCCTTTTCATTTCTAATACCAAAATAGGCAACAGCCTGAGAATCTACACCTTTGCTCAGAGCATGCTCTTCATACTCAACTACCTCAAATTTTTCACCAAATTGATGGAAAATTTCACTAATTGCTTCAATAATTCCATCTGCTTTTACATAAGCAAAATATGTTACACCATCAATAAGAAAATTACCTTCAACCGAAACTTCTCTATCAGTAATATCAATTTTAATATTTTTAATAGATATTAACTCATTCCTATTTATAAAGGTTTTTGAAAAAATATCAAAAATATCCCTCTCACTTAATACCCCATCTACTTTATCACTTCTCTCTTGTATAACTCTACCAACAAAAGGTTCCATCTTTTTTGGTATTTTATAACCAAATCCACTATCTAAAATATATGCTACTCCACCTTTACCAGATTGTGAATTAATCCGAATAATAGCATCATAATTTCGACCAACATCTTTTGGATCAATAGGCAAATATGGAACTTTCCATTGACTACCCTCTTTTTGTAGTGCCATACCTTTTTTAATCGCATCTTGGTGAGAACCACTAAATGCAGTATAAACTAACTCTCCAACATAAGGATGTCGTACATGAGTCTTAATCTCATTTGCACCTTCAACCATTTTGACAATTTTATCTACATCACTAAAATCCAACTTCGGATCAACACCTTGAGTATACATATTTAAAGCAAGAGTTATAATATCAACATTACCAGTTCTCTCGCCATTTCCCAATAGCGTCCCCTCAACCCTATCAGCACCAGCCATCAACCCAAGCTCTGTTGCAGCTACAGCACAACCTCTATCATTATGTGAATGAAGACTAATCAATACCTGATCTCTTCTTTTGATATTTCTACACATCCACTCAATCTGATCAGCATAAATATTAGGTGTTGCAGACTCTACCGTTGAGGGTAAATTGATTACCACTTTTTCACCCTCTTTTGGATTCCATGCATCTATTACAGCATTTGAGATATCTGCCGCAAACTCCAACTCTGTTTGAGTAAAACTCTCAGGTGAATACTCAAACTGTAAATCTCCCTCAAAATCTCTAAAATACTCTTTGATCCATGCCACACCATTCAATGCAATATCAATAATCTCTTTTTGGCTCTTATGATAAACTATCTCTCTTTGCATTGTTGAAGTAGAGTTATATAAGTGAACTGTAATATTTTTTGCACCAATCAAAGCTTCAGCACTCTTTTTGATCAAATGTTCTCTTGCTTGAGTTAATATCTGAATTCTTACATCATCAGGAATCAAATCATTTTCAATCAAATATCTAGTAAACTCATACTCAACCTCACTAGCACTAGGAAATCCAATCTCAATCTCCTTAAAACCAATCTCTACCAAAAGATTAAAAAACCGCACTTTTTTCTCTAAGCTCATAGGCTTAATCAAAGCTTGATTTCCATCTCTCAAATCCACACTACACCACAAAGGAGCTTGATCAATACTCTTGTCTGGCCAAGTTCTATCTTTGATGTCTACCTTATTAAATTTTTTATATTTCATGTCCTGTCCTAGTTTGTTATTATATATAATATTATTTTTGAGCATAAAAGTTATGCAAACTTATTTTTATAAATAGAAATTCAAGTAAAAGAATTTTAGAGGGTTTTTAAGAGGAGTAGTAAGAGAAGTGATTGTATTCCAAAAAATGGACTGCGTGTATTAAAAAAATTGTTCATGACTTCTCCTTTGTAAAATGTTTTAGAGTATTATATCAGAAATAGTTTATTATACAAAACTATAATAATTTTATTAAAATAGTCGATTTATATTTTAATATTATACAAAGGATTAATTATGGCTTTACATTCACTAGCTGGTAAACTTCCTCTACAAGAGAACTTAGAAAATATTCCTGCACTCATTTCTGATTATTTTTTACTCACACCTGATCCACATATAGATGCTCAAAGAGTTAGTTTTGGTACTTCAGGACATAGAGGTTGCTCTAGCAAAAAGAGTTTTAATGAAAATCATATCTTGGCAATTACACAAGCTGTTTGTGATTATAGAGAAAAAGAGGGGATAGATGGAATCCTTTTTATTGGTATAGATACTCATGCCCTCTCCTATCCTGCACAGCTTACAGCACTAAGAGTCTTAGCGGCAAATGATATAAATGTATGTATTGCAGAAAATAATGGATATACACCAACACCTGTAATTTCTCATACCATTTTAAAACACAATAAAAATGGTAATCAACAATGTGATGGTATTGTAATCACACCTTCACATAATCCACCATCAGATGGAGGATTCAAATATAATCCGCCAAATGGAGGACCTGCTGATACTGATATTACAAACTGGATTCAAGATAGAGCAAATCTATATCTAGAAAATGAGCTCAAAGATATCAAAAGTTTTCATCTTGAAGATGCCTTGCACCAACCAAACATTCAAACTTTTGATTTTGTAACATCTTATGTAGAAGATTTGGAAAATGTTATAAATATAAAAGCGATTCAAGATAGCAATATCTCAATCGGAGCAGATGCCCTAGGTGGTTCAGGAATGGCATATTATAAAGCTATCAAAGAGAGATACAACCTCAACATGACTCTTTTACATGACTATTGTGATCCAACATTCTCATTTATGCACTGTGATCATGATGGTAAAATCCGAATGGATTGTTCATCTCCTCATGCTATGGCAGGATTGGTAAAACTAAAAGATGATTTTGATATCGCTTTTGGAAACGATACAGATTTTGATAGACATGGAATTGTAACACCTACAAATGGTCTCATGAATCCAAACCACTATCTAAGTGTAGCTATCTGGTACTTATCCCAAAATAGACCTCAATGGAGAAGTGATTTAGGAATAGGTAAAACACTTGTAAGTAGCTCCATGATTGATAGAGTTGGTAAAAGTCTAAACAAAAATGTAATAGAAGTTCCAGTTGGATTTAAATGGTTTGTTGATGGGCTATTTGATGGAACAATCGCATTTGGTGGTGAAGAGAGTGCGGGAGCTAGTTTTTTGAGATTTGATGGCTCAGCATGGAGTACAGACAAAGATGGAATAATCATGACCCTACTAGCAGCAGAGATCACAGCAGTAACAGGTAAAGATCCAAGTCAACATTATGAAGATTTGACAAAAGAGTTTGGCTCTCCTGTATATGCAAGAATAGATGTACCTGCTACAAGTGAACAAAAAGCTATCCTAAAAAAACTATCCCCTAGTGATCTAAAAGCTCAAACACTAGCAGGAGAAAGCATACAAGCAGTTCTTACAAATGCACCAGGGAACAATGCCCCAATCGGTGGATTAAAAGTTGTATCAGAAAATGGTTGGTTTGCAGTGCGACCATCAGGAACAGAAGATATATACAAAATTTATGCCGAAAGCTTCATCTCAAAAGAGCATTTAGAAGCAATTCAAAACGAAGCAAAAGCAATGCTAAATACTCTATTTTAATGCTATGGTGTGATCACTTGATCACACCTTCAAGCCCTCTTTACTATTATTTAGATAAAATCCAGCAAAAATTTTAAACTAAGTGATAAATAATGAGCGATAAAAAAAATATATACAATCCAAAAGAGATTGAAAAAAACTACTACAAAATTTGGGAAGAGCGAGGCTATTTTGAGATTGATGGTAATCAATCAATCCAAAAAAAAGATAAAACCTTTGCAATCATGATGCCTCCTCCAAATGTAACAGGAGTACTACATATAGGACATGCCCTAACATTTACACTCCAAGACATCATGACAAGATACAAAAGAATGGACGGCTACAAAACACTATGGCAACCCGGATTAGATCATGCAGGAATAGCAACTCAAAATGTTGTAGAAAAACAACTTCTAGCAGAAGGCAAAACCAAAGAGGAACTAGGACGAGAGAAGTTTTTGCAAAGAGTTTGGGAGTGGAAAGAGTATAGCGGTGGACAAATCTTCCACCAAATGAGAGCTTTGGGTGTATCTCCTGCATGGAGTCGTGAGAGATTTACAATGGACAAAGGGCTACAAAATGCTGTACGAAAAATCTTTGTAAAACTCTATAACGATGGACTAATAGTAAGAGATAACTATATGGTAAATTGGTGTACTCATGATGGTGCTTTGAGTGATATTGAGGTAGAACATGAAGATATCAAAGGTAAATTTTATCATATGAAGTACCCTCTCTCAGATGGTAGTGGAGAGGTAATTGTAGCAACAACTAGACCTGAAACATATTTTGGGGATAGTGCAGTAATGGTTCATCCTGATGATGAAAGATATAAAAAACTCATAGGCAAATCTGTAACTCTTCCTCTTATCAATAGAGAGATAAAAATTATTGCAGATAGTCATGTTGATATGGAAGTAGGAACAGGAATAGTAAAAGTTACCCCAGCTCATGATCCAAACGATTATGAAGTAGGAAAAAGACACAATTTAGATTTTATTACATGTTTTGATGAAAAAGGTTTTCTAAATAGCCAATGTGGTGAATTTGAAGGAATCGAAAGATTAGAAGCAAGAGATCAAATAGTAAAAAAACTAAAAGATGAAGGCTTTATAGAGAAAATCGAAGATCATCTTCATCAAGTAGGACACTGCTATAGATGTCATAATATTGTAGAGCCATATATATCAAAACAGTGGTTTGTAAAAAAAGAGATCGCTACAGATGCAATAAATAGAGTAAATAATGGAGAAACTTCATTTCATCCTCCTCACTGGATCAACTCTTTTAATGCGTGGATGAGTGAACTTAGAGATTGGTGTATCTCTCGTCAACTTTGGTGGGGACATCAGATACCTGTCTTTTATTGCCAAGATTGCTCTTATGAGTTTGCATCAGAAGATGAAAAACCATCTTCATGTCCAAAATGTCAAAGCAAAAATATCACACAAGACCCTGATGTATTAGATACATGGTTTAGTTCAGGACTATGGGCATTTTCAACTCTTGGTTGGGGAAATGGTGAGTTTGGAAAAGGGACTTTATGGAATGAGAGTGATCTAAAAGAGTTCTATCCAAATAGTATGCTAATTACTGGTTTTGATATTCTATTCTTTTGGGTTGCTAGAATGATGTTTACAGGTGTAGAGGAGATGAAAGATGTACCTTTTAAAGATGTATATCTACATGCCCTTGTAAGAGATGAACATGGTCATAAAATGAGTAAATCAAAAGGTAATGTTATTGATCCTCTTGATATGGTTGAAGAGTTTAGTGCAGATACTCTTAGATTTACTATGGCAGCTCTTGCTGTTCAAGGTAGAGATATTCGTCTAAGCAAAGATAGATTAGGGCAATATAGAAACTTTACAAACAAACTATATAACGCCTCAAGATTTTTACTACTAAATCATGATAGTTTTGCAGATCTAAAAGATATAGAGATCAAAACTGATCTTGGTAGATATATTCTAAGCAGATATAAAAATGCTACCAAAAATGTAAGAGCCAACATTGATAGCTATAGATTTAATGATGCTGCTATGGATATTTACCGATTCTTTTGGGGTGAATTTTGTGATTGGGGAATTGAGCTTAGTAAAGCAGATAAAGAGAGTGTAAGTGAGCTTGGAGCAATATTCAAAGACTCCCTCAAACTAATCCACCCATTCATGCCATTTATCAGTGAGTATCTATACCATGAATTAAGCAATAGTTCATTAGATAATAGTAAATCTATCATGATTGAGCCATTTCCTGAAGATACAAATCAAGATATAGAGATAGAGAAAATATTTGAGCTTGTAATAGAATCTATAGTAAGCCTAAGAAGAGCCAAAGCTAATATAGACTTACCACAAAACACAATAGACTCCGCACAGATAAAACTAAATGAAGATATCGACCTCTCAATGGCAACCAAATATATTGAAAAGTTGGCAAAAGTTAAAGAGATAAAATTTGTAAAATCAAAAGTAGAAAATGCTGTTACAGATATTAGCGATAATTTAGAGTCTTATATCTCATTAGATGGAATTGACCTTACACCAATTATAAAAAGATTAGAAAACCAAAAAAACAAACTAGAAAAAGAGGTTGGCAAACTAAACGGAATGTTATCCAACAAAAACTTTATAGCAAACGCACCCAAAGAGGTAGTAGAGCAAAATCAAGCACAGTTAGATAGCTCAAGAGAGAAGCTAGAAAAAGTAAAAACTGAATTAAAATCGTTGGAAGGATAAAGAAGTGAGGTTTTTAAACCTCACTAAATTTACGCAACAAAATTAGGAATTCTAATCATTTGCCCTGGGTAGATTTTATCAGCATCTTTAATTACTTCTAAATTTGCTTCTACTATTTCTGGATATCTTGAACCATCTTGATAATAGATATCAGCTATTCTCCAAAGTGTATCACCTTTTTGAATTTCATAATACATATCACTTAACTCTTCTGGTTCATCTACAATGAACTCTTCAAATTCAACTTTGGATACACCCTCAATATTACCAGCAATTAAAGCTGCTTTTGCACGATCTGCGGCACTTGCTGCTCTTCCTTTTAGGATTACAGTCTCACCATCAACCACAACATCCAAATCTTCGATTGGCATTGTTTCACTATTTGACTCTATTTCAGCTTTTACAGCTGCATTATCATCACCTTTGCCAAGTAATTTTTTACCAGCACCTTTGAAAAAATCAAAAAATCCCATTCTTCCTCCTTAAATAAAATAGATGATAATTATAGTACTTTTTATGTAAAAGTACAGTTATTTTTTAGGTCTAAAGATTTTTATTACCTTTTCATCGCACTCTAAATATGCACCATCAATCAAATCTATACAATATGGCACAGCGGGGAAAACAGCATCTAAACATTCACGAATAGATTTTGGTTTTCCTGGTAAATTAATAATTAAGCTCTTATCTCTAATCCCCGCAGTCTGACGAGAAAGAATCGCTGTTGGCACATATTGCAAACTTACTTGTCTCATAAGTTCACCAAACCCCGGAAGCATTTTTTGGCATACTGCTTGTGTAGCCTCTGGAGTTACATCTCTTGGTGCTGGTCCCGTTCCACCTGTAGTTACAATCAATGAACATCCCAAATCAGCCAATTCAATAATAGTATCTTCAATCAGCTTTTGCTCATCAGCAATACAACGATACTCCTCTTGAAAATCATTCAAAAGATAATCTTTCATGGTAGCAATAATTGCCATACCTGAAATATCTTCATAAATTCCTTTACTTGCACGATCTGATGCTGTAATAATTCCTATTTTTACTCTGTCCATTTTATTCCCCTATTTTTAAAATATGTCCACTATTTTTTATAAAATATATAGTTGCAAACTCAATAAAAAACTCTTTTGCTAATGTACTATTAATAATATGATCTTTTTCACCCAAATAGACTTCTATCTGAATATTTCGATCCTTAAGCTCTTGTAACTTATCTTTATCCCAAATATAATATAAAAGTTTTTCAAGCTCTTCATAACTACCTTTTTGTAGATATTTACTCATATCATATAATGATGGCAAAGCAATATTTTTTAGAAAATTTTCTATATAAGCGTCTGAATCTTTTTTAAAAAACATAAGCTGTAATCGCTTAAATTTTTTCTCTTTATCTTCAAAAAAAGCAGGTGAAAAGAGTTGTAATTTATCAACTCTATCTTTTGTATTTAAAACATACTCAAAAGCCTCAATAGCTCCCAAACTAAATCCACTTACAGATAAATCACCCCTATCCAAAAAAGAGTCAAAAATCTCCTCTTCACCCTTTAGACTAAATCCACTATAAAAACTCACCAACAACCTTTTTGAGTTCCTCTTTTGTGATAGATTCCTGATCCAATAAAATTTTGGCTACCTCTGTAATAGAGTTTTTCATCTTAAAAAGAAAGGTCTCCACATCTTCTACTGCCTCATCAATCAAGGAGGCACTATCTATTTGAGAGGGGATAATACCCTCACCCATTCCATATTTTTCTACCATATCCTGTGCCAAAATTTTGGCTTTTGTCACATCTTCTAGAGCATTTGAAAAAGTCTCCGAATAGAACATTTGTGAAGCAACCATACCAGATAGATATACTTTTAGTTTTGAGAGCATCTGTGTACGAGACTCTATCTCTCTATCTATATCTTTTAAAGAGGCACTTATAAGACTTACTCTATCAAAATCAACTTCATACCAATAGGCACTCAACGCTCTTGCAGCCTGATAAGTAGCTTGAATCTCTTTCTCCTCTTGTGAGTAGCTTAATATCTTTCTTTTTCCCAAAAGAACTTTATCTTTAACTGATTCAAAATCTTCTCTTTCTACTTTGGTAGCACCTCTTTTTAGAGCTGTAATTGCAGCTTCATTTACTAGTGTTGCCAAAGCCGCACCACTAAAACCTACACTCATTTTGGATATTTCATCTATATCTAAATCATAAGGCTTACCTTTAAGATGAACTTTCAAAATCTCTGAACGCTCTTCTAAATTTGGAAGAGATACAAAAACACGCCTATCAAATCTACCCGATCTTAAAAGTGCTTCATCTAATACTTCCATCTTATTTGTAGCTGCAAGAACAATTACATTTGAGCTATCTTCAAAACCATCCATCTCTGTGAGAAGTTGATTTAGAGTTGATTCCCTCTCATCATTTCTCCCCTCTCCTCTAGCTTTACCAACAGCATCAACCTCATCAATAAATACAATTGAAGGTGCATTTTTTTTGGCTTGGGCAAAAAGCTCTCTCACTCTTTTGGCTCCCATACCTACATAAATTTGTACAAAAGATGAGCCACTTTGATAAAAAAACGGTACATCAGCCTCACCTGCAACAGCTTTTGCTATCAAGGTTTTACCAACACCGGGGGGACCGATAAGTAAAACACCACGAGGTAATTTAATTCCAAAAGATTGATATTTTTCGGGTTGTTTGAGAAAATCTACAATTTCACTCAATTCCTCTTTTACACCATCAATACCAGCAACATCTTTGAAAGTAACATCAGATTTGGTAATATCAACCTTCTTATAAAATGGTTGTTCCTCTTTTGATAAAACTTCTTGTAGATGTTTAGTCGCCTCTTCTTGCTTCTCTTTTAAAGCACTCTCTCTTTTGCCATATAAAACAGCTACAAAAAGTACCATAGCTAGAAGTATAAAAGTAAAAATTTCATCACTATAATCTTGCTCTTCCAAAAGCTTAACAGGTACCTTTTCAAGTAATTTTTCAAGATTTACACCATCACGAATAATAGAGTACTTATTATCTAGCGTATATAAAAAGATCTCTTTATCACTTAACTTCGCCTCAATAAAAAGACCTTTATCCAAAAACTCTTGATATGTCGTTGCATCAATAGTTTGACTCTTTTCAACTCTACTATAAGCGATAATAGAGAGTATAATAACCATAAAAAGAGCAATAAAAGCTACAGTTTGTTTACTTTTAAAAATTTGCATAATTCCCATCTTCTAACACTTCATAATTTGAGATATAGACCCACTCTTTTTGTAAATCTTGTTCACTTTTGATAAATACCCTATTATAAAATTGATCATAACCAACTTGATAATCACCCTTTTGATCCTCCACAAGAACTTCTAATCCAACATGAGCAAACTTTTTCCTAAAAGATAAATTCTTCTCTTTTACAATCTCCTCTAAAATTTTAAGCCTTCTCTTTGCTACTGTTCCATTGACTTGATCTTTAAGAGAAGCGGCATGTGTACCATCTCTTTTACTATAGCTAAAGGCATGAAGATGAGTAACAGGAAATTTTTTAAAATTTTCCAATGCTCTTTGCCAAATCTCTTCACTCTCACCGGGATGTCCTACAATATAATCGGTGCCTAATGCAAAACCTCTATTGGCAATGGAGTTAAAAAGCTCAAGATCCCTATCAAGAGCATTTCTTCTTCTCATGATAGATAACATCTCCTCATCTGTATGTTGAAGAGCGATATGTAGATGTTTTTCAAGCCAAGTAGAATCCAAAAGAGAGTGAAACTCCTCATCTATCTGAACAGGTTCAAGAGAGCCAAGTCTTACTCTTCTAACACCTTTGATATATGATATTCGTTTCAAAAGTTTTGCCATTGAACTATTTTTATCTTTACCATAACTTCCAATATTTGTACCAGTCAATACAAATTCACCAAAACCATTGGAGGCTAAACTCTCAATCTGTTTTAAAATCTTCTCTTCATCTTGACTTCTTGCATCACCTCTGACAAAAGGGATAATACAGTAAGAGCATCGAAAATTACACCCCTCTTGAATTTTGATAAAAGCTTTTGTTCGTGAGCTAAAATCTTCAACTATATTCTCATCAAGACTCTTTAGATCACCAACCTCACTAAACTTTTCATCTTTTTTTAGAAGTTTATTAATATTTGACTTTTCAGAGTGTCCAAAATAACCAAATATCTTCCCCTCTTTAAAAAGTTTTTCACCCTTGCTTATAGCTCCACAACCAGCTAAAATAACCCGCTTATCTCTCTTATTCATCTTAGAGATATAGTTTCTAGCAGAACTATCAGCAGAGTTTGTCACTGTACATGAGTTTACAACCACAATATCAGCTTGATCCTCATTATCTACAATAATAAAATCTTTTAAATTTTGTAACATAACTTCTGAATCATAGACATTTGTTCTACATCCAAAAGTTTTAAGAAATACTCTCTTCACCTATCTCCTTAGGAGGGACAACCCCTCTGTCTCTTTTGATATTTACCACTTGTGTAGGGAATGCAATCTGTATATCATCTTCCGCATTAATAACATCAAGAATATTAACAGAAATATTACTTCTAAGTGTCAATGTAGCATAAGAGTTGGTCATATACCAACAACTTACACGAATACCATTCTCTTCTAAAAAAGTATAAACCCTAGGCTCTACATTAATATTTTTAAGACTATATTGACTTCTTAGAAGATTTAACTGTTTTCTTGAAATATCAGTATAACCCTTTGAATATTTTTTAACTATCTCTTTTACAAGATGTACCGTTTTTTTATGATTAGAATCAAAAGTAATAATAATATCTATACCATCCCAAACTGTTTTTATTTTACCATGAGTATAATTTGCAATCAACTCTGTAAAAATATAGTTATTTGGTATAAATATAATCCTTCCTGCTCTACGGTTTTTTGTATAAGTGGTAAGGGTAATATCCTCTAAAATAGTCATTCTAAGAAGTGATATATCCACAATATCTCCAACATACTCATGTCCACCTTGAAATACCTTTACACGATCCCCCACATGAAAACTACCACCAAATACAATCACCATCCAACCCAGAGTACTCATAAAGAGATCTTTCATAGCAATAGC
The DNA here is from genome assembly GCA_964560425.1 of uncultured Campylobacterales bacterium. Taxonomy (GTDB): domain Bacteria; phylum Campylobacterota; class Campylobacteria; order Campylobacterales; family QNZT01; genus CAZLLE01. The sequence goes on from CAZLLE010000046.1 coordinate 16,487, forward strand.
AATACCAGCTGAAGCAAAACCCAAAACAGTAACAAGATATGTAGCATCTCCAATAAAAGAGAATATTAATACAATAGCAATAAAAAATACATTTAAAAAATTGATAATTTTATTTGCCATATATGAGCGTTCATTATCTGTAATTGCTCTTGTTGCTAAATACTTAAAAAGTAGAGAAAATAGAACAATAACACCAACAATAAAACCAATATTAATCAACTTTTTCGTCTGATTTTTTATACCATTATCAATTTTTAAAATTGCAGAGTCTATATTACTTGCATAAATTTTTTCTGTTTTTTTCAGTACATTACTGGATATAGATTTAATATAATTTAATTTATCTTTTAAACTTTTCAAGTTTTTAGCATTAACATCTGTTTTTTGTAGAGTATTTATATCTTTAAGTAATCTTTTTTTTGTTTGAAGTAGCTCAATCAAAGCTTTGATAGATTTAATCTTATCTTTATAGATATCTTTTTGATTACTGATTGTTTTTCTCTGGGAATACCCCTCAATCATATCAAAAGGTGATCCTATCTCTATCAAGTCGGGTATCTTTTCGGGATGAGTTAACTCATAAAATGGCTCTTGTGCAAACTCACTCAAAAGTTCCAACTGATTTTGGAGAGATTGTATCTCTATTTTTCTCTCACTCAAACTTTTAGTTGCATTAGAGTCATTAGGTTTTCTATGACGCTTCATCTTCTTCTCTTCAATTCTATCAATAGCTTGAAGTTTTTTAATTTTACTCTCTATATCTCTATAAGTTCTATAATTTTCATACCCTCTATACCATCTATTTTCATTTAATTCTTGATCAATCTCTCTGAGTTTTTCACTAATTGAAGCAATTTTTTCATTTCGTATTCTACGCTCATCAGCAATTTTTTTATCTTTACGAACCTTCTCAAGTGCCTTTTTCTCTTTCTGTTCCTTTTTTTTTAATTCCAAATTAATTTTGGTCATAGTAGGATTAAGAATTGTTACATTTGCCTCTTTATTAAAGACTTTTGTAAGATTTGACTCTTTATTAGCAAAAAGAGAGGAGAGTATTAAAATAGATAAAAAAAGCTGCTTAAACATCTTTATTAAACTCTTCTAAAACACTTAATACAACCTCTTTGGGAGTATTATCAGTGACTTTAAAATCACCTAAACCTTTTGAAAGAATAAATTTTATTTTCGATTGAAATGTCTTTTTATCCAAGAAAAAGCCTTCATAAAAAGAATCTATATCTTTAATATTATATTGAAGTGGTAAATTATAACGAGCTAACAACGAGGCAACTCTATCGACTTCATCTTCGCTCATAAGCCCTAAAGATAGAGCTAATCTATTTGCCATATTTATACCAATTGCGACAGCTTCACCATGCAGATATTTAGTATACTTAGTTTCACTCTCTATTACATGAGCAAAAGTATGACCATAATTCAAAACAGCTCTAAGCCCCTGCTCTTTTTCATCTTTGGCAACTACATCAGCTTTTAACTTTACACTCTTTTGTATAGCTTCAAGAAGATCACTCTCTTTGTGTAAATCAGACTTTTCAAGCCACTCAAAAAAATCTCTATCAAATGTTACAGCCATCTTAACAATTTCAGCTACACCAGCACCAAATTCACGAGAAGGCAATGTTTTTAGAAAATCAGTCTCAATATAGACAGCTCTTGGTTGATGAAAAGCACCAATCAAATTTTTACCAAATTTGGTATTAATTCCTGTTTTTCCACCAACACTAGCATCTACTTGAGATAAAAGAGTTGTAGGTATTTGAATAAACTCTATACCCCTTTGAAAGATAGATGCAACATATCCACTCATATCACCAATGACCCCACCACCAAAAGCAATTAGAAGTGATTTTCTATCAAATCGATGATTTAGTAAATTCTCAAGAATGAGATTAACACTCTCCTGATTTTTATAAAATTCACCATCACCTACAGTAATAATATAAAGTTCATCTGCACTAATTTTATCAAGCAGAGTTTTAAGGTGAAGACCTGAAACTTTGGGGTTGGTGATAATTGCAACTTTAGTATTAAAGTGCATTTTATTTAATTCATTTAAATTAATATCATAACTATTTGTTCTTTTTTCTTCAAACTTAATTTCAATTTTCATAATAAACCCATCTTTTTGTATGCAAATATTATACAAAAAAATTATTAATTTCTATTTTGGAGGAATAAAGAGTTGATAATTTTTTGAGAGTTTAAAATATAATTTGTCTATATCTGTTGAAAAGATCGATAAAAAGTTCTTTTGAGTCATCTTTTTATCAAATGCAATTAGTTGAATAAAGTTTTTACGCTCTTTCAACTCTCTAATAGGATTTCTTTTTGTATTTAAAATTTTAATTTTTTCATGAAATATTTTTGATAGATTTTCAAAATGTTCAATTAATTTTAAGTTATCTTCAACATCTTCACCCTTAAATTCAAATAGAAGAATATCAAGCTTAAGTAGTGCCGAAAAATCAAAAACAATAGAACTAATACGCTCCATCATCTCATTATGACTACTAAGAACCACACTCTCATTAATACTATTTAGACTATCCTCCCCCACTTTTAGGATAGGAATTTGTAACTGATATAAAAACCCAATATATTTTTTAAAAAACTTCTGGTTTACTACCATCAACCCCACAAAAAAGATCTCAATATCGTTTAAAATCAACTCTTGCATATCTTTATTATAATAATCAACCTCAACAATAAAACTACTACTATCATTATAATTTCTAATTTTTTCCAAAATTTTTGACTGTTTTGGATTGGAGATACGAAAGATCAACTTTTTACTATTTAATTTGGCATGTAGTAGCATAGAGTCATTTAATAACTTTTCAATACTAAAAGTATCCATAGTTTTCATATCAATAAAGCAATAGACATTTTCACCAAAAGGGGCAGGAAATTGTCCAAACTCCTGTTTTACACTCTTATAAACACTCTTTAAAACATTAGGATTTCCAACAGCCAAAATTGAATCATTTGGTAAGAGCATAGTTCTAGGTGTTGGTAATACTAACTTTTGCTCTCTAAAAATTGCTGCAATTTTCCATCTTTTTTGATCAACATTGGCAACATGTCTATATATAAATGAGCTACCAAATGGAATCTTAAACTCCATTATCTCACCTATTCCCAAACCAATATTTTGAGCAGAGAGTGGTAGTTCTGGCAAATAATTACATAAAATATTAGATAATTTTGTCGTTACATCAATTAATGTTAAAGAGGGATCATCAATTTCTAATCCCCACATATCCATCAATACAATTTGTATATTAGAGTTAAACTTTCTTATATTTTTATAAGATGCTACAGTATCACTTTTATTGCCCAAAACCACCATAATTTGATAATAATCTGTATTATGCAAAACTGTCGATAACTTAATATAACTAGTAGGATCAAATTTATAATAGAAAAACTGTTCCGAACGAGTTTCAAGCATTGTTTTATCATGATAGTAAACTACATGATACTTTTTGGTTGCGACATCAAGATTGTTAACCCTCTTTAAAAAAGCATTTGCAATCTTGCCATCAGCTAACACTAAAATATTTTTCATTAAATAAAAACCTTACTAATATGCACCAATCTCTCTTTGGAAACCTTTTAATAGGGAATTATATTTATTTACATCTAAACTTCTTGCACGATTTGAGCTACAGCGTCCATTTTCTAAATAATATAGAGCCTCTTCTAACATGCCCTCTCTCTCATCACCAAAATCTTTACTCAAATCATCACTCACACTACATTCAGGAACCATTCCACCAAAATAATCACCATAACCATCAGCATTAACAATTTTAAACTCTATTGGTGCTATATGCTTATCACAAAATTCACTACCAACCATACCAACAGGTTTACCACAAGTCTTCTCACCTATCAATATAACATCCATACCAGTTGTAGAAGCTTTTAGAGAATTTACTACCAATTCACTTGCCGAACATGTATCTTCTGTACCCAAAACTACCAATTTTTCAAGAGAAACACTATAAACGGGAGCCTGCTCAAAAGATAAAGAACTTGCATTGTGTTGATATTTTCTATTATAAGTAAAGCTTGTAAATACTTTTGATTCTACTCTAAATCCACCAATTAAAGATGCTAAATGATTAGCAATATCTACACGACCTCCACCGTTATAACGAAGATCCAAAACTAACTCTTCAATACCCTCTTCTTTAAAATATTTAAAAGCCAAATCCAACTCTTCACGAGAGGGAGCAATAAAACTTTGAAATACTAAATAGCCGATTTTAACACCATTTTTAACTATAACACTTCTATGTAAAACGGTTACTGTATCGACCTTTGCTTTGGTCATATTAAAATCTCTAATAGAGCCATCAACACTTTTAACACGAAGTTGTGTAACTACACCAACCTCTTGTTCTCCAAAAGGGTTTGAGATATTTTCATCTTTTGGATGTAAAAATTCTGATATATTCATATCACCAATTTTTAAAATTTCATCTGAGCGTTTAAGTCCTGCTTCATCAGCTGGTGAAGATGGGTATACAAAAGCAACTTTAGTAATATTTAATTCATCATCATGATGCATTCTAAAACCATAACCAATATAGACACCCTCTTCAAAAAAATCGGTATACTCTTTAATTGTACTAATATAACTCCATTTATCAATTAGTTCACCATTTTCTCTATATTTTAAATCATAAAGAAGTTGATCTACACTACTATAATTTGTATCGCTATAATCTAAAGTAGGAGTACTATCAGCCCAAAGATAGGTATCATGCATCACATCATAAACATACTTTTTTTGAGCATCTAATGAACACTCTTGCGGAGAGTTCACAGTACCAAACTCATTTTCTGAACTATCAGTAAATGAACAACCAATAAAAACAACCGCAACAAAAAAGAGAAATATATATCTAATTTTTTTCATCTAATTCAACCTTATTTCAACAGATTTTCTATGTGCATCTAAGCCTTCAGTTTTTGCTAGCAATGCACAAGCTTTGCCTATTTCATTGATCCCTTTAGCACTCATGCTAATAATAGAAGATTTTTTCATAAAATTTTCTACATTAAGAGGCGAATAAAATTTTGCACTCCCACCAGTAGGCAATGTATGATTAGGACCAGCGATATAATCACCAATAGGCTCAGGAGTATATCGACCCATAAAGATAGCACCTGCATGTTTTATTTTGGGTAATAGATCAAATGGATTAGTAACCATCAATTCAAGATGTTCAGGGGCAATAGAGTTCATAAGTTTAGTGGCTTCATCTAAATCCTCTACAACAATAATTGCCCCTCTCTCATCTATAGATTTGGTAGCAATTTCAACTCTATCTAAAGTTTTTAGAGCTTTATAAACTTCATCTTTTGTATTTTGTGCAACTTTGGCAGAAGTTGTAATCATTATAGAACTTGCCATCTCATCATGCTCTGCTTGACTAAGAAGATCAATAGCCAAAAATTGAGGATCTGCACTCTCATCAGATATAATACCAATCTCACTAGGTCCTGCAATCATATCTATATTTACCTCTCCATAAACCATCTTTTTGGCAGTTGCCACAAAAATGTTTCCCGGTCCCGTAATTACATCTACTTTTTGAATAGTTTCAGTACCATAAGCCATTGCACCAATAGCACTAGCTCCACCTATTTTATATGCCTCTTTAATTCCACAAAGATGCATTGCCGCCAAAAGGAGTTCGTTTATCTCTCCCTCAGGAGTAGGAGTACAGACAACCACTTCCTCTACTCCTGCAACAATAGCAGGAATCGCATTCATCAATAGTGAACTAGGATAAGCAGCCTTTCCACCGGGGATATAGAGTCCAGCTCGATCAACAGCACTCACCTTCTGCCCCAATACATTTCCATTGGATTCAAAATCCAACCAAGACTTTGGAAGCTGTTTTTGGTGGTAAGATTTTATACGATCATAAGCTAAATGTAAAGCATCTTTTAACTCTTGATCAATATTATCATAAGCTTTTTTCATATCATAAATATCAATTTGAAGATCACTATCCTCTTTTACTTCCCATTTATCAAACCTCTTTATATCTCTTTTTAGAGCTAAATTTTTATCTTTTTTAATATTATTAATAATATCTCCAACAATACCAGAGACATTATCCATATCCATTTTACCACGCTTTAAAAGCTCTTCAAACTCTATTTTAAATGTACTCTCTTTTGAGTTAATAATTTTCATTAAATTTCCTATTGTATCTTTTTAACATACTCTCATTGCCTATCAAACCACCTTGATGAATATAGAGTATGGGATTTTTTAGTTTATCTTTATGTTTGAGCATAGTTAGCCACCCTTTAGGGTCATAAAGTAGATCAAACTCTATATTAGTCTGCTTTTTTAATTCTATCCAAATTTCAAAAAATTCCCTATATAGTTTTCCAAAATGGTATTTTTTATCAAGATTCAAAATAGTAGGATGCTCTTTAATATTGGAATTAAGCTCCAAAAACTGTTTTTTCAAATATGATTCATCACCAACACAAGGAGTCGTATAAACTTTGACATTTAAGTGAGCTTGTAAAAAAAGAGCTGTAGTCCCCGTACCCGAAGGTAAAAAGATATCAAATATTTGATCTTGCATAAAGCTATTAATCTCTTCAGCCAAAATTTTGATACCAAACTCAGATTTATCAACTCTCCCACCTTCAGGAATAAAAAGTTCATCACTTTTAAACTCTTTAGGCAAATCTCCACAAATAATATTCATACCATTTTTCAAGGCATAAAAGTAGTTTCCATGAGGATTATCTTTGAGATAGGAGGGGATATGATCTACAAAATAGTCAAATTCCCAACCTCTCATTTTTGTCAAAACAGAGAGTGAATACATGGCATTTGATTGAGATGATCCATGAGAGATAATTTTTTTGATATTTGGAAAATCATTTTGAAGATAATAATAAAATTTTCGTGCCTTATTTCCAGAAAACTCTCTACTTAGTAGATCATCTCTTTTGAGATAAAATTTAGAGTTATTAAAAGAGATTAAATCAACAATTGATGCTTCCATAAGTACCCTTCAAATTTAGATATATGAAGAGTAGAATATTTCACTTTAAAAGGTACTTTTTTATAATAAATACTAAGCTGGAGCCATAACCTCATCAATAGCCTCTAATATAGATTTTTTTATCAATTTCATAGAGAACATCAAAACGCCATCAATTTCATAATGGTCTATAAAATGTATAAATTGATTACTTTTAGATAAAGCCTCTTTATAATTAAAAAAGCTTTTTTCATTCAATTCATAAAGTTTCTCCACACTATCAATAGTAAATCCGACAATCATGCCATCAAGATCATAAACAATCACTCTCTCAAAAGCAGAAGTAAGCTTATCAATCTCCTCCTCCATCTTTTTTATACCATTTATTGTTCCTATACAATACTCTTCTATTTTTTTAATCTGCTCTTCAAATTTGCCCCTATTATTCTCCTCTAAAAAGATTTTACCCTCTCTATGAAGATTATCATGAAAAGGGATAATATACTTTTTTATTAGATCATTAAAACCATTTTGATTACAAGATAGACAACTTGATATTTTTGATATCCATTTTCCAAACTCACACTTTTTTGGATCAAGATTTTTTTCAAATTTTACCCCCTCAAGAAGAGATTTTTTCAAATCTTCTACCCAACTTTTATGATCATTTAATACCTTTTTTAGAACTTTTAACTGTTCATCCTCAAATGAATCAAAATTTAATAATTTACGCATACTAATTAGAGGAACCAATGCCCCCTTGTGGTTAAAAAGTCCCTCTATATAGGAAGATGAATTTGGTATTTTTTTTAGATGAGGATAGTTTATGATCTCTTGAATATTTTCACTTGAAAGGAGGTATTGTTGCTGATTAACTGAAAGATGTATAAATTCCATTGATTATGCCTTAAGATTTTAAAGAGAACTAAAGCAACTATTATTCCTAGTGAACAAAGAGATAATTATATTTCAATAAATTATCTTTCAAGGTAACTATATCAGATATTTTTAATCCCTCTTCTATCCACTCTTTGATATCTTGGGGAAACTCATCAATCATAGGTTGATATAACCTATTTTTTATATCCTCTGAAATATCACTATTTTCAAAAAGTAGAGAGATATGTCTTATTAATGTTGAATCTTGAATCTCTCTAATATTACAAATCTCTTTAAAACTTTTTTCATCTTTAATCAATTTGAGTGTCTCTAAATATGTTTTACTTAGCTCTTTTTTGGGTTTTACCCCCTCTTTGACGAAAGATGAGGCAAGAGATAAAAAAGAGTCTGAATATTTTTCTAGTTTCATCTCACCTACACCTGATATTTTCAAAAATTCCTCTTTATTAAGAGGTAGTTTCCGAGATATTTCCATAAGTGTTTTATCACTAAAAATTATATAGGGAGGTACACCTGCCTCTTTTGCCAAAGAGCTTCTAAGCTCTCTAAATTTTTCAAAAACTTCATCTTTTACCTCCTCTTTTTTATACTCTTTATAAGATTTTTCGACTATTAAATTTGAAGCATCAATCTCAACTGTTCTCTCTTTTCTCAAAACTTCCCATCCAATAGAAGTAACTTTAAGGACTCTAAACTCACCATCAATCACTATCGCCTCTATATCAAGAAGAGTATCAACAATAGCTCCCCACTGCTCTTTATTTAGATCTTTTCCAATCTCAAATACAGATAATTTATCATGCCCAAAATCCAAAACTCTTTTTGCTCGTGAGCCTCTAAGCACATCAATAATATAGGTTTGACCAAATCTCTCACCACATCTCAAAATAGCTGATAAAAATTTTTGAGCCTCTATAGTAATATCTCTATACTCTCTCTCCCCACCCAAACAGTTATCACAAATTTTGCCACACTCTTCTATATCATCACCAAAATATTTGGCAATATATTTATGACGACACTTTGTAGTAATAGAAAATCTATACATAGTCTCTAATTTTTTATAATTATTTGTTTTGTAGATAGAATCAGGCAACTCATCTATAAATCTCTTTTTACCCATCTCATCACTTTTGGCATACAAAAGCAAAACATCTGCATTTAATCCATCTCTACCCGCTCGTCCTATCTCTTGTGAATAGTTTTCCAAAGTTTTAGGCATAGAAGTATGCAAAACAAATCGAATATTACTCTTATCAATCCCCATGCCAAAAGCAATAGTAGCCACAATTATTTTGATACTCTCATCTTTGAAGCGTCTAAAAACTTCATCTCTTTTAGCAGAAGGAAGCCCCGCATGATAGGCTAAGGTATTAAATCCATTGCTATTTAAATATTCAGATACTCCCTCTGTCTCTTTTCTAGTAAAACAGTAGACAATCCCACACTCATCTTTATGAGTTTCTAAAAATGCTTTTATCTGCTCTTTTCCACCACCTACTCTTTTTTGAGCCCGTATTAGAAGATTTGTTCTTTGAATTTTACTTCTTAAGACACTATTTGTATCAATAGAGAGTGTCTTTAAAATATCCTCTTCAACAGCTTTTGTAGCTGTAGCTGTAAAGGCTGTAATTGGAGTATGAGGAAAATTATTTTTTAGAAATTTTAGTTTTCTATAATCATCTCTAAACTCATGACCCCACTCACTCACACAATGAGCCTCATCAATAACAAAAAAGTTAATATTAACCTCTCTAAGCCTATCTATAAAATACTCCAAACTAAACCGTTCAGGAGCAATATATAAAAATGATAATTGTCCACTCAATAACTTATGATAAACCTCTTCATTCTCTTTTTGAGAATTACTAGAACTAAGCATCTCAGCATTGATACCATGAACTTTAAGTGAAGCCACTTGATCTTGCATAAGAGCAATAAGAGGGGATATTACAACAGTAGTACCACTCATCATAAGAGAAGGAAGTTGATAAATAAGAGATTTTCCACTTCCTGTAGGTAAAATTGTCAAAAGATCTTTTTTCTCTAAAATCCGATCAATAGCCTCCGCTTGAATAGGACGAAAATCATCAAATCCAAAATATTTTCTTAAAACCTCTCTCTTATCCATCATGGGCAATTTTCAATACAAACTTTTTTGGAGATCACCTTACCACCACAACTACTAAAACATGAATGGAATCTATCCATACATCCACACTCTTTAGTACAAAGACTATTTTTAGCATTTTTAACCTCTTTGGCTAAACTAGGCTGATAAGGTTTAGTTGGATAAGTGGGATAATCTAAGTATCTAAGTTTATCTTTATAAAATTTTCTTTTTTTACATGAGTAGTGATCATTTTTATCTTTTTTACACAACTCTTTATAGTGCTTGTACTCATCTTCATACATATCTTTATCACTTTGATATCTATCATATTTCAAATCATACTGAACTTTTTCCACTTCCCATATGTGCATCAGTCGATGATATTCAATAAGAGCTATATTATAATTTTGTTCCCCAACCCTCTGAGCATCAATAGCACAGATATCATACTTTTGTCCACAATTAACTTCACAATTTTTTCTATCAATATAACATCTATTCGCACACATTTTTCCCATGCTTGTATATGGTGTTACATACTCATGGACAACTTTATATTTGGGAGTACATCCCACAACAAACAGAGATATAACCCCAATCATAATTAATCTAATCATCAATTCTACTCGTACCATCCACCCTCTTTCCAAAAATTACATTCCAATGGGCAGTACCTGCATCAACAGATTCAGATTGAACTCTAATTTCAACCTCTCCTATTCTATTTTTACGCAAACAGACATTTACATTATCTTCAGGATATAACTTGACCTTTGTCTTTATCAAAGTCCCAGCAACAATAGAGACAGGTTTATAAACTTTCCATCCCATAGAGAGTGCAACTTTCCGAAGATGTTGAGCATCACTAAAAACTTTTCCTTGAGCTTTGAAGCACTCCTCTGCCGATAAAGAGAGGGTAAATAGAATCATAATTAATACAAATAATTTTTTCATGAGAAACTCCTTTGTTATAGTCTCTTACTTATGATTTTACAATAGATCTACTTACTTACAATGTAAAAAATAAAATTTACCATAAAACCCCTCTTACAATTAAAACATAGTATAATAGACCATACAAAATAGAGGGGTAAATCTATGTCAAAAAATGAGCATGTTAACTCGTTCCCACGGTCTTCCGTGGTAATGCATATAAAAATTTAATAGTCTATTAAAACAGTAAATCCAAAACAGAGGAAAGCAAAAATGATAAAAAAACAACTATTTAATAAGCTAAGATATAACTTATCAACAAGTAGGAGTAAATTATGAGTAGCAAGCAAAGCCTAGCAAATCAAATGGGATGGACAATAACAACAAGAGATTATCTAAACAATTTAAACAGTGAATTAAGACATATATCAAATCAATATGGAAATATGCTAGATATGTTAAGAACAGGTAACTATATAGAAGAAGAGTTACAGAGGATAGAGAAACAACAAAGTGAATTTTACGAAAGCACAAAAGATTTGATTCAATATATAGAACAAGAACATTTAAAATATATCGAAAGACAAGCACAAGTTATTCGTGCTGATTTAGCTGAACTTTCAAAATAGGAAAAGAGTATGACAAA
>CAZLLE010000047.1:0-19315 GCA_964560425.1 uncultured Campylobacterales bacterium
ATTAAAAAGACTAAGCTTAATGAGCAGAGAAAAACAGATTGGATATTGGGAGATAGTCTTGGTGATTTTTTAAATCCTGAAAATCCAGAAGTTACAATTGAGGGCTACCCAGCCCCCAAAAGAGTCTATATTAAAGCTTCACTTTAGTAACAAACATTACAACCAGTTCTATATGCTGATTGACAACAGTTATTTTTAGGAACTGGTACCATAGGTGATATTGTAGCTGGAGAGTAGTACGCTTGTTGTTGTTGCTGTTGACATGGTGAATATCCTTGACAACCTGAGTACATTGGTACAGGTGGACGATAAACACACCCTGCCATCAAAGTTGCAACTGCAATTGGTAAAAGAGTTATCTTATAGTTTAATTTCATATTTTTTTCCTTCTTAAATCTTATATTTATTTTTATAAATCGACTATTTAATTTAAAACTTTAAGTACCAAATACTTAAAGTTTTAGTTCACTTCTACCGATTTTATATAAAATCAATTATGGGGACTTAAAAATGCAAGAAGAGAATGTTTTAGAAATAGAAAAAGAGGATATTAAAGAAGGTTTTACAGAACTACTTGTTCTTGAAGATATTAAACAAAACCACCACTACCAAATTCTTGAAATTAGAGAAAATTATGCAAAAACTTTACTAAAAGCGGGACAAGGTGAAGTTATAGACAATAAGATAACTCTATTTGATGGAGAAATTTTTAGTGCAGCTGCATTTAGTGTACTTGCTGCAATAAATATGAAAAATACAACAATTTTAGATTCCCAAATGGAGTTTTTACAAACAATTTCTATAGAAGATGATGTAGTTTTTGAAGCGTCAGCCGCATCTAGTTTATCATCTAAAAGACATGTTAATGTCAAAGCATATGTTCGTGAGATTTTAATATTCGAAGGAGCTTTTAGTACGATTCGTTTAGATAGCAAAAGCAAAATCCTTGAATAATCACTATCATTGGTACTTAAGTGGAGTTTGATTTAATAAAATTAAATCAAACTAATAAAATTATAAAATCTCTCTCACCTGCATAGCAAGCCAAAGAATTGCAAAATTAAGCAAAAATATCCCCATAGAGGTACCTCTTGCAATAATTTTTTCCTTAAAAGTCTTCTCCCTTCCATTTGCTTCAAGAGAGACTTTCATGTGTGCTATAGTTGCAATAGTAATTAAAATAACAAGTCCAATTTTAATATGCATCAAAAAGCCAAGTTCATACGAAAATTTTTCAGGATTGTCATGAAATCCATTTGAGACATAGAGAAAAGAGCCAGTTAACAATAAAAGAGCCAAGACTATAGATTCAAAATATCCATATAGAGGACCAATATGAAAATAGACCATTTTTTGGGCCTCTTTATCTCTAAGAGTAATACCCAAGACAAATAGTAACATAGAACCACCAATCCAAGCTGCCGCGGATGCCATATGAATATAAAGTACTGCCTCGTACATTAAGATGTTATCTCATAAAGTTCTTTAAACAGAAACGCCTCTACAATATCATCTATCTCTCTTTGTACTGGTGCTTCTAATACAGGTATAGACTCCTCCATAAATGGCCATATATAATCATCTTTACTAGCCACAATTACACAATCTATCATCTCTTGAATATCATGACGATCATCATAAAACTCAAATTTTTTAACTCTACCCTCAGTAAGATCAAAAAATCCCCAACATACAACTTTGTCCAAATTTACTAACATTGCATCATCAATACTACTACTTGATAATGGTAATAAAATATTCATTCACTTCCCCCTAATTATTATAACTAAAAATTATATTCAAATAATCCTTGTTCTTTATTCTTCTTTACCTCATCCCACTCAAATGCAACACCATTCATACATATATATACACCATTAGGTAACAGTTGAACACTTTGCATCGCAAAACCAAAGTTAAAAAGAGCATCAGAATTTTTAAAAGCATAAGGAATCATAGAACCCATAAAAACAATCGTTTTATCTTTAACTTCTGATAAAACTTTGGCACTATCTACTATAGTATCTGTACCATGCATAACAATAATTTTACTCTCTATACTATTTTCAACAGCTTTTAAAATAATCTCTCGATCTTTATCATTCATATCTAAACTATCTTTAAACATTAATACTTCACGCTCGACAAAAACCCGACTCTGAAATAACATTTTTGAGAGATACTTTTCATCAAAAATCAATTCACCAGAAATTTCATTGTATGTTTTGGCAATTGTACCACCAGTTGTCAAAATTTTAATAGCCATCAATTATCCTTAATACTTAAACTCACTCGCCCTTTATCACTATCTACCCCAATTACTTCTATTCTAGGTAAATATTGATTAATCTGCAACACTTCTAAAGGATGAGAAACTCTTTTTTGGCTAATTTTTGAGATATGAATCAAACCATCATTTTTGAGTCCAATATCAACAAATGCCCCGAAATCAGATATATTTCTCACTACTCCTGATACGAAACTTCCCTCTTTTAAAGTTTTAATATCTGTCACATCGTCTCGAAAAGGTATAGAAGGAAGATTTTCTCTTGGATCAAATCCAGGTTTTTGAAGCTCTTTTTTGATATCTCGCAATGTTTCAATACCTACATTTAGTTCATTTGCAACCTTAGAGATAGGCATATTATCATCATATTGTTCTAATTTCTTTGCTACTTTATAACTCTCTGGGTGTATACCCGTATTATCATACACCACTTTTCCATCTCTTATTCGCATAAATCCAGCACACTGTTCATAAGCTTTATTACCTAAACCTTTGACTTTCAAAAGCTCATTTTTGGTTCTAAAAGCTCCATTTTCATCTCTAAAAGAGAGAATACTTTTTGCCAATTTAGGTCCAACCCCCGCCACAAAAGATAGAAGTGAAGCAGAAGCACTATTGAGGTCTACTCCTACCCTATTTACCAAATTTTCCACCTCATCATGAAGCTTTTTGGATAATAATTTTTGATCAACTGAATGTTGATATTGTCCAATTCCCAAAGATTTAGGATCAATTTTGACAAGTTCTGCCATAGGATCACGAAGCCTAGAGGCTATAGATATAGCTCCACGAATTGTTACATCAAGATTGGGATACTCATCTTGTGCAACCTTAGAAGCAGAATATACAGATGCTCCCGCTTCAGATACTACTGTATAGCTAATTTTAGAGTCACCCTCTCTATTTATTTTTGCAAAAAATTCTTGAGTCTCTCTTGATGCCGTACCATTTCCAATTGCCACACCAGATATATTATACTTTTTAATAAGATTCAAGACTATTTTTTTGGAAGATTCATAATCATTTCTAGGTGCAGTAGGATATATTACACTATGGTCTAAATATTGTCCATTTTCATCAATAACTGCTAATTTACACCCTGTCCTAAAAGCAGGATCAACACCCAAAAATACTCGACCTACAACAGGAGGAGTCATGAGAAGTTGCGTAAGATTTTTACCAAAAACAGATATCGCAGCACGATCAGATCTCTCTTTGAGTATAGCTTGAACTTCTCTCTCGATAGATGGGTAGAGTAATCTTTTAAGACCATCTTTATAAGCTTCAAATAGAAACTCTTTGCTACTTTGCATATGAGCTTTTAACCTATATTTATAAATATTTTCATAAATTTTATCCATATCAATAGATATTTTTACAGAGAGCTCTTTTTCACTTACACCCCTCATAATTGCTAAATATCTATGAGAAGGTATAGTAGATACTTTTTGTGAAAAGTTATTATAATGGCTAAATAATCCATCATCTTTATAATCTTTTGCTTTTTTAACCTCTAATACTCCATGAGAGAGAGTCAAATTTCTCAATACTTCACGCTCTTTTGCTATATCACTATAACGCTCAGCAATAATATCTTGAGCACCTTTGATAGCATCTTCTATTGATATTATATTTTTTGAGAGGAATTTTTTTGCCTCTTTTTCAAATTCTGATTTAGATAGCGAAGCTTTTTGAAGAGTATTAGCAAGATCACTCAATCCATTTTTAATTGCCCTCGAAGCCCTACTATTTCGCTTCTCTTTAAAAGGTCTATAAACATCCTCAAGAGATACAAGAGTTTGAGCATCTTCAATCTCTTTATCCAATTTTAAAGATAGAAGCTCTTTGGATTTTAAAATCTCTCTTATTTCATCTTTACGACTAAGTAACTTCTTGTGATAATCATAAATTTCTCCAAATTCACGAAGAACTTCATCACTAGCACCACCAGTTAACTCTTTACGATATCTAGCTATAAAAGGAATTGTTGCTCCACCCTCCAACAAAGAGATAATATTCTCTATATGTTTAGAGGAGAGTGCTATTTTTTTTGTTAATATAGAGATTAATTTTTGCATAAGTAGATTATAGCAAATTAATCTTCTACAGAGACATTTACCTTTTGTGAATAGTTTTTTGCCAAATAATCAATCAAACGCTTCTCTGCTTTTTTATCTAACTCCCAAAGACCAAAACCCTTTTGCATAACTCGAACTTTATATTTCCAAAATTTATGCCCACCACCATTAACAACAATAAATCTACCTGGATGACATACAGTACAATTTTCCTTAATATCATCCAATCCTTTATCAATTATTAATCCTGTTACCCTATCATACTTTGCTCCAAAAAGAGAGCTACAAAAAAGTAAACTTATCAAAAAAATTAATTTCATATTCATATCCCCAACGACTTTTCAACAAGTGATACAAGCTCTACAGAGACATTTAACAAAATAGGATCAGAAGTATATAACTGATTTAGCTCTTTTTTACTAACTTCATCTTTTCTATATATAGCCTCTACCCTATTCCACTCTGACCATGCCTCTTTTAATTTAACTTGAATCTTTTTATCAGCACTCTGGACAACACCTCTCTTATTTTCACCATTAAGCAGAGCTTTTAATCCATTCTCTAGAAGTGTAATACTACCAATTAATCTAACCTCATTTCTTTTGGTATCAATTCCAGCCAATAGAAGTAACTTCTCTTTTAAAATTTTTTGAGTCAACATTCTTTGTCTATCCAAAATTTTAAGAGTATGAGCCTCAATTTTATTAAATGTTGTAGAGATTGTCTGCTTACTCTTTAGTGTTTGCATCAATTTATGACTTAATCTCAAAAGTTTTTCATTATTTGCCATTATGTATTGATAAGATTTTTTATTGATTTTTCCATTTGAAATAAAGTTTTTAGTATGTAAAAAAAACTCTTTCCAAACTGCATTTACCTCACCTAAATGAGCCAAAACTTTTTTATCTTTTGCTTTAACTATTTTTAGATTTTTATCTCCATGATATAGTCCATGAATAAGAGCATCAAAAGAGTCTGCACAATAGAGAAGATCTTTGTAACTCTCCTCTTTATTCTCATTTAAAACTATCAAAATAGCATCTTTTGCCATTCTTTGTGAAAGCATCTTATTTTTGGAGGCCAATGCAATCATGTGATCTTTATTTGCATGAGAGTTAAATGCACTATTAATAATAGAAGACATTGAATTTCTCAAAGCATCACTTCCACTCAATGGATAAACCAAAAGTAATAAAATTGTTAAAATATATCTCATGATAATCTACCTTTTGAGTCCATTAACTGTTTGAAGCATCTCATCAGAGGTGGTAATAGCTTTTGAATTAGCTTCATAAGCTCTTTGTCCTGTAATTAAATCTGTCATCTCCTCAACAAGTTGAACATTACTCATCTCTACAAAGCCTTGTTTAATTTGACCTAACCCCTCTAATCCTGCCGTACCAATAATCGCTTCACCAGAAGCAGCCGTATTGACAAAATTATTATCTCCCAAAGAGTGAAGTCCAGCAGGATTAATAAAATTTGCCAACTCTATTTGACCAACTTTTTGAGCTTCTGCATCCCCTGCTACAATAACAGAGACTGTACCATCTGTTCCAATCTTCACATTAAGAGTATTTTCAGGAATCTCAAATCCAGGAATTAACTTAAACCCATCACTATTAACAACACTACCAGCACCATCAACCTTAAAAGCACCATTTCTTGTATATGCAAGTGTACCATCTGGCATCTCTAGTTGAAAAAAACCTTTACCTGTAATAGCCATATCAAAATTATTACCAGTCTCTTTAAAATTCCCCTGCGTAAACTCTTTGGTAATAGCTGTAGGACGAACTCCCAAACCAACCTCGATACCAGTAGGAGACATTGAAGTATCACTTGTAGGTGTTCCTGCATACTCTGCCACTTGATAAAAAAGATCTGAAAACTCTGCTCTTTGTTTTTTGTATCCAATAGTATTTACATTTGAAATATTATTTGAAGTTACATCTATTTGTGTCTGTTGTGCGATCATTCCTGTCGCAGCTGTATATAGTGACCTAATCATTTTTTAAAATCCTTATGCTCTTGTTGGTGCTATTTTTGTAATCATATCTCTATTGAGATCATCCATATGAGAAGTCATCACCTTTTGGTACATCTCAACTAATCTATTTGATTCTATCAATGAGACCATTTCATTAACGGCATTGACATTACTCATGACAACTGAACCTTGAGATAATACATCAACACCTATCATTGGTGTAATATTATCTTTCAAATCTTTATCCCCAAGAGCATAAAGGTTATCACCCTCTTTTTTAAGCTCTTTCAAATTCTCTACTCTACCTATATATATAGCAGAAAATTTTTCTCCCTTTTTATATAAATTACCACTCTTATCTGCATTGACTTCACTATCTTCTGGATATTGAATATATCTCTCTCCACCACTATTAAAATTACTAGATAAGAGTTTGTAACCATCTTTAGTAGATAAAAAACCCTTTTCATCTAATACAAAAGAGCTTTGTTGTGTAAGCTTAACACCTTGAGGTGTATCAACAGCAAAAAATAGATCACCCTCTTTTAGTGCAAAATCGAGTGAATTTCCCGTAAGTTTAATAGTCCCTGATGAAAAATTAGTAAATTTCTCTACAATACTGGGAGTATGATTTATTGTTCTATTAAAAAATTTTGCTGCTTTTTGTGTGTGATTTTCAAGATTCATCTCATCTCGTTTCTCTTGAATCAGTCTCTCAAAAGATCCAACAATGGCAGCATCTCTTTTAAACCCTGAAGTATTAACATTAGCTAGATTATTTGAAGTAATCTCAAGTTGATGGAACTGTGTAGCCATTGCACCAACAGCTTGGTAATATCCATTTTGCATTTCTACTCTTTATCTTTATATTTTTTTTAAGTACTAACATTGTAAAGCACATAATATTCCATATTTATAAAATGAAATTATTTAAATAAATATAAAAAATATGCTTTATAAAGGTCTATTTTAAATAATTTTCGGTATAATCCGTTCCTATTTTTTAGAAAAAGTCAACTAGAATAAGCCTCTTTCAAGAAAAGTTAAGTTTTGCCGATCTATATAGCTGAAATGTACCTTATTTTGTAAGAAGTTTATTTATTGGTACTTACAATATCTCAAAAGATAGATCCATAAAGGAGATTTTTTAATATTATGGCCGCAAAAGAATTAAACACCCAGCTTGAAACACTCATAAGCGAGAACAAAGACGGTTATGTAACTTATGAGCAAATTATGGAACTTTTTCCAAAACAGCCCACCGCTACAAACTCAAAAAAGATTTTTTCCCTACTCAAAAAAAATAATACGCAACTCATTACATCCGCAGAGATTGCAAAGTTAAAAAATATTGAAGAGGCAAAAGCAAAAGCAGAAGAGTTAAAAAAACTACATGATGATGGACTTATCGAAGAGTTTGATCTTGCAAAAGAGAAAGAGCTTTTAGAGTGGTCTAGAAGTGATTCTCCCGTAAGAATGTACCTAAGAGAGATGGGTCAAATTTCACTTCTAACAAAAGAAGAAGAGATTGAAATCAGCAAAAGAATAGAACTTGGCGAAGATATCATTATAGATGCCTTCTGTTCTGTACCCTATCTTATAGACTTTATTCTAGACTACAAAGTTGCACTAATCAATCGTGAAAGACGAGTAAAAGAGCTATTTAAGAGCTTTGATGATGAGAGTAGTAGCGATGATGATGACGAAGAGAAAGATGGAGAGAGTAAGAAAAAAGATAACAGTAGAGAAAAAAAAGTTATCGCTAGCTTTAAAGCTTTGGAAAAAGCAAAAAAAGAGTGGCTAAAAACTTCATCAGAGGAGCCTAGCAAAGATAGTACTCCAGAAGCTTTGACATATTACTCTCTACAATTAGCATACAAAAAAAAGATGCTAAAAGAGAAACTCCTAGATTTAGGACCCACAAGTAAACTTATCAATGAACTTGTAAAATCAATGGAAACTGCACTCAAAAGTGATAGTGGATTTGATAAAGAGCTAAAAAAACTAGAGTATAAACTCCCACTTTTTAACGATACACTAAAAGAGAACCATAAAAAAATCCTTGCAAATATTATCCACATGGATAAAGAGGATATTTTATCTTCTGTACCAGAAGCAACAATGGTATCTACTTATGTAGAGATCAAAAAATTGATGCAAACAAAAGAGGCAAGTAAAGATAGTTTTGATCTTCCTCCTGAGAGATTAAAAGAGATATTAGCACAAATCAAGCGAGGTAAAATAATCGCTGATAAATCAAAAACAAGAATGGCAAAATCAAACCTTCGTCTTGTTGTATCAATCGCAAAAAGATATACAAATAGAGGATTACCTTTCCTTGATCTTATTCAAGAGGGGAATATCGGTCTTATGAAAGCTGTAGATAAATTTGAATACAAAAAAGGCTACAAATTTTCTACTTATGCGACATGGTGGATTAGACAAGCAATTAGTCGTGCAATTGCAGATCAAGCCAAAACAATTCGTATTCCAATCCACATGATTGAGACAATCAATAGAATAAATAAAATCACAAGAAAACATCTACAAGAGTTTGGTAAAGAGCCTGATCTTGAAGAGATTGCAGAAGAAGTTGGATTATCACTAGACAAAGTCAAAAATGTAATCAAAATCACAAAAGAACCAATATCACTAGAGGCTCCAATAGGAAGCGAAGATGATGGAAAATTTGGCGACTTTGTAGAAGATAAAAAATCAGTAGCACCAATCGAATTTATGCTAAATAACGATCTAAAAAATCAAATTGATGATGTACTAGAGCAACTAAATGAGAGAGAAAGAGCCGTAGTAAGAATGCGTTTTGGTCTGATGCATGACGAAAGTGATAGAACACTAGAAGAGATAGGAAAAGAGCTAAGCGTAACAAGAGAGAGAGTAAGACAGATAGAAAACTCCGCAATCAAAAAACTAAAACACCCAAAAGTGGGAAGAAAACTCAAAAATTATATAGAAGAATAACTAAAAACCTACAGATTAATTCTGTAGGTTTACCTACAAGAGTCCAAATCTCTCAGCCAAAATAACCTTCACTAAATCATCTATACCAATACTTAACTCATCAGCTTTTAATCGTAACTTTTCTAAAAGAAGGGTATTTAAGTTTAAAGAGATAGATAAATCAGAATTTTGAGACTCTTTAGTTTTGATAATTTTTTTCAGATCGTCAATAGTCAAAATCTGGCTATCTTGCATCAAATCGATAATATCATCTCCATTATCAAATCTTTTATCAAACTCATCTGCACTCATATTAATCATCTGATATCCTTTGCTTCTCTTTTTTTCGACATCGTCTAGCACTAATTATTCTAATTTTATTACCTCTAAGGGTAAAAATAACAGCATAACATTTCGATTCAAACAAACCAATCAGAGCAAATCTCTCTTCATTATCCATTGTTTTAGCTTGTTGAATAAATATATTATCCCCATCAAAAATTTGTTGAACTTCAATAAAATCTATACCATGTTTTAATTTATTGATACCACTCTTATTTTGATCAAATTCAAACTCAAATTCACTCATAACTAAACCTTACCTTTACCTATACATTATATCAGATTATTCATTCTTAAACACCAACCCAAACATCGATGACAATGGAACCACAAAAAGCCCTACTAAATAGGCAAAAATATTTAATAATCCATTATTTGCAAGATACAAAAAACCTAAAAATAGAAAAAGATATGAAGCTATTCTAAAAGGTGAAAAGATACCTCCTGCACTTTGGGCTAGGTTTGAGGCTGTATTTTTTACTCCTCCTATTTTGGCTCGCTCCTCTTTTATTACTTCTTTTAGATCTTTTTGGGAATCTTCCTCTTTTATTTCTGGTGAATATAGATCATGAGGATCTTCTATTTTGTCTACTTCATCTCTATCATCATAACTTTCTGCGTTTAAGGCTACTCTTTTTTCTATGAGTCGTTTATAAGAGAGATATGAAGCAATTGTTACAAATAGTGAAGATAAAAAGGCAATTTGAGAGTTTATAAGCCAATTTTCACCTCTAAAGAGTGAAAAGATAATTAAGGCAAAATCTATGATAAAAAAGAGAGTGACAATTTTTTTAATATTTGTCATCTTCATCGTCATCATCATAATTGGTCTGTTTTTTACTGTAGTCTTTGTATTTTGGATCATCTGCAAGTTTATCAAGTTCTGCTTTTTGTTTGAGATATGCTTTTCTTACATTTAATACTGCGGCAGCAATACCCCATGCTACACCAAGCCAAAGGAGCCAAATATGTCCAAAATAGTTTTTTAGGAGTATTCCAATACCAATACCAAAAAGAATTGCTACTACTATTGAAATACCTAGAGAGAGCTGATCTGCTCCCTCTACTATTTTCCCCATTCTTCCTTTTTCTTCGGGAAGTGCCATAACTAAACCGTCAACTCAAAAAATACTTTGTCTACTGTACGAATAACCTCTTCGATCATCTCATCATCCATTACCGCAGATATAAAACCTGTCTCAAATTGACTACACGCCAAATATACACCATTTTCCAACATCTTTTGGTGGAACTTTCCAAAAAATTCTGTATCAGATTTGAGAGCATCATCAAAGTTTTTAACTTCATCATCATTGAAGAAAAATCCAAACATACTACCTCTTACATCTGTTTGAAGAGGAATATTATATCTATAAGCTGACTCTTTAAATCCCTCCATCAATCTTTTTGCCTTATTTTCCAAATGATAATAGATTGCCGAGTTCTCTTTGAGAAGCTTGATAGATGCCAAACCAGCACTCATGGCAACGGGGTTTCCACTCAAAGTTCCTGCTTGATATATTGGTCCATCAGGAGATAATCTATCCATGATTTCAGATCTTGCACCAAATGCACCTACGGGCATACCACCACCGATCACTTTTCCAAGTGTTACAATATCTGGCACTACCTTGCTGATTCCTTGAGCTCCTTTTAGAGATGCTCTAAAACCACTCATGACCTCATCAAAAATCAATAATGCACCATTTTCTACACACAGTTTTTTTAACTCAACCAAAAACTCTTCATCAGCAGGAACCAATCCCATATTTCCAGCGATTGGTTCAATTATAACACAAGCGATATCATCTGAGTTTTCAAAACACTTTTTAACACTCTCAATATTATTATATTTTGCCAAAAGTGTATGCTTAGTCAAATCAGCAGGAACACCGGGAGAAGATGGAGTTCCAAATGTTACAGCTCCACTTCCTGCTTGAACAAGTAGTGAATCACTATGTCCATGATAACAACCCTCAAACTTTACAATATCATCTCTATTTGTAAATCCACGAGCCAATCTAATAGCACTCATGACTGCTTCTGTACCACTACTTACAAATCTAATTTTATCAAGATTATCAAATAGCTCACAAATTTCAGAAGCTAGCTTAGTCTCTACCTCTGTAGGAGCCCCAAAACTAAGACCATTTTTGACCGCTTCAATTACTGCATTTTCTATAGTTTTATCAGCGTGACCAAATATTAGAGGTCCCCAACTCTGTACAAAATCAAGATAACCATTATTATCAATATCAACTAAATAAGCACCCTCACCCTTTTTGATAAATATAGGTGTACCACCGACACTACTAAATGCTCTAACAGGAGAGTCTACTCCTCCAGGGATAACTTTTTTCGCCTCTTCAAATGCGTTAATACTACTATTTTTTTTCATCTTTCCTCTTTTTTGTAATGTAATAATATATATAGGCCTTCTCTTTATCTGTCAAGAAATATTCAGGCATCAAGTTGCTTTTTTTATTAAATGCTTGATAAAAAACATTAAGTGGTAAATTATTAATAGGAGGGGCCGTCAAATCAGTAAATTTCCCATCTTCCATGTATGTATATATAATCGCCCCTTGTCCATGAGAGCCATGGCACTTATCACAACCTATTCCTCTTGGATTTTTATATAACATTTTGGCATATTCATCAGTGGAAATAAAGGATTGTTCAGCGTAAATAGCAGAAAAAAGCAGAGAACTTGTCATAAAAATAGAACCAAATTTCATTCACTACCTTTTTCATTTTACTTAATACTAAAATGTACCATTTATTATTGATTTGTCACTTAAAATTAAAATGATATAATAGCGAAATTTTTTTAAAGGTATTTGATGAAAATCTTAGATGGTAAAACACTTTCAAATAAGATCAAAGATAAAGTTTCACAAGAAGTTAAAGAGCTTAAAGCAGATGGGTTGACTCCAGGACTAGCTGTAGTAGTCGTAGGAGATGACCCTGCAAGTCACACTTATGTAAGAATGAAACAAAAAGCTTGTGAATCAACAGGAATCTACTCAATCATTCATAAGATGCCATTAGATATCTCTCAAGAGAAAATTTTGGAAACAATTGAGATGATGAACAAAAATCCAAATATTCATGGTATTTTAGTACAACTTCCACTCCCTTCTCACATTGATACCAACAAAGTTTTAGAGACAATTATTCCAACAAAAGATGTTGATGGTTTTCATCCCTTTAATGCAGGCAAACTAAATTTGGGACTTGATGGATTTGTGCCATGCACACCTCTTGGAGTAATGAAACTATTAGAAGAGTATAAAATAGATCCAAAAGGGCTAGATGTATGTATAGTTGGAGCTAGCAATATTGTAGGAAAACCCATGATGAATCTTCTTCTAAATAAATTTGCCACAGTTGATATATGTCATATTCATACCAAAAATCTAAAAGAACATACAAAAAGGGCAGATATGGTAATCGTAGGAGTAGGGAAAATCAACCTCATTACAGAAGATATGATAAAAGAAGATGCTATTATCGTTGATATTGGTATCAATAAAAATGAGCAAGGTAAACTTGTAGGTGATGTAGATTATGAAAATGTATCCCAAAAATGCTCATACATTACACCCGTACCTGGGGGAGTTGGTCCTATGACAATTGCAATGCTTTTAGAAAATACCGTTCGTGCAACAAGGAGTAAATAGAGATGTTAAAAAAGATTCATAACTTTTCAAATAGTTGGACAGGTACTATAATCATTGTCCTTTTTATTATATTTTTCATTGCACAAGCATTTGTAATTCCAAGCGGATCAATGAAAAGAACCCTACTTGTAGGAGATCATCTTTTTGTCAAAAAATTTGCTTATGGTATTCCTACACCACATATCCCATGGTTTGAGATTCCTGTACTTCCAGATTTTCATGGAAATGGACACCTTGTAGAGGGAGAAGGACCAAAAAGAGGAGATATTGTAGTATTTCGTTACCCAGTAGATCCTAAAACCCACTTTGTAAAAAGATGTATTGCTGTAGGTGGAGATAAAATATATATACAAGATAAAGAGTTACATCTAAGACCTCATGAAGGTGATGAATATATCAAAGCAAACTATCCAAAAACGAATATTATCACTATAAATGGCGAACTATGGGTAAAAAGCCCTTATAAAATAGATCATCCAGGAGTTCAAAATGATATAGATATAACTAAAGAGGGTCCTCATCCAGAGCAGATATTTTATATGCCTACTACTCAAATTCCAGAAAATGAATACTTCATGATGGGAGATAATAGAGACCACTCAAATGATAGCCGATTTTGGGGAACTGTACCTTATAAATATATAGAGGGGGCACCTTGGTTTATATACTTCTCATGGAATAAAAATTATGAAATTAGATGGGATCGTCTTGGTAAGTTTATAGATGATATGCAACATGAAGAGAAATTTATTAATATGAATGAGAGTTTGAGCCAGTGACAACTGTAGAAATCATTAATATTGTTACCATTATTTTAGCTTTAATGGTGGCAATTATTGGTCATGAGATTATGCATGGTAGAGTTGCTTACTATTATGGTGATAATACTGCAGCATCAATGAATCGACTTAGTATCAATCCTATTGTTCATATAGATCCCATAGGTACTATTTTGGTACCCGCTCTTTTATACTTCTCTAATGTAGGCTTTCTTTTTGGTTGGGCAAAACCAGTACCTGTAAACATGAGAACTGTTATATCAAATGGTGGATATAATGGAGCTATTGGTGTTGCATTGGCAGGTATTGCCTATAATATCACTCTTGCTATAGTTGCTAGTATTGCACTAAAAGCCATGCCCTCACCAACTGATTATATAACACTTTTTATATCTAATTTTCTACTCTATACAGTTATTTATAATATCGTATTAGCTCTTTTTAATCTTCTTCCAATCCCTCCACTAGATGGTTCACAAGCACTTGGGTATCTTTTTAGAAAACTAAATATGCATGCTCCTGCAAACTTCATGGATTCTATTGGTCAATATGGAATGATTATTCTTATTTTAATTATTGCTACACCTTTATCAAATATCGTTTTTGCCCCTATGCAAAAAATTATAGAAGCAGTAATAAATTTATAGCAATAACTTAACTGTTACCACTTTATACATAAAATAAAAAATAATTTTACTTCTACTCTTTTTTTACACGAAATAGTCAAAAAAAGAGTATGCTTAAGAAACTAAAATAAAGGTTAACTTATGCATTATCAAGTTTTAAAAAATTTTATTACAGAGCGTGTAAGAAAAAATGATATTTTTGTACCTACTGCAATTTTATTTCTTGTAAAAAATGAGGGCAAAGGAACAAAAAAAGAGATCTCAAGGCTTGCCTATATATTTGATTATAAGTTTGACCTTGAACATTATGATACAATCATAGATAAATTGGTATCTACAATTTTAGAAGATTATAATATTATTAAAAAAGATGGAGAGTCTTATACTCTTACAACTTGGCCACTTAAAGAGAGAGAGATTGAAGATATTATAAACCTTTGTGCAAAAGTCTCAAATGGATTCTTCTCTCTATCAAATCATGGCAAAAAGCAGATTATCAAAGAGCATACGACTTAGAGTCGTAACTCTTCATCAAACTTAAATCCCTCTTTGATTAGTCTATCTCTAATCTCTTGCTGATGAATAAGCCCTTTAGTCTCTAATGCCAAAGTTACATTTGCATCACCATAAGAGAGGGTAGTTGATATTCGATCATAATCAATTTGCATAATATTTGCAGAGAGATCTCTAAATATATCCGTAAGCCCCATCAAAGCACCAGGCTTGTCAATGAGAGTTACAATCAACTTCATCTTTCTATGAGCCTTTATAAGACCCTTCTCTATGATTACTGAAAGCATTTGAACATCAATATTACCACCACTCAAAACAGTTACAATTTTGCTATGAGCATCAAAATCAAATTTATGGTGCATCAAAGAGGCAACACCTACAGCACCACCACCCTCAACAACCAACTTCTGTTTTTCTAGTAAAAATAGAATTGCACTAGCAATCTCTTCATCATCTACTTCTACAATCTCATCTACCAAATCAATAATATAAGATAGATTTTTTTCATTTACATCTCTTACAGCAATACCATCAGCAATAGTTCTTACACTACTAGAGTGAATCGCTTTTTTAGCTTCAAATGACTCTTTCATAGCTCTTGCACCACTTGCAACTACACCAATAATACGAATATTAGGATTAATCTGCTTGAATACAGAAGCCATTCCACTAATCAAACCACCTCCACCAATAGGAATTACAGCGATATCTAAATCATCTATATGTTCTAATATTTCAAGAGCTACTGTACCTTGCCCAGCCATTACTTTTTCATCAGCAAAAGGGTGAATAAATGTCAGATCATTCTCTTTGGCATAATTTAGAGCAAACGCATAAGCCTCATCATAATTATCACCCTTCAAAATCACTTTAGCACCAAGTGCTTGTGTATTTTGCACCTTTAAAAGAGGGGTTGATTCAGGCATTACAATAGTTGCAGGAATACCAAATTTATTGGCACTATATCCTACTCCTTGGGCATGATTACCCGCACTAGCAGCAATAACACCCAATGCCCTCTCCCTATCACTCAAAGAGGCAATTTTATTATAAGCACCTCTTAATTTATAGGCTCCTGTTAATTGTAAATTCTCTTTTTTCAAAAATATATCTGCACCACACTTTTGAGAAAGAAGTGGAGCAAAAGTAAAAGGAGTTTTAACACAAACCCCCTCTATAATTTTTTGAGCTCTTTTAACCTCATCTAAACTTATTGTCACTCTCTATAATCCCCTATGTTCAACCATAATACATCTATTTTGTACTACTTTTAGTCCCAAATCTTCAGCTCTTTTGGCAGCAGAGTTATTTACAATACCTTTTTGAAGCCATAATACTTTTACATCATCTCTTCTAGCAATTGCATCTACGATAGAATCTGCAACTGCTGGTTTTCTAAACATATTTACCATATCTATCTTCTCTTCTATCTCATCTAAAGAGCGATAAACCTTTTCTCCCAAAATAGTCTCCTCTTTTGGATAGATAGGAATTATTTTATATCCCTTCTGTTGTAAATATTTAGCCACCCTATGGCTATCTTTATCCTCTTTTGGAGAAAGCCCTGGAACCGCAATAACTTTGACACTCTCAAAAATTTCTCTAAACTCATCTGGATTTGTATTTACTGTTGGAAATTCACACTCCATTAACCACCCCTTATATATTTTGATTATTATAACAAATAAGTACTAATACCCATTAAAGAAGCTACAAAAGTAAACAAAGTCTTTAATACTATCTTATATTTTTATAGTATAATTTTAATTGAATTTTTAAACAAGGAGATTTTAATATGAGAAAATTACTTTCAGTTGTGGCTTTAGGAGCTTGTTTGAGTGTTGGCATACAAGTAGATGCTAGAGCAGATGCTCCAAGTGCTGTACAATCTAAACAACAAAGCGGTACTGTAATTAATCTTGCAGGTAAACAGAGAATGTTAACTCAGAAAATGAGTAAAGAGGCTCTTTTTGTTGCAAAAGGTATAGATACAGAGAAGAATAAGGCAAATCTTGCAAAAACAGTTGCCCTTTTTGATAAAACACTTAAAGGTCTTATTAATGGTGATAGTAGCCTTAATTTACCAAAAACCAAAAACAAAGAGATTCTAGCACAACTTCAAAAAGTTACTGACTTGTGGAAAAGTTTCAAAACTAAAATTGAAAAAAATGATCTTAAAGCAATAGCAAGTGAAAATATTCCACTTCTAAAAAACATGAATGCTGCTGTACAAATGTATGCAAAAGCTAGTGGATCAAAACTTGATCCAGCAATGGCAAAAACAATCAACCTTGCAGGTAAACAGAGAATGTTAACTCAGAAAATGACAAAAGAGTTACTTTTGGTTGCTAATGGTATAGACGCAGATGCAAATAAAGAGAATGCTAAAAAAACTGTAGCACTTTTTGAAAAGACATTAAATGATCTAATCAATGGTACTAAAGATGATGGAATCAAAAAACAACTCGAAGTAGTAAAAAAACTTCTAGCAGAGTACAAACCAATTATTGCAAATGTAGATACTTCAAGCGAAGCACTTGAAAAAGCAAATAAATTGAACCTTCCTCTACTTAAAGAGATGAATAAAGCAGTAAAAATGTATGAGGCATCTATTAAATAGATTCCTATTTTCACTCTCTTAATAGAGAGTGAAAAATAAGTTAAAAATCTAATTAGTATCATTTGCCTTTTTTACACAAATAGTATAATATTCAACAGGACCATCAGCTGGAACATTAACCACATTTTCTGTAATAATCTCTCTAGTACCTAAAAACAATACATCTCTAAAATCTGGATCTGATGTATTATTATCTGTGTTAATAGAAATAGAGCTACTCCATATAGCTGAAGTATGTGTTGTCTCATTTGGCTTATCTGGATCTGGAGCAAATTTAGGTATAACTGTTTCATTAATAACTTTATCATCGCCACTTAAAAGAAGAAGAAGTTGATCTTTTGTAGGTAGTGTCCAACTACCATCACCATCTAACGCTTCACAATATTTTATGGCATTATCATAAGATGCTCTAATTGATGTTTCATCTAAATTTTCAAATCTCACACCATCAATTACAGTAGTACCAAGAATTACTTCCGGAGTAGTTGTTTCATTTTGATCTACAGTAGTTGTACTGTTGTTTTCTGGAGTTGTACTGTTATTTTCCGGAACTGTACTGTTATTTTCTGGAATTACACTATTATTTTCTGGAACTACCACAGCAGGAGTCGTTTCATCACTACTACTGCTACCACAACCAACAAACATCATTGAAGCTGCTACCATCGAAGTTATTAGAATTTTTTTCATATATTTATCCTTTATTTTTCTAAACTGAACCGTATCTTAACAGAGAAAGTATAAGTTTTTTCTTAAATAAAAAATAATTAAGTATTCATAGTTAAAAAAAAATTAGAAATTAAATTATTTAAATTGAGTGCTTAAAATAGTAACACTTGACAATTTAGAAGTTTATAAAAAACTCCTAAATCGCAAATGTAAAATATAACAATATTTAATAGATAAATTACTGTTTAATACAAGTAAATAAAGCTTCTTCAGGTTGCCCTTTATCTATAGCAGTATAAGATATTTGAGCTGAACCAAGAGATCCATTACCTAAATATACTGTTTTATTCTCTACATTATAAAAAATTGCACTATGAAAAGCATCTACTGTACCTTCTGAAGGTAATACTTTTGCATCTACAACAAATTGAGGAGTAGTCTCATCAAATTTTCTTACATCTTCAACAGTAGGAGTCATAATAGATAACAACTCTATTTGAGTTGGCAAAGCCCAAGTGGCATTAGGATTTTTTTCATCTTTAAAATTTTTACAAAAGTAATCCGCCTCTGCCCAAGTTCTCTTTGGATAAAAAGCTTCACTAAAACTACTGGTTGCATTATCATCTTTAAGTTCACTTGTCTGAATCACTAACCAATCTCTATCTCCAATTGTTACTACTTGATCCACTGGTCTATTAGTTGTACCATCATCATGTAGACCATCTTTAATATTGTTACCTTTTTCTGGAGTGATACCATTATTAGAGGCT
>CAZLLE010000048.1:0-24815 GCA_964560425.1 uncultured Campylobacterales bacterium
AGGTGGTGGACTCTTCTCATACCCAGGAACAAGCGATGTGCCAAAAGGAAAACTTAGAATGACATTTGAAGTTTTTCCATTTGCATTAGTATATGAAAAAGCAGGAGGAGAAGCAACAGATGGTCAAAGTAGACTTCTTGATCTCTCACCTGAACACATTCATGATACAACACCCTGCTTTTTTGGCTCAAAAGATGAGATAAAAAGAGTAAAAGAAGTTTATGCAAACTGATAAAAAAGAGCTTGATCAATTTGAAAAAAAACTTGAAGAGCAAATTATAGCTCTTCATGAATGCCAACAGAAACATCAAGTTGATAGTTGTCTAAAGTGTCCTCATGTAATTGGTTGTGAAGTGAGAAAAACTTATGTTGCCTCAGTTTACAACAGTATGAGCAAAGGTGATACAGGTGGATTTGAGTTTTAATCCCTCACCAACCCTTTTATCAAAATTTTACTCAAATTATTGTCGTTTATCATTTTTGATAAAACAGGGACACTAGAGGCTACACTTAGTATTGCAGGGGCGGTAGCTCCTCCTGAAGATACTGTTGCTACAGCTAGAGCTGTAACAACAGCTGTATTCATCAGAGCCTCTTTATCCATTCCTTCTGTTGCATTATTATAAGCATTGATACCAAATTCTACACCTTTCATACCGTATTCTTTGCCTTTTTCAAGACCTTCAAGTGTAAAATCTTTGCTATTTTCATAAATATCATGAGTATATTCTATAGTTGTATCATACGCTTTTATAGTTATATCTTTTGTCTGTTCTATAGTTTTCAGAGTATACTCTTTGGTGCTATTCCAAGCACCACTATCGGCAGACAAAAATTGTAGTATAAAAACAAAACTAATAAAAAGAATTTTCACTTCATAATCCTCTCCACCAAATGTAATAACTCTGGATCAATTTGGTATTTTTGTGAATTTACATAATCAATCGAAACAAAACCAAAGTTTGAATCTTTATAAACAATTACATCATTACTCTTTTCACTCTTATATAGCTTATCCAAACTATAACGAACAAATTTAAATGCCATCAAACGATCATAAACTGTTGGTCTACCACCTCTTTGAACATGTCCCAAGATTGTTACACGAGATTGCATACCAATCTCCTCTTCCATCCACTTGGCTATCTCATTTGTTACTTTTGCACCTTCAGAGATAATACAAAGCGTATATATACGACCATCTTTTATCTCTTTTTTGAGTCTTTTTCCAATGGAATCTAAATCATAAGACATTTCAGGAATAATACATATCTCAGCACCACTTGTAATGGAAGAGACCAATGCCAAATATCCACAATCTCTACCCATAGTTTCAATCACAAAAGCTCGTCTAAATGAAGAAGCCGTATCACGAATATTATCAATAGATTCTCTAATAACATTCAAAGCAGTATCTACACCCAAACAGTAATCTGTACCAAAAATATCATTATCAATAGTAGTAGGAATACCTACAAAATCAACACCAAAATCATCATAAAACTGTTTCATTGCTCTAAAAGAGCCATCTCCACCAAGCACAATTAATTTATTAATATTCAAGTTTTTTAAATTTTCAAATGCCTTTTTGCGATACTCATAATCAAAAAATCGCTTTGAGCGAGAAGATCTTAAAACTGTTCCACCTTTATAAAGAATACCAGAAACATCACTATAACTAGCCTTTTTGATCTTATTATCAATCAATCCTTCTAAACCATCATAAACAAGATAAGGTTTTTTCCCCATATCATATACATAATCCACAAAAACTTTAATTGCAGGATTCATCCCCGCTGCATCTCCACCAGAACATAAAATAGCAATCGACATCTAAACCCTTTTTTCTAAAATATTTTTAACTTCAACTATCGCTTCATCTCTACTACTAACCACACCATCAAGCTGCATCTCATATATTTGATCTAATATAATTTTAAACTTTGGTGAGGGAGTAAGACCAAGATCAATCAAATCTCTTCCATGCAAAAAATGTACCGTTGCACTATTTTTTACATTCAATGTTTTAGCTTTTTCCAATAACCAATCTCCAGCCTCATAAATACCCTCTTTTGCCTCTTTGGTATCTCTTCCTAAAAAATCCGCTTTTGCAACCAAAACAAGCTCTTCAATATTTACTTTTGTTGATAATCTTCTTACCGCCTTTGAAGAGGATTT
Source organism: uncultured Campylobacterales bacterium (assembly GCA_964560425.1). Classification (GTDB taxonomy): domain Bacteria; phylum Campylobacterota; class Campylobacteria; order Campylobacterales; family QNZT01; genus CAZLLE01. Next base: position 2,179 of record CAZLLE010000048.1, read on the forward strand.
TTGAGCAAAAAACTGAGAAGGCAATAGATGATATCTTACCAATGGAACCACCTCATCAATAAATTTCTGCTCATTTGTAAGCTTTTGTAAAAAAGAGATAGTAGGCTTTACCCCAGCCTCTTCATGTCCCAAAGCTCTCACTCTTCCATCTATCCTCTTAGTTGTTGTAGCCTTACCAAAATCATGACACAAAGAGGCAAAAATAAGTTTCAAATCTTCTCTATCATCTCCACTTCTAAACATAGCCATAGAGTCAATGACCATCATAGTATGTATCCAAACATCACCTTCAGGATGCCATTTTGGCTCCTGTTCTACCCCTATCAGAGCTTCCAATTCGGGGAAATATTTTAATACTCCCAACTCTCTCATGAGTTCAAATCCAATAGAAGGTTTTTCAGATTTTAGAAGCAGTTTTTTAAACTCTTCATAGACTCTCTCCTTTGGCAACTCCTCAAGCATCCCCTCTGCAATCATCTTCTTGCAGAGATTTTTTGTCTCCAAAGCCATCTCATACTCAAATCTAGCACAAAACTGAATACCTCTATATATACGAAGCGGATCTTCCACAAAAGTATTATCATCAATATGAGATAAAATACCCTTTTTCATATCTTCCCTTCCACCATGTGGATCCAAAAACTTTTGAGTCAAAATATCATATCCCATAGCATTAATAGTAAAATCTCGCCTCTTACTAGCATCAAAAAAGCTCATCTTACCATCTGTTTGTACTAAAAATCCACGATGACCTCTACCTATTTTTTGCTCACTTCTAGGAAAACTAAAATCATATTCTAGCCCTTGATAGATAAATTTTAGAACTCCAAAGCTTTTACCAACCTTTTTTACAATTCCAAACTCACCAAGAATTATCTCTAACTCTTCTAATCTCTCTAATCCAAAAACTTCAATATCATAATCTTTAATTTTTTTATGCAAAAAATGATCACGAACACTACCGCCAACAACAACCATTTTTGTATTCATACTCTCTAAAACAGCTGATATTTGATAAAGAATTTCTGGTAATTTCATCATTAGAAAATCCAACGAATAACAAATAAGAGATAAATACCCAAAAGAGACAAAGCAATATCAAACACTATTTAATAGCCACCATCTCTCTTTTTAATGATAAATTTGATTCTCTACCCAAAATATTAAGATCAAAAAAAGCTTTAACCCTAGCCAAAACTTCACGATAACGCATCTTCTGCTTAACCTCTGATTCAGGGACATCTTTTACTGCAAAACCTATTGCTCGATGAGCTTTTTTATGAGCAATATAGAGTGCTCTTTGTACTTGAAATCGTTGAGATACAACTACATAATCATCCACACCAAAAATCTCTTTGGCTCGAACAATTGAATCAAAAGTACTCAATCCTTTCTCATCTCTTTTAATATAAGATGCAGGTATTCCCATATGAATTAGATCATTACGCATAGTGGTAGGTTCATCATAATTCTTTTTTCTATTATCTCCAGAGACTATTACACCTCTAAGTTTTCTTGAGCGAAAAAGTTTTACAACGCCCTCTAAGCGATATTTATAATATAAATTGAGTCTGCCCTTCACATATTTTGAAGTACCCAAAACTAACGCTACTCTTTTGCCAGGAATCTCTCTTGGATCCTCTGAAATATACATATTTGACTCATTAGAGATACTCTTTGCAAAAGATACAATCACATACGCACCAAAAACCGTTAACACTGTTGCTATCATAATAGTATATAAAATTATTCTCATGACTCTATTCTATTTAATTAATATTAAAAATTATTTAAATTATTTAATTAGTTATAAAAGATAAAAATTTTATACTATTTTTCTCCACTCATCTTATAAATAAATGCAAAAACCTCAGCAACAGCTTTATAAAGATTATCAGGAACCTCTCTATTTAATTCTACTTTTGAGAGTAATTCCACCAAATCTTCATTTTTTTGAATTGGAAGGTCATGTATTTTGGCTATTTTGATAATATTTTCAGCACTCTCCCCTTTTCCTGAGGCTATTACTCTTGGGGCATTCTCTTGGGTTTTGTCAAATCTTAATGCTACAGCTTTTTTCATACTTTTATATCAAATCCCATATCAATATCACTTCTATAATTTTTATAAGGTTTTGGTAGACTTTTTTTATCTGCATCAAAAACTCTAATATCACGAGGATTAATATCCGCACCAATAAGTAAAGAGCGAAGTTCACCAATATTTTCTTGGATTATATCTCTAAAATTATCATCTTTGGAGTATAAATATATATTAAGCTGATTTTCATCATATAGAGCCAAACGGACTCTTAACTCTCCATGCTCTTTCAAATTTAGCTCAATATCACAATAAAATTTATTATCATCTGAATGTTTTATATTGATATTTCCCTCTTGCATCTCATTCCATGCAAAGGGAATATATAGAGATGTTGAGTTTGATAGGTGAGATATCATCTGATGATAATCAATTTGAAGCAAGAGTTTATCTACTTGTTTTAGTATTTCACTCTGGTTTGGGTGAGATGATTTGGCTATTTCATCAGATGCTTGAATCAAGAGTGATTTTAGATCAGTTGATAAAATCTCTTTTATTTGGGCATCTAGCATCAATTTTTGAGGTGTGTTAAAAGATGAAAGTTTTTTACTTATAGATATCAGCTCTTTAGAAAATAGAGGATCAATTTTTTGAATTGTCTCTTTTAAAGAATCAACTGCTACACGAACCTCTTTTATAATTTTTTCTGGCACATTATCACTTTTAAGAGTTTCAACCAATTGCACAATCTTTTCAATCTCATTGGATATAGTTTTCATTTGGCTACTAGGTATCTTTGTTTGAGATAATAATAAGGTTATATTTTTCAACACCTCTTGAATTTTGGATGGTTGTAAATTTTCCATTTTTATGAGAGTTTCAAGCTTAGAGAGAGTCTCTACAAGCTTAGTAGCATCTTGAATTTTAGTAACAATAGTTTTAATATTAGTAGATAGCTGTTTAAGATCTTTTGGTTCTATATTTGGTGGCTCTATTAGAGCCTTGTCAGATGCCTCTTTTAATATTTTTTGAGAGAGAACTTTTGTTACTATTTTGTCTAACTCTTTGGCTATAGGAAATTCGCTTTTTTCAATGCTTTTAGCGAGTGATTCTAATATATTTTTTATTTCGACTTGTGGATTTTTGACATTTTTTAATTTTGACTCCATAAAAACGCCTGAATTTATAATCTTATCTTTCAAAATAGGCTCACTCAACTGCTTAATATCAACTAAAAAATCTTTTAATACTTTTTCAATTGGAAGAGGATTTTGATCAGATTTCAAAGAGGCGAGAAGATCTTTTATTGTATTTGATACATTACCTATTTTTTTGAGTGTGGGATTATTTTTCATAAGTTCCAAAAGAAGTTTATCAGATTTGGGATTTTGCAGAGTATCTTTCAAAAGTGAGTTCAAAATTGATCTAATATCTTTGGATTTTGAAAGAGTTTCAAGCTCTTGTGATGAAATATTTTTTAATACCTCAGCTAATGCTCTATTAGTATTGGGTAGTATGATACCAAGTTGCTTATTTGTATTAATATTAATCATAATATTTAAGTATAACATTACTTACTAAAACTTAATCACCCAAAAAAGGTATTTTTTTATGTCATTTAAAAATCTTGGCTTATCAGCCCAAATATTGCGTGCTCTATCAGAACAGAACTATACAGAGCCTACTCCTATCCAAAAACAAGCTATTCCAACTATCTTAGAGAGAAAAGATATATTAGCAGCAGCTCAAACAGGTACAGGAAAAACAGCAGGTTTTACACTGCCACTATTAGAGAATCTAAGAGAACATTCACCTGCAAAGGGGAGAAGAAGAGTAAGAGCATTGATCTTAACTCCTACTAGAGAGCTTGCTGCACAAGTGGGTGAGAGTGTAGAGATATATGGAAAATATCTTCCTTTTACATCAACTACTATTTTTGGTGGTGTTGGAATAAATCCACAAAAAGCAAAACTCAAAAAAGGTGTTGATATTATTATTGCTACACCAGGTAGATTATTAGATTTGGTAGGGCAAAAAGCTCTTGATCTATCTCATGTAGAGTGCCTAATCTTGGATGAAGCAGATAGAATGCTTGATATGGGATTTATCAATGATATCAAAAAAATCTTGGCTTTGCTACCTAAAAAAAGACAAAACTTACTATTTTCAGCAACATTTTCACCTGAAATAAAAAAACTAGCAAACACTCTGCTAAACTCACCAATAACAATTGAAGTAGCAAAACAAAATAGTACAGCCGATCAGATAAAACAGTTAGTATATTCTGTAGATAAAGCTCGAAAAAGAGAGCTTATGATTCACCTAATCAAAACACACAAATGGAAACAAGTACTAATATTTACAAGAACAAAACATGGAGCAAATAGATTAGCCCAACAACTAGACAAACAAAAAATAACCTCCGCAGCAATACATGGCAATAAAAGCCAAGGAGCAAGAACAAAAGCACTAGCAGATTTTAAATCTGGAACTATAAGAGTTTTGGTAGCAACTGATATAGCAGCAAGAGGGATAGATATAGACCAACTCCCACATGTAGTAAATTTTGAACTTCCAAATATAGCAGAAGATTATGTTCATAGAATAGGAAGAACAGGACGAGCAGGAAATGATGGAGAAGCAATATCTCTTGTATGTATAGATGAACTTGAACTTTTGGCAAATATTGAAAAACTAACCAAAAACAAAATTCATAAAACAGTTATCAAAGAGTTTAAACCCGACCCATCAATCAAAGCTGAGCCAATACAGAAAAAGAGAGGTTCACAACAACCACGAAATAGTAGAAGAGATCGATCAAAAAATCAAACTAGGTCAAAACAGAGAAGATAGCAGACATTTTCACCATTATAATTAATATAACAAATCAGTTAAATTATGTTAAAATACTTGTACATTACTTAAAAAGGATTTTTAATGAAAAAAAATTTGATTATATTCTTGGCAATTCTGTTTGTCTCACTATCTGCTCATGCAGAGTATACAGATGCACAAAGACTCAAAGACATGCAAATAATGGAGAGTGCTGTATCAAAAATTCAAAAAGGTCTATTATATAATAAAGCTGAAGTTGTAGAGTTGGGAGTTAATCAATTACAAGATGTTATTAAAGAGGTTCAAGCACCGAAAAAGAAAGATGAAGTACCTGGTATGACAGATCAATATAGTGCCAAATATACAAAAAAATTGAGTGATAAAATGATAAGTTTTTCTGAAAAAATCAAAGAAGATATAAAAGCAGGACACAAACACTCTGCTGCAAAAAACTATGTAAATGTATTGAATCAATGTATCTCTTGTCACAACAAAGTTAGACCAGGTAAATAATTAAGACTTTTTTACTCCTATATGATATAATCCTAAAAAACAGTAAAGGCTAACCATGCTTAAAATGTTACTCTTAGGATTATTCATCATGACAAATTTAAATGCTCAACATACAAACCATCTTATAAACGAAGACTCACCATATCTACAACAACACGCACATAACACTAATAAAGTTTTTGAAAATGAAGAAATTGCAAAGAGTACCTACACATAGATAGACACTATCAAGATATGGAATCATCGTAGTGATAGGGGCGTGAAGAGGTTATTAAAAAGATAAAATAAGTTAAAATAAGAAAAAATTAAAAGGAGCAATCATCACTTTTGTAATTATTCACACAATCCATCTTCTATCAGTTCTTGTATATGGAGGATTTTTATTTACAGACAATCTTTTCATGTCAAAAATGTCTCAATCACTAGATGCAGATGAGTCAAAAAAAGCTAGAGAAGCGATCATGATGCATGTAAGGAAAGTTGTACCATATAGCCTATTTGTAGTGGTAGGTACAGGTATCTATATGTTTCCAAAAGTATTTGGAGAGATAAGCGACGATGGACTTACTTCATTTCAGATACTTCTACTTATAAAGGCGTTTTTTGGACTTTGGTTGGGTATTAGAGGATTTAATCAAAAAGTTTTCAAAATTGATCCATGGTTATTTACAAGTCATAAATTTCCATTTTATGTAGTAATTCTTATTGTTATAATTTCTCAATTTATGTATCTTTAAGATAGCAAAACGCTATCTTATTGATTTAACACCTTTGATTTGGCAAGAGCCTCTTCAATCTCCTCTTTTTTGATATCACCAGTAAGATCCAGCTTTACATCTCCATCATCTCCAGAGACTTCCATATTTTGAATCTTCTTTTTGGTCTCATCACTCATACATTCACACTCACCTGTAGCACAGTTTTCTACCATTTTGACAATATTTTGTTTTTTCACTGCACCAGTAAATGCTATTTTCACGCCACTTGAAGTTAAATTTACACTCTTTTTCATATCACCAAATAGATTTTTTTTAATCATAGGTAATAACCCCTCTTTGATACGATGAAATATCTTTTCAAACTCCTCATAAGGCTTTCCAGCAGGATCTTCAAATTCAACATGAATAGTTTTTACTTTTTTAGGAAAAGATGGACATGTCTCTTTTGCATTATCACAAACAGTCACAATAAGATCAAATTTTCTATGTATTACTTTATCAATAGTCTTTGAGTGGTATTCAGGATTCCATATACCATTAGCTTCTAAAACTTTATGAGCACTAGGGTTTACCTCTCCTGTAGCTTCAACTCCAGAACTCTCTGCACTAACACCATCTAAATAGCTATTAATCAAAGCCTCTGCAATAATTGACCTACAACTATTCCCTGTACATAAAATTAATACTTTTTTTTCCATATTCTACTCCCTCTTCAAACATAATTTTTTCTTATCATGTTATAATTACCCCATGAACATCGACTTACAACACCCATTTGCACTAATATTACTTGTAATAATACCATGTTTTATCTACTGTGTGAAAAAAAGTGCCACATGTTATCTTCCAAAACTCACTTGGATTCCTAAAAGAGGTAAATTTATAAATTTAAATCTTATTCTTAAGATATTAATCTTTTCACTTTTTGTAATATCTCTTGCTAATCCTTTTAGTTATAGCTCTATTGCTCCATCAAATAGATTTGGAAAAGATATTGTTTTGGCACTAGATACTAGTGGATCAATGAATGAATCAGGGTTTGATAGAAGTGACAAAAATAAGTTTGAACTTCTTCAAGAGATACTAAATGATTTTATAGATCAAAGAATCAATGATAATATAGGTGTTGTTATTTTTGGTACATTTGCCTTTAGTGCATCTCCTATCACCTATGACAAAGAGAGTCTAAAGGAGCTTCTTTGGATGGTAGATGTGGGAATTGCTGGAGATAATACAGCCATTGGAGAAGGAATTGCTCAAAGTGTTCGTACTCTTAAATTTGGATCAGCAAAAGAGAAAATCATTATTTTGGTAAGTGATGGTTTTTCAAATGCAGGATCAATATCAATAGAAGATGCCCTCAAACTCTCTCACAAAGATAATATCAAGATTTATACTATTGGACTTGGCAAAAAGAGTGATTTTGATTATCCACTTATGCAAAGAATAGCTCATGAGAGTAAAGCAGAGAGTTTTGCAGTAAACTCAACAAAAGAGCTAAAAGAGGTTTACCAAAAAATAAACTCTCTTGAATCTACACCTATTAGATCAGAACAGTACATGAATAAAAAAGCCCTTTTTACTTATCCTTTAGGAGTAGCTACAATGCTATTTATTTGGTTACTTTATAGAAGGAAGATTATTTGAGTTTTTTATATCCACAAGTTTTTATACTACTATTGCTACTTTTTTGGCTCAAAAGAGATAATGATATCAAGAGGCAACAAAATTGTAAAATATCAAACCTCTCTAATAAAAAAATACTCTTAAGTAGCCTTATTTTTACAATCATAGCACTCTCTCGCCCAATATTTTTAGAGACAACTCAAAAAGAGCGAATCAAAGAGAGAGATATTATTATAGCACTAGATATATCCTACTCTATGAGAGCAGATGATATAAAACCAAATAGATTATATAAGGCAAAAGAGGCAATAAAAAAGATTCTACTAGAGAATAAAAACAGCCGTTTTTCACTTTTTGCTTTCACCACTAATCCACTTATTTTATGCCCACCTACTACAGATCACGATATTCTGATATCTGCTCTTGATTCACTCAATGAGGAGTTTATATTAACTCATGGGACAAGCCTAAAAAATCTATTAGACCACATTGCAAAACTTAAACATAAAACAAAAAATCTACTTATATTTACAGATGGAGGAGATGAAAAAGATCTACTATCTCTAAAAGAGATTATAAAAAAGAGTGAAATTAACCTATTTATTGTAGGAGTAGCTACCCCAAACGGTACACTTCTTCATGATAAATATGGTGCAAATATCAAAGATGAAAAGGGACATATTGTTATCACAAGATTAAATCCTATATTAAAAGAGTTGGGGGAGTATGTAGATATAGAGAATGTAAGTGATATTATCCAAAAAATAACTCATACAAACACTCAACAAAAAGAGAGAGTTACCACTTATGAGCTATTTTGGATACCACTAACTATTGCTATGATACTCTTTATATTTGCATTTGTCTCAATTCCAAAAAAACTGCTTCTTCTATTGCCATTTTTAAGCACCTCATCAAATGCTTATATATTTGATTGGTACTACATATCACAAGCAAAAAAGGCGACTATATCTCAAAATTACAAAGAAGCTATTATATCCTTACAAAAAGTAGAGCCAAGTACAATGCAACAGCTACATTTGGCTCATGCCTATTATAAAGAGGGTAAATATAACATGGCTCTAAATATATGTAACAGACTCAAAACAAAAGATAAAAATATCAAAAAGACTACTCTTTTTATAAAAGCAAATACTCTAGCAAAAGTGGGTAATTTTGAGTCTGCTCGTACAAACTATCTAAAAGCACTAAATTTATCAAAGGATCAAGATATCTATCATAATTTAGCCATTGTATTGAAAAAAATAAAAGATAAAAAACAGGCTCTTCCAAACCCATTTCAGAAAAAACTACACAAAATGGAGAAAAAAACAGCCTCCAAAGATAACAGCGACAATAGATCAAGCAGTAAAACAAGCAATCTAAGTGGTCAATCTTCACAAGGATTATCAAGTAACAAAAAAAATAGGCAAGATCAAAAAAGTGGAGCATCTAGCTCTCTTTCTCACCCAATTAGTTATAAAGCCTATTCACTCATAAATAAAGGATATATACATGAAAAAAATCCTTGGTAGTCTTCTACTAATATTTTTCTATCTACAAGCATCACAACTACAAACGCATGAGATTAATATCTCAACATACAAACCTTATATAAAAGAGGGTGTCAAAATAACCACTACAATTATTCAAAAAGATACTACTCAAACTATGTTTTTTGAATTTACTCCAAAAAAAAGTAACGATTATGATTTGATACTACTAAAAGAGGGAGATATTCCACTCTCAAACATGAAAAAAAAGAGTTATTTTGAATATATTCTCTATCCTCTACATGAAGGCAATATAACTATAGAGTTTGATCTAATTGTAAAACAAGCTACAGATGAAGATATGAGAAGCTCTTTTACTATCGGTCAATATAAAACATCCTCCCTACGAACTACCGATACAAAAATAGATGTAGATCCAATTACCATAGAGGTCAAATCAACACCTCAAAAAGTAGATCTCATTGGTGATTATAAACTCCATTTCAATATTGATAAAGAGGAGATAACATCAACACAACAAGTAGATATCTCTTATCATATAAGTGGTGAAGGCTATCCAAAAGTAGAGATGCCAAAACTACTCTCAAAGATAAAAGATGTTCACTATTTTGAAGATATTATCAATAACTCAACCCCAACTAATCTAGATATATCATATAACTATGCCATTATAAGCCAAAAAGATTTTGAAATTCCACCTATAAATATAAGATGTTTTGACCCAAAAAAAGAGAGACTATATAATCTCACAACAGATACAAAAAATATAAAAGTTCAAAAGATAGATATAGAAAAGATAGTTGATAAAGAGGATAGTTACCCAGAAAATAAATTTGAGTGGAGAGATTTAATACCTTATTTTAATTGTATTTTGATATTTTTTGCAGGTTTCATCTCCAAAGATATCATAAATAGATATAAAAAACCCTCTTCCAAACCAAACAATTTAGAAGAGGCTATAAACAAAACCAAAACAACAAAAGAGCTTTTACAACTACTTCTATCAAAAACTGATCCAAAGTTTGAAAAATATATTGATAAATTATATAAAAATAGAGATATCTCTCTCTCAAAAATAAAAAAAGAGATCTTAAATGAAAACGCTTAAAACAGTTCTACTAAAAACAAAAAAGAGAATTTTTAGTGAACTTAGTGGAAATAATATATCAAGACTCAAAGGAGAGGGGAGTGACTTTGAGGAGATTAGAGCCTATATTCATGGAGATGATAGACGAAAGATAGATTGGAAAAATAGTGCCAAAATGCAATCTTTGTATGTGAGAGTCTACAACGAAACTAGAGAGATAAATGTAGTCATAGCTTCACTTCTCAATGGAAATCTTGAATTTGGAACACAAAAAAAGAAAAAAGATCTACTTATAGAGATATGTGCAATTTTAGGATACTCCACAATCAAAAATGGTGATATCTTTAGAGGAGCGACTCTAAGCATAGATAAAAAACAGATCAACTCCTCAAGTAAAAAAATTTTTCTACTAGAAGAGTATCTAAATATATTATCATCTCAAAACTTACTAAATTTAAAATCTGATTTTACAAATGATATAAACTATCTCAAAAAATATATCAAAAAAAAATCTCTACTCTTTATAATAAGTGATTTTTTGGATGAGATAGATCTTTCAACTCTCTCAAAAAAGCATGAGATTGTAGTAATAGTAGTTCGAGACAAATTTGAGGAGAGTCCAATTTTGGAAGGAGAGATAAACCTAATAGACCCAGAGAGTGGCGAGGAGATCGAAACCTACCTTACTAAAAATATGCTAAAACAGTATAAAAGAGAATATATCAAAAATGATAATAAACTTTTTACACACTTAAATCATTTGGGAATTAGTTATACTAAAATTTACACCAATGAAGATCCATTTACCAAATTAATGAAAATTTGAAATATAGATACTAATAGTATATTTTAGTTAACTTATTATTTTAATTAAAGTAAAATGCTAATCACAATCCTAATTAAGGAGTTTTTGAATGAATCTTCATAAAGTTATCTCTGGTTTCTTTTTTATTCTTGCTATGACACTAAATTTTGGCTTTTTTTATGGTAATCCAGAAGTTTTGGCAGAACATAGTAAATATGAGCTTTTTGTAGCAATTGTAGTAAATCTAATTGCAACAATTTTAAAATTTGGGGACAAAACCCAAGTTGGTTCTGTATTACTAGCCACAAGCTTAGTTGCTGATATACAACTTATCGCATCCGCATCTGTATGGACTATAGCTCTATATGGTACAAATACACTTGATATGGAAGCATCTACGGCTATAATATCACTCTCAGGAGGAGCTTTACTAGCAAATATTACCTCTGTTGTGATTTTTGTCGGAGATACTTTAAAATCAAAGAGATAATTTTATATGCAAACTCATGCTAGTTGGATAATTATACGACGACTTCGTATGCCTCTTATTGTCATAATTGTTACATTTGCTATATCTATTTTAGGGATGATGGTAATACCTGGTGTTGATAGTGATGGAAATATATATCATCTGAATTTTTTTGATGCCTTCTATTTTGTAAGTTATATGGCTTCAACCATAGGTTTTGGAGAGTCTCCTTATGATTTTACATATCCTCAAAAATTGTGGGTATCTTTCTCTATTTATCTAACTGTTCTTGGTTGGTTTTATGGTATTGGTACGATTGTAGCACTTATACAAGATAAAATACTCTCTGTAGAAATTGAGCGTGCAAAGTTTATAAAAGATATAAAAAATCTAAACGAACCTTTTATACTTATATTTGGATACAACAATGTAACAAAAAATCTTATCCTAAGACTAAGCAAAATACCAAAAAGAATGGTAGTTATGGATAAGAGTGAAGCAAAAATTGACGCTTTAAATCTGGAAAATTACCACCCTCATATACCCGCTTTTCATGGTGATCTTTTGGATGTTGAATTTTTGGAGATGGCAGGAGTACAATCTCCAATGTGTGAAAGCATAGTAATAGTATTTGAAAAAGAGAATAAAAATACCAAAATAGCTATGATGTGCAAATATCTAAACCCAAAAGCCAAAATAATAGTTCGCTCCAATACAAAACGAAATAGTGACTATCTACACACAATAGAGATTGATCACATTGAAAATCCCTTTAAAGTGATATCAAATAGATTATATTTAGCTCTAAAAGCACCTCATCTTTGGATGTTGGAAATGTGGGTTCATGGACACCCTTTAAGAATAGATAAGCAAGAGAAAATACCACTTGGCAAATTTGTGATTTTTGGTTATGGAAGAATGGGAAGAGCATTGGAAGATGGACTAAGTAAAGCGGGGATGGAGTACTCATTTATAGATGCTAGTGAACTCTTCTCTAGTTCAAATAAACTAGAACATATTTTTAGTGAAGAGTCACTAGAGAGTAAACTTCTAGAAGCAGGCATAGATAAAGCTACTGTTATTGTAGCAGGTACTAGAGATGATATGGTAAATTTAGCAGTTATTATGCTCTCTAAAAAATATAATCCAAATATATATACAATAGCAAGAGAGAATGATCTAACAGACCTTAGCGTATTTAAGGCTGCCAAAATTGATAGAAACTATGTACTAGAGGAGATTGTCGCAAATAAAACATATAATTACCTTGCTATGCCTTTAGCAAATGCCTTCATAACCCAACTCAATAACCGTGATAATGAGTGGGGTAAAAAAATAGTAAATAAGATAATAAATAAAATGGGAATAGCTCCACACCTATGTGAAATGTCTGCAACTCCAAAACAGGCAATTGCACTCTACAATGAGTTGGAGAAAGGGAGAAAAATTCCTCTTAGTATATTAAAAAGATCTCGTGAAGATTATAAAAAAAATAATGCTGTAATATTTTTATTGGTTAAACGAAGAGGAGTTGTTAATCTTCTACCAGACGATGATTTTATAGTAGAAAAAAATGACGAATTTCTTGTAGTTTGTAATCATGAGAGTGAAGTTGATCTAGCATATATACTAAATAATTATTATGAATTTTACTATATCCTAAATGGCAAAGAGAAAATTAGTGGCATAATGTCTAAATTTGTTCATTAGATTTTTTTATAAACTCTAATATTCTACTCTCAAGCCAATACTCAAAACTAAATTTCTTACCACCTACAAATCCAACATGACCACCATGATCATAAACTTCTAACTGTATACTATTTGAAAGTTCACTACTTTTTGGGATAACTTCATCATTCATAAATGGGTCATTTCTAGCATGAATTATTAAAGTTTTAGTTTTTATATCTTTTAGAAACTGTTTTGAACTTGATTTTTGATAATAATCTTTTGCATTTTTAAAGCCATGTATAGGAGCCGTATAAGCTTCATCAAACTCCCAAAATGTCTTTAGTTTTTGTATATTTTCACGCTTTAAACCTATCAATGACTCCATATCAAATTGACTATATTTCACCTCTAACTGTTTTTTCAAAGAGTGCATAAGACGATATTGATATATTTTTGAAAATCCTCTATTTATACTATTTGCTGATGATTCCAACTGCATAGGTGCTGAAACTGCTACAGCAAAAAGTAGAGGTGAATCTTCACCCCACTCTCCCAAAAGTTTTAATAACATATTACCACCCAATGAATACCCTATAGCTATAAGTGGATTTGTAGGAAACTTCTTTTTTAGATATAAAATCCAACTTTTTGCATCTTCTGTATCACCACTATGATAAGAACGGGGCAGTCTATTTGGTATATTAGAACATCCTCGAAAGTGCATCAAAACTACACTATAACCTACCCGATCAAACTGATCCATAGCTCTTTGAATATAGGGAGAGTTAAAAGAACCAGCAAGACCATGAAAAAGTATAATAATAGGTTGATTACTGTTGAGTTTTGGCTTTTTATGCCAAACACACTCAACCTCATCACCATCATACAACTCAAATATCTCTCTCTCAACTTTTAACTCCCCTACACTACTAAAGAGTGTAGGAAATATAGTTTGTAAATGTCCATTTTTTAAAAAGGGAGAAGGGGTAAACTTCATTAATAAAAGTACTTAGCTCCAATAGTGTAATAGATAGAATTAAACCAATCAGGTTGATCATAATATACAACAGCACTATTAATTGAAATTTTTTTACTAAGCTTATAATCTGTACTTAACTTATAATTGATAGAACTCAAATCACTCATACGCCTATCACTAGACGCATATTTTTCAGAAGTAAAATAGTCCATATTCTCACTATAAAATTCAGCTTCACTTTGCGTATAATAGCGTATTCCAGAACCAAAACTCCATTTATCATCTAGATCATAATTTAATTCAAGAGCTAGAGTATGTGAAGATATCTCCCAATCATCACTATAATAACGATAATCACCAATAGCACTCAATCTATCACTAAAAGCTTTTGTATATTGCAATGTAGCCCCATAAGATACTCTTGTATCCGGTTTTCTCTCTGCTTCTATTAATGGCGATGTAGAGAAATTTCTTACTATATTCATATATGGATTACCCAAATATCCATCTTCTAAACTATAAAAAACAGATGTTTTAAATAGAGAAGTTTTATCAATAATTTGAGTAAAACCAATTTCACCACTTATAACATCAATATCAAAAGATTTACTAGCTCCACTCTCACTATCACACTGAGGATTACCATGACAAGGAATGAGAACACTATTTTTTTGATATGCTCCACCTATTGTAATAGATCTATTTTTGCTACTATCTAAATAGTGCAAATACTCCGAAGATATCTCAAGCGATCTATAATCACTCTCATCTGAACTACTAATACCAACTAACAGTTCATCACGAGATGCAAATCTTTTTGTGCCACTTAAAGAGACAAATTTTCGAACATCATCATAATCTATATCACCATAAGCGACACTATTAGAAGTTGTAACTCCACGAGATCCAGCTGATGCACCACTTACAGAGTCATAAAAAGTTGGAGATGCCCCACTAATACTATCCACACCAAAAGATAGATTAAAAGAGTAATCAGCACCAATATCTTTGTTTATTCCAAAAATAGGTGAAAAAACTGTTGATCTTCCACTATCTTCATCATATCCCAAAAACTGAACACTTACATAATCTTCAGCATGAATAGCAGAGATAGATAGTGCTAGAGCTGTTAAAATTGATAATTTTTTTAGTTGCATCCACACCCTCCTCCAGCTACACCACCGCCACCTTTTGTAGCCTCTTTGGAGAAGTAGACATGTTTCTCAAATTTGCTCAAAAGAGAGTTACCCAAATTACTCTGCATACTATCTTTTGCAAGAGTCCCTTTTTCCCAAGACTTGACATTTTTGATACTACAGCCACCCATAATCAAAGAGGAGAACAAAATAAAAATTATATATTGCATTCCCTACTCCAAAGAGTTTATAATAGACTCGATCTGTTTATCAATATGATTTTTTGCTCCAAAAATCACATCAGCAACTCTTTCATCCTTGATTATATAGACCGCAGGCATACCAATAGGATCAAATAGTTTAATAATTGCACCTGTTGGATCATCTACTACTCTAAATTGTAGATTCATCTCTCTTTGAAATGCTTTTCCTTTACTTAAACTCTCATCAGCATCAATACCTACTACTTCAACAAAATCACTATCAAGTCTATTATTGAGTTGGGAGATTAGAGGAAGTTCTTTTTTACATGAACCACACCATGAAGCAAAGAAATCAATAACATAAACTTTATTTGATTGAAGATTTAATTTTTGAACTATTTGAGAATCTAAACTATCACCTTTTTGATAGGCAAAAAGTAGAGAACTTAACATAAGAAGAGTAGCAATAAAACGCATAATTTTTTCCTTTTTTTTATTAGATTTTATTATACTCTTCTTTGATTAATGATAGTAATTTATAGTTTAAATCAGTTATAAACTCTCTTAATGTTTTTCATATTTGAAGCTAAATTTAACAAAAGCATATCTGCAACAACCAACGCAGCCATAGACTCTGCTACTATAGATCCCCTAATTGCCACACATGGATCATGACGACCTTTTAGTTCACATATTACTTCACTATTTGTTATATCTACACTCTTTTGAGCTTGAAAAATAGAGGGAGTTGGCTTAAAATAGACTTTAAGATCAATATCATCACCATTACTAATACCGCCCAAAATACCACCACTATGATTTGATAAAAAACCTTTGGAATCTATTTGATCATTATTTTGTGAACCCTTAAGCTTAGAAGAGAGATTACCCTCACCTATTTCAATACCTTTGACAGCATTAATACTCATCATAGCATCAGCAAGTCTTGCATCTAATTTATTATAGATAGGCTCACCCAATCCAATTGGTGAATTTATAATTTTGATATAAGCTACACCACCTACAGAATCATGCACCTTTTTGGCTCTCAAAATTGCCTCTTTTTGGCTCTCCTCTACTACTCTATCTAAGCTATATATTTCACTATTTTTGACATAATCAAAATCAATAGATTGAGCCTCAATACCATCAATCGCAAAAACACCACTTTTGACTTCAACACCAAGTTCTTTAATCATCAATTTTGCAATAGCTCCAGCAGCAACTCTAGCAGCCGTCTCTCTTGCACTACTTCGTCCACCACCTCTATAATCACGGATACCATACTTATGAAAATAGGTAAAATCAGCATGTCCAGGGCGAAATATATCTTTGATATTTCCATAATCTCTACTCTTTTGATTAGTATTAAAAATAATCATAGCAATAGGAGTACCCGTACTAATTCCCTCAAAAACACCACTCAAAATCTCTACTTTATCACCCTCTTTTCGAGCTGTGGCAAACTCATTTTGACCAGGTTTTCTACGATCTAGTTCAGATTGAATAAACTCTTCATCAATCTTAAGACCCGCAGGCACACCATCAACAACACAACCTAATGCTTTGCCATGCGACTCACCAAAAGTTGTAAAAATAAACTTTTTACCAAAACTATTCAACAGTGATCCTTTTGTAATTTTTCCAATGCCAATCTTGCACTCTCTTGTTGTGCCTCTTTCTTACTTTTACCTTTTGCTCTTGAAAGTTCATCACCATTTACTCTAACCATAACTTCAAACTCCTTTTGATGATCTGGTCCTGATGAGCCAACTACAATATATTCAGGAGTTACACCCATATGTGCTTGAGTTAGCTCTTGAAGAGTGGTTTTGAAATCTCTAAAAATACTCTCCAAATCTATTTTTGGATACTCTCGCTCAAGAAGTTTAAGTGAAATATCTTGTGCTACTTGCAGACCACTCTCCAAATAGATAGCACCAATCAAAGCTTCAAATGCATTTGAACAGATAGAAGATTTTGTACGACCATGATTATTCTCTTCAGCAATTGATATAAAAATATATTTTCCAAGATCAATAGAGTTTGCTAGTTTTTTAAACCCCTTCTCATTTACTAAAGATGCTCTCAATTTAGAAAGCTCTCCCTCACTCACATTTGGAAACTTATCAAATAGATACTCTCCAATAATTAGATCCAAAACAGCATCCCCAAGAAACTCTAATCTCTCATTATTATAGGGCTTTTTACAACTTTTATGAGTAAGTGCCTCCAAAATAAGGCGTTCATTTTTAAATTTATATCCTAACTCTTTTTCTAATCCATAAAACTCTTTCATTAATTCTCCAATTTTTTAGAGTTCTTTCAAAATCATATCTATTAAAAAGGATTTGGAAAAAGCTCTTTTAATTACTCTTTATCATTCTAACATATTATAATGCTTAAATAAAAGATCCTTGTTCATATCTTTTACTAATTAAAACAGTTTCAATCTCTACAGTGTCAATTTGCTGACATTTTGGACATCTATAAAAGTAGAGAGGAAAAACATTTTTGCATTTTGAACAGACATAAGAGAAGCTTAAATCTGCACTATTATCATGTTGTGCTTTTAATTTGATAAGTACATTAAGCTCAAATATATCACTACTTTGAGCATCATCTATTTCACCTTTAGCACTAAAAATTTCAGCAAGTATTTTATGATCTTTTAGAGCATCCTCTCCAAAACGATCTATTCTTGTAATCCAAACTAAATCTATTAAGTTTTTAAAATTAAAATCTTTAAGAAGATCATTATCCATTTTTAAATTATAACTCTTTAAAAACTCAAATATTTTTCTCTGAACAATCTTTTTATCAAGACCTAAATCTATTAAATTTTCAACTTTTTTCTCATTTGATAGAGATTTATCATGAATTATACTCAAAGTCTTAAAATATATTCTCTTATCTCCAATGTTTGAGCCTTGTTCATGAAGAGTATCCAAAACTTCTATTGCTTTTTCATACTCTCTTAGATTTTCATAAATCATAGATAAATAAGTAAGTGCCTCTTTATTTTTTGGAAATAGTTTTAAAGATGTTAATAAAATTTCCCTAGATTTTTGTAAAAAACCAGCTTTATGGTAAGTTTTACCAAGTAGAGTCAAGATATCTTGTCTCATTTTGGGTTCAGAAATACTCTTTAAGATTGCCAAATATATCTCAATAGCTTTCTCATATTCACCACTTTTTTCAAATGTAAGAGCCATTAATATAGCTGATTCTGTAGGAAGATCTTTTTTTTGGATCATCTCTTTGTAGTCATTAAAACTATCATATTGATCAAATTTTTTAACAAATTTCTTTACACTACCATCCTCTTCATGAGTCTTAAAAATTCCCCACCAATAGCTACTAATAGAGAGAATAAATATAAGTGCAAATAGAATAATAAGCCCATAAATAGGGTCACGATAGTCTAATGATAGAAGATCCACAATAAATATACCTATTTTGTTTTAGAAGGATTATATCAGAAGTTGTAGAAAGTTTACATGAGCTTTTAGAAGCTCATGTTTTTTTAAAAAAATATTAAGATTAGACTATAAAGCCTCTTCATCCTCTTCACCAGTTCTAATTCTTAGAGTTTTTTCGATTGTAGATACAAAAACCTTTCCATCTCCAATTTTTCCCGTTTTTGCAGCAGTTGCAATTGCATTGACTGCCGTATCTACGAAACCTTCTGAAACAACAATTTCAATTTTTACTTTTGGTAAAAAATCTACTACATACTCTGCCCCACGATATAGTTCTGTATGACCTTGTTGTCTACCATATCCTTTTACTTCAGATACCGTCATACCCTCTATTTGGGCTGCTACAAGTGCCTCTTTTACATCATCCAATTTAAATGGTTTGATAATTGCTTCAATTTTTTTCATACTATATTCCCTTTCCTACTTATTATAGATTCATCGCTTTTTCACTATGAACACTCTCATCAAGACCTTTTTGCTCTGTCTCTTCATCTACTCTACCACCACCAGTAACAAGTGAAGCGATAAAATATACTATAGATGTCATGATACCACTATAAACAATAGTTAACAAAATAGCTTTTAATTGAGCTATTAGTTGTGAACCCATATCGTAATTTTCTGGCATTGCATAAGACGCGATAAAGATAGCTGTTGCAATTGAACCCCAAATACCAACCAAACCATGAACCCAAAATGCGTCCAATGAATCATCTACTTTGAATATACTTTTTAGTTTAGCAACACCAATAAAACCAATAATACCACCAACTAAACCAATAATAAGAGCACCAGCTACATCCGCACTACCAGAAGCAGGAGTAATTGCAACTAATCCAGCTACAGCACCAGATGCACCACCTACAAGAGTAGGTTTTTTATAAACAAACCACTCAGCAATCAACCATCCAATAACACCAAGAGAGGCTGCAACATTTGTGACCAAAAATGCACTAGCTGCCGTACCATCTGCCGCTACTTCACTACCAGCATTAAATCCGAACCAACCAAACCATAATAAGGCAGCACCAAGAACAACAAAAATTGGTGAAAAAGGTTTAATAGCAGCTTTGCCATAATCTCTTCTTTTACCAAGAAGCATAGCAACTACAAAACCAGCCACACCTGCATTGATATGAACAACTGTACCACCAGCAAAATCCATTTCACCAAAATTTAGAGTAGTACCACCACCCCATGCCCAGTGAGTAACAGGAGCATATACAACCAAAATCCATAATGCTGCAAATACTACATAAGTTGAAAATTTAATTCTCTCAATCATAGAACCACTAGCAATAGCAACAGCGATAGCTGCAAATGTACCTTGAAATGCTACAAATAAAAGCTCAGGAATAGTTCCACTCAACGAATCAGTATCAATTCCACTAAGCATAATCTTACCAGTACCAATCATATCACCATCACCAAATGCAATACTATAACCAGCAATAACCCACACAAGTGTACCAACAGCATAAGCGATCAAACTCATACCCATAGTATTAAGTACATTTTTACTTCTTGTCAAACCGCCATAAAAAAGTGCCAAACCAGCAGGTGTCATAAGCATTACAAGTGCCGTAGCAACAATCATCCAAGCAGTATCTCCACTATTCAATACAGCATCATCTGCAAGTAAAGAGGCAGGAAATAGAGCAGCTAAACCCATCCTAAATAGATATTTCATATATCTCTCCTAAAAATATTTATGGAGAAATGATAACATTTATTTATATGAGTGGTTAAAAAAAACTGATTATTTTTTAATCATGCACTTAGCAGATTTTGTAGTATCAACATAAATAACAGATGGATCATCAAAAGAGGAAGAGGGATCAAACGCATTCATCGTAACTATTTGGTAGTTACCATTTGATATGCCAATACCAAGAAGCCCCTCTCTATTTTCTACAACACTATTATCATTTAAATTTGTAGAAAAAATAAACTTTCGGTTTTTCCACTTTTCATTATCCAGATAAATCCAGCTATATATAGATTTGACAATAGCATCACTATCAGAGACAATATCACGACTAACAGCCTCAGCAAATCCATAAAAATCTTTTTTACTCTTAATAGAAAAACTAAGTTTAGGTATTTCGTCACTCTCATAATAGGCAATATTTCCAATCTGTTGAAGAAGATCAGCATAATTTTGAGCAACTTCAATAACCAAAGAGCTTACACCATCAAAAGGTTTAATACCTCTTGCCTCTCTCTCACTATTGAGTAGATAGAGTGCCTTTTGTTGTATATCCCAACTATCCCATTTAGATTGCAATGGCATTTTAAGATACTTTGAGACTGTTTTATCAAAAGATCGTGCATGATTAAATGATCTCTCAATCTCTTTTATGCTACTTAAATCACTACCACTCCAAGATATTCCATGTGGTGGAAAAATATCTACAAATGTTACATCATCTTCAATTATTTTATAAGAACAAATTTTCATATTCTGCTCTTTATGAATTGCATGACCTCTTGGCATAGGAAACCTTTCATCTATGCTAGACACAGACAAAGAAGGAATAGGCGGATCAATTTTTTTTATATTTTTGGGTTTGAGTTTTACTATATTAATTTTACGCTTTTTAAGTTCTCTATTTTTGACAATATAATCTGTAGTAATTCTACTTTGAGTGGAATATGATTTACCCACATCATTGGCAGCAATAACCTTAAAAGAATATGTTGTTCCAGCTTGTAGATCAGAAATTATTTGAGAGGTAACATTTGCATCAGTAACATAAACAAACTCACCATTTTGATATATTTCAAAAGCCATCTCATTATCAGAGTTATCTTTCCACTCAAGCTTTACCTCTGAATCACTCAAAGCTTTTAATGTAAGTTTTGTTGGTGTATTTGGAACTCTTAAATCTAGATCCATAGTCGCATAAGATGGTAAAACAGATAATAAACTTATAACAAATATATTAAAAAATATACAATTTATTTTTTTAAACATTTTACCCTCAAAATTACTTTTGCTACAATAATAACATGTATAAAAAAAAGTAAAAAGAGTAAAAAGGTAGAGATATTTTTACTATCAATATAAAATATATCTATAATTTTATATTTTATTAAATTATTTTAAGAATAAAGAGGAATTTCTTAAAGTTTTATTCTAATTAAAAATATAATATTTTTAATTAAGGTTTCAAAAAGTAACAAAAATTACCCCTACATGGATCATTACTCAACACGAATAACTCAGCACATAAAAAACCAGCTTTTTATCAATCAGAAATATTGATAAATGCCTTGTTTCTTCTATCCCTTAGAAGAATTTTTTCTACAATATCTATAATATCAAAATAGGTTTTTTACCTTACTACTTACAAATCTAATCTTGCTCAAACGATAAATTCCCTGAACTCTCCAAATCTTTGTATCTAATCCACTCTCTTTTTGCCAAATCCTCCGCCTCTTGAAGGTAAAGTTTTGCCAAAATTGGATCCATTTTCTCTACCATTTTGAAGCGTGTTTCACTATATATACATGTACTCTTTTACATCTATTTTCGGCTCTTTATAATCTAAA
>CAZLLE010000049.1:0-23716 GCA_964560425.1 uncultured Campylobacterales bacterium
GGTATAATTACATCTCTTTTAGACTCTCTCTTATTTTGTACAAGATCAAATCCATCAGCTATATTTTGTAATTTTGCACTCATCTTTGTGATATTGTTTACAGACTCTTTTACAATAATAGAGTTTCTATTTAGATCTTCACTACTCTTTTTTACATTTTGAAGATCTTGTGTCACTTCATCCAAGAATTTCTTTTCATCAATAAAATTCTCTTTAAATGATATCAACATCTCGTTATTTTGTACAATAGCATTATTGATTGTTGAGAAGTTATTATCTAATATATTTGAACTATCTTGCAGAGTATCAATTGTTATTTTTGTATGCGTTGCATTATTTGAGACAAGTTCAATATTTTTATGTATAGCTTGGAGTATCTGATTTATATTGTTTGCATTATCTAAAGATGTGTCAGCAAGCCTTCTAATTTTATCAGCTACGACAGAGAAACTTCTACCATATTCACCAGCACGAGCTGCTTCAATTGCTGCATTAAGTGCGATAAGGTTTGTCTCATTTGCAATATCTGTAATATTATTGATCTCTTGTGAAATTTCTTGAGAATACTCTTTTAACTCAGCAATAGAGTTTACTGTGTTTAGCATAGCATTTGATGCTTTTGAAGAGGATTCTATATTTTCTGTTACGATATTTTTACCATTGTTAATTGTATTTATAGACTCTTTAGATTTGTTTAGTAAAAGATTCATGTCTTCATTTAGTTGATGATTACTATCTAGAATTTTATTTATATTTTGATTTGAATGATTTACTATATTTAGTTGCTTATCTGCAAGTTTTAAGTTGTCATGTATTTTATTGTATCCATATAGAGATTCAAAAACAACCTCTTTACTTTGATAAACAACATTATCTATAACTGGTTTTAAGCCATTGACCATATTATTAAGATGTCTATATATACGATCGATTTCATTTTTTGAACTACCTTGTTGAATATTTTCTCCCTTTAATAGATCACTAATCGTAAATTTTCCTCTCTCTACTCTAAAGATAATCTCCAAAACTTTATATATACGATCAGATATTAGTTTTTTAAATAAAAAGTTAATAACAACTAGAAGTATTATTATATTCATAATCCAAAAAATAGCAGCAAGATATAGATTGTTTTTTAGTGCATTATTGAAGTCATCTAGATCTATTAATATATCTTCGATAGCAATAACTTCGCCCATTTTAGTCCAATTTGGATGGCACTGTATACATTTACTCTCAGATACAATAGGGCGTGCCAACATATAATAGTTTTTGCCATCTTTTTGTATAGTCTTATCTTGCTCTTTTATATCTCTATTTTTTTGAAAAAACTTAATACTCTCATTTTCATATTTAGTTGCTAAGTTTTTTTCATTTGTAGGAGTATTTGAAGCCTCTTTAAAAAATATTTTTCCATCTGAAACTTTTGTAAATTTATCAAAAATTTCATTTTGAATTATTTGTGGAACTTCATGACTCTCTCCACTAAAAAATTTCTCATTTCGACTCTCCAAAAGTACATCTGCAAAATTTAATATTGATTGTGCTTTGGATTGTAGATTTTGTTCCAATGCTTTTTTGCTCTCATTATATTTTATAGCTTGAATTCCAGTTGAGACAAATAAAGCAACAAAAAATATAATAATTGAAAACATTGTTGATAATTTATACTGACTCAATTTTTTTCGAAGAAAATTTTCCATATAAGTATTCCTAATAAGTTGGCAAGTTATTAGGATTAGATCGGATTATTTGTAAATTAGTTTACGATCCAAAGTCTTAATTTTAGACCAATTGTAGATGTATATCCCACCTCTGCAAATTTTAACTCTCCATCAGAAGAGAATATAAATGTTGTTGGATATGCAGAAATATCAAATTTTTGACTAATCTTTCCACTATTGTCATTGATAGTTGTAAATGTTAGATTGTTCTTTGTCATAAAATTTTGAATCTTCTCATCACTTCCTGAGTTTACAGCTATAGTAATTACCTGATAATCTTTTGAGATTTTTTCTATATTAGAGGCTTCTAATTTGCAAGTAGGACACCATGTAGCCCAAAAGTGTATGAGTAGAGGTTTTCCTTTATAGTTGTCTAAAATAAACTCTTTTTTGGTGATTAAGTTACCTTGAAAGTGTGGAATAGAGTTAGTTTGTAGGTCGGGTTTTCTCAAAAAACTTATTACATTTGAGACGATAAAAACTATTAAAGTAAATATAATAATCTCTTTAATTGTTTTTTTAATATTAACTTTCACAATTTTTCTCTTATTTTTTTGTAGAATTTGGCTTAAATACTGATTTTATCCATATTAGGATAAAATATCTCTATTTTTTATAAATATTTTATAAACACAGGATCTGTTGATATGAACATTAGAAATGAATTTTTACAATTTTTTGGAAAAAAAGGACATCTACTAAAAGAGAGTTCTCCGCTAGTACCCGACGATGCGACACTACTCTTTACAAATGCAGGCATGGTTCCTTTTAAATCGGTCTTTACAGGAGAAATACCAGCTCCAAAACCTCCAAGAGCGACAAGCTCACAGACCTGTTTAAGAGCAGGGGGAAAACATAATGATCTTGAAAATGTTGGTTATACCAATAGACACCATACATTTTTTGAGATGCTTGGAAATTTCTCTTTTGGTGACTATTTTAAAGAGGATGCTATTAAATATGCATGGGAATTTATTACTGTAAATTTAGAGTTACCTGTTGATAAATTATGGGTTACTGTTCATGATAGTGATGATGAGGCTGAAGAGATTTGGAAGAAGTATATTGATGCTAGTAGAATTATTCGATTTGGTGATAAAGATAACTTTTGGCAGATGGGTGATACAGGACCATGTGGACCTTGTAGCGAGATATTTTATGATCAAGGAGCTGAAAATTTTAGTTCTGATGAAGATAAAATGGGTGGTGAAGGTGATCGCTTTTTGGAAATTTGGAATCTTGTCTTTATGCAGTATGAGAGAAGCAAAGATGGTACATTGACACCACTTCCAAAACCTTCAATTGATACAGGCATGGGATTAGAGAGAGTTGTAGCTATTAAAGAGGGCAAAATTAGCAATTATGATACCTCTTTGTTTATGCCTTTGATTGATGAGGTTGTAAAACTCTCTAATAAAAAGTATGTTTATGATGAAGGTGCTAGTTTTCGTGTAATTGCTGATCACATAAGATCAGTCTCTTTTCTTTTAGCTCAAGGTGTAAACTTTGATAAAGAGGGTAGGGGTTATGTGCTTAGGAGAATTTTAAGACGAGCAATTAGACATGGTTATCTACTTGGTATTAGAGAGCCGTTTATGTATAAATTGGTTGATACTTTAAACTCTATTATGGGTGATGCTTATCCTTATTTGATTGAAAAAGCCGAAAATATTAAAGAGCTAATTCTTCTTGAAGAGGAGAGATTTTTTAAGACAATTGCTTCTGGTTTGGAGCTTTTTGAAAAAGAGTTGGATAAAACTAAGGGACTCTTCTCTGGAGAGGTGGCATTTAAACTTTATGATACTTTTGGATTTCCTCTTGATCTTACTCAAGATATGTTGCGTGAAAAAGGTATGCAAGTAGATATGGATACTTTTGATTCTCTCATGAAAGCTCAAAAAGAGAGAGCAAGAGCTGCATGGAAAGGTAGTGGAGATGCTGCTGCTTCGGGTGATTTTAAATCTCTTTTGGAAAATTTTGGCAAAAACCAATTTTGTGGATATGAGTCACTAAGTAGTAGATCAAAAATTTTGGCACTTTTAGATGAAAATTATAAGAGTGTAGAAATTTTGGAGAGTGGATCTAATGGTTGGATATTTTTGGATAAAACACCTTTTTATGCTCAAAGTGGTGGACAAGCTGGAGATAGTGGAGAGATAAAAGGGTATGCTAAAGTATTAGATACAAAGAAATTTTTTGAACTTAATCTTTCTCAAATTGAAGTAAGTAATAGTATAAAAGTGGGTGATGAAGTAGATTTGATAGTTGATAATAGTCGTTTAGAGATTGCTAGACACCACTCTGCTACACATATTTTACACTCTGCACTACAAAAAATATTAGGTTCTCATGTATCACAAGCAGGAAGTTCTGTAGAGAAAGATAAACTAAGATTTGATTTCTCTCACCCAAAAGCATTGAGTAGTGAAGAGCTTTCAAAAATTGAAGATTTTGTAAATAGTGTTGTCTCTTTGGGTGTAAGTGTAAATACTAATATTATGTCTATTGATGAAGCCAAAAAGAGGGGTGCTATGGCTCTATTTGGTGAAAAGTATGGTGATGAGGTACGAGTAGTGAGCATGGGTGAAGTGAGCATGGAGCTTTGTGGTGGAACTCATGTACTCAGTAGTGCCGAGATTGGTACTTTTTTAATAACCAAAGAGAGTGGTGTTAGTGCTGGTGTACGAAGAATTGAGGCGGTATGTTCTAAATCAGCTTATCAATATACCAAAAACTTAAGAGAGACTCTATCTCAAATATCTAGTGAAGTAAAAAATATTAATCCTATTGCTGGAGTTAAAAGATTGAAAGATGAGGTAAAAACTCTTAAAGATGAGATAAAAACTCTTCAATCTCAAAATAGATCAGAGATATCATTTGATCAAATTGGTGATACTTTTGTAGCTGTAGAGATTGTAGAAAATGGCGATATCAAAGAGATGATTGATGATGCTAAAAATCAAAAAGATTCAGTTGCAATGTTGCTAATTCAACCAAAAGGTAAAAAAGTGATGATTGCAGCGGGTGTAAAAAATGCTCCTATAAAAGCAGGAGCTTGGATCAAAGCTGTTGCACCTATTGTTGGTGGTGGCGGTGGAGGTAGAGATGATTTTGCCCAAGCTGGTGGTAAAGATATCTCAAAAATTGAAGATGCAAAAGTTGAAGCGTTGGCATTTGTCAAAAAATCGTTGGAGTCTTAATTGTTAGATGAGTATTTAGGGTTAATCCTAACTCTTCATATCCTAAGTGCTATTATTTGGATTGGTGGAATGATTACATTTATTTTTTCGCTATATCCATCTGTTTTACAGATACCAAATGATAAATTGATGATAAGAACATCAATAAGATCTCTAAGACGATATTTCAAAATTTTACTACCTGCTGTTGTAATACTTGGTATAAGTGGTGTTTTGATGGAGTTATCTGGCAATTATGATAATCAAGCCCCTACGATTGGTGCGATGATTGGAGCCAAAGAGGCTATATTTGTATTGATGGCTGTTAATTTTATTTTTGGATTTTATAAGATTAAAGAGGCAAAACAGAGATGTATGAAGAGTGATATTCACTATGCTCAAGATAATATTAGACTTGTTATTCACTACTTTTTTACTCTCAATGTTCTGCTTGGAATTTTTTCTCTCTATTTTGGAATCATGATAAGGATTGGTTAATGATTTTACTAGCATCTTCTTCTCAAACAAGAGCTATGATACTAAAGCAACATAATATTAAATTTACTCAACATGGATGTGATTTTGATGAAGAGTCTATTATCGCTTCAACTCCTAAGAATTTTGTATATCAAGCAACATTAGGAAAATATGAAGAGTGTAAAAAAAAGTATGGATTAGATACTCCTCTTTTGGTTGCTGATACTGTAGTGACAAGTTGTGGTGAAATTTTGAGAAAGGCAAAAGATAGAGATGATGCAAGAAGGATTTTGGAGATGCAAAGTGGTAATAAAGTCTCTATTATTACTTGCATGGTCTTATCATCTTCTTCTCTCTATCTTTTAGATATATCTTCTACAGACTATTTTTTTAAAACTTTTGATAAAAAATCATTAGATAACTATTTAGATTCTGATGAGTGGAGAGGAAAAGCTGGAGCCTGTATGGTAGAAGGGTTTTGTAAGCCCTATATCAAAAGTACAAGAGGTTTAGAGAGTACAGCAATGGGACTTAGTATAGAGAAGTTATTGCCATATGTATAAAAAAGAGTTAGAAGCTATTAAAAAATCTAATCGCTTTCGCCAAAGAGTGATTTATGATGACTCTCTAACTGATTTGGCTTCAAATGATTATTTGGGATTATCTGAAAATAGTGATCTTTTAGATAAAGCATACAAAAGAGTTAAAAATTATCGTTACCATTCACCTAGAGCTTCTCAGCTTGTAAATGGTTATCATCCTCTTCACAAGCTTTTAGAAGATTATCTATGTGAATTAAACGATTTTGAGTCTGCTATTATTGTAGGAAGTGGTTTTTTGGCAAATCTATCTTTGATAGAGTCTCTTCCTCGCAAAAAAGATCTACTTATATTAGATGAGTTTTATCATGCTAGTGGCGTTTTGGCTTCCAAACTTATTGATACAAGAGTAGAATTTTTCAAACACAATAGTAGTAAAGATTTGGAATCAATTCTTCAACAAAGTAAAAATTACAGTCGTATAATCGTCGCAGTTGAAGGGATCTATTCCATGGATGCAGATATATTAAATAGAGATATTTTTGATCTATGTGATAGATATAGTGCTATTTTAATTGTAGATGAAGCACATAGTGCAGGTGTAATTGGTGATAATTTTTTGGGAGTTTTTGATTATTATAATATTACTCCCAAAGCCAATCATATTAAGATGGGTACTCTAGGTAAAGCACTTGGTAGTTATGGCTCATATATTTTGGCAAATAGAGAGATTATCTCATTTTTGGAAAATCGTGCAAAGGCTATTATTTACGCTACTGCTCCATCTATTTTTGAGAGTGCCTTATCTTATGAATCTATGAAGTATATACAAAAAAATTCTCTATTTTTAAGTGATAAGAGAATTTTAGTTCAAAAATTGGTTTATGATATTTTTGGTATTAAAATGGATGGATTAATTCTCATGATTGAAGTAGGAGATTCCCAAAAAGTGTTAAGTTTGAGAGATTTTGCAATAGAGGAGGGGTTTTTGATTGGTGCTATTCGTCCTCCTACTGTTAAAAAAGCGATTTTGAGAATTATTCCAAGATTAAATATTGATATTGATATTTTAGAAAGCTTTTTTCTAAAACTGAAAAAGAGGATACAAGATGTTTAAAGTAAAAAAACTACTAATCTCATCATCAGAAAAAAATTTAGTAGATATATCATTTGAGATAAAAGATGCTTTTGCATTAGTAGGACAGAGTGGAAGTGGTAAAAGTTTGACTCTAAAAGCTCTTCTTGGTATGGCTCCTCCTAATCTAAAAACATCAATAGATATTGAATCTGATTTTGAACTCCAGCGAGGTAAAGGTGTCTCAATCGTTGTACAAAATCCATTTACAGCTCTCTCTCCTCTAAGTAAAATAAAAGATCAGTTTCTAATATCAGAAGATAAAGCAAAAGATTTTTTATCTCTTGTTGAACTTGATGAAGATTTTTTATATAGATATCCTTCTGAACTTAGTGGAGGACAACTTCAAAGAGTAATTGTTGCTATGGCAATATCCCATAAACCAAAACTATTACTTCTTGATGAGCCTACAACAGCACTAGATAGTCGCACAAAAGAGTCAATTATTAAGTTAATTCAAGAACTACAGAGTAAAATAGGGTATAAGATTCTATTTGTTACGCATGACATTGCTCTTAGTAGGTTGTTATGTAGTGAAATAGCCATCTTAAAAGATGGTTTAATTGTAGAACAAGGTAGGGTTGATATGGTGTTGGATAATCCATCTCACCCATATACGAGAAGTTTAATCTCCTCAAATTTTAAAAATAGGTTAAAAAGAGTATGAAGTATCTATTAAGAGCTATTATTGTTCTATTTATTATTGGTATTGTTGGAGTGATTGGAACATTTATATACTTTTCTAGGGGATTAAATCTTGATGTTAGTAAATTGGTTGATTATAAACCAGCTATTACAACACAAATTTATGATAGACATGGAGAGTTGATCGCAAATATTTTTGATAAAAAACATCGTCTTTATGTCCCCTACAAAGATATCCCTCCTCGTCTTATTGAAGCACTTGTAGCTATAGAAGATACTACCTTTTTTGAACATGGTGGTCTCAATTATGAAGCAATTATTCGTGCTATTATGAAAGATATCAAACACATGAAGCTCAAAGAGGGAGCTAGTACACTTACTCAACAACTTGTAAAAAATACTATTTTGACGCGTGAAAAGAAACTAAAAAGAAAAGTAAATGAAGCACTTCTAGCTTTAAAAGTCGAGAGGGAACTCTCAAAAGAGGATATTTTAGAGAGGTATCTAAATGAGGTATTTTTTGGACATAACTATTATGGTGTAAAAACAGCGGCAAAAGGGTATTTTAGAAAAGATTTAAGTGATCTAAATCTTAAAGAGATTGCTATTTTGGTAGGTTTACCAAAAGCACCAAGTACTTATGATCCTACAAGACATTTGGCTCTCTCCTTATCTCGTGCAAATACTGTACTCAATCGTATGCATGCAATTGGTTGGATTAGTGCCGAAGAGTTACAAAAATATGAGCAGTTTAGACCTACGGTATATAACGATCCTATAAGCAAAAATAGGGTTCCTTATGTGCTAAATGAAGTTATTAAAAAGGTTAAAAATAGCTATCCTGATATTAGAACAGGTGGATACCAAATATATACAACAATAGATTTAGAGCTTCAATCATTGGCAAAAGAGTCAATTCAACTCGCTTATGATGGTATTCTAGAAAGGGCAGAAAAATATAATGGTAAGCTACAAGAACCAATAGATTATAGTGATCTTAATGGAGCTATGGTCGTACTTGAAAATAGAAGTGGTGAAGTATTAGCTCTTGTTGGTGGAGTAGATTATAAAAAAAGTGCTTTTAATAGGGCTACTCAAAGTAGAAGACAGCCAGGCTCTAGTATAAAACCATTTATATATCAAATAGCCCTAGATGCAGGATACTCAACACAGAGTCAATTGACAGATATATCAAGAAGTTTTAAAAGTAGCGGTGATGACAAGGAGTGGAAACCAAAAAATTATGAAAAAAATTATAAAGGTTTAATCCCTCTTCGTGAAGCATTGGTTCACTCTAGAAACTTAGCAACAATTAATCTTGTAAGTGAGTTAGGATTGGGATATGTAAAAAGAGAGTTAACTCACATGGGGTTTGAAAATTTACCAACAGATCTATCTATCGCTTTGGGTACATTTGGAATTTCCCCTCTAAACTTTAGCTCTTTTTATACAATTTTTTCTAATTATGGAATCAAAAAAGAGCCTATATTGGTCAAAAAAGTTGTTGATATAAAAGGTAAAGAGCATATCTTTAGCTCAAAAGAGGAGGTCATCACAACCCCCGCTCAAGCATATCTTATGACCTCTATTCTTAAAGATGTTGTAAAAAGAGGTACAGGATCAAGGGTAAAAGTAAAAGGTATTGAGTTGGCAGGTAAAACAGGAACTACCAATGATTATAAAGATGCATGGTTTTGTGGATTTTCCCCAGAAATTCAAACTTTAGTTTGGTTTGGAAAAGATGATAATAGACCAATGCACAGAGAAACAGGAGCAAAAGCATCAGGTCCTGCATTTAAACACTTTTATGAATCTTATCTCAAAATTCACCCAGAGACAAAAAGAGAATTTAATATTCCAAAAGGAGTAAGAGAGGTAAAGTATACAAAAGGTATTGAATACTTTACAGATATCTCCAAACCACCAAATAGTGTGCAAAGCACCAAAAACGATCTAGAGAGTGAGCTTCTATTTTAGAAGCCCATTTTAGTTGTATCAAAATTATAGACAAAACCAACTCTCATATATCCATATTTTTTATCATATTTGCTAGCAGTATACTCATTATAAAGATAAGGTATTACACCGTTAAATTGATTAAGCATCAATTTTCCACCGATAAATACTAGTAAATTTTTTGTAATAATTGTAGAAATAGCAGCGTTAACAATTTGATTATGATTATTGTCATTTATAATATCCCTACCAAAGATTCTATTATATTCATAATTTGCCTCTAGTAGTAATCTGCCAAGCTCTATTTTATAAGATAGTCCAACTAGAGCCTGTTTCTCTCCTCTTGAAATATCCAATTTTCCAAATTCAGAGACCTTTTCCTTGATTACACTATTATTTGATGGTTCAAGAGCAATCTCACCATGAATATCTATATATTTAACTCCTGCATAAAGATCAAGAACACTATTAGTCCACTTCATCCCAGCCAAAAATCTAAAATATAGACTAAGGTCACTTAAATTACCAATACTAATATATGGGGCTATAGGTGTTCCATCTTCTTCTAAAAGCCTTACTCTATCTCCATCAACAGAGATAGTTACTCCATCATCTTGAATAAATATATTGCTATTTGGTTTTACCTTTTTTAATAGGCTATTGAGTGTACTAACATTTTTAATATTTATATCTTCTGCATTATTTCCAACATAACCTACATCCATACTAAGAGAATTAAAAAATCTACTTGGATGATTAGATATATTTAGTCTAAGAAAAAGATCATTTTTATGATTATTTAAAGTACTCCCCATATAGTGCATATTTAAATTTTCATAATCATAATAGAGCGAAATATAATCATTTATACCATAAGCTAGGGATAAATCTACTCCAGAGGAGTCTCCTATTGAACCATATTTTGAAACAACACCACTACCTAACTCTTGCTCTTTTATATTTAAAAAGTCAATATCATCATTTATACGATTATAAGAAGCTTTGATATTAAAACTTTTTGCGGGTAAAGTAAAGGCTCCTATATTATTTGTGGTGTAGGATAGATCTGATGCTTCTACACTTAGTGTACCAAAAAGCAAAATGCTTAAAAAACTTGTTGTTACTTTTTTTATATTCATAAATCAATTTCCTTTTAAAATGATAGAGGGCTATCTTCCCTCTTAATTTTTTCTGGCTCTTTTTCACCCTTTAAAAATTCCCTAAAAAAGACTAAAAAGATTCCCAAAATAATAGAGGTTATAAATGCTACAATGATAATTAATGCTCTTTTAGGTTTTACTTTGTCTTTAATATATGGGACCTGTGCTTTTATCATCTGTTTTACCATATAAAAGTCACCAGCTTGGGATAGAACCTTCTTTTTGATTAAAGATGAGATAAGTTCATTTAGATTACTTCTAAGATCTATACTATTAGTAGCGGCAAGCTCACTCTCATAATAGTTCATTTGATCATTGATCTCTTTAAAATCTAATTTCTTAATATAGTTACTCATCTCTTTAAGATAGATATTTACTAACTCTTTTGCCATAAACCTATCTTCAAAAGTAGCAGATAGAATTAGATTTCCTGACCCTTTATCTTTTGTTGTGGAGAGAATATCTTTTAATTTTTTGAATGTTTCAAATGTTTGCTCCTCTAAATCTAGAGTTTCTTTCTCTGTTGATTGATATTTTTTTATAAAATCTCTCAAACTTGATCCTATATTAGGGAAAACAAGATTTGGTTTAATTGAGTTCTCACTTAATTTTTCATTTAAGTCATACTTTTTTATTAGATCTTTATTAAATTGATAATCACCGATAAGAGTCTCAAAAAGTCCAGCAACATCAATACCACCACCACCACCACCAAGATTAATACCCGCCATTGCTGCAAGGGCAGATGCTCCGCCCAAAGAGGATTTACTGCTCTCATCTTTCATAATTAGAACTGTTTCTGACTTGTATACATTTGGAAGGTTTAGTGCATAAACAATAGTCAAAGATGTAATAAGAGAGGAGAGAAAAAAGATTCTCCATTTATTCTTTGCAATTGTTGCAAAAAGCTCTCTTAAATCTATCTCATCTTCTTCTATATATTGTATATTTTGAGTCTGCATTAAAGTGCCCCAACTGTATGTAGTGATGCAACCGTAAGGGTTAATTTATAAAAAATATCAGCAATGCTACCAGCAATATCCATATTTGTATCAAATACAAGTTTCTTTGGAACAACGATGACATCCCCTTTTTTCACATCAACATGATTTGATGCAAAGAGATAAGATCCAATACTTGCCTTTTCAGCTTCACCATTGGCATGAATTACATAAATATGGTTGATATCAGCCACATCTGTCAGACCACCACTTTTAGCAATATAATCATTGATATCATCCCCTAAATGTGTCATTGCTGTAGGACTCATTACTTCACCACTTACAAGAATAGTATCATTAAATGATGGAATAGTTAACTTATCACCATCTTTAAGTGCTAAATTACTCTCACTATTTTGAAAATTTTTGAGTTCAGGATCAATATTTATTGAAATCCTTCCTAGAAGTGTAAGCTCTTCAGCCTCTTTAATTAGAGATTCTACTGCTTTAATACTACTCTCCATATTTACATCTTTCTCTTTTAAGCTTGTAAGAATAATTTGCTCTTTTAGCTTTGAAAGAGATTTTTTTAGGCTCTCTTGTTGCATTGCGGCAATTGATTTCCTACTAAATACAGCTCCATATAAAAAAGCCTCTTCAGTAAAACCACCAGCTCTTTTAATCACTGAGTCTAGTCTCTCCCCACTATGAATAATGTACTCACCAGGAAATTTAACTTCACCCTCAATTGTAACCACTTTTCTCTCACTCCAATAAGGAATTCTTTTGATATTAATTTCATCATGCTTTTGAACTAAAAATTTTGGAGCATCTTCCATCTTAATATTAAAAATTTTCTTTTTTCTCTCACCATTTTCTAAATGATATCTAATAATTTCACACTCTTTTGGATAGGCTCTTTCACTTAGCCCTCCTGCACTTGCAATAAAAGTATTAAGAAACATTCCCTCTGAAACAACATATTGTCCAGGGCTTACCACTTCACCGGTAATGGTTGCACTATTTAACGGGTGTGTATCGTAAAAATCAAAGAGAGTAATTTCATCTCTCTCTTTAAGTAAAAAATTAGGGTTTTCTTCTATATTAATGATAGATACTTCAGGCTTCATATCCTCAGTACTATATTGTACAACTTTTACTTTTTTCTTGTCATAAGGCGATTTAATTCCCGCTTGATTAATAAGATCGATTACTGTCATACCATCATTAAAAAGAAATTTTCCACCTTGCATCAAAGGTGAACCAGATATTGTCACAAATGGATTTTCTCCTGTATCTAATCTATTAAAAATATAAATTTCATCTCTATTTTGCAAATTGAAGTCGGATACTCCATCTAAGATGCTTTGAAGATTAACATTAAGAACTTTATATGAAAGATCAGGTTGAATCCTTTTAATCATTGCATAATCGAAGCGGGTGTTTTCTAAAAATAGTGAATCTAATTTTCCACCTCTTAATTCTCGTTTAAGAAGAGTTGAAAGTTTCATATTTTTCCCAGATAACTCTCTTTTGCCCTCTCTATCTACATTCCCTAGAAGTTTTACAAATCTTTCATTTGTACTATTCATACCATGAATAAATACTTCATCTCCATCTTTTGTGATAAATCTTCTAGCTTGTGCAATAGAGAGTGTGTAGTGTTTGATTTGACTATTTCTTTGATATCTTTTGACTTCTATACTATAACCATCCGCATTGGCTTTTAGACCACCTGCGATTTGAAGAATATGAGCCAAGGATTCACCACTCTCTATCTCATAAAGTGCTTCTTTATTTACTGCACCTTCGATACTGATAATACCATAAGCTTTGGTTACATGAATTGTATCACCTGATTGTAATATAAAATCTCCGTGATCTAATCCCATTGACAAAAGATGATAATAATCTATTTTTGCAATAATTTTACCATCTCTTCTAACATATATTTTTCTCACAGATCCTCTATCATCTACTCCTTGTGCTTTGATAAGAAGATCTTTTACACTAGATACCGCTTCAGTATTATAAATACCAGGAGCATTAATAAATCCAGTAATGGTTATTTGTGCATTTGTGAGGGAGTTGATGTCTACAACAACTTTACTATTTTTATAAGAGCTTGATAGGTAGTTTGTTAGGAGTGTTTTTACTTCTGCAAATTTTTCTCCTCCAACATGTACTGGTCCTATTTGTTCGATATTAATATTACCCTGATTATTGACTTCTAACTCAAATTTTTCATTAGTACTTCCATATATCCAAAATGTAAGTAGATCTCCCTTTTTGATTATATAATTATCTGGTGCTGATATGCTTTGTGTTGCAACTTTGTTTTTATTTCTAAAAAACTCTTTGGAAAATCTTTCAAGTCTTTTATGCTCTCTTTCTTGATGTATAGATTTAATTTTTTTTAGTTCCTCTCTATTTGTCTGATATTTGAGAGGTGTTAATCTTACTGATTGGTCTAAACCCTGATATTCCTTTTGATTGCTTAGTTCTTCAAGATTTTGATATTTTTTCTCTTCTTCCTTTGTATCTATAACTCTTCGATTGAGTATAATCTCACCTGTATCATTATCCTCGTTTGTTCTAATGAATTGTTTTCTTTGTATATATTCCCCTGTTTGAGGGTCTATTATTTTTTGGATAATGGTTTTTTTTTCAATGAAGTCCTGATCTGTATCAAAATCATCAAAATTAAATTGTTGGTCCTCTATATAGTTTTGATTTTGATCATTTATATCTGAGATATTATTTTCTATAACTATTATCTCTTGATCTTCGTTTTGAACTGGATTATTTTGATTGTCATATTTTTTTATCATCTCTTGTGCTTTTCGTGAATTAAGCAAAGATGGATCTTTTGCCACCATTGCTTTTGCCTGTTCTATTTGTGCAGAGGTAAAATTAGCATAGAGTTGAGGATTTATTAATAAAAATAGTATATAAAAAATAGGTGCTAATATTCGCATTTGATTTAATTCCTTTAAAGTTTGTCTATTTATCTAGTTAATTTATAAAAATACTCATTTATTTATTAAAAAGAGCTAAAAATTTAATATTTTTTACTTAATTATAATAGCTAAAAAATCATTAAAAGTAAAATTAAATTATTTTAATAATATAAACTATATATTAAGTAAATTAGATAAAATTGACCTATGAGTTTTTCTCTTTTAGAGTATAGAAATAGTTTCAAGTTGAATGCTTGGTAGCTTATTTATTTGCTATATAATGTAAGTAAAAAAGTATAATTATCTCTTTATTGGTCAAATTTGCTAAAAATTAACCAAAAAATGGTGCTAAAATCAGAGAAAATCATAATTTTGCATCGGCACTTTATGGAAGCTCTTTAAAAAATATCTCAAAAATTGCTTTGATTTATAAATATATAGACTATTTTGTTACATTAAGTAACTGCGGAAGAATAAAATTTAAAAACTTAATATTTTTATATAATTAATTTGGCTCAAAAAATATTAAAAGCAAGATTTAACTATTTGAATTATATTTTTAATAAATTAAATAAAATTCATGAATAAGAATTTATTCTTAAGTTTTAGATCAGTTTGGAAGCCAAAATAGGCTAAATTTGATAAAAATATCTCTTTACACTCCTTTTAAAACTTGCTAGAATTACCTCGTGACAAACAAAATACACAAGGAGTTCTCGATGAGAAAAAGAGTTTTAATGAGTAGCGTAGCAGCAACAGTATTAGCAAGTATGATGATGTTTACAGGTTGTGGTAGCAGCAACAGTAGTAGCACACCAGCAGTAGCAAGCAAAGCAGTACAAACAACAGATAGTTCAGTAGCGAATGCAGCAGCGAATGCAGCAGCAGCGGCACAAGCAGCAACAGAAGCAAAAGCGGCAGCAGCAGAAGCTAAAAAATACGCAGTTGTAGGTGATAAACCTAGAGTTGAATGTGAAGGTGGAATGAAAGCTGTAAGTGAAGATGCTTGTCCTGAAGTAGTTTCAGATGCTCCATCATTTGTTTCAGATCCAGCATTTTTTAGAAGTTTAATGGGTTCTATGTATGAAGCTATGAATGTTCCATTTTCAGCTTATGATGCAGCAATTTTAAAAGCATTAGAAAAAACTACTATGACAGAGTTTGTTGCAGAACTTACTGGTTTTAAATATAGTGATGCAAAAACAGGTCAAGTTGGTATTAGCTTTAATGCAGCTCCTTGGAGAGTATCATTGGTTACTAATGCTGTACAAACATTAACTTCAAATGCTAGTAATGAAGCAAAAGCAGTTGTTTTAGCCGCAATTGATGGATTCATTAAAATGGGTGCTAAAGGTCTTGCTGATGATGATCAAAATTCAAGTGGTGTTGTAGTGGCAGGAGTTACTGTTTATGATCAAAACCATACAGTAAATAGTGCAGATGCTGAGCATTTTGCAGATATCTTTACAGTTGGACATCTTTTTGCAATTGAGAAATTTATTCTTGATAATGCTAGCATAAATGGTGGTATTGATACTAGAGCTTTAGCGATTAAATTGATTACTGGAGAGTTCGGATTTAATGCTCAGAATGTAATTATTGATAATACGACTAATCCAGTTGTTGCAGCAACAGGTCTAAAAGTATCTAAATGTGCTGTAACTCCATTGGTTGAGTGTGGTCCTAGAGTGAGTCTATTTACTGCAGATGGTGATATTAAAGGTGATGATAAAAATAATTCACAATACTCATTTACAAATATTGATTCAATTTGTGAATCATCATTTAGTAAATATGATGTAAATGGTGATAATGTAGAAGCTGGTATGCCAATTGAAGTGGCTCTTTTTGCAAATGAGCAAAAATATGTTAGATTAGATAAAGCTGGTAAACTTAGTAGTGTAAATGATCAATTTAAAGCAATTGAATCATATTTAACAAATGCATTGTCTATTGAGCTTGCACCAACAATTGATAAAGGTATGAGAGGTTTAGATGAAAATTATACAACTACTTTAGTGCTTGATTTCCCTGATGCTTGTACAGATGGTGATGTAGCTAAGCAAGAGTATTTGACTTTGTCGTTTATCTCTAATTTCAAAGTTGATAGTAATGGTGAGTGGAATGTGACTATGGAAGCTGATGAAAACAATAATACTTTACAAGATATATTAGTTACTGGTAGAATATATGATGCATCGACTGATAGCTATGAGAAGTTTAATTTAGCTGCACACCTTCCTGCGGACTATCCTCTTACTACAAATCATAATGGTGCAATTGTAATTAACCCTATTGATTTAATGAGTAGAGTGATTAAATTAGATACTAATCCAAATGGAGTTACAACTAATGTATACCTCCCTAAAATTAAAGGATTGTTAGTAAGAAAATTTACAAATGAAGGTACTTATATTGCTAAGCTTTCTATGATTAAAGATGTTAATAGAAGTGCTGCAGCTGCACTTGATTCTAATCGTACATTAATCAAAGCAATCAATGCTTTAGCTAATAATCAAATTACA
Source organism: uncultured Campylobacterales bacterium (assembly GCA_964560425.1). Lineage (GTDB taxonomy): Bacteria > Campylobacterota > Campylobacteria > Campylobacterales > QNZT01 > CAZLLE01. The sequence continues at coordinate 17,242 of CAZLLE010000049.1, forward strand.
GATGCTAACAAAACTGCTTTAGAGCAAGCTAATAAAGATATAGCAAAGCTTAAAAAAGTACTTGGAGGTACAAACTTCATCTCAAATACAGGTGTTTTAAATCCTGCTGATTATGTACTTGACAAAAAAGCGGATAATATGTTTATTGATGATGATTATAGAGCATTAGTTGATTCAAAAATCAATGCTGTTGTTGTTAAAACTTGTCTTAACTAAGAACTAAATAGTAATAAAAACTCTTTCCCAAAGCCTTCGGGCTTTGGTTTTTTCTTCTTTTATTCATTGATATATATCCCTTAATACCTTTTTAAACTTCGTTTTATTTTCTAAAATCCATAATTTTTTCATTTTTAACTAAAGAGATTTATACCTGAACCGATATTAGTCTTGTCGAGCAAGTATGAGCAGCGCAAGGCTTATGTTTGCTGAAACAATATTTTAAGGAGTTATTAATGAAGAAAAGAGTTTTAATGAGCAGTGTAGCTGCAAGTGTTTTAGCAGGTATGTTTATGCTTAGCGGTTGTGGAAGTAGTAGTAGTACAGTTGCAGATGTTATAGATAGTTCTAATCCTACTAACACAGCAACACCAATAGCTAGTAAACCAGATAGTAAAACTGATGATAAAACAGATAATAAACCAGCATTAGATACAAGATCTTGTTCTGTGTTAAAATATGTTGGTTCAGTTTCTGGTGTAAAAGTAGAAGCTTATGATGAAGCTGGTGACTTAATTGCTGTAGTAACAACAGATGCAAAAGGTGAATACTGTTTTAGTCAAAAACCAGCACAAGTAAAAGTAGCTTCTGAGAGTGGTAAAGATGATAAAATGGGTTCAGTTACTTGTGTATCAAAAATAGTTGATTTTGATGAAGAGATGACAAATTGTGTAAATATTACAGGTTTTGATGCTGATTCTTCACCTCTTCACTCACTTAATCGTGCTAAACAATTTAGAAGTTTTATGGGTGATGTATATGAAAAAATGGATATAGATTTTGATGTATATGACAAAGCAATTAGAGATTCATTGACACTTTCTAGTATTGTCGAGATCGAAGATAAACTTTTGGCAGTAAAAGTAAAAACAGATAAAGAGGGTCATGCTGATCATAATCTTTCTGATGGTCAAAAAAATATTATCAAAAATATTATAGAACTTGCTACTTCTAACTCTAATGATGATGTAGTCTCTCTTGCTATGTTTACATTTAATGAAAAGGCTGCTAGAGTAAAAGCCACGGAAACTAATGCAACATTAAAAGCACTTTATAATGGTGATGATAAGATAACCGAATGGATTAATGAAAATAGAATTATTCTTGAGAGATATATTCTTGCAAATACTCCAGAAGATGAGAAAAGTAGGGTTTACAAAGCAAAACCAGAGGGTATAAACCTGAAAATTTTTGCTAATTTTATCATTGATAAAATTGTTGAACTTAAAGCTATTAATTTTAGTGGAGATAGTAAAGATATTGTAGCTGATCTTGAAAAATTAGGGAATAAAATTCCAGCAGCTTCATTGGGTGAGCATTTCTTAGAGACTGAGTATATTGCATGTGGTCCTGTAGCACAAGCTATTACAGTTAGCGGTGATTATAATAATACAGGATTAGAGTTTACAAATATTAGTAGTGTTCATTGTGAATGTGATACTTCTGTAGATAAAGATCATGTAGATGGCAATACTTCAAAAGCTGTTACACAATTTAAAATGTGGACAAAAGGAATTTTCTTTAATGAAAAAGGTCTAGCAAAAGAGTTTACTAGAGATAAACAATATGAACACATTATTGATAGTGTTGAAGATCTATTTAATGTAAAAGTTGCATTAGACATTAATACAACAGGTATAGTTTCTGAAAAAGAGCTATTAGCAACAATTGTTTTGGATGTACCAAATGCTTGTGATTCTGAAGATGGTTCAAAAGATGAGTATATGGCAGTTACATTTAAATTAAATGCATCAGTACCTACTTCAGATAAAAATATGATATTTACTCTTCCTGATAATAGCGAGATAGTTTTCTCTTCAAAAATGAAGCACAAAGATGACAAAAATGTTACAACATATCCAAAAGAATTATATACAGTAACAAATGTTGTATCCAATGAATTATTAAGAGTAGAAAATGGTGTAATGAAATTTGATTTCATGGATCTATTAGATCAAGCTATGGCAAAAGCAAATACTGCAAATGCAACTGCTGCCGCAAAAATTAGAGATCTATTAGTTAGAGCTGTTTCAAATGTAGATGGAGATCCTACTATGACAAAGACATCTATCTCTTTAATTGATATGAATAGTGGAAAGAATTTTATTGCAAATGCTTCAACTATTGATCCAAGTGCATATAGATTAGATTTAAGTGGTGTTGATGCTTATGATAAAATCTTTGATGATATGAGAAAATCAGATACTGCTGTAAAAGCAATCGCTGTTAAAACTTGTTTTGGTGGTAGAGACGAAAAATAGTCAAGTTTTTTACTATTTGTAGGTGTGGTCGAAAGACCACGCCCTACAGAAATTTAGACATTGAATCTAAAGTGCATGACATCTCCGTCATGTACTTCATACTCTTTTCCCTCTAATCGCATTTTACCAGCCTCTTTGGCTCCATTTTCTCCACTATATTTTATGAAATCTTCATAAGCAATTACTTCAGCTCGAATAAAACCTTTTTCAAAATCGTTATGAATTACTGATGCAGCTTTTGGGGCTAGCCAACCTTTTGTAATTGTCCATGCTCTGACTTCTACTACACCTGCGGTGAAATAGGAGATTAGATTTAGTTTGGCAAATGATGTTTTGATTATTTTCTCTAGTCCTGATTCTTCAATTCCTAGATCATGAAGAAACTCTTCTGCCTCATCATCTTCTAGTCCTACTAGCTCCTCTTCTATTTTTGCACATAGAGTTATTACTTCTGAATTTGTTTTTTTGGCATACTCTTTTAATTTTATTACAAAATCATTATCTTCCAAAAGACCATCTTCATCTGTATTTGCTCCATAGATGATATCTTTGTTTGATAAAAATCTTAGCTCTTTGTCAAACTCTATAAATGTTTCGTCATCTTTTTTTGCAAATGTTGAGACTGGTTGAAGGTCATCAAGATGGGCTTTTAACTCATTTGCTATCTCTAGTTTTGCTTTTGCATCTTTTTTTGTTTTGGCTTCTCTTGTTAATTTGGATATTTTTTTATCAAGTTGTTCAATATCTGCAAAGATTAATTCACCCTCAATTATCTCAATATCTCTTAGAGGATCTATTCCTCCCTCTACATGAGTGATATTTTCATCTTCAAAACATCTTACCATGTGTAAAATTACCTCTACTTCACGGATATTTGAGAGAAATTTATTACCAAGTCCCTCACCTTTACTAGCACCTTTTACAAGTCCTGCAATATCTACAAAATCAATAGTTGAGTATTGTATCTTTTGGGGCTTGACAATTTTGGCTAACTCTTTTAATCTCTCATCAGGTACGGGAACTACTGCTTTATTTGGCTCAATTGTACAAAATGGATAGTTTGCTGATTCTGCATTTTGTGCTTTTGTAAGAGCATTAAATGTTGTAGATTTTCCTACATTTGGTAATCCTACTATTCCTACGCTTAGTCCCATCTATTTGCCTTTCTTGTCATGATGAATATCTTTTTTGCTGTTCTTTCTCTCTTCCTCTTTTAGCCAGTAGAGAACCATTCTTACTCCTGCTCCACTAGCTCCTGCTTGATTATATCCCCAATCTTTCTCTACATAAGCTGGTCCTGCAATATCTAGGTGCATCCATTTATCTTTGTATTCATCTTCTACAAAATTGTCTAAAAATAGAGCGGCGGTAATAGCTCCACCATATCTTGTATTACTAATATTTGATATATCTGCTATTTGACTTTTGATTGTTTTTTTGAGATATTTGTTGAATTGTAATGTTGCTGCTAATTCACCACTATTTTTTGTAGCTTTTAGTAGATTGTGTTTTAGGTGACTATTGTGTCCCATAACTCCTGTTGTATATTCGCCAACAGCAACTACACAAGCCCCTGTAAGAGTTGCCATATCTACCAAATAATCTGGTTTTTGTTCACATGCATAACATAGACAATCAGCTAATACTAATCTTCCCTCTGCATCGGTATTTCTCACTTCAATAGTTGTTCTATTTTTGGCTACAAGTATATCATCTGGCTTAAAAGCATTTCCGCCGATCATATTTTCACAAGCTCCAACTATTGCATGAACCTCAAAAGGAACTTTTAGTTTTGCAGCTCCCTCTAATATAGATAATACAGCAGCAGCTCCACTTTTATCAGCTTTCATCGTTACCATGTGTTCGCTTGGTTTTAGGCTGAGTCCACCACTATCGTAAGTGAGTCCTTTTCCTACAAATACAAATCTTTTTCTTGCATTTTTTGGTTTGTATATGAGGTGTATAAATTGAGGTTTGTGTTCACTTGCTCTACTTACTGCTAGAAATGCACCCATTTTCTCTTTTTTCAAAAACTCTCTACCACCGACAAAAACTTTAATATCATCATTTGAATCTGCAATTTTTTTGGCAACTCTAGCTAATTTTTTTGGTGTCATATCATCTGGTACAGAATTTACAATATCTTTTGCTTTGTTTGTAGCATTTGCAATAATAATCGCTTCATCTACTGCTTTTTGTGCAGATTCAAGACCTAATACTTTGTCACTATATTCATCAAGAGATATAATTAATACTCTTTCTACTTTATCTTCTGGAGAAGATTTATATTTATCAAAAATATAATCTCCTAATATAACACCTTCAGCCACCGCTTTTATATTTGTAAATGGGCAATCTTTAATATAAGATGCTATTTTAATACTTTTGTATGAACTTTTTTTGATTTTATTGATAGCAAGAGAGAGTGCTAATCTAATCTCATCACGATCAAGTGAATCAACACCTACATAAACTCTATGTTGATGAGGTAAAAAGGCAACCTCCTCACTCACTCCTTCAAAAGAGAGAGTCTCTAAATCTTTTTTATCTTTTATCCATTTATGATCCAAATCTTTATTTAGAACAATAACAAATTCGCAATCTGCTTTGATTTTCTCAATCTTTTCATTTGATACTTCTATTTTCATTCTTTTTCCTTGTTTCTAAACTGTTTTCTATCTGTTTTATTATGCGAGAGAGAGCAAATAAAAATGTTCCCGCTATTGGTATAGCTATATACCAATGTTGTTTTGTATACTCTAGGATTTTTAGTATCTCTTCCCCAAATATATATGCTAATATTATGGTAATTGCTGCCCACACCCAAGCACTTAGGAGGTTAATTGAAGCAAATTTTTTGGCATCGTATCTTGTGAGTCCTATAGACATAGGAATAATAGTTCTTAGACCATACATATATCTTTGAAAAAATATAATAGGCCATCCATTTTTTTGCAGTAGTATGTGTGCTATAGCAAATTTTCGTCTATGGTGTCTTAATTTTTTATGGACATATTTTTTGGAGTATCTTCCAATATAAAAGTATATTTGATCTCCTACAAACCCACCAATTCCCGCAACAAAAATAGCAAAACCTAAATTCATGTGTCCCGTATGGCACATAATCCCTGCCATTATAAGTCCTAGTTCACCTTCTAAAATACTCCAAAAAAAGAGAACAATATATCCGTACTCTGTTAGTAAGTGTAAAAGTGTATCTTGCAAAATTTATCCTATCTTAGTCAAAGTGAAGTAGTGATTTGGCTTGCATCATATCTTTATCACCACGACCAGATAGATTAATAATAATAAGTTTATCTTTTATCTCATCTTTTGCTATCTTTTTGAGATATGCAATTGCATGTGAGCTTTCAAATGCAGGAATAATTCCCTCTTTTTGGGATAACCAACTAAATGCGTCTAGTGCTTCATCGTCTGTAATAGACTCATACTGTGCAGCTCCAATCTCTTTGAGGTATGCATGTTCTGGTCCAATGCCTGGATAATCTAATCCAGCAGATATAGAGTGAGCCTCTAATATTTGCCCATCTTCATCTTGAAGAAGATAACTCATCTGTCCATGTAAAACCCCCGGTGTTCCTTTGGCTAAAGATGCACCATGTTTACTATGAAGTCCTAATCCACCAGCTTCTATGCCAATACATTTAGTCTCTTTATCTTCCAAGAAGTGGTTAAAAATTCCAATAGCATTACTACCACCACCAATACAAGCAATTACAAAATCAGGCAATTTATCTTCTACTTCCAAAATTTGAGCTCTAGCTTCATATCCAATAATTGATTGGATATCTCGAATCATCATAGGGTAGGGGTGAGGTCCAGCTACAGTACCGATAATGTAATATGTATCTCTAGCATGAGTTACCCAGTGGCGAATTGCATCATTCATTGCATCTTTTAGAGTTTTGCTACCACTTTTGACAGAGTGTACTTTTGCTCCTAGAAGTTTCATTCTAAAGACATTTATCTCTTGTCTT
>CAZLLE010000050.1:0-2319 GCA_964560425.1 uncultured Campylobacterales bacterium
ATAAAAAGCAATATTTAGGTTTTTATCAGAGGATTTAACTATGGCTTTTTATACACTTTACACCAATGCCAATGAATTAAGGAATTGTGGCTTTAGCCTCATCCCTTTTTGCTGGAGCTAAAGCACCACTTCCATTGCTTAATTCATTGGCATTGCACTTTACACCCCAGTGTCTAAATATCCACTTCTTTCAATACCGTAGAAACATGAAATTTAGACAAACAAAGATATTGAGTAATCTTAACTTGATTATATCATTAAATTTCTTAATATGGTAAACCCTACCAATCATTTGAAATTCGTAGGGTTGTGCTTTAGCCAACCATTAATAATATTGGCAAAAGATAAAGTTTCGCCGAAAGGCTTAATTTAATGATAAGTGTATTTTCAACGCCTCGTATAATACAAATGTAGCAATTAGCTATCATACGAAAGAGAGTTTTGTTAAAAGTAATATATCGGTTTCAACGCCAAAGCGATAGCTTCAAAAAGAAGAGATTAGCTTGTGGGACAGTCAGATTGTTACACTAAAAACTTGAGTGGCGACTAAATCAGTTAAGGCTAGATTGTATTTCACGAGGTAAAGTTATGTGTAGCTGATTGCTATAAATCACGTAGGAGTTAACTCCTACGCTAACGAGCTCTCTAAATAAATTTAAAGGCTCTTAAATGTATTCTATCGGATTAGATGTTAGTAAGTCAAGTATTAATGTTTTTATTTCTAGCGAAGAGTTAGATTTAGAGATTGAAAATAGTTTAAAATCACTTAAATCATTTTATTCTAAACTCAAAAAAATCTATAAAAAAGAGATAGATAAAGTTGTATTTGTATTTGAACCAACAGGAAGCTATTCTGCTTTACTTTATCAGTTCTGTGCTGATAAAAATATACAAATATTTATGATTAATCCAAAACAAGCAAGAAATTTTTCAAAAGCAATAGCTCAAAGAAATAAAAGTGATTTAATAGATGCAAGAGTTCTAGCACAAGCTATTAGTATTGCAAGAAAAAATGAAATAGTTATTCCTACTATAGATACCGTAGTTGAAGAGATTAAAGAGCTTATGAGTTATTATAAACTCAAAGTAAAACAACGTGTTCAACTTTCAAATCACCTAGAGGCTTTATCTGTAAAAAATGGTAATAAAACACTGGTAAGAAGCATTAAAAAAGAGTTAAAATCTCTAAAAAAACAAGAAGAAAAAATAATAGCAAGTATCTACTCAATTATTAAAAAAGATGAAACATTACTCAATAAATATAATGCAATTATCTCTATAAAAGGTGTTGGGAATATTGCTGCTACTGTATTGCTTCATCTTTTTATAAAATATCCAAATGCAAATCAAAGACAAATAGTTTCATTAACAGGACTTGACCCAGTTATTAGAGAATCGGGAACATCAATAAGAGGTAAAAGTCGAATTTCAAAAGCAGGAGCTAAGATTTATAGAGGGTCACTTTTTATGGCTGTAATGTCAGCAACAAGACATAATAAACAGATGAAAGCCTTTTATGAAAGATTAAAAAATAATGGTAAACATACAACCGTAGCTCAGATAGCTGTTATGCGAAAACTTGTTACTATCGCTCACTCTTTGTATAAAAATGGAGAGATGTATAATGAAGATAAGTATTTAAAATCTACAGGGGTATCAATTGTTTAGTTGATACTCTTTTTTAATAATTATTGGTAAAATTGTTCTGTTTTTTATGGGTTTTTAAGGTGGCGACTGTCCCTTTGGATTCATAGGAAACTATCAAGTTACTGATAAAATTAATGTTTCTTTGGGTTTTGATTATAGACTATAAAAATGGAGATGAAAGTAATAAAAAAGATGAAGCAACAGCTCTTTATAATTAAGCTGACAGGTAAACCACTAGTTTGACTAGTGAGACTTGAAAAGGTTTGACCGTAGTATTAAGTGAAAAAAGAGTATTTTTCCAAAGGCTTGACGGCATCAAAGGAAAAATACAATGGAAAGTTTAACACATTCAAAGTGGGAATGCAAATATCATGTGGTATTTGTACCGAAATATAGAAAAAAAGCGTTATATGGAAAAATAAGAGTATATCTGAAAGAGGTATTTCATGAATTGGCAAGACAAAAGAGCTGTAAGATAGAATCAGGGAGTATGGTAAAAGACCATGTCCATATGTGTATATCAATACCACCAAAGTATGCTATTTCAGAAGTGATAGGATATTTAAAAGGGAAAAGTGCGATAGCAATTGCAAGACAGTTTGGAGGAAAAAAGAGGAATTTTTCAGGAGAGAAGTTTTGGGCAAGAGGATATGCTGTATCGACAATAGGACT
>CAZLLE010000051.1:0-27155 GCA_964560425.1 uncultured Campylobacterales bacterium
AATCTTGATATCTTTTGCATCTATATCATCCATAGATGGAATATAATAGGCAAAATTTAACTCCTTTTTAACTGAAGAAGCATAATCAAATTGCACAATAGAGATGATAATAAAAAAATAGAAAATAATTTTTCGCATATACTAACCTTTGAAGTTTATATGTTTAAATCGTCTTTAATTAGAAAAAATCAAATTTCTATAATAAACTTTGCTCCAAGTTCACTATTTTCTACTCTTATAGTCCCTTGCATATTACTTTCAATGATAGTTTTTGTCATTTAAATTTTTATGAAAATAGTAGATAGATAACCCAAGAGGGTTATCTATGAGAAAAGATTATTCTGCTACTGCTACAGTAACTGGTGTACTTTCCCAAACACCATGCTTTATACAATAAGCATGAGCTACAAGATTAAGCTTTTTACCCATTGGTACAATATTAAATGTAACTTCTGCATGCTCTTTGATATTTCCAAGAGTCCCCGGTACAAAATCGGCTCTTGCTAATAGTGTTTCACCATTATAAAGTGCCATATTTGCAATATAGTGATCAAAATCATCTGGATGAGAATACTCATTTCCCATTTTTACAGTTACTGCAAATTTTTCACCTTTTTTAGCATCAGACGCACAATGAATAAACGGTGAGTGTCTATCAATATAATCTTTTTTTGTTTCTCTCTCTACTGTGTCTATATCGACATACTTATTAATTTTTGGCATGTTTTCCCTTTTATTTATAATTGAAACTTATTATAACCTATCAAATATTAAATTAGGATAAAATATATCCTAATTCAATTATTATACAAATTTTACATCACTTACATGATGTTTAAGACCAAGTTTTGATCTCTCAATTCCAAGTGCAATACCAACCATTTGAGGAAGATGTAAAATAGGAATATCTACCTCTCTGCCCATCTCTTGAGAGATATGAGCTTGTTGTGTATCCATTCTCAAGTGACACAAAGGACAAGGGGTAACAATTGCTTCTGCACCATTATCAATGGCATCTAATATAGCTGTACCAGATAATCTATTTGCTGTTTGAGGAGCTTGAAGCTCTACATGAAAACCACAACACTTATTTTTTGACTCATACTCCACATTTTTACCACCAAGAGCAACAATCAATCTATCAAGAGAGTTTGGTTTATAAGAACTTTCTCCACCATTAGATGAGTGATGAAGCTCACTAGGACGGATATTATGACAACCATAAAATGCACCAATCTGCATATCTGTAAGTGGTCTTTTTACTTTAGAAGCAATAGCATCAATACCAAGATCATCAATCAAAGCATAAAGAAAGTGTTTAACTTCACTTGTACCTTTATACTCTAAATTAACCTCAGCCAATTTACCATTAATCTGATCTTTTAGTTTTGGATCACTATCTAATCTCTCTTTTGTCATAGCAGTATTAAGTTGGCAAGTATTACAAATTGTAACCATAGTCAAGCCTAGCTTTTCTGCATAACAGATATTTCTAGCATTAAGAGTAAGTGAAAGTTGATCATCAAAATCTTGAAGATGACTAGCCCCACAACATGAAGCCTCATCCAAAAGAACCAACTCAATATCCAGCTCTTTAGCAATTGCCATTGTTGACATTAATAATTCAGGAGTACTCTCTCTTGCTGTACAACCAGTATAAAGTGCATATTTTAACTTACTCATTATTTCCCCTTAAACTTTGCAGTTGATGCTGATTTTACAAGTGTTTTAATCTCATCAAGATTTTTTGATTGTGGCATATTCCAAGGCATAATAATTTTACCTTTTTTAAACATCTTAATAGCAACAGGAACATGTTTTAATACACCAATATTTCCTTCACTATATCTTACCAATTCACCCTCATCAAGAAGACCATGTTTTTCAATGGATGGTTTAAACCCTACTGCATGTCTCACTGCAACATTATCTTTTGCCATATCTTCTTCAAATGTTTGTAAATGTAACCTTGTAATTTTACCAATTGGATCTAACTCTTTTGGACAAGCTTCAGCACACTCAAAACATTTTACACAGTTCCAAATACCAGGACCTATCTCATTTATAGTTTCAAGTCTATCTCTTTTACCCTCATCTCTAACATCAGCATTGAATCTATATGCAAGAGCCAAAGCAGAAGGTCCAATATATTCATCATTCACCTCAACAGCAGGACATGAGTAGTAGCAGTTACCACATTGAATACAGTAATCTGCTTCATCAATTTTTTCTGCATCTTCAGGAGATACAAGATTCTCCGCTTGTGGTACTTCATTTATATCAGCTACAAGATAAGGCTTTACAGAATCATATTTTTTCCAAAAAGTCCCCTTATCAATCACCATATCTTTAATAGCTCTTGATTTATCTTGAGGCTCAATAATCAACTCTTCACCAAAAAGATCAACCAAATCAGAGACTCTATCTTTACAAGCTAAAGTTGCTTTACCATTCACTTTTACAGCACAACTACCACAGATACCATGACGGCAACTTCTTCTATAGCTAAATGAACCATCATGTTCCCATTTGATACGATTTAAGATATCAAGTACAACCTCACCGGGCTTAACTTCTATCTCAAATTTATCATAGTATGGCAAATAGTCAGTCTCACTATTAAATCTAAATACACTAAAGAGTAGTTTCTTTTTATCTTCACTTACCATTTTCTAAACTCCTAATATGTTCTAGCTTCTGGCTCAAATTTACCAAGAACCACATCACCGTATTCAAGAGAGATATCACCATTTTCATCCATATACGCATATGTATGTTTCAAAAAGTTCTCATCATCTCTGCTATCAAAATCATTTCTAAAGTGAGCCCCACGACTCTCTTTTCTAGCGATTGCTCCCTCTACAATAAAAGCAGAAAAATCCAACATATGTCCAAGTTCAATTGCCTCTTGAAGATCAGTATTATAGATTTTACTCTTATCCTCAATACGAATATCTTTAAAACGCTCTCTAAAGGATTTAATCATCTCTCTCTCTTTAAGTAGAGACTCTTCTGTTCTAAAAACACCCGCATTTTTGGTCATAGAAGCTTGAAGCTCTTCTCTAAGAGTTGAAACTTTCTCTTTTCCATTATTTTGAGTAAGTCTCTTCATCTCTTCAAGCATTGGTTGAGCTACACTCTCATCAACCTCAATAAACTCTAATTTATCAATATCTTGAGCCATTGTCCTTCCAACATGTCGTCCAAAAAGAGGTGCTTCAAGAACAGAGTTTGCACCAAGTCTATTTGCTCCATGAACACTCACACATGCACACTCTCCAGCGGCATAAAAACCTTCTACTAATTCTGTAGGAGATTTTCTCACTTGCCCTGCAACATTTACAGGAATACCGCCCATTGAGTAGTGAGCAGTTGCAGCAATTCGTACAGGCTCTTTTACCATATCAAGCCCCAAGAAAGTAATAGCCAAATCTCTAAGCTCAGGAAGTTTTTCCATAATTTTCTCTTCACCAAGGTGAGTCAAATCTAAATATACAGAATCTTTATCAGGACCAACACCACGCCCCTCTAATACCTCTTGAGTAATAGAACGACTTACAAGATCACGAGGACCAAGCTCCATTTTTGATGGTGCATATTTCTCCATAAATCTTTCACCCTCAGAGTTAATAAGTTTACCACCCTCGCCTCTTGCTGCTTCACTCATCAAAATACCTGTCCCTGCAAGTCCTGTTGGATGAAATTGTACAAACTCCATATCTTCAAGAGGAAGTCCATGACGAGCTACAATAGAGAGTGCATCTCCCGTATTAGCATGTGCATTTGAGTTTACTTGAAAAGCTCTTCCATATCCACCAGTAGCGAACATAACTGTTTTGGCATTAAAAATAGCAGGTTCACTACTCTTAATATCATAAGCAGTAACACCACATACAACACCATCTTTATAGATGATATCAGATACATACCATTCATCTAAAAAATCAACACCAAGTCTATTAGTCTGTTCAAACATTGTTTGAAGCAGAGTTAAACCTGTTCTATCTTTTGCATAACATGCTCTTGGGTGAGATTGACCACCAAATGGTCTTTGGGCAATTGTACCATCTTCATTTCTACTAAAAACAGCCCCCATATTCTCCATCCATCGTACAAGTTCAGGAGCAGTTTTACACATAAATTCAACAGCATCTTGATCTGCCAAATAATCACTCCCCTTCACTGTATCAAACTCATGTAACTCTACGCTATCTTCTTTTGCAAATGCTGCATTAATCCCGCCTTGGGCAGCTCCTGAATGGCTTCTTAGAGGATGAAGTTTTGTTAAAACTATCACACTCTTACCAGCATTTTTCAGCTCTCTAGCAGCGGCAAGACCCGCAAGTCCAGCCCCTACAATGACAGCATCATATTGGTGAATTGGTATGCTCATGAAAATTGTCCTTTAAAATAGTATAATTCGTTTATATTATATTCAATAAGTTATTAAAAGCCATACAAAAAGTAACACTTTTTTTTAAGAGATTAGTAAAGATTGTCACAATTGCTTATATTTGTAACAATCTTAATTATTTATATGAAGGTTGGTTTAATTTTATGAGAAGAAAAACCCAATACATCAGGGTTAGCAAAATCTAGAGCTAAACAGACAATTTGAGCAAGAGACAAAACAGGAATTTTGATATCTCTACCTGTATTTTCTTGATTATTTTTCACATTTTGATCCATCATAAAATGAGAAAGCTGAGAATCTACAACCAAAATTTCCGCTCCACAATCATGAGCATCCAACATAATATTTCCAGCTTTTTTATAAGCTATTTGTGGTGCTACTTCAACTAAATCAGAACCATCAGCACGATCACTACTATTAAAATCAACAATTTTAGCACCAATAGTTGTCAAAATAGATTCGGCACTATCTTGAACAACTTGATAATTTTTACATGAAAAGTTTCCAGAGTAGAATGCAACACTAAAATTAGTAAAAGGCTTTTTGAGTTCATCCTCTATTTTATCTAACCCAATTTTTTTTAAAATGAGTTCAAGAGATGAATCACTATCATCTCTAATACCAAAATGAGCAGCCAAAACAGTATGAGCAGCTTCATAATAGTCAATTTCAGTTTTATTCAATTTCTTATTTACAAAATTTTTCATCCATGAGAGTGGCTCATCTTCCTCTTTTATCAAGCTCAATGAATCACGCAAAAGAGTAATAGTTTTGTAATTATGATCATATGGATATATATTACACTCTCTCTCATAGAGTCCAATACCATTTTTATCATTAATTATCTTTAAAATAGCATCTTTTTTCTCAGGATATTTACCAATTAAATAATCGGCATATATAAATAGTGAATCCCCAAAATAGTCTTGGTTATATTTGAGCATTTCAGATGCATAATATTCACGAATCAAGCTTTTATAATAGATAAAATCATCCTCATCACCAAACTCTTCCAAAATAGAGTGTTTTGCAATAAAATCACCACTATCAATTTTAAGATGCATATTTGCTCTAAAAGTTGAAATTGGTTCAATTTTTATATCTGTACCAAACTCTTCAACCAACTCTCCAATCAAAATATTTTTACTTAATGATTTACCATTGATTTGAACAAAAATATCATCTTTTTCATACTCAAAAAATTGTTCTCTATTTGAAATAATCTCAAGAAGGTTCATAACACTTTTTTCATCATCTATCTTAATCAAATGATTTTTGTAATAGGCTAAATAATCGGTAGTGGCATTAAAAAAAAACACCTCTGTATCTAATATAACTTTCATAAAATCCCCTCTCTAAATTTTTTATTATATCTAATTTAATCTCTCATTCTTTAATTTTTTAAGTAATTTATCTGCTTTATAGAATAGTTCATAATTTTCAATACCTTCGACCATTATTGGCAAATATTTCTCATATGTAGCCCAAAGCTGAAAAGCACCTTTCATTTTATCTCTTTTGACAAGTTCAAACGCTGTTGCACCGTTGATAAAGCCTTTACAGAGATTTTTTAGAGGGTGATCACTCTTCCTAATCTCTCTCCAATACTCTTCCATAATCTCATGAGCTTCAACAAAGCGATCATTCTCAATATCATCAATAAATAGTTCCAAATGTTTTTTCATTATTCTTCTCCTGCATAAGTACAAACATAATAATATCAAAACAAAAGTAGTTCTATTAAATATTTAGATAGAATCCACCAAAATTTTTTGGTAGAAAGGTAAAAAATGTCTAAAAATGAAAAAGATGCAGCACTAAAGTATCATGAAGGTGGAAAAATAGCTACTGCTATTACAAAACCATGCGAAACACAAGAGGAGCTCTCACTTGCATATACTCCAGGAGTTGCCATTCCATGTAAAGAGATCGAAAAAGATAAAAGTTTAGCTTATAAATATACAAATAAAGGAAATTTAGTAGCTGTAATTAGTGATGGAACAGCAGTTTTAGGTCTTGGTGATATTGGAGGATTAGCAGGAAAACCCGTGATGGAGGGAAAAGCTGTTTTATTTAAAAAATTTGCAAATGTTGATGCTGTTGATATTGAACTAAACATCACAGATCCAGATCAAATTGTAGATGTATGTGCTGCAATTGCAGATAGTTTTGGAGGTATAAATCTTGAAGATATCTCAGCTCCTAGATGTTTTGAGATTGAGAAAAAGCTACAAGAGAGAGTAGATATTCCTGTAATGCATGATGATCAACATGGCACAGCTATTATCACAGCTGCTGGTCTTCTTAATGTCCTTGAGCTTACAAACAAAAAGATAGAAGATGTAAAAATTGTAGTAATTGGAGCAGGAGCAGCAGGAACAGCATGTGCTAAAATGTATAGAAACTTAGGTGCAAAAAATATTGTTATGGTAGATAGTAAAGGTGTTATAAATAGAAGAAGAGAAGATCTAAACTCTCATAAACAAGAGTTTGCAATAGATACAGAAGACAACACTCTAAGTGATGCTATGAATGGTGCTGATATGATGCTAGGACTAAGTGGTCCCAAAATAGTATCCAAAGATATGGTAGCTTCAATGGCTCCAAATCCTATTATATTTGCATGTTCAAACCCTACTCCAGAGATATTACCAGAAGAGGTAGCAGAGGTAAGAGATGATGTTATTATGGGAACAGGAAGAAGTGATTATCCAAACCAAGTAAACAATGTTTTGGGATTCCCTTTTATCTTTAGAGGGGCATTAGATGTAAGAGCTTCAAAAATTACAGAAAATATGAAAATGGCAGCAGCTTATGCCTTGGCAAAATTGGCAAAAGAACCAATTCCATATTATGTAAAAGCTGCATATAATGACCAAAGTTTAGAGTATGGAAAATATCACATAATCCCAAAACCTTTCAATAGAGAAGTATGTATTTGGGTATCATCCGCCGTAGCTCAAGCAGCAATTGATGATGGTGTCGCAAGAATTGAAGATTTTGATATCACAGAGTACCAAAAACATATTAGAGAAGAGGTTTATCCTTAATCAATAACTAATCTATTCTCCCCCTATTTAATTTATTTACATTTTTGCCGATTTAAAAAAACAAAGATAATAAATAAGAAAATAGGGGTAATAAGCTTGATCAACATAGTAAAACTTTTAACTATTTTATTGTCTATATCCCTACAAGCTTCAACTCCGCAAGAACTTGTAAATCAACTTTCACTCTCTCCTGTAAAAAAGGCAATTTTACAATGGGAAAGGGTTTTTAAGAGTGAGCGAAAGATGAAAAGATACAAAATAGATACTCTTACAAAAGAGGATCAAATAAAACTCAAAAGATATCTCCTAGATCATGCAGCAGATTCAGACCAACCTAAAGTAGCAGGAGATTAATCATGAAACTATTACACTTTATAATATTTACAATATTTTTAACAACCTCAACACTCAATGCAAATAATTTAGATCTAAAACATGAGATCAAAATATTGAAAGAGGAAAATATTAAACAACAAGAAAAAATAAGAGAGCTTATATCAAGAGTAGATGAGCTAGATGACTCTATAGAGAGCGTCGAAACTAAAACACTTATTGATAAAGTTAATATTAGATTAGGTTTTCACTCGCAAATAAACAACTTTTATAAAAAATTTGCAAATGGAAAAAGAGTCGATAGCAAAAATATAGACTCCACAAAATTTATGCTCAATCTAGATAGTGATATTACAGAGACTATGAAATTTAATGGTAGATTATCCATGTACAAATATTGGGCAGACTCTACAAAACATCTGTATAGTCAATTTGATAATATGCAAGGAAGAGTACCCTCAGATAGTAGCCTCTTTGTTGAAAGAGCTTATATTGATTGGTATTTTGCAAGAAAATCTCTACTACCTTCAGCCATTACAATAGGAAGGCAACCTAGTGCAGATGGACCTAGTCACCAATTTAAAGCAAATACTAAAAGAAAATCAACCTACTCTGCACTTGTATTTGATGGTGCTTCTGATGGTATTGTGACAACTACAGATCTTTCAAAAGTGATACCAATAAAAAAGAGTAAACTTCGTTTTGCTTATGGAAAAGGTTTTCAAAAAGATGAGACAAGTGGAGAAGTAACAAATGCTTTTTTAGGATCAAATAATACTACAATCAAAGATACAGATGTTTTAGGTCTATTTTTTGAGTCATCTATTTTAAATACCAAAAACACTCTATTTCAAATAGGATATGTAACTATGAGTGATATGATTGCAAATAGTATGGAGAGTGGTAATAATATAAATATTGGAGATGTATCTTTTATTGGAGCGATGTTAGAGAGTAAAAACTTCAAAGATAGTCCATTAGATATTTTTGCTCATGTTGGATATTCTCAAGCAAAACCAAATGGTAAAATATATCAATATGCAAATCATACATTTAGTCTATTAGGAAATAAAGGTAATCAAGATACAAAAGAGGGATACGCATTTTGGTTGGGTGGAAGATATACATTCTCATCACTAAATAGTTCAAAAATTGGATTAGAGTACAATAAAGGATCAAAAAACTGGCTAACCGCAACTCAAGGATCTTATGATCTTCATAATAAACTCTCAACAAGAGGAGAAGCTTATGAAGCTTACTATATCTATCCAATTAATAGATATAGCTTCATCAAACTAGGTGCTCTATATATAGATTATAAGTATACAAATAGCGGATGGTATTTAGGGAAATCACAAGAGATCTCTAATCTCACACCTGAACAAAAAGAGTATACCCTAGATTCTATGAGCAATATATCTCTACAATTTTCCCTTAATTTTTAGGCTTTTGTAGATGAATATTTTGGAAAAAATTAAATTTAAGTATAAACTATTTATACCTGCAAGTCTAACAATAGCAATATTAGCTCTACTATTTTTCAATAACTATAAGTTATCCAATTTTATAGAGAATCAACTTATATCTATGAACAAAAAAGAGATTAAACTAGATTCTCAAATACATATTATTACAAATAGTCTTGCTGATTTACAAAATAGTTTTATAGAGGAGACTATCTCCAAAACATTGAATCAAAAAAAGATAGATATTGCCAATCAAAAATTTAATATTCTCACTATGAATATACAAGAGATACAAGAGAATCCACAATTTCAATCTTATGAGAGAAAAAAAATTATTAAAAATTTAATTGCTAGAGTTAAAGGATTTTATGCAATTTTAATGGAGTTTCCAGATGAGATGGAAGAGAGTAGCGAAGATGGTATCTATGCAATCGTAGCTCTAAACTCAATTAGTAGAAAAATGATGGAAGACCTTAATAAATTACAAAATATCTCCAAAAATCTACTAAATGAGAAAATAACATCAATAGAACTAATGGTAAGCCAAAATAGAGAATATACCATTTTTTCTACTTTAATATTTATATTTTTCCTCTCAATTACTAGCTTTTTTATAAATAAAGAGATTATCAACTCTATTGCAACACTCAAAAACATAAATCACTCTTTTCTAAACTTTTTACATAAAAAGATAGATCATGTTGAAAAAATTCCACACTTCCCAGATGATGAAATTGGTGAAGTTTTACATCTCATTGAAAACAATATAGAAGAGGCACAAAAACTTATAAAACAAGATAGATTATTGACCGATGAGATAAATAAAATCAATGAATCCTTAGCAAAGAGGGTACAAAAATCAATACAAGAGATAAGTAATCTAAATGTAGAGATAGAAGATACACAAAGAGAAGTAATATTTACAATGGGAGCAATAGGAGAAAGCAGAAGCAAAGAGACGGGAAATCATGTAAAACGAGTAGCGGAGTATTCAAAACTATTAGCTCTTCTTTATGGACTAGATGAAAAAGAGGCAGATCTACTAAAAGAGGCATCTCCTATGCATGATATAGGAAAGGTAGCAATACCTGATCATATTCTAAACAAACCTGCTAAACTTACAACAGATGAGTTTAAAATCATGAAGACTCATGCCTCTCTTGGATATGAAATGCTCAAACACTCAAACAGAACCATATTAAAGACAGCTGCTATAATAGCTCATCAACATCATGAAAAATATAATGGCACAGGATATCCTCAAGGATTAAAGGCTAACGAAATTCATATTTATGGATCAATTACCGCTATTGCTGATGTATTTGATGCACTAGGAAGTGATAGAGTTTATAAAAAAGCTTGGCCACTAGAAAAAATTCTCAATCTATTTAGAGAAGAGAGAGGAGAACAGTTTCATCCAGAGTTAACAGATCTATTTTTAAAAAATATTGATAAATTTATAGCCATTAAAGAGAAATTTGAAGATAAAACAGCAGAAAAGCTAGAAATGGTATAAAAAAGTTATGTTATCATCTCAACATGATAAAAATATTAATTTTAGAAGATGATATACTTTTTGCCCAAACATTAGAAGATTTTTTGAGTGAAGAGGGATTTGAAATAACTTTGGCACATGATGGAGAGAGTGCAAGTGAACTCTGCTATGAACAACATTTTGATCTACTGCTTTTGGATGTAAATGTACCAAAACAAAGTGGATTTGAGCTCCTCAAATCAATCCGAAACAATGGACAAGAGACTCCAACTATTTTTATAACTTCATTTAATAATAAAGAGAGTTTAAAAGAGGGTTTTTTAAGTGGAGCAGATGATTATCTCACAAAACCTATAGATTTAGATGAACTTCTATTTAGAATAATCGCACTACTAAAAAGAGCAAATATATATCAAAAGAGTATAGAAGTAGGAGAGGCTTTATATAATCCTCAAAAACATCAATTATCTATAAACAACAAAGAGGTTATGTTATCAAACAAAGTTTCTCTACTTTTAGAGCTTCTAATATCCAACAAAAATAGTATCGTTACAAAAGAGCAAATATATGATAAATTATGGAAATGGGATGAAGAACCAAGTAGTGCATCACTTCGCGTATATATTAATGAGCTCAAAAAACTATTAGGAAAAGATAAAATATTAAATCACAAAGGGGTAGGATATAGCCTTGCACCCTAAAAAAAAGCACTTTTTAATTAGCCATATAATAATCATAACAGTAATTACTATTGGTGTCCTTTTTGCTGATAATTTTCTTCTACCGCATATAGATATAACATGGATTCGTTTTATACTTATTCTCATAATAGCAATATTACTCTATCTCTTTTTGAGTAGTTCAGAGATAGATGATATTATAGAAGGAGACAAAAATCTCAAAAACTTTGTAGATCAAACACTTCATGAACTAAACACACCAATAGCAACGATAAAAGCAAATCTATTAATGTTACAAAAATCAAACCAACAACCAAAAGACAAGAAGAGATTAGAGAGAATAGAGTTTGCAACAAAAAACTTACAAAAATTATATAGAGATATAGAGTATGAAATCAAAGATAAAATAGAGCAGATAGACGATATTACCTTTGATTTAAAGGAGCTAATAGAGAACTCTATATTCAAATTTAAAGATATAAAAAAAGATATTCAAATAGAGGCAAATATTTTACCTAAAAATATTACATGTGATAAAAATGGTTTTGAAAGAGTAGTAGACAACCTCATCTCAAACGCAATCAAATATAATAAAAAAGATGGCTTTTTAAAAATATACATGAATAATAACTATCTAATATTTGAAGATAGTGGCATAGGAATTGATACCAAAAACCTATTTATAGTATTTGAAAAATCATTTCAAGAGAACCCATCAACAAAAGGTTTTGGAATAGGTCTAAGCATAGTAAAAAGCTACTGCGATAAATATAACATTAATATAAAAATAGATACCCAAAAAGAGATAGGAACAAAAATTTCACTTGATTTAAAATATTTAACACAAAATTAACACTTCAAAGCTACAATTTCAATAGGTGTCAAAACAAAACCTCCTTTATGAAGTCCTGCAAACACTTTATCACTATTTTGACATCTAAAATAAACTATAATTTTTATATAATAATTTTAATAATTAAAGGATTTGTATGTTTTTTAAACTACTAATTATGCTATTTGTCGCAATAGTCTCACTCCAAGCAAAAGGAATGTATCAAAGTGTCTCACCTGATGAGGCTACTCTTCTTCAAGATGGAAAAGTTAAGAAGTTTTGTATTAGATGTGGAATGAATCTAACTAAATTTTATAAAAACGATCATGCTCTTATATATAAAGATGGAACAAAAAAACAGTTTTGTTCTCTTCACTGCCTAGTTGAAGAGCTAAAAAATGGTGATTCTAGCAAAATAGATAAAATAAAAGTTGTTGATGCAGACTCTCTAAAATTTATTGATACAAAAGATGCATGGTATGTCATAGGTAGTAAAATCAAAGGAACTATGACCAAAAATAGCAAATATGCTTTTAGCTCAAAAGAGAAGGCTCAAGAGTTTGCAAAAGCAAATGGTGGAGAGATCAAAAATTATCAAGAAGCCCTTGAAATTGCTCAAAAAGATTACAAAAAAGATATGATGATGATCTCCAAAAAAAGAGCAATGATGAGTAAAAAGGGGCAAAAAGTATATGAGATCATGTGTGATAAAGATAAAATTAATTCACTCAAATATAGTGGTATTGGTGATCTAAAAGCTCAAATAATCAAAGAGAAACTTTGTAACAATATTGATCCTATGAAACTACAAGCTCTATCTATCTTTGTAGCAAGTAAAGGAAACAAAGATGAAAAGATAAAAGCTCCCCACAAAGCAAAATGTCCAGTATGTGGAATGTTTGTAGCAAAATACCCGAAATGGATTGCATTTGTCAAAACAGCAGATGATAAACTACTCTATTTTGATGGAGTAAAAGATATGATGAAGTTCTATTTTGATCCAAAAAAATTCCATTATGCAAAAGAGGCATTTCAAGATATGAAGGTTACAGACTACTATACTCTCAAATCAATAGATGCAAAAAAGGCATATTTTGTAATTGGTTCCAACATTTACGGACCTATGGGAGAAGAGTTGATACCATTTTCAAATCAAGAAGATGCCAAAACTTTTCTAGCAGAACATCATGGAAGTAGCGTTATAACATTTGATCAAATTAATGAAAAACAGCTTTACAAATAATTTGAGCAAAATTTCACAAGGAGTGATAATATTTAATATGATATTAATAGGGGTATTTACTACCCTTATATATCACTCCCTTAATTACCCAAAAACAGATGCAATAGTACAAATAAGCACTATTACAACCATCCCTAATCTATCTCTATCAGTAGGAACTTATGAAAAAAGATTAAGATCATATAATAATACCCCCACTCTATACCCAGATATAGAGCCAATTGATTATTTAGGATTTGTCTATGATAAGTAGCCCATTTTTTAACTTCATCACTCTTCTTCTATTTCGCCATAGAAATAAACATATAGCTATTTTTATCATCTCTACTATAATTGTCTCTCTACTAAGTAGTATAATATTTATCTCCAAATCAATACAAAGAGATACAAAAGAGACACTAAAAGCCCAACCAGACTTTATCATCCAAAAGATAGAGGGAGGAAGAGAGGTCGATACACCAATAGAGTGGGCAGAAGAGTTTGCTATGATTGAGGGTGTAAGTCATGCTACTCCTAGAGTTTATGGTCGATATTTTCTCAAAACTTATGATAAATCTTTTATGATAGTGGGTGTTGATTTTTTTGATGAACAGGTAGTATCCACACTCAAAAAAGTTGTAGATGAAATTGATATCAAAGAGTTTCTAAAAACAGACTCCATGATTGTAGGAGATGGAGTCAAAAAATATCTAAAAGAGCAATATTATGAAGAGTATTTCAACTTTTTTACACCAGATGGTGAACAGAAAAAGGTCACAATTTTCTCAAAATTTACCCCTCAAACAGAGATAATCACAAATGATATGATCTTAATGCCCATAGAACTAGCCAAAGAGATCCTAGGAATAGATCAAGAACAGAGCACCGATATAATCCTAAATGTACCAAATGAAGCCGAAAGAGATAATGTAGCCTACAAACTAGACTCGACACATTTTAATATAAGAGTAATCCAAAAAGATGATATATCCAAAGAGTACCAAAACCTATACAACTATAAAGGTGGAATATTTTTACTCCTTTTTACTCTCTCACTCCTCACCTTTATGCTCATTCTTTATCAAAGATACTCAATGATCGGAGCTAGTGACAAAAAAGAGATAGGAATATTAAGAGCATTAGGTTGGAGTATCAAAGATATACTAAAACTCAAAGTTTTAGAGACTCTAAGCATTGGAATTTGGGCTTTTATACTTGGTATTATCATTGGTTATATTTTTGTATTTATATTTAATGCCCCACTTTTAAAAGATATATTTTTAGGAACACAAAATTTAGAATTTCATCCACATTTCACACCAATATTTGATTTTGGAATTATAAGTTCACTATTTCTATTTTTTATAATCCCATTTATCACAGCAATAATAATCCCCGTCTGGCGTATCGCAATAACAGATCCTTATGAGGTCATGAGATGATAAAAATCAACAACTTAAACAAAACCTTCTACCCAAACACACCAAGAGAGTTTCAAGCCCTCCAAAATATAAACCTCCACATAAAAGAGGGAGAATTAACAATATTAGAGGGAGTAAGCGGAAGTGGCAAATCCACCCTACTCTCCCTAATAGCCGCCCTACAAAAACCAACAAGCGGAGAGATAATAGTAGATAATGAGTCAATCGCAAAACTACCAGATTTCCACGCGTCACAACTAAGAGCCAAAAAAATAGGCTTCATATTTCAAGCCTTTCACCTTTTTGAAAATCTAAGCGTAGAAGAGAATATATCTCTAGTCCTAATCCCACTAAATTTTTCACAACAAGATATAAACCAAAAAGTAAAAAGAGCCCTCCAAAAAGCCAACATAGAACATAAATCAAAAGAGAGAGTATCAAACCTATCAGGTGGAGAAAAGCAAAGATGTGCCATAGCAAGAGCCTTAGCCAACAACCCAAAAATCATCCTATGCGACGAACCCACCGCAAACCTAGACAAAACAAACTCCCTAAAATTTATAGAAGAGCTAAAAGAGCTAAAAGAGATGGGAAAAACTATTTTGATATCTACTCATGATCCACTATTTCGAGAGATATCTTTTAGTGATAAGGTTGTTGAGATTGAGGGTGGAAAAATCAAAATTTAAAATCAATCAATAAAATTATCTTTTTTCTTAACACAAAATTAATAGATAAAGAGTAAAATCATACAAAAAAAGATTTTATAAAATGAACCAAGAAATTCTCCTACAAAATCAAGTATTAATATATCTTTTTAGTCAGTCTTTGCTTCTTCTTTTAAGTGTAATTGCATTTTTTGGTACGCTATTGATACTAAAAGATTGGGATTTTCATGCCACCTCTACCAAACAGTATAGATTAGAGAAGATAAGTTATCTTGTTATTTTGATTATTACTATCTCTTTATATATCAAAATTATTCTTGTGCCATATTTTGCTTATAGTATTGATGAGCTTAGCAATATTGTACCAGGGGCGATGTGTGCAGCTGGGATTATTAATGCAAATGAGTATGGTTCTCCTTTGTTGTTTTTGAAATTTTTTATTCTTTGGATGATAGGGGTTTGGCTGATTATTAATCATGAGGATATCAAAGCCAAAAACTATCCATATATCAAGAAAAAATTCTACTTTTTTCTATTTATCTTCTCTCTTATTGTTTTAGAATTTAGTACAGAAATACTCTATTTTAGTAATATTTCTACTCAAAAACCAGTTAGTTGTTGTTCTGTGATATTTGGATTGAGTGGGAACAATGGCATACCTTTTGGACTTAGTATATCTTTATTGGTTACTCTTTTTTATCTTATCTTTATACTCAATATTATACTTGCTTTACAAAAAAGTAGGACTCTTCTAGCTATATCTTCACTATTTTTTTTATATATTGCTTATTATGCTCTTATTAACTTTTTTGGTACTTATATTTATCAGCTCCCTACACATATTTGTCCATTTTGTATGTTACAAAAAGAGTACTTTTTTGTAGGATACTTTTTGTGGGGATCACTATTTTTAGGAATATTTTTCTCAATTAGTAATTTTACTTTGAAGTTGATTATAGATAAGGAGATTGACTCATTTTATAGATATTCTATTATTTTTAATACAATATTTATCTTATTATCTACGATATATCCAATAACATACTATATTTTCAATGGAGTTTGGTTATAGCACTATTTATTTGAAATAGTTATAACTTTTATATGTTTTTTATTATCTTCATGATACTATCCTTATGTTTTATAAGTAATTATTATAATTAAGACTATTAATAATTATATAGATTACTTATAAAACTAGCTTGGTTTCAAAAATAGATACAAGCGTGTAATATTTCTCAAAGGAGGTTATATGAGAAAGATAGTAGAAAAACTTGGGGTGTTGGTACTTTTTGGTTCTTCTTTGATGGCATTAGATGTTCCCAAAAATCATATTGTTGATGATAATTGGCTCAAATCTAATATAAACGATGCAAATTTGGTAATCGTAGATATGAGAAAAGAGGGGTATGATAAAGGACATATATCTGGAGCTGTTCATTGGAAAAAAGATGACTTTCGAGAGGGAAGATATTATAACAAGCTTAGTGATAGAAGCAGTGCTATTCCAGGATATATGGCAGCACCTTTGAGCATTAAAAGAACTATGAGAAAAAGTGGTGTAAATAATGATAGTGCCATTGTTTTTTATAGTGGTGGAACTAAAGCCAAAGATTTTAGAGACTCTGCTTTGGCAGTTATGACGAGTGAATATTATGGATTTGATAATGTGGCTATCTTAGATGGTGGATTTGCTGGTTGGGAAAAAGCTTCTGGATCAGTAGATAAAAACAAAAGTGAAGTTACAAAAGGTAATTTTAGTTTTGAGGGTAGAAAATTTAATCAAAATGTGGTTGCAACAGGTGAAGATATTGATGAGGCTGTGGTAACAGGAGCTTATCAAACTGTCGATACCAATGGGAAGCAAGAGAAGACCAAAGATTTACCAAAAGGTTCTCATTGGTATGGAACAGCACATGACCCACGACGACTCAAAGAGGGACACCTTCCAAATGCAAAAGCTATGCATATCAGAGTATTAGCAAAAGAGAAAGATGGTGTATATTATTTGGCCAATAAAGATCAAGTTTTAAAAGAGTATGAAAAAGCGGGTATTGATCCAAACAAACCTGTTATTTGGTATTGCAATACAGGACATTTAGTTGCTGGTGCTTGGTTTGTTGCTCAAAATATTATTGGTATGAAAGATGCAGACAATAGAGGATACAGTGGATCTATGGCGGAATATACACGATGGCCAAAACGACGGCTTATCAAAGGCGATGAATAAAACTGTCAATTTATCAAACAACTTAATAAACTCTTTAAAGGTAAAAGTATGAGTAGTAGTATTATACAGAAAAAGCCAACAAAGATATGGATAATTATATCCTTGATTGTGGCTGCTGTTGGACTATATGGGATGATTGAGGTTTTTATGCACAATCAAGAGGAATCTTATGGAATTAGTAGAGAAGTTCCTTGGGGTATCTTGATTATTGGTTACTCCTTTTTTGTTGCTATTAGCGTGGGAACTTCTATTATTGGGGCATTGGCTCATGTATTCAAAATTGAATCATTTCATGTTTTGAGCAAAAAGGTTGCTCTTATATCTTTGGCATCTCTCATTGGTGCTTTTTATCTAATCTTTTGGGAACTTGCAGGACCTTTTGAACTTCAAGCTCTAAGATTAGTAGCCTACTTTACAGAATTTGAAACAACTTCCCCTATATGGTGGATGGTGACATTTTATATGTTAGAGTTACCACTTCTTGCACTAGAGGTATATTTTCTACTTAGTAAAAAACCAACTTCGGCATTTATGGCTGCTTTAGTTGGTTTTTTCTTAGGAATTATCGCTTATGGAACATTAGCATTTGTATTTGCTTCAAATGCAACAAGACCTCTATGGCATAGTAGCTCATTTTCAATATTTTTTATCATCTCTGCAATTGCAGCAGGAGTAGCAATGATACTTTTGATGATTTATCTCAATGGTGATAGTCATAAACATGAAAAACCAATAGCAGCATTAAGTAAAACTCTATTTATTTTACTATTTATGATGCTATTTATGGATATTTGGAATGTTTTTATTAATAACTATGTTGTCAATTCAGAGCTAAGTGCAACTATGAAACTATTCATAGGTGATGGAGTCATGGCTGATAATTTTCGTACTTTTGAACTATGGTTAGGGATTATTATACCAATGGTACTTATTGTTATCTCAAGATTTTATTACTCATTTCTTACAGCTTTGGCTGGATTATTAGTAATAATTGGAGTATTTTTTGCACGCTTTGACAATATTATAGCTGGTCAATTACTATCAAGACCAAGTAGTCAAATGGATTTTATAGAACACTCCTACCATGTATCTAATGCAGAGTTATCACTTTTTATCAGTGGATTGGGTGTTGTTGGTTTGGTCTATTTTTTGGGTCTTAAGTTTTTTAACTTCAAAGAGGAGGCACACTAATGAGAAGAGATCATAAAATAGATAGAAGAGGATTTCTAAAACTCGCAGGTGTAAGTACAGTTGCTACAACAGCCACAATTACAGGTTTACCATCTCCACTAAAAGCTACAAAAGAGCAGGAAGCAAAAAAAGGTGATAGATTCCTCCATTATGATAGAGGAGTCCACTCTCCTAGCTTTTGTGAAATGTGTTTTTGGAATTGTGGTGTAGATGTATATACAAGAGATGGCAAAATTCATAAACTAGAGGGAAACAAACTAAATCCAAACAATAGAGGACACCTTTGTGCCAAGGGAAATGCAGGAATTATCTCTACTTATGATAAAGATAGAATACAATCACCACTCATTAGAACTGGAAAAAGAGGTGAAGGTAAATTTAAAAAAGTTACTTGGGAAGAGGCATATCAATATATTTATGACAAATTAAATCCAATTATTAAAAATTATGGAGCAGAGAGTTTGGCAACTTTTATGCATGGTACGGGTGAAAAATATGTTCATATTCTATCTATGGCATTAGGAACACCAAATATCACTGTTCCTGCATATTCTCAATGTATGGGAAGTCGTGAAATGGCTTGGGCTTTTACATTTGGTACGGGTGTAAGTGGTCATGAGACTTTTGATATGGCATACTCTAAACATATCATGCTTTTTGGAAGAAATATGGCAGGAGCTGTACAAGTAAGAGAGGCTGAAGACTTTTCAAAAGGTATATTAAGAGGAGCAAAACTCACATATATAGATCCTAGACAGAGTGAATCATGTGTAAATGCTACTGATTGGCTACAGCTAAACCCAGGAACTGATCTAGCTCTTGCACTTGGTTTTATACATGTCATAATGAGAGATAATCTAGCAAATATGGACTTTGTAACAAAGTATTGTTATGGCTACAATGAGCTTCATGAACATGTCAAACAATATACGCCAGAGTGGGCAAGTAAAAAGACAGGAATAGAGGCAAAGACTATAGAGAGAATCGCTTGGGATTTTGCCAAAGATGCACCAAATGTAGTAGCAGTTCCTCCACGAAGAATGACACGATATGGAAATGATACCCAAACAGTAAGAGCAATAGCAATCTTAAATGCACTTATGGGAAGTTGGGGAGTACCAGGTGGAATTTTTGTAAGAACTCCCGTACCAATAGAGTTACCTCATCACGAGCATCCACCAATGCCAAAAGCAAGAAGAGCTGATGGTGTAGGAGAGGGTGAAGAGTTTCCATTTGCACCACCTCCACTAGGTAGGACAAATGGTATTTATAAGGCTACGCTTACTCAAAAACCCTATCCTATAAAGGCTTGGCTATTGTATGGAACAAATCCCGTAAACCACTCTACAAGAAGCATAAATGGTCTATTTGAAGCGATGGAAAATCTTGATCTAATTATGGCTATTGATACACAATTTAGTGATACTGTAATGTACGCTGATGTGGTCTTACCAGAATCTACATATCTTGAGAGAGATGATGCACCATATATTCAAAAAGATAAAACACCATTTATAGCTCTTAGAAAAGCCTCTATAAAACCTATATATGATACAAAACACTCTTTTGAAATATCAAAAGGTATAGCTGAAAAATTTAAATTAGAAAAATGGTTTGAACACCTCTCTCCTCATCATCAAATAGAAGATCTATTAGAAAATTACCTCACTCAAGATCAGAGAGAGACATTAGAAAAAGATGGTGCTTTACTCTTTGAAGATGTGGATCCATATCCTTATGCTTCAGGGGCAAATCTAAGCTTTGCAACAGAAACAGGCAAAGTACAACTATATGCAAAAGAGCTAGAAGAGTTATATAAAACAAAAGGTGATGATTTTTCCCCAATGCCAATATATAAAGACCCTATCATGCCAAAGAGAGATGAATTTAGACTTCTATTTGGACGAACACCTCACCACTCTCATGCTAGAACCATGAATAATAGTATTCTTTTGGAACTACAAGATGATACACCAGTTTGGATGCACCCTGATGATGCCAAAAAACTAGGATTCAAAAATGGAGATCTAGTAAAATTGGTAAATGTTAATACTAAGCAATCATCTCACTCTGAAATACTCAAAGTAACCAAAAGAATCAAAGCTGGTTCTGTTTTTATTCACCATGGATTTGGACATCAAACAAAAGCATGGAACAGGGGATTTGATAAAGGTACAAGTGAAAATGATTTTATTAGTGATGGAGTTGATCCAATTAGTGGAGCAGCAGCATTTCATAATGGCTTTGTAAAAGTGGTAAAAGGATAAGAGATGGGTAAAATCAACAAGAAAAACAACAAAGAAAAAAATCTTGCAATGGTTATTATAGGTGATATGTGTATAGGATGTGATGCCTGTTATGTTGCTTGTAAAACCGATTGGGATGTCCCAGCTCTAAAAGAGGCTTATCGAACAAAGGTTTGGGAAGTAGAGAGCGAAGATCAACATGGAAATCCTATTATAGGATTTTTACCTACTCTTTGTAACCATTGTGATAATGCTCCATGTGTAGATGTATGTCCTACTGGAGCTAGTTTTCAAAGAGATGAAGATGGTATTGTATTGGTTGAGCCTGATATGTGTATTGGTTGCAAAGCATGTATGTTGGCTTGTCCTTATGATGCAAGATATTATGATGAAGAGAAACAGAGCGTTGATAAGTGTACATTCTGCCTTCCAAGAACTTCTCAAGGCTTAGACCCTGCATGCGTAACAACTTGTGTGGGAGAGTCAAGAAATTTTGGAGATATCAATGATCCAGAGAGTAATGTTGCCAAATTACTTAAAGATGCTACTTCAATCATGCGTCTAAAAGAGGATGAAGGTACATCACCAAATGTTTACTATATAAATATTAATTCATAGAGGATAAAAAAGTGAAAAAAGAGAAATTCATTATAGCAAATCTAATAATTATTACTGTTATTGGGCTATTTAGCTCAAATCTTTCAGCTCAAAATAAACAAAATTATAAGATGGATAATATAGGAGCCAAGCACTACATAACTATTTCAAGAGAAGAGATTGACAAAAACAATCTACCTCTAGCAAAAGTATATGCAAAAAAAGCAATCCAAGCCAATAGCTGGAATAAAGAGGCATGGGCAAACTATGACGATATCGTCCAAAAATTAGCTGATGATGGAGAGATTCAACCATACGAAACTTTCCTAGAGAAATCAAAAGCCAATTCAGCTCCATCTGCTGGAGGTGGTGGAAGTAAATTTGAGGGGTGTTAAAAGATAAAAAGGGGGGAGAGTTACCCCTTTTTTACACTAGTTTTTGCTAAAATTGTAGCTACAATGAAAAATATATTAAAACAACTACTACTATTTATAATAATCACTCATCCTCTAGCATACTCCTCTCAAATAGACAACTGTCTAAACTGCCACAAAAATACAACAAACATGAGCAAATCGCACCCAACTGAAAAATTTGGCTGTTTCAAGTGTCATGGTGGTAATAAAGAGGCTACAAACAAAAAAGATGCTCATAGAGGGATGGTATTAAACCCCTCTAGGCTTGAACATGCTCATAAGTTTTGTGGTAAGTGTCATGAAGATATTATAAAGAGAGTAAGTCGCTCTTTAATGAATAGTCAAAAGGGGATTTTTGATGTTTTAAAATTTCAGTGGGATCAAAATCATACTCGTGTATCAGATATCAATTTTTCCAAAATTTCAAAAAGCCACTTTAGAAAAGCATGTGCAGCTTGTCATATAAACCAACATGAAGAGTTATTTGATGATCCTCAATATGCAAAGGGTGGTGGCTGTGTAGATTGTCATAGGGTTAGCAAAACTATAAAACATCAAAAAGATTTCAAATTATATATTCAACACTCTCAATTATCAACCAAAATTCCATCCAAAAACTGTCTAAAGTGTCATAATCGTTCTAATAGAGTTGGATTATCATATTTTGGAAAATTTGAGAGTGAAGGGTATGGAACACCATATAAAAAAGGGGAGTTTTCACACAAATTAGACAATAGTCGCTACTACTATCAATTACCTCCTGATATACACTATAAAAATGGGCAGATGGATTGTATAGATTGTCATACAGAAAAGGGAGTCATGGGAGATGGTAAATCACATGCACACATGGAAGAGGCAGAAGATATAAAATGTATAGATTGTCATAAGCCAAAATTTAAAAAATTCAATAAATTAGCTAAAACATTACAAAAATTAAATGAAAAAATTCCAAAGGCAACTCTAATTGCATACTCAAACAAAAAAAATTCTCCAATTTATAATTTGGAAAAAAATAGCTCTCATATAAATTTTTATAGAAAAAAAGATGCAAAACTTCTCAATTTATCAATCATGAGTGATAAAGCTTATCATACATCAGATATACATAAAAGATTAGATTGTAGTGCATGTCATAGCTTGTGGATGCCAAGCTGTTATGGGTGTCATGAAGTCTATTTTGATAACGGTAAACAGTTTGATTGGTTTGCAAAAAAAGTTACATCAGGAGAGTGGCAGGAACTTAGAAGTTTTTTGAGATTTGAATCACCATCTTTGGGTATTGGATACAACAAAAAGATCATGCCCTTTGCCCCAGGGTGTCAAGTGATAGGAACACTATTTGAGGATAAAAAGATAAAACAATTTCACTCCTTAGCAATGGCAGGTTGGAGTCCACATACTATACAAAAACAATCAAGAGAGTGTATTGATTGCCATTTTAATCCAGCCTCTTTAGGATTGGGGCGTGGTAATTTAGATATCAAAGATCAAAATATAACATTTAGACCAATATATAATTCTCAAAATAGCGGTATGCCTTTTGAGTATCCTATAGATGCCTTTGTCTCTACAGATGGTAAACAGTTTCAATCCACTTCAAGAGAAGAGGCAAGAGGATTCAATAAAGATGAACTTCATAAAATCATCAATGCCTACAAATGTATAATTTGCCATCGAGAGTGGAATGATAAGATATATATAGATTTTAATAGATCAAAACAACTCTTTTTAGGTGGAAAAACACAATGTTCAAAATAGTTATTTTACTAATTTTTATAACAACCACTCTATTATCAAATAGTTGTATATCATGCCATAAAGATGATGCTCATAGATGTAAAAAAAGTCTACACTACACACTCAAAAAAGCTATCAATATCACAAGAGAAGCTTGGGGAATCAAAGATTCAAATGTAACGATACAAACACTACCTTTACCTAAAAAAGAGTTTCATGATGTAAGTGATTTGGTTGATGATTTTTTGAGAAGAAAATGTCTAAAGTGCCATTTGGGAAATAAATCAAGTGGGGAGAGTGGTATGAAACACAAAAAAGGTTGCCTCTCTTGTCATACACCACACCAGAAAAAGGGAAAATGTCAAAAGAGTAAAATAGATATGGATAGATGTTTGAGTTGCCATAATAAGGAGTTTGTTGGAGGTGATTATTTAGGGCTTTTTCCAAAAGATTATGAAAAAAGCTATAGAGCCCCACTGACCAAAGATGGTAAATATCCACTAGTAAAATATGGTATAGATTTTCACCATCTTAGCCAAGATATTCATTATCAAAAAGGTATGAGC
This sequence comes from uncultured Campylobacterales bacterium, assembly GCA_964560425.1. GTDB lineage: Bacteria > Campylobacterota > Campylobacteria > Campylobacterales > QNZT01 > CAZLLE01. The sequence goes on from CAZLLE010000051.1 coordinate 24,568, forward strand.
TGTATTGATTGTCATGACAAGAATGATATGCAAGGGATAAAAAAGAGAAAATGTATAGATTGTCACAAACATTTAAGCTCATCTAATCACACATTTTATCACCAAAATATCTCATGTTCAGCTTGTCACTCTATGTGGAATATCAACTCTTATGAACTCTCTGTATTTAGAGATGATACACCAGATTATCAAAAATGGAAAAACTTAACACTTCAAGAAGATGGCTTTTTGAGTAACTTTCTAAATTATGCCCTAAATAGTAATAAAAATATAGAACCAAAAATGCCAGATTGGATCACACACAAACTAAAAAATGGGATTTGGTACAGCGGATATCGCTATAGAAGATGGGAATATTTTAATCTAGCCAACAGCCAAGATGGCAAAATAAAAATCATCAGACCACTATTTCAATACCGAATAAGCTATAAAGATAAAAATGGCAAAATGGTATTTGATGATATTCAAACTATCAATAATAGACCAATAGAAGCATGGGTTCCCTACTCTCCCCATACAATAGGTAAAAATAGTAAATCATGCGAAAGCTGTCATGCAAATCCTCTTATTTTAAATCCCCAAAAAACAGAGTATGAAATATTAAATTTAAAAATACCAAATAGAATATTTGGTGGTTTTCCACTTACTCAAAAACAGATTAACAAAATGGATTCTAATTTTTATAGAGAAATAAGAGGGAATATGTTAAACAAGTACAAAAAATAGAGAAAGTACAAAATGCAATTTACAACACTAGAGTTATCACAAGAGATATTAAATGCCCTAAAAGATAAAGGATACAAAAAAACTACTCCTATACAAAGAGAGTTGATCCCTGCAATATTTAGCACTCGTGATATTTTAGCGGGAGCTCAAACAGGCACAGGAAAAACAGCAGGTTTTGCTCTGCCTATACTACAAAATATCATGAAAGATTTTCAAGAAGACAAACATGATCTAAAAGCAGTAGTTATCGTACCTACTCGTGAATTGGCTAGGCAGGTGCATGAAAGTTTTGAGGCATATAGTAAATATTTGCCACTCAAAAGCGTTGCTCTTTTTGGTGGATCAAATATAAATGCTCAGATTCAAAAATTGAAAAATGGTGCAGATATAGTTATAAGTACATCAGGAAGATTAATTGAACATATCGAACAAAAAAATATTAGTCTAAAAAGAGTCAAATATCTTGTTCTTGATGAAGCAGATACTATTCTTGATATGGGTTTTGTCAAAGAGGTATCAAAAATCATCTCATTTTTACCTCATGAAAGACAAAATATTTTGATCTCAGCAACACTTTCAGGCTCCGTAAAAAGATTATCTCAAGAGATACTCACTCGCCCAAAACTTATAGAAGTAGACAAGATGGGAACATCCGCTTCATTGGTAAATCAGACTGTTTATCCCGTAGAAAAAGAGAAAAAAACAGAACTATTATCATTTTTGATAGGCTCAAGAAACTACAAACATGTATTAGTCTTCGTGCGTAAAAAAGTAGAAGCAGACGAAATTGCAAAAGAGCTAAATTTAAATGGTCTCAAAACTTCGCTAATCCATGGAGATAAAAGTGTAGGAGCAAGAACTAGAGCATTAAATGATTTTAAAGAGAGAAATATCAGAGTCCTAGTAGCCACAGATATCGCCGCAAGAGGCTTAGATATACCAAATCTAAATATAGTAATAAACTATGACCTCCCACATGTAACAGGCGACTATATCCATAGAATCGGAAGAACAGGAAGAGCAGGAGAAGAGGGATTAGCCATCACCCTATTATCCCCAAAAGAGGAGATCGCACTCCAAGATGTAGAGCGACTAATGAGCAAAAAAATCAAAAGAGAGATTATAGAAGGCTACGCTCCTAATATCATTGAAGAAAAAAGAAGAGTAAGAAAAGGTAAAAACGAGAAAAAAAGAGTAGATGGTGCATTTGGAAATAAAAATAAAAAAACCACTCAAAAAAAGAAGAGAAAAACAACCAAAAGGGATAGATGGGGATAATCAAAAAAATTGCACTTTGGAATTAAATTTGGGATATTTTACAATAAGTTCAGAAGTTATAGATAAAAAAATAGCAGAGATAGATACAAATCTAATTTCTAAATGGAAACTACTATTTTTTAAATAAATGATTTTAAAAAACTAAAAGAGAAAGAAAACAGACAGATAAATTTTGTTATTTTATGATTTTTTTGGGAACCATGAAATAGCTATTTTATGGTTTGAATTTATATATATGTTCCATATTAGGAAATATGAAGCTAGGAAAAAATACCTATATAATTAATTTACTATTTTGTCTTATTAACCATAAAATATATAGTTATCAGGAAATAATATCAAAATATCTAAAATATAGTGTTGAAACAGACATAATATTTTTTTATACTTATCCGAAATTAAGAAAAAAATAGTTGTTTTTGATACAAAAAATTAATTTTAACAAAATATAAAGACATTTTTATTGTCTGATTATTTACATAATTTCCCTTAAAATAGGCTATAATGTCTACCAATAAATAGTCGATCGCCCCCGCTACGCTGGAGCGATCGACGCCGAGCTGAGGCACTGAACGTGCCACCTG
>CAZLLE010000052.1:0-3127 GCA_964560425.1 uncultured Campylobacterales bacterium
CTTTTTAAATAAATAGTAAAATCATTCTCCAAATATCCCTCTACAATTTTCACTTTACATGGTAAGTTTCTAGCAAATTTTTTGATCTCTCGTGGCAAAAAGTAGTTAAAACTTCCTTTTTGTTCTCTCCCTTTTAGAAGATTAAAAATAAAGCCTTTTTTTGAATAATCAAAACATCGTCTAATAAAAAGCCATGTCTCAAATCTATTCATAATATTCATGGAACCACTTGCAATATAAAAATCTACTTTTGGAATAGAGTCTGTGAGGATATCTTTTTGCACTATCTTTTGATTGGTTCTCTCTCTTGCTATGGCTATATTTTCACTTACGATATCTAAACCTATATATTTAAAATTCTCTTCTCTCTCTTCTAAATATAGATAAAAATCTCCAAAACCACACCCTGCATCAGCGATGCTACTTTTTGAGAGGTTTGGTTTTAGGAGTTCGTATATTATTTCAAATCTCTTTATTTGAGAATGTCTACTATTCCAATTTACACCCTCAGCACTCACTCCATATTTTTTGAGAGCTGCTTTGTAAAATCTACTATTATTAATACGAGGCATTATAATCTAATAATAGTTGCACCAAAACCACCCATGTTGGCTGGAGCATCTGTAAATTTTACTACTCTTGGGTGAGTTTTGAGAAACTCTTTGACGGCGTAAGCGAGTTTACCGCTTCCTATTCCATGATAGACCAATACTTCATCATATCCTGTGATTAGAGCATCTGATAAAAATTTGTCCAATTTATCTATTGCTGGTTCACTTCTAAGTCCATGCAGATCTAGTTTGATAGAGCTTGATTGAGGTTTTTGTACATGAATAGTTGCTTTTTGTTTGATCTTTTTTGGTGGAAGGTTTCCACTTCTTTTGAGTCTATTCATGGGAACTCTCATTTTGATTCCTTCACACTCTATCATGGCTTCATCTTTTCGGATTGATAAGATTTTACCTTTTGAGTTGTTGTATTTGATGAAATCTCCTACTTTTAGATCTAGTTTTTCTTGTACTATCTCTTTAGTTTTGACTCTATTTTTTTGTTGGTTTGCTTTGTTTAATGCTCTGTGAATTTGAGCAGGGTCTTTGCCTTTGACTGCCTCTTTGGCTAGATTTATTGCTTCATTGTACTTTTTTTCTAGTTCAAAAGTAGTTTGGCGAAGAGATTTATCAACTTGAAATTTTTGATCTTTGAGTGATTCTTTGAGTTTTGCGACTCTCTCTTTTTCATTTTGAAGCTCTCTTATCTCTCTTTTTTTGGTAAGTTCAAGATCAATATTTCTCTGAATTAGCTCATTCAATTTTTCGGTATCTTCACCATAAACGACCTTTGCTTCACTAATCAAAGCCGAAGGAATCCCATATCTTTGAGCTGTCTCAAAAGCATAACTTTTACCAATAGTACCTTGCAAAAAATCATAAGTAGGTTTTTGCTGTTTTTCATCATACAATGCAGCCAACATCTCAACCTCTTCATGAATTGCCATCATAGCAGCTAATCTTTTGTGGTGTGTGGTTATGATTATTTTGATATTTTTGTTCATGAGCTTTTCAAGTATGACTTTAAAAAGTGTTGCCGCTTCATCAGCGTCAGTTCCAAGCTCAATCTCATCAACACCCACAATAAAATTATCTTTGCCAAAAAGTTTTGAAAACTCTTGCATTCTTCCTGCAAATGTTGAGATATCATTTTTGACGCTTTGAGGATCGTCAATAATGGCATTGATCTCTTTAAAATGAGCAATAGAGGAGTGATTGGCATCAATTTTCATAGGAAGAAGATATTTTGCCAAAAATATAGCACTCAAAATTGATTTGAGTAACATTGTCTTACCACCTGCATTTACACCCGTAATCATCATTATCTTTTTACTAAAATCTATGGAAATAGGTTTTGGATCTGAGAGTGCAGGGTGGGCAAAATTGGTCAGTTTTACGGTGCTGTTTTTGGTTGGTTTGATAAACTCAAAATCACTATTTTTTGCAAAAAATATTCTCGCTTGATAGTTGTCAAAACGATCAAATTCACGATTGATAAAAGATAAAAATTTCCAAAATTTTGAAAAAACTCTAGATATCTTTTTCTCATACTCATAAATAATCTCTACTTTTTGACTCTGAAAATCTGCCTCTTTTCTCTTGATCTTTGAGATAGAATCGGGAATCACATAAAAAAATCCTCCCGTACTTCTCCCCGCAATACTCCCTTTGAGTACATGATTGAATCCACCTCGCACAAGAATTGTCTCACTCTCATCAATATAGTGAATTTGTCTATCCACCAAATAGTGAGACATTTTACTTGCACCAAGTAGTCTTCTGAGTTGCTCTTTGGTCTGCTCTTTTGAGTGTTTGATACTTGTACTTAGTGAAAGAAGCCTCTCATCAATCTCATCTCGTAGATTTCCTTTGTCATCAAAATATCTACAAATCTCCAAAATCTCTTCAGGAATAATAATCTTAGAGAGCCACTCCTCTACCTCTGTCTCAAATTTTACTTTTTTGAGTGTGAGAAAATATTCAATAATTTTGACAAACTCATATATCTCATAAATTTTGAGCGTACCTTCTCGTTTGAGATAAGCAAGAGGCGTATCCAAATTGTTTATCTCTTTTGGTGGAGTAAACTCTATATTTGACATTTTGGAAATAAATCGAAAATGTAAATTGACATCCCCCTCCATAAAAAGAGGCTTAGGACGAGCTAAAAAATGTTTAAATGACTCTATAAATTCTGATAGGTCTAGTTTTGATATTATACTTTGCATAAGTTCATTATACCAATCTCTATTAAAAATATGCTCTGTTTTAAATTATAGGGGGTAGATATAATCCACTCATCGACTAAATCTTTATATACATTCCAAAATATATAAAATGTAAAGAGTTTTCATAAGCAAAAGTCCTCTTAGAGTTTTGATATCAGTTTATCATATTTTTTTAGTTCTAAGAAATCTTTTCATGAAAAATTTTATAAAAAAGTATAAGCATAACAACTATCGTGAGCAATAATTTTCCCGTTAGGGTAAATTATTGGTCTCCTCGTACTTGTTATCTCTTTAGAGTGCTTGAACAAACCAAGTAAAAGTAGCTTGACAAGTTAAAACATCATTTATATC
>CAZLLE010000053.1:0-6992 GCA_964560425.1 uncultured Campylobacterales bacterium
ATTAGTTTTCACAACTTCTCCACTTCCGTGAATAACTTGAGGGATGCAAGATGTGCAGATAAGTACCTCTTCACCTAGGCATTTGGCGTGTATGTATACTGTTTTTTCTCTATCATTTGACTCTTTTAGGCATACATTACAGTACTGCTTATTGTTTATTTCCATGAAAAATCCTTTGGTTTAATTTGTTGTTATTATATTAGTTTATAATATATGAGGGATTGATTTTAATCAAATTAGATATAATTTTTATTAAAAAAATATTAAGGATTTTAAAATGCCAATGTTAGATAGTTTTATGGTAGACCATACAAAGATGAAAGCACCTGCGGTTAGAGTAGCAAAAACGATGAGTACTCCATGTGGAGATACTATTACAGTATTTGATTTGAGATTTTATAAACCAAATAAAGATCTTTTTACTGAAAAGGCGATACATACATTTGAGCATCTTTTTGCTGCATTTATTAGAGAGCATCTTAATAGTAAAAAAGTTGAGATTATAGATGTATCTCCGATGGGATGTAGAACAGGGTTTTATATGAGTCTTTTGGGAACTCCTAGAGAGGAGAAAGTTGCCAAGGCTTGGATGAAGGCTATGGATGATATCTTAAATGTAAAAAAGAAAAAAGATATTCCTGAATTAAATATATATCAATGTGGAACTTATAAAATGCACTCATTAAAACAGGCTAAAAAAGTAGCAAAATATATAATTAAAAAAGGTATAGGTGTTATGAATAATGAAGAGCTAAAATTAGATGAAAAGCTTTTAAAAAATCTATAATGGTGACAAATGAGATAATGAGAGAGAGGGATTTAGCCAATATTTGGCATCCCTGCTCTCAAATGAAAGATTATGAGACACTCCCTTTTATTCCAATTAAGTCTGGAAAAGGGGCTTATCTTTATGATTTTGATTCTAATAAATATCTTGATGCTATCTCCTCATGGTGGGTAAATATTTTTGGACACTCCAATCCATATATTAATGAAAAAATAAAAGAACAGTTAGAGACATTGGAACATGTGATATTTGCAGGGTTTACTCATGAGAGTGGTGTTAGACTTGCAGAGAGATTAGTGGCTCTTACTCCCAAAGATTTACAAAAAGTTTTTTTTGCTGATAATGGCTCTAGTGCTGTAGAGATTGCTCTAAAGATGAGTTTTCAATATTATAAAAATAGAGGTGAAGTTAGAGATATTTTTATATCTTTGGAGAATAGTTATCATGGTGAGACTATGGGGGCTTTGGCTGTGGGTGATGTATCTTTGTATAAAGAGATTTATAATGAGATATTAATCAAAACTATTCAAGCCCCTTCTCCTGCGTTGGTTGATGAAGATGAAGCTATTGATGCAATGGAAAAATTATTCAAAAAATATGATGGTAGAATTAGTGCTGTGATTATAGAGCCATTGGTTCAATGTGCTGGTAGTATGGCAATGTATGATGCTTCATATATTTCAAAACTTAGAGCTTTGTGTGATAAATATGGTGTTTTTATGATTGCAGATGAGATTGCTGTAGGGTTTGGTAGGACAGGAACTATGTTTGCATGTGAACAAGCTAATGTTACTCCCGATTTTTTATGCCTCTCTAAGGGTATTACGGGCGGTTATTTGCCACTTTCATGTGTTATGACTACCGATGAGGTATATAGTGCCTTTTATTGTGATTATAGCGAAGGTAAGTCCTTTTTGGACTCTCATAGTTATACTGGAAATGCTCTTGCTTGTTCTGCTGCAAATGCAACACTTGATATTTTTGAAAATGAGAATATTATTGAACAAAATAGGCTCAAAAGTGATCAATTATCAAATATGTTAGCAAAATTTAAAAATCTTGAAAATGTCAAAGAGGTAAGACAAAGAGGAATGATCGCAGCAGTTGAACTTCAAGGGTATGCTCCCGAGAAAAGGGTAGGGCTTGAAATTTATAAATATGCCCTCAAAAATGAAGTTTTACTTAGACCTCTTGGGAATGTAGTCTATTTTATGCCTCCATATATCATAAATGAAGAGGAGTTACAGAAAATAACTGATGTAGCTTATGGTGGAATTTCTAAACTTTTATAGTTTTTTATAACTTTTATACTGATTTTGTAAAAAAAATTTTTATTTTGACGATCTGCTTTTATATAAACTTATAAGGGTGGTATTATGGAAATGAATATTTGGATAATCAGTGCGATTATTTTGGCAATTGTTGTTGTCTCTAAGTTGTTGGCAAAGAAGACATCAACAGTTGATGTTTTGTGGTTAATTATTTTTGGGGCTTTGTTTGCAAATATAGGGTGGCTTCCTGAACATAATGAGACATTGGATCTTATTGGTGAATGGGGAATAGTCTTTATTATGTTTGCTCTTGGGTTTGACGAAGATCTATCTCATTTTAAAGAGGGGCTTCTTAGAAGTTGGGGAATAGCAGTAATTGGGGCTCTATTTCCATTTTTTACAGCCTATTTTACTGCTCAGTTTTTTGGGTTTGATAATAATGCCGCTCTTCTTTGGGGTTTAACTATGACAGCAACGGCTGTTAGTTTGACTATGGTAACACTCAAAAATGAAGATCTTCATAAAAGTGTAGCAGCTACGGGTATTATGACCGCTGCTGTTATTGATGATATTTTATCTCTTATTGGTGTTGCAATTGTCGTGCCTATTGCTTTGGCTTCTAGTAGTGCTGTAGGTGGTTTGGCTAATGAGGGGTTGAATGCTGTTGGGCTTGCTGTTATTTTATTAAAAGTTGTTGCTTTTTTCTTTTTGGTTATTGTTTTTGGTCTTTTTGCATTTCCTGAAACTGTACCTGAAAAGTTATCTCCAAATGCTTCATTGATTCAAAAAGTTGATTTTTATTTTACACAAATATTTAAATATATTAATATCAAAGATCTTTTATTGGCATATAAGGGAGAGTTTACTCCATTAATCATGATCTCGGTTGCCATGAGTTTGGGTGCTGTGGCTCATATGTTTGATTTTCACCCTGCTATTGGTGCTTATTTGGCTGGATTGTTTTTGAAAAAAGAGTATTTTATCTTTGATGCAGAAGAAGAGAGACGGACAGATCAACATTTTGAGAGTTCAAAGAATGTTGTAGATCATATCGCTTTTACTGTATTTGGACCAATTTTCTTTGTAACTTTAGGAACAAAAATTCACTTTGATGCACAAATATTGATGGAAATTTTACCAATGGTTCTGACTCTATTTGCTGGAATATTTATTTTTCAAATCCTCTCTGCCGCACTTGCTGCAAAATATACAGGTGGATATACTACTCAAGAGAGTGTTATGATTGGTTTGGGAATGTTAGGACGGGCTGAACTTGCCTTTATCGTGATCAATTTGGCATTTACAGAGCATCATATTATTAGTGTGGAAGAGTTTTATACTCTAATCTTTACGCTATTTTTATTAAATGTATCAGTTCCTCTTACTATAAAATGGTGGAAGCCATACTATTTGGGAGAGAAAGAGATGAGATTTTTTACTACTAAAGTAGATGTAAAAGCCAAAGGAGTATAATAATCCAATTTTAAATTATAGGAAAATAAAATTGGATGCAACAACTATACTTTTACAACTTTTCTTGGGGCTTTTGGGATTTTCATTTTTTATCTATGGTAAAAAACAGAAATCTCTTATGCCTCTTATATCTGGTGTGGGATTGATGGTTATTCCATATTTTATATCAAATGTTTGGTTGCTTATTGTTGTTGGAGTAGTTTTTGTTTTTTTACCTAAAATGGTGAAGTTCTAAACCATCTCTATAAAAAATAGAGTGGTTTGGAATATTAGTTTTGTTTTTTAATAAGCTCTTTGAGCTCATCAATATCTTTTTTTGTTGCAAGACCTAGTTCATCAATAATCTCTTTGACTCTGCTCTTTAGTTTCTCTTCTTGCTCTTGTTTACTTTTTTCGATTCCCTCTTTTGCTTCATCAAAAGATTTTGTCATTTTCTCTTTTGATAATTCACCCTCTTTGATTATTTCATCAAATTCAGTTGCAAATTTGTCTTTTAAAAGTAACGCCATGCCAACTCCCTTATAGAGTAGGTCTTTTGTTGCTTGATCCATAACTATCTCCTATTATGCTTCTACATAGCAAAATTTGTAGCCTCTTCTTCTGATTGTCTCAATACATTTGATACCAAGATTTTTATCGAGCTTTTGTCTGATTGCATTGATAGAGGTTTCGACAACATTTGGTGTGATAAATTCAGGCTCTTCCCAGATAGCATTTAAAAGTCTATCTTTTGAGATAACTTGATTTTTATGTTCTGCCAAATATACAAGAATGTCAAAAGGTTTACCCTTTATCTCTATCTCTTTATCACGATAAGATGTCTTCTCTTCACTTATGTCAATTGTAAGTTTACCAATTTTGATACGATTATCAATTGTTCTTCTAAGTTTTGCTTCGACTCTTGCTTCTATAATCTCTCTATCAAATGGTTCTTTAATAAAATCATCTGCACCAGCTCTCAAAAATGCTATCTCTGTATCTTTATCATTGATAATAGACAATACAATAAGTGGAACTTTGACATTTTTAGATATCTTTTCAATAAATTTTTTTGTCTTATTGAACTCCAAGTCGTAATCTAGCAATATTAAGTCGTAATTTCTAAATCTTAGAAAGTTCGAACTATCATCAATATCGTATGACTCATCTACTATTACTCTCAATGAAGACGCGATAGATTTTACTAATTCTTCTTCTGTTCCTATAGATAATATTCTCATGATTTTCCCATTCCTTTAGCGATTAGCTAAAGTTTCTTAAACTAATCACAAACGGTATCAAAAAAATCTTTAAAAATCAATTTAATTTAGTTTTTAATATTAAAAATCAACTACTTTTGAGCTTTTAGCACTGCTTTTCATGTATGAAATGATCTTTTGATGAAATGGGTGTGAAGCATAAGCTTTCAAATCCTCTTTAGAATCAAACTCTGTAATGAGTGCAATATCATAAGCTCTCTCCTCTTGGGCAAAGTTAATTCCTACCTCGATACCTCTTAAAATATCTATCTCTCCATCCATAGAAAGGAGCTTATTTTTTACCTTTTCTTTGTTTTCTTGCGAATTATCATTTAATTTAAAAAATACAATATGCTTAACCATTTTTTACCTTTTTTAAAGCTTTTTTATACTCTTCTTGAAAATTAAGATTTTCAAATGAAGATTCATCATCAAAATCTACTATCTTAATATTGATCTGATCAAAAAGATTTTGAAATCTAAATTTTTTCTCACTAATAAGTTTTTCTAATATAGGAATAGAAGATTTTTTGTAAATTCCACAAAGAGGTTGCATCCCTTTTGGGCTTTTTGCAATTATAGCATCTGCTTCACTATTTTGCATTGTTTCAAAAAGTAACATAAAATCACTTTTTTGAAAGAATGGTGTATCTACGCTTAAGATAAACATCTCATGTTGCTTAACCTGAGATAAAACAGAAACAAGACCAATAAAAGGAGCACTATCTTTAAAGTGTCTAAAATCCTCAATAAAATTAGTTTCAAAGTCAAATTTTTTTCTGCTTTTACAACTTACAAAAATTTTACTAAAGTGAGGTTTTAGTCTATTTATTTGAAACTCTGTGAGTGTTTTTGAGTCTCCAAATGGAAGAAGTGATTTATCCTCTCCCATTCTACTACTCTTACCTCCTGCAAAGATTACACAAGGTATATCATACATTTTTATAAATCTCTAGGGTCTGTGATCTTACCAGTGATAGCACTAGCAGCCGCAACAGCTGAGTTTGCCAAATATATTTCACTACTTCTAGCTCCCATACGACCTACAAAGTTTCTATTGGTTGTGGCGATACATCTCTCATTATCTCCCAAAATTCCCATATATCCACCAAGACATGCACCACAAGTAGGATTACTCACTACTGCACCAGCTTCAATCAAAATATCAATTAATCCCTCTTTTTGAGCTTGTTGAGAGATCTTTTGTGTTGCAGGAGTTACAATTAATCTTGTTCTTCTTGAGACTTTTTTGCCTTTAAGTATCTTTGCTGCAATACGAAGATCACCCAAGCGACCATTTGTACAACTTCCAATAAATACTTGATCTACACTCAAATCATCCTCTACAGCTTGTCGTATAGATTTTCCATTTGATGGTAAATGAGGATAAGCTATTACTGGATCAAGATTGCTTACATCAATTTCAATGGTTTTGATATAAGAGGCATCTTCATCTGAGTAGTGATATTTTGGCTCTTCTCTCAAATCTTTACTTGCCAAAAACTCTTTTGTAATATCATCAACAGCTATAATTCCATTTTTGGCACCTGCTTCAATTGCCATATTACAAAGGCTAAAACGATCATCCATATCAAGGTATTGGATTGTATCACCAGTGAACTCCAAGGCTTGATAGAGAGCTCCATCAACACCAATTTGACGGATAATTTCTAAAATAAGATCTTTTCCATAAACAAAAGGTTTTGGTTTGCCACTAAATACAACTTTGATAGATTCAGGAACTTTAAACCAATTTCCACCAGTAATCATAGCAAATGCCAAATCAGTAGAACCCATACCAGTAGCAAATGCTCCCAAGGCTCCATGAGTACATGTATGAGAATCAGCACCGATAATAACATCCCCCGGAATTACCAACCCTTTTTCAGGTAAAAGAGCATGTTCAATTCCCATATCTTTCTCATCAAAAAAAAGTTTCAAATCATGTTTATATGCAAATTCACGACTAATTTTAGCTTGATTTGCACTTGCAATATCTTTTGCAGGAATAAAGTGATCCATGACAATAGAAAAGTTATCAGGCTTTGCCAACTTCTCTGCTCCACTCTCTTCAAATGCTCTAATTGATATAGGTGTAGTTATATCATTTCCAATAACCATGTCGATATCACATCGAATAATTTCACCCGCTTTTACTTCTTTGCCAACATGTTGGCTAAAGATTTTTTCTGTAATTGTTTGTCCCATAGTTTCCTCTATAAT
>CAZLLE010000054.1:0-73085 GCA_964560425.1 uncultured Campylobacterales bacterium
AATGCTGAGGCTTCAGATGCAAATAGTGGAGGAATGGGACTAGGAGCAACACTTCTTGCTTCTGTAGCAGGTGGTATGCTTGGAGCGTATTTGGGTAATAAACTTTTTGGAAATCAAAACTATCAAAACAATAGAAGAGCAAGTTATAAAAGCCCATCTACATATGCAAGAAGTCAAAGTAGCTTTAATAAAGCAAGAAGTAGTTCTAGCTCAAGATCAACTAGTACTAAAAAATCAGGTTTTTTCAAAAAAACAACACCTTCAAAAACTTCAGCACCAGCTAGAAAAAGTACAAATAATTTTAGCTCTTCAAGAAGCTCAAGCAGAGGTGGGTGAATATGAAACTCCAAAGTGTAAAACCTCTCACCAATGAATTTTTGGAAGAGATTGGTTTTTTATGGCATACAGATGAGGGGACAAATAACCCTTATCTATCTGATAAACTTATAGAAGTAAGCGAACAAGAGGCGGAAATGTATTATGAGGCAGCCAATGAACTATATGATATGTTTGCCGAAGCTGGTGAATATGTAATAGAAAATGATCTTTTTCATGAACTAGGAATACCTTTTAATCTTGTTGATGCAATTAAAGAGAGTTGGGAAAATGATGTACATTGGCATCTTTTGGGTAGATTTGATTTTGCTGGGGGACTTGATGGAGAGCCTATAAAACTGATTGAGTTTAATGCAGATACACCAACATCTATCTTTGAGACAGCTATCACTCAATGGGCATTACTAAAAGCTAATAATTTAGATGAAGAGAGTCAATTTAATTCACTTTATGAAGCACTTGGTGAAAACTTCAAGAGACTAATCACACTTGATGAGAGTGTCGAAGAGTTTGATGAACTGTATGATGGTTGGAAAATTTTATTCTCTTCAATTAGAGGAAGTAGTGAAGATGAAGGTACTACAAAACTTTTGGAGAGAATTGCAAATGAAGCTGGTTTTGAGACAAATTTTTGTTTCGTAGATGAAGTAGAGTTCAATGACCAAGAGGGAATATCTTATGATGGGGTAAATTATGAATTTTGGTTCAAATTAGTTCCTTGGGAAGATATCGCAATTGAGGAGGGAGAGTTAGCAAATATCCTTACTGATATTATGATAAATAGAAAAGCAATTATCCTAAATCCTGCTTATACTCTCATGTTTCAAAGTAAAGCATTCATGAAGATACTTTGGGATCTTTACCCAGAACATCCTCTCCTTCTTGAGACATCCTTTGAGCCACTAGAGGGTGCTTATGTAGAGAAAAAAGTATTTGGTAGAGAGGGTGCAAATGTTACTATTGTTGATGAAGATGGTAAAATTTTTGATCAGCAAGATGGACCTTATGATAACTACAACTCAATTTATCAAGAGTTTACACCACTTAATCGTGATAGTGAAGGTAACTTTTATCAAGCGGGAGTATTTTACTCTTATGAAGCATGTGCACTTGGTTTTAGAAAATCAGCAAGGGCAATATTAGAAGATAATGCTCAATTTGCAGGGCATATTATTAAAAATTAGAGAGAGCTAAAAGCTCTCTTTGAAAATTATCTCTTTGTGTAGATCATCAAGAGAGACAATTATAAAAGGATTTGTAAAAGCCATAGTTACAAAAGTATCATTTTTTGGTGTGCTTAGATAAAAATCAACCTCTATAGAGCTATTATTCTCTTTCATGCTCTTAATATCAATACCATATCCACCACTGCTATGTGTACCCATTTTTGCAACAATCATTATTCCATCAAAAATAGGTGCTTGATCACCTGTGAGAAGGAGATACTCTTTTTCAAAAGCTACTATATCTTGTGGATTATTACTATCATATGCTAAAAAGGATTTTTCACCCTCCATATACTCTTCATAGTCATGAGGAATATCACTTTTTATAACATTTTTATAGATAGTTTTGGTTTTTTGAGTAGTCAAATTTTTATTCACTTTACAACCTTCGCAACTGTCACCACAACCACTAAATAGAACCAAACTTAAAAAAGTAAAGATAGATAATAGATTTTTCATAATGATCTCCTATGCTTTTAGTCTATCCAAAAAAATCATTTTTAGGATAAAAAATTACTTTTTATAACTTAATTTTTACTTTTTGTTTTAATTAGTAACATTTATTTATATTATTAATATTTCTAACTCTAGTTCAATATCAAATGTTTTTAAAACTCTCTTTTTTGCCATCTCAATCAAAGAGAAGGCATCTTCAAATGTAGCTCCACCATGGTTGATAAGAAAATTGGAATGAACAGTACTAAATGAAGCATTACCAACTCTTTTACCTTTGAGTCCAACCTCTTCAATTAATCGTCCTGCATAATCACCTTTTGGATTTTTAAAAGCACTTCCTGCACTTGGCTCTTTTGGTTGATTTTTTCTCATTTTGGAAAATGCTTCAACTTTTGAGATATCAAATCCCTCTCTTATTTCAAAAACAGCTTCATATACTATATCATTGATATTAGTAAAGCGATATCCATGAGCAATGTCCTCTTTTGGAATATAACCATGAATTGTTTTAATCATATAAAGAGAGTTAAAAATCTCATCCTCTTTCATTCCTGCATTCATTTTGATAAGCCCACCCATAGTTCCTGGTAATTTAGAGAGATATTCAAAACCTTTGATATTATGTTTTTTGCAAAAGGAGTAGACTCTACCACTCTTTGTAGCTGCTCCAATGTATAAAAAGTTATTTTCTATTTTTATATAATCAAATCGTTTTGAAAGCATGGCAAGAGGGGGTGGAGTTGGTGAGATTAAGAGATTGTTTGCTCCACCTATCAAACAATATTCATCTGGTAATTTTATAATAGAGTCGATCAGCCTAACCGACTCTATCTGTCCAATTTTGATTGAGCTATATTTAGAAAAATCAATCTCTCTTTGCATCCACTATTCCTATCTATTTTGGAAAGTATATGCAATATAAGCTTAATTAATTTGCCTCATTCCAAGCAAGAATACCACCAGATAACCAATGCACATTACTATACCCTGATGTTATTAACTCTTCTGCTGCAGCTTTTGCTCTCTCTCCGCCTTTGCATATTAATACAAATTCTTGATTTTTATCTTTAATAAGATTTAAAAAAGCAGATCCCTCTTTTAACCAAGGATCAATATCATAATTTTCATATGTAATTTTATGACTTCCTTCAATTGGAGTAATATTAGCCCATTCTTCTTCAGTTCTAATATCAATATAAGTTATTCCTGCATTTTTGAGTACTTTAAATTGATCAACTGAAAGTTCAACAGGTAGCGAATCAACAACGGTAATAATTACATCATCACTACTTATTTCACCAGCACTATTTGTAACTTTAAGAGTAACAGTATAAACACCTGCTGGTTGAGTAGCCAATCTCGTATATGTAGAATTTTCAGTATTATTCTCATTTAAGACATAGTCATTAAAAACCCACTCATAAGATACTATATCCCCTGTACTTTTACTTCCATCAAAAGTAAACTCTTTTTGAAATACAACTATTTGATCAGCACCTGCATCTGCTTTAAAAACAACTACATTATCAGTTGTATTTGATTCTATTGAACTATTTACATCATCTGCAATTTTTGCAATAGTTCCATTATCTACTGTTGTTGTTGCTGCTTGTTGTTGTGTATTATCTATGACCTCTTTATTTGAATCACTACTACTGCCACAACCACTTAAAAACAATAGAAAAGATAACAAGAAAACAAAGCCAATTTTATAAAAACCATTTTGCTTCATAAAAAACTCCTTAAAAAATATAAATAGATAGTACACCTTAAGTTTAAATTTGTCAAGACTCTTTTATGCTTAAATATAATTAAAGTGTCTTGTTTGCATATAATAAGAATAAGTTATAATTATATAGCCTCTGTTTCTTATTAAATAGTTAAATTTATCTCTAAAAAACTATAATACTCTACTCCAATATCAAGATAAAAGATTTTTTCATCTTTTTTAATTCATGAGTAAAAAGGTAACAGTTGCAAACCAAATATTTTTTTAATATCAGTTCATTTTTCTTTTTCTACTTTTCAGTTATAGGTGTATGGGTCATATTTTTACCAAAAATGCTTCAAAATATTGATTACACTACGACACAAATAGGTATTATTTTCTCTATTCCTCCACTTATGAGATTTTTGACACCATTTTTTTTTCTAAAGCTTTTTTCACTTACAAAAGAGGTTTTACATATCACTCTCGTGATGATGCTTATGAGTATTCCTATACTCTATTTAACCATTAATAACTTCTCATATTTTGTTTTTGCAAATATATTTTTTGGTATATCGTTTGGTCTAGTTTTACCCTACATAGAAGCATATTCATTAAGTAAACTAAAAAAGGAGAGATATGGGAAAGCTAGGCTTTTTGGCTCTATTGGATTTATGTTAGTAGCTCTTCTTCTTGCCAAAATTTTTAGTAATGATATAGGACTACATTTTATAGGAGTTACAATCCTTGCAAGTGTGATTTTTGCTTATATTATTTCAGGAGATGCTGAACACTTTAATAATAATATAAATATAAAAAAAGAGCCATTTTCACTCATAGAACATGCTCCATTGTGGATAAGTATATTTTTGATGCAGGTGAGTTTTGGCTCTTTTTATAGCTTTTTCACTATATATGAGAGTGATCATGGAGTTGGTCTTGATACAGTAAGTTATCTATGGTCATTTGGGGTGATTTGTGAAATTGTTCTATTTTATTATCAAGCCAAAGTAATACAATTTGATCTACTAAAAATAATCAAATTTACAATACTTATCACATCTTTTAGGTGGCTACTTCTATTCTTATTTCCAAGTTCATTAATCATCACATATTTTGCCCAAAGCCTTCATGCCTTTAGCTTTGCTCTTTATCATACAGCTACTATCAGTTTTTTATATATTTTATACAAAAACAAAAAATTAGCACTACAATTTTATTCAGGATTGGGATTTGGGCTTGGTGGATTTTTAGGCTCTTTAATAGCAGGATATTTTTATGGTGAGTTTCTATTTCTAAGTTCTGCTATTGTAGCATTCTTGGCATATTTAATATTACAGTTTAAGGAAATAAATGAAAAATCTATGGGATAAAGACGAAGCGAAAAAATTTGAAAATGATCCATTGGCACTTAGAGTATATAGCTCAAGACTTTTGGGATACTCAAAAGAGTTAGTTTTACATGGAGGAGGAAATACATCAGTTAAAATAGATGATTATTTATATGTGAAAGGGAGTGGATGGAATCTTGATACTATTGAAAAAGAGGGCTTTCCTGCAGTAGATTTGGATACACTTATCAAACTAGCTTCAAGAGAGAGTTTAAGTGATTCACAAATGGTATCAGCACAAAAAGAAGCTATGAGAGATAAATCAGCACCAAATCCTTCTGTAGAAGCGATACTTCATGCTATTATCCCATTTAAATATGTAGATCATACCCATACAGATGCAGTAGTAACTATTACAAATACCCCAAATTCACAAAAATTTCTATCACAAATTTATGGTAATGATATTTTGATTATAGATTATGTTATGCCTGGATTTATTTTGGCAAAAGAGATTTATGAGAAGACAAAAGATATTGACTGGAGCAAATTAAATGGAATAATATTATTAAATCATGGTCTATTTACATTTGATAATGATGCCAAAAAGTCTTATGATAAAATGATAGATATAGTTACAAAAGCAGAAGAGTTTTTGGATAAAAATGCCCAATTAGATATCCCACGAATAGAACATAAGAGTATAACAGAAGATGAACTCAATAACTACAATCAAATAATATCTCCACTAAGAGGAAGAGAAATAAAATCAGAAATTTTAGATACCCCAGAAGCTATCTATTTTAGCACTCTTAATAATCTAAAACAACTAATACATCAAGGTACACTAACACCAGAACATGTAATAAGAACAAAACCTTATCCACTTTTAGTAGAAAATGATTTTGAAAGTGATCTAAAAAACTTTGTAAAATCTTATAAAATATATTTTGATAAACACTCAACAGATGAAATAATGCTAGATTTAGCTCCACGATATGCTATTATCAAAAATAGAGGAATCGTTCTTTTTGGTACAAATGAAAAAGAGAATCTAATCCTCAAAGATATTGTATCTCACACTATCAAAGCTATCATGAAAGCTCAAAAACTGAGTAGTTGGCAAAGTCTAAATAAAGAAGAACTTTTTAAAATGGAGTATTGGGAATTAGAACAAGCAAAACTCAAAAAATAAGTTTTATGATATTTTACTCCCCTTTGGGAAGTGAAATATCAATGTTTAATCAACCTTTCTCAAGATTTTATCAAGTATATTTGTACTCAAAACTCTTTTTAGAAACCAAAACATTGTTGTTGGTTTGGTAACTCTATATCGTGCTTTTGGTTTTTTACTCTCAATAGCATCTTTTAATACTTTATAAACACTCTCTTCACCTAAAGTAAAAGGGACATCTTCTGTACTCTCTAGTGCTTTTAGTTTATCTTTATATTCATCTTTGAAGTAGCTATTTTTCATGTCAATATTTTCTTCAAATTTGTGAAGAGCATTTTCTCTAAATTTACTTCTTACTGGTCCTGGTTCGATTAGAGATACAAATATATTAGTTCCTTGTAGTTCTAGTCTCAAAGTATCACTTAGTCCTTCTAGTGCATATTTACTTGCGTTGTATGCTCCTCTGAATCTAAGTGAGACAAAACCTAAAACTGAGCTATTTTGAACTACTCTTCCATATCCCTGTTTTCGCATCACTTTTAGTACTTCTACTGTGAGATAGTGTGTGCCAAAAACATTTGTTTCGAACTGCTCTTTTAATGTTTGGATGTTTAAATCTTCTACTGCTCCGGGTTGTCCATAAGCTCCATTGTTAAATAGTGCATCTAGTTTGCCATCGGTTTTTTTGAGAATTTCATCTAGTGCATTTTGTATGCTTTTAGGGTTATTTAGATCCAAAAGAGAGGTTTCAAATCCCTCTTTTCTGAGTTTTGAGACATCATCTTCTTTTCGGGCTGTAGCAAAAACTCTGTAGCCATCATTTTTGAGGGCTTTGGCACAATAGTAGCCTATTCCAGAAGAGCATCCTGTGATTAATATACTTTTTTTCTCCATTTTATTTTTTCTTTTTGATAGAGTGGTAAAGAGATAATCCTATAAAAAATATTCCAATTGTTCCCACTAATATTTCACTCACTTCATGAAATATTTTGACAAACATGACAACTGAAAGAGCTAAAATAGCATAATGAGCTCCATGTTCTAGATAGATAAAACTTTTGAGTGTTTTTTTATCAACAAAATATATAGTAAGACTTCTTACAAATATAGCACCAATACCAAGCCCTATCATAATAATAAAGATATCACTGCTCAAAGCAAAAGCTCCAATAACACCATCAAAACTAAATGAAGCATCTAATACTTCAAGATATAAAAAGCCCATAAGACCACTTCTTACTCCATCGGTAGAGAGTATATGATCTAGTGATGCGATAATTGAGTGCAAAAATATACCACTAAAATATGCAAGAGAGATAGATACACTATCTGTAATATTAGTCAGTAGAAGACCAATACCAATAGCGATAATAAGTTCGATATTTTCTATTTTTCCTATTTTGTTTATAGCTTTATTATTTTCTAATATCTCAATCCATTTATCATCACGACCAGAATCAAAGAAAAAATCCAAAAAGACCATAAGTAAAAATGATCCACCAAAAGCAAAAATTAACTCTTTGCTACTCTCTAACATATGATGATACTCTTTTGGATTGTTGATAGCTAAATTTAGAGTATCAAACATCCCCATAGAACCAACAATCGCAACAATAGCGATAGGAAATAGAAAACGCATACCAAAAACAGCGATAGGGATACCATAGGTAATAAATCGTTTTTGCCACATTGGTTCCATGGTACTTAAAACTTTTGCATTTACAACAGCATTATCAAATGAGAGTGAAATTTCTAAAATAGCTAAAAGGGCGGTAATATAGACAGCATGCATACCGCCTAAATAGAAGGCGATAAAAAGACCAATAATAGTTATGATCATAGACGAATAAAAGTATTTCATAAAATTGAATATTTCCTTGTTTTACTCTGGACAGTTCTCTATACAGATTTTTTTGTGAGAAATTATACCACCACAACCTCTAAAACAGCTATCATACTCATTTTTACATCCACAATCTATATTACAAAGCTTCATTTGAGCTTTGAGTTGTTCTCTCTCTAGGCTCGGTTTTTTTGGTTTTGGTATCATTGGAGCAGATTGATAAAACATGGCTCTTGGGTATAGACTATAACGGTATGGATAGCTACCCCAATAGAGAGAATTATCATAAAATGGGTCATAAAAAAATGGGTCATATATATAGCTTAATTGTACATGGCTCATGTTGTTTACATAGCTCTCTAATCTTGCTGTATAGAGTTTTACCTCCTCTTCATAATTTTTTTGAGCAACTCTGTTTGCCTCTACTCTACAGCTCTCAAACTCTGCTTTACACTTGCTTTGACAAGCTACTTTTTTAGTTTGACATAAGCTAATACAGATCTCATTTGCTTCACTATCTTGTGGTTGAGTGTACTCTTTGACAACTCTATATTTGGCAGAACATGCCGTAAAAAATATTAATATAAAAACTAATAGATATCTCATGGTCAATCCTTTTTGACTATTTTATCATGAGTATGAAAAGAAATAGAAAAATCTATCAAATAAAATCTCCAAATGTCGATATTTGTACTATGAGGACTTGGTGATGTTTAAAATTTTACAAAAAATAGTGTTTTTGGGAATGTTGTTTATATTGTTTGGATGTGAAAATATAAGAGATGATGCTTATGATGATAAATCTTTGGGTGTAAAAAATATTAATGAAGCAATTGATGAAGAGAATAGGGAAAAATTGGAGACATATAATGTAGATTATCTAGTTGAGGAACAAGAAGAGGATATGTTATTGGTTGGTACACATTGGATGAGGGTTGAAGCTGATTTAGATCAATTTGGTATAAAGAAAATGAGTGGAGATTTTGGTTACAAAGAGTATCCTATTGATATGAAATTTAGTGCAAGTGAAGTTATAGTTTATGCTGACTGTTTTGAGATCAAAGCTAGATATAAACAAGATACCAAAAGGGTATATTTTTCAAAAGTGACTCAAAATATTGCACATGAGTTAAAAACTTGTATTGAAGCTGAAGATGCAGATCAGGTAATATATAGTTTTTTTCAACATGATTATAAGATAGAGAAGCTCAAAAGAGAGTCTCTAACTTTTCGGGCTATTGATATAGATGCTATTGTAGTTTTTAAAAATAAATAGTTAAAAAACCACCTATTTTTTTTGTGCCTCAGCAAATTCAGGGGTACAAAAAATTCCACAATGACACATACCTTTTTGAGGAATCTCCTCTTTTATAGCGGGTTTACATGGACAAATTCTATTATCTGCACTTTTGTGTTTACCCTTATCATCTTCAACAACCATAAAACATGGACAAAATCTTTTTCCATATAACATTTTATGTCTTGCTAATCCCATGATTACACCTTCAACTACATCTGCATTGGGATTATAAACATATCCAAACTGTTTATTAACTTTCTCTGCAAATTTTTTGGTTTTCTCTAGTTCTGTTAAAAAATCTGATGAATTCATATCTATACTTAACAAGTTGATCCCCTTTTGTTTTAAAATTAATACAATTATATCAAAATTCTTTTATATTCCATGATAATCCCTGCTTATTTAACTCCTCCATAAATGGATCAGGATCAAACTCCTCCATGTTGAGTGTTCCATGTCTCATCCATCTATTTTCCATCATCAATTTTGCCCCTATCATGGCAGGTACTCCTGTCGTATAGCTTACTGCTTGGGAGAGTGTCTCTTTGTAGGTCTCTTGGTGGTTACAAATATTATATATATAGATTGATCTCTCCTTATTATCTTTGATTCCTGTTGCTACAATTCCAATATTTGTTTTTCCTTTTGTTCTTTTTCCCAAACTTGCAGGATCAGGAAGAAGAGTTGCCAAAAATTGCATAGGAACTATTTTGCAACCATTATGTTCTACCTCTTCAATTCCCAACATTCCTACATTTTCCAAACACTTCATATGAGTGAGGTAACTCTCTCCAAATGTCATAAAAAAACGGATTCTTTTTAGTCCATTGATATGTTTTACCAAAGATTCCATCTCCTCATGATAGAGAAGATAACTATCTCTCTCTCCAATCTCTGGATAATCCCAAACCATTTTTATCTCCATAGGTTTAGTCTCTATCCACTCTCCATTTTCCCAATATCTACCATTTGAACTAACTTCTCGTAGATTTATCTCTGGATTAAAATTGGTAGCAAAAGGGTATCCATGATCTCCATCATTACAATCTAAGATATCAATAGTATGAATCTCATCAAAATAGTGTTTTTGAGCATAAGCACAAAATACATTTGTCACTCCTGGATCAAATCCACTTCCAAGAAGAGCCATAAGTCCTGCCTCTTTAAATCTCTCATTATAAGCCCATTGCTCTTTGTACTCAAATTTTGCACTATCTGGATGTTCATAATTTGCAGTATCAAGATAGTGAACTTTTGTTTGTAAACAAGCCTCCATAATTGTCAAATCTTGATAAGGTAGGGCAATATTTAGAACCATATCAGGCTTGATTTTATCTATTAGATTTACAAGCTCTTCAACACTATCTGCATCTACTTGTGCAATATCTAGATTCTCTTTGCCCACTTCTGATTGAATCTGCTCACACTTATCAATGCTTCTACTAGCAAGTGTGATTTTTTTAAAAGTTTCTCTATTTTTCACGCACTTATGTACAACTACTCTTCCCACTCCACCAGCACCGATAATTAAAATATTTGCCATTAACTTCTCCTCTATGATTAGGAAGATTATACAAAAATGTTTCTTTTTGAAAATATATAAATTTTTTTTATTAAAAAAAGAGTAAAAAGAAGATAAAAATGAAAAATTTTACTAATCTATATTAAAAAGGAAAAAAATATGAGAAAATATATATTTTTTTTATCTATAGTTTTTCTGTTTATTGGTTGTGGTGGTGAAGATGATGACTTTTTCACATCTATGACACCCAATGGTGAAAAAGTAATATCTGTAATAGGTACATCTAGTCCCAAAAAAGATAGTGATATATCTTTGGTAGAAGTTGCGAATATTCCACTATATGGCAATGCTTTGGATTTGGTGCTTTCAGAAGATGGTTGTGTAGCATATATTGCAACAGGGGAGGTTGGTTTTGTAGTTGTTGATCTTTATGATCCATATCGTCCTGCTATTTTAGAGAGCTATTTTTTGCAAGAGTATGCAAATCGTATATCATTAACAGGTGATTCTCTTAGTGTCTCTTATACTCCAGAGTTATTAAATGGGTATTTTGCAACCTCATCTTTTGATGTAAGTTCTCCACTATCTCCTGAATTTATCTCTACACAAAATGGCTATAATAACCCAAAACAGACCAAATTGACTGTTGATAATAGATTATATCTTTTGGATAGTGATGGTTTTAAAGTCTTTGATATTTCAAGTAGTATAGATCCCAAGGAGATTGCTTCATATCCTCTTTTTGCAACGGCATACTCTTTTGCAATTTACGGAGATATGATCTATATTGCAAATGGAACTTCTGGGCTAAAAGTGTTAAAAATAGAGAGTAATTTTTAATGTCTTAAAACTCCCACAACAAGTTGTGGGAGTGATATATCTATGTTACAACCAACCATCTGGATCAAATGATTCGTGATCAACATCGATATACGCGTTATCTGTACCTTTTGTCGGAGAGATAAAATTATCTTGCGAAGTCTCTTTTGAAAGAGATAAACCACTTAAACTTGTAACACCTAAAATTGTTACATAACCTATGAAATTTCTTCTGGACTTATCCATGATAATTCTCCTTTGTTCTTCACGAACAAGTCTATTATAACTTTAAAATGTTAATGAAAAATAAATATTATAAATACTTTATTATTAAAAAAATTTATAGTTTAAGGTTTAGATAAAGCTAAATTTTCTATAATGGCGGATGAAATAGTTTATACAAAATTATGCAATATAAATTTTTTAGCAATAGTTTCTATTGCATAGTTTAATTGTATCTATTTTAAATTCTTATATTTTGGAAGGAATGTATATGGGTATGTTAAAGAATATATTAGCTGCTATTGGAGCTCTTATTGTTGTAGGTTTGATATTTGCGTTTGTTAAGTTTGATTTGGGTTCGAGAATTGGTCAGGTGTCAAAACTAGATCCTAATGCTATGGGTGCTTATATGACTATGTTTGATGGTGTTCTCAAAACTGGTAAAGCTCCTGATGCTATGATTAGAAAAGTAAAAGTTAATCCTGAGGTTTCTAATGAGGATATTGTTGAGTCTATGAAAAGTATCGCTACAGATGCAAACATGATTCAAGTTGGTGATGCTTTAATGTCTGATGGTAAACCAGGACCAGATGGTAAAAAAACTAGATATATCAGAATTTTATCTTATTGTAGCCCTGGAATTGCTAAGCAATTCATAGATTTTTCAGAAGCTTTTGGTGCATTTATGCCATGTAGAGTTCTTATCGTAGAAGATGATAATGGTGATAGATGGTTATATACAATGGCTATGGAATTGATGCTTTTTGGTGGACATACTCTTCCTCCTGAGATGATGGAACAAGCAGAGCATGTAAGAGATACTATGTATAAAATGATGGATCTTGGTGCTGAAGGTGATTTTTAGCATCGCCTAATATATAATTTTCAATGCTACACTGTTAGTAGCATTGAAAATATAATCCCAAAAACAACTACAAAATCAATTTTTCTTCTAATTTTCAATACTTTAAAAACATCTTTATCTAATATCTCTTTTTTACCATTACCAAAATATGGTTTTTTTATCATTTTTCCATGATATGAAGTCTCACCACCAAGAGAAAGGTTGTTTATTATTGCAATAGCTGTTATTGGATATCCTGCATTTGGGCTTTGATGTTTTTTGGCTTGATTATATAATTTTTTAAACTCAAAATTTTGACCAAGAAGCATAATTATAAGAGCGGTAAGCCTCGAAGGTATCAAATTTGCTATATCATCTAGTTTAGCACTAAAGTATCCATAGTTTATATATTTTTGATTTTTATACCCTACCATAGAGTCTAATGTATTTATAGCCTTATAAATTACAATACCTTCAAATCCAAATATTATTAGATAAAAGAGTGGAGCTATCACTCCATCACTCAAATTTTCACCATAAGTTTCTACTAGAGCTTTGTTCATCTCACTATTGCTTAAATCTTCTGTATCTCTACTCACTAAATATGATAATTTTTCTCTTTTGTTGTTACTTAAAATAGCCTCATATACGCTATCATGAAGCATTTTATGAGCCAAAAACATGGAAGCTAATACTCCTAGAATAATCTCATTAAATATAGTTGCAAAAGTATGAGATATAGCCCAGACAATGGATATTAGAGTGAGAGTTAAAATCATACCTCTAAATTTACTATCTTTATAAAAAATTTTTTCAAAAAGAGTGATATAATCTCCTATCAAAATAATAGGGTGTTTTATCCTTTTAAACTCACCAAAAATAGCATCAATAATATATGCGATAAAAGCTATGAAGAGATACAATCAATAACTCTTTTCATATCAAGATTTTTTTCCATTTGATCTATAAAATCATCCAAAATCTCTTTTCTCTTTTTTTTATAATTATACCCTTGATAGTTATCTTTAAAAATATATTCTCTAAATGGATCATTATCAAAAACTCCATGTACAAATGTCCCAAAAATATTGTCTTTTTCATAGTAGATAGGATACTCTCTTGATACTCCAAAATGTATCTCATATCCATGTAGAAGTTTGTCATGAAGTCTAAAATCTGTTTTTTTTACAATCTTTTGATTTTCAAAAAAGAGTTCACCATCAATTAGCCCTAGAGCTTTAATCTCTTTTATAGTACTTTCGACTCCTTCATTATCTACTATTTTTTCAAACATCATCTCATAACCGCCACAAATTCCAATAATCTGTTTTTGATAAGATTGAATCGCTTTAAAAAGTCCACCTCTTTTTAACCACTTCAAATCCTCAATAACTCGTTTGGAACCAGGGATAATAATATAGTCGTACTCATTTATATTGGATGTAATAAAATCAACTTGCAGTTCATTATCTATAATAAGAGGTTCAAAATCATTAAAATTACTAATATGAGGAAGTTTAATAATCCCAACTTTAATATGAGCATTTGGCTTTTCTTGGATATAGTTTTGTAAACTAGCACTATCTTCAAAACCAATATTTAGAGGAGTATATGGCAATACCCCAAGTACATCTACTCCAAATCTATTTTCAATAATTTTGACACCATCATCAAAAAGTGTTCTATCTCCTCTAAATTTATTGATAATTACTCCGATGAGGTTATCTCTAAACTTCTTCTTCATCAATTCAATTGTGCCATAAATAGAGGCAAATACACCACCCTTTTCAATATCTGCAACAAGAATTATTTTTGTATCAAAAGTATCAGCAATAAAAGTATTTGATAGATCTTTATGAAGTAAATTTAACTCCACACATCCACCAGCCCCTTCAGCCACAATACAATCATATTTATTATCAAGATACTCAAAAGCTCTTTTTACAATAGGCTTAAGCATATCAAGTTCTCTATAATAAGATTTTACATCCTTGTTTCCTATCTCTTTACCCTCAATAATCAAACTAGCATGATTTTTTGCCCCAGATTTGAGAAGTATAGGATTGATATGATAACTCGTCTCTATACCTAATACAGAAGCTTGAAAATATGTAGAGATTGCCACTTCGCTACCATCATCTGCCACTTGAGAATTATTAGATACATTTTGTGCTTTAAATACAGCAGTTGAGACTCCCATATCTTGAAGTAATTTGGCAATTACAAAAGTTATTGTTGATTTTCCCGCATCACTACTTGTGCCAAAGATGGAGATGTTATGCACAAAGTACCTTTTCTAATCTTCTAATATCTTCCCTTTTTCTCACTGCCAACCGTACATGATAGTGATCTAAAAAATCAAAATTTTTACAATTTCTTATTAAAATATTCTCTTTTTTACAAATCTCTTGAAGAGCAAAAGCATCAATATTTTTGAGTTTTACCAAAAAGAAATTTATATCACTAGGGTATATCTTTTCAATATATGGTGAATTTTGCAAAACTTTTAGAAGCTCTTTTTTATCTCTATTAGTCTTTTGAATAGCTTTTTTAGGAAAATTTTTATCTTTTAGTGCTTTTAAAATATATTTTTCATCAAATGTAGATATATCCCACATTGCACTAGTATGGCTTTGAAGCTCTTTTATGTTCTTTTTGCTTGATATTATGATACCTAAGCGTACTCCTGCACATGCATAAAACTTAGTAAGAGATTTTAATATATATAATTTATTACTATTTTTTAGCTCTTCTATTGAAGATTTTTCATTTGTAAACTCTAAGAAGGATTCATCTATCAAGATTTTGTTGTTATTTCGCTTCCAAATCCCAAAAAGCCGTCGCATGTCATAGGCTTTTCCATCGGGTGTTGAGGGGTTTACAAAAATAACTAAGCTATTCTTTGGCGGATCTTGATAAATGTTTGTAAAACGATTTATTAAAACAGTTTTTTTTGAAAAACGCCTATATTCCCCATAAATAGGTGCGTAGAGAACGATTTTTTCGTTTAAGTTTTCAAAAAGGCTCAAAAAGCTAACAATCGCCCTACTTGCCCCGCTAAAGAGGGCAATTTGAGTATATACTGTTTTATATTTTTTTGCTAATTTTTTTTTGAGCTTTTCGTATCTAAAATCGGCATATTTTGAGATGTCTAGATCTTTTGACAAGCTTCCTATTTTAGGGCTGTACTGATTGATATTTGATGAAAAATCTATCACATTTTTTGGCTTAAGGTTAAGCTCTTTTGCAAAGCTATAGATATCTCCACCATGAGATGATTTTTGATTATTCACAGCTTATCCGAAAACTATCATCTAAATCCATTGGAAGTATAAGTGTTTGAAAGCCTAGTTTTAGGCTCTCTTTGCACAATTTTTCTCTATTATTTTTGTACTTTTTATTATATTCTGCATTAAATACTGGTTTGTTTGCTTCTATAAATGGTTTTAATTTGTTGCATTCATTATACTCATGACACTGTTCATTTACACTAAAATCAAAATATTGTTCAAGAGTCTTAATTTGATCAAGATCATTTTTGAGTCCAATACTCAACCCTCTTTTATGAGCTTCATCTGCAAGAAAGATATTATATTCTAATTGATCATCAGTAGTTAGTTTAAATCCACTTTTGTTTGTGTATCCATCTACATTGTCGGGTTCTACCCCATCACAACCTTTCTGTTTTGCTAACTCTAATCGACTTTTCATAATAGGATAGAGTTTTTTATTTCGTATATCTAGCCACCTTTCTCCATCCCATCCATCCAAATCTTTTCCTAAAGTCTCAGCGGGAAATTTATTTGCATCTTCTCTCCAATTTTCAAAACTTCCTGCACTAAAATAACATATCACTTTTTTACCTTTTGAGTGAAGCTCTTTTATAAGAGTTTCACTACTATCAAAAAGATCAATATCATATAAATCTACATCATAAGAGCTATTAATATTCCCATTTAATTGCCACTGCCATGATGTATTTTTATCTGGAGTATACCAATCTTTTTTGTTCTCTATTGTGTTATTTGTATCACCATTCGTTGGCTTTTCAATTACCTCTTTTTTTTGTGTAGTTGTGGAGTTAGAGTCACTGCTTCCACAAGCACTTAAAAGAGATAAGATTAGAAAATATACTATTTTATTCATGACAATCCTTCATTATATTTAACCAATTTGTATCAAAATATTTTTTGATATATAGCTCTTTATGTGGTATGGTACAACCACTACAATCTTGGTGAATTACACCATTATGTTCTATCTGTTTTCCATCTTTTGATTCTATACTGCACCAGCTTTTTAGCTTTGTGGCACTATCATCAAAACGGAAATTGGGGCATGCACATAGATAACAGTTGAGATTATCCATGTCATGACACTTTTTGTTTTTTGCAAAAAGTGGACAAAAATCTACATCTGTTTTAGAGATATTTTCCCATCGAAAATAGTCTATTAGATTCTCTTTTTTGACTTTTTTTACAATTTGTTGATGTTTTAAAGCATGGTTTTCAAACCAAGATAGATAGCTCATGTTTAATCCTTAATAAAAAAGTGGTATAGTTGTCTTATAATAAAAACTAATAAGGGGAAAAATTATGAAAAAAATTTTAATGGCAATAATAGCAATTACTTCAATCATGTATGCTGAAATCACTCTTCCTAAGAGTGGCTGTGTTTTATCGCAGGAGGGTGTAGTTAGTGTGGGCTGGAAAGCTTATAAAACTCCTGCCAAAATAGGTGTTGGTGGGGTTTTTAATGATGTGTCTTATACTCCAATTGCTCCAAAAGGTAAAAATTTCAAAGAGATACTTGTAGGCTCATCGGTTGTTATCAATACAAATAGTGTTAATTCCAAAAATGAAGCTCGTGATCTAAAATTAGTCAACTCATTTTTTAAGATTATGAGTGATGAAAAAATCAAAGCAAAAATTCTTGATATTAAAGCTAATAAGAGAGAAAAAGGTAAGCCTAGAACAGGAGTAATTAGTATGGAAATTACTATGAACTCTATAACAAAAGAGGTTCCTATGAACTATAGTTACGAAAATGGAAAGTTAAAAGCAGAGGGTTTTATAGATATCTTTGATTTTCAAGCTTCAAAGGCTCTGAGTGCTATTAATAAGGCTTGTTTTGATCTTCATAAGGGTAAAACTTGGAGTGATGTTTTAATTAGTTTTGAGATGAATATCAAAGCTGATCTTTGTAGCTCAAAGGTAAAGTAACTGGGAGTTAAGACTAAACTTTCATTGGAGCTTATTAATAGTATTAGCTCCGATGATATAAAATTTACTACTTTAGAAGATACCAAAGATGGAGTTTCGGATACAACCTATATTCTTACAGATAGTAATAATAAGAGATATATTTGTAAACTTTATGAGAGTGCTTCATTGGCAGAGGTTAAGAGAGAGAGGAGGCTTCTCTCTCTTTTGCATGGCTCCTTTTGTGTACCTTCTCCTATGTTTGAGCTGTGTAAATACAAAAATAGACCTTTGGCTTTTTACTCTTTTATTGAGGGAAAATCACCTCAAAAACCAAACACCAATCAGATCAAAAAAATTGCCAAGTTTTTAGCTCGATTTCATACCATTTCCCCTAAAATAGGTCGCTCGTCAGAGGGGTTTTATACTCATAAGAGTATGAAAAAAATGTTACAAGATGCCCCTTTTGAATTTCAAAAAAGATATAAATTAATCAAAAATATACCTCTTTTTTGTGATGGTTTAATACATGGTGATCTATTTCCCGATAACTCTAAATTTATTGGAGATGAGCTTATTGGAGTATTTGATTTTATCGACTCTAGTGTTGGTGATTTTAGTTTTGATTTGGCTGTTGTTGCTAATAGTTGGTGTGAAAATGATATTAATACACTTTTAGACTCTTATAATAGTTTTGCTCCAAAAAGTGTATCAAAAAACTCTCTTTTAAATATGATGAAATTTGCTGCTCTATTTTATGCTTTGCAACGACTTCATAGTGGCACTAAAGATTATAGGGAGTATTTAGCAAAGTTTGATTTTATAAATAATTAATTTTATTTCTGTTTTTCCGATATATAGGATAAAAGGGGAAGAGATGAATTTGACAATAAAACAGAAATTATTAATATTAGCTCTTAATGTTGCTGTAGGATTTGGTGTTTTAATATTTATGATGTCTTCATATATTTGGGAGGTACATCATCTTGGTTTGGTTGAAACAAAAATTGAAACGCTAAAAGTAGATGTATTAGAACTTAGAAAACATGAAAAAGATTTTTTATTACGAAGAGATCTAAAGTATGTAGATAAATTTCAGAAAAAAATTGAATATATCAATAAGAAAGAGCAAGAACTTAGAGAAGAGTTGATAGATAGGGATATAGATTTATCAATTTTAGACAAATTTATTAAAATTATTGGCGAATATAATAACTCTTTTATACAGATGATTCAAAAACAGAAAATACTTGGGCTCAATCATAATGATGGTTTATATGGAAAATTAAGAGAGAGTGTACACAAAATACAAAAACTAGCTAAAGAGAGTAAAAATGATACATTTTTAGCTGCTATATATAATCTAAGAAAGCATGAAAAAGATTTTATGTTGAGAAATGATCTTAAATATGTGGAGAAGTTTAAAAAAGTTATGGATGCTTTACTTGTTAAATATAATGGTAATCGTGATTTAAAAATTTATAAAGATGATTTTTTAAATTTTGTTCAGGGGAAAATGGAACTAGGATTAACTAAAGGTCTTGGTATTCGTGGAGACATGAGAAATACAGTTCATGAAACTCAGAAGATTCTTACCTCTATGAGTAGTTATATGGATCACTCTCTAGATAAAATTATAGAAGAGATTATTTTTTTGAGTCTTATAACGGGTTTATTAATCGTTGCTTTTATTATGGGATTTATAATTTTTTTAAATAGAAATATAAACCTTAGAATACAAGAGTTTCAGTCTGGATTGCTTGGTTTTTTCTCTTTTTTAAATAGAGAATCTACAGATATAAAAAAATTAGATGACCACTTAAATGATGAATTAAGTACTATGGCATCTATTATAAATAAGAGTATTGAAAAAACAAAGGTCATGATAGAGGAAGATACTATCTTTATTGAAGATGTAAAAAGGGTAGTATCTTTGGTTGAAGATGGTGTGATGTATCAAAAAATAGAGAAGAGCTCATCTACTCAATCACTTCAAGAGTTAAAGATGGTATTTAATCAAATGTTGGATTCATTAGCTAATAATATTTGTAAAGATACAAACAAAATTCAAGATGCCCTAATTAAATTTCAAGATAGAGATTTTTCATATAGAATAGAAGACCCAGTAGGTAAAACAGCACAAGGTCTCAACTCTTTAGCTGAACTTATTAGTCAAATGATTAAAGTATCTAGTATGAGTAGCGAAGATCTATCTAATAAAGCAACAATTTTAAAATCAGGGATGAAAGATTTAAATAGTGCAACAACACAACAAGCTTCAAGTATTGAGCATACAGCTATTAATATAAATAATATTAATGAGTCTATTTCAGAGGTATCAAATAGAACAAAAATAGTAGTAGATCAATCAAAAGATATCAAATCTGTTATAGGTATTATTAGTGATATTGCAGATCAGACAAATCTATTGGCTCTTAATGCAGCTATTGAAGCAGCAAGGGCAGGTGAACATGGAAGAGGTTTTGCTGTTGTTGCTGATGAAGTTAGGCAACTTGCAGAAAAGACACAAAAAAGTTTAGATGAGATTAATGCTAATGTAAATGTACTTGTTCAATCTATTGTTGATATTGGAGGTGCAATTGATAAACAGGTAGATAATATCTCTGAAGTAAATATTGCAATTAAAGAGATAGATCAAGCTACTCAAAATAACTCATTGGTTACAGTAGAGATTGATGTAGCAGCAAAAGAGATTGAAGAGATGTCTCAAGCTATGTCTTCAGAAGCTAGTAGAAGTAGATTTTAATTTAACTATTTTAATCTATATGAAATATCCAAAAAAGATAATATAAATTTTAGTTAATTAAGATAATATTAAATTAAACAATTAATATGCAAGGAAAACTATATGAATAAAATTCTACTAATAATGGTTATGATTTTGCCATTGAGCCTATTTTCTGTAACTTCAGATAAACATGGAATTATTACAAAAAAGAGTAGTGTTGATGTGAAAACTACAATGGATAGACTTGAGATGATTATTAAGCAAAAGGGTTTAACTCTTTTTGCTAGAATTAATCATAAAGAGAATGCAAAAAATGCAGGAGGAGCAAAGCTCAATGATGCTGAGGTAATTATATTTGGAAATCCAAAAGTTGAATTGAGAATGTTGACTAGAGATCCTAAAGCAGGTCTTGATTTGCCATTTAAAATGAGTGCTTATAAAGCAAAAGATGGCAATATTTATCTCTCTTATCGAGATCCAAGATTTTATGCAAAAATTTATGATCTCTATGGCTGTAAATCCAAAAATACAATGAGTATTTTATTGAATAAACTTAGTGATAAAGTAACTCTTCCACCAAAAGATTTTAAAGCCCTTTCCTCATCTAAAAAGCCATAGAGATTATGAGGGTTTAAAACCCTCTTTACTTTTACAATATTGACTCAAAAAACACTCATCACATGATGGATTTTTTGATTTGCATATATATCTTCCAAAAAGCACCATGGCTTGATGGAGGATATGTAGGTTGTCTTTGAGCTTTTTTGTTAGCTCCTCCTCCGTTTTTATAGCACTCTTTTCAAAAGCTATCCCTAATCTATGAGAAACACGAAAAACATGAGTATCTACTGCCATAAGATTTTTTCCACTATGTTCAATCATAACTACATGAGCTGTTTTCTGTCCTACTCCTGCTAGAGATATTAGATCTTTTTCATTTAGTGGTATTTGAGAATTAAATTCACTTTTTACTTTTTGAGCCATTTTGATTAAATTTTTTGCTTTGTTATTAAAAAAAGAGCAACTTTGAATATAACTTTTTACATCATCTAAAGTGGCATCTGATAGAGAATCTATATTTGGATATTTACTAAAAAGGGCAGGTGTAATTATATTTACTCTTTTGTCTGTGCATTGAGCTGAGAGCATGACGGAGATTAAAAGCTCATAAATATTACGATATTCTAGCTCTGTTTTAGCATCTTTATAGTGTTCTATAAAGATGCTTTTTATCTCTTGTATCTCTTTTTTGGTTGCCCTTTTCATTTTGTTTTATATTCTATTGTTGAAGGAGGGCTATAGTTTGGAACATCATCATAAGTAAATACTGCATAATATTTATCTATTTTGGTAGAGCCATAATTATCATAAGTGTAGCTATCTTTTCCTGCATATATTTTGACACCATCATAAGGGTTTTTTGGTGGATTAAATCTGTTTCTTACAACATAAGATCCTACAAAATTTTCATCTTCAGGATTACTCCATGATAATTTAATCATCCCTTTTTCTACTTTTAAATTAAGATCAGTTGCTCTATCTATAGGCTCTTTTCTTCTTTTAATATATTTGACCACAAGTTTAACCTCATTTTTATGACCTTTTTTATGAAAATTAACCAAAAGATTTTTGGAGTCTACTACAGAAGTTGCTTTTATGATAAATGAGGCGTTACTACTCTCTTCATGAATCTTCTCTAATGCTAATCTACTATAGTTGTCAAATATAAAGAAGTGTTTTGATCGTCTATTTAGATCATCTTTGCTCACTTCATATCCTATAAACTCAATTCTATCTCTATTTTTAATCTGTTCATAAGATGCATGTTCAATATCTATAAACTCAATATTGTATCGCATATCTTGTTTTGTTTTTGGTCTATTTTTATTTTGTATTTGAATATATGCTTCTGTAATAATAGTATTTTTTGGATCAGGAAGTTCACTCAAATCAAACTCCATATATCCATAAGTTTTATCTCTATCTTTATCATATCCACATGCCAAAATATCTTCAGTAGTATTATCTTTGGAGATTAGAGCTAATTTAGCAGCCTTAATCTCTTGTGTTTGAGATGGCATAGTATATTTGATATCTAAATGTGGTCTATAGTGAATACCACCACCAAATGGACCATATCCCACATCAAACATCATCATTTGAGAATCTCTACCAAGTGGTAATTTAGTTGGACCAGAGAGTCTAAAGAGAACTTTTTTGCTATTGATCTCTTTTTGTAAAATCTGTTTTTCAGCATCATTAAAATCCCAATTATGCCAAATACCTTGTGTTAATTTTTCAGATGGAATTGTCTCTCCTAAAGTTTGTATGATCTCTGCTTGATGAATTTGATCAAAATCTGTAATCTCAGGAACACTCTCTTGAGCTATAAATGAGATAGACCACTCTCCAAACTTCTCAATCTTTGCATTTACTCTGTTCATAGGATAAAGGGAAATTTTTGCCTCTTTGATAATTGCATCTTGTGGAATATTCTCCAATGAAAATGCCATCACTCCATAACTAATACCCTTGCTTTGATTGACACCCACAAAAAATGAGTTTTTACCAAAATGTTCTCTATTTTGCTCTTTTGAATTTTCTGCAACATAGCCAATCTCATTTGGAGTTGGAAATATAGTTCTTGCAAACTCATCTCTTTCAAGAAGTGTTTTGACCTTTAGTTGCGGTGCAAATGGTGATTTGACATGATTAATACTATCAACAGCTCGAATATAATAAAAATACTCTTTATGACTCTCTAATTCAATATCTGTATAAAATTTATTTCTTGTTTTAGTGATAAGAGTACCTTCATGACAAGCTTTTTTATGTTCACTTGTGCGATAAATTTCAAAATGGATATTGTGTCCCTCTCCATCGTGTTCCCAAATCAATTGAACACCTTTTGAACAAGTTTTGTCTATCTGAAATTTTGTAACTCTTTTTGGTGCAAATGGTGCATAATTTTTTGCTTCACCCAATGCATGTAAAAGTGCTGGAATATTTTCATGAATACTCTCTGTCATATTTTGCATATAATCTGGAATATTTCTAGTACCAACCTCTACAACTATAGCAATGATACCTTTTGAGTAGTAGTACTCTCTTCCGCTTCCACTAATCAACTTTGTAGGAGGTTTTCCTCTATGAATACCATACTCTCGTCCTGTAACTTTTTTGATCTCATAATTCATATTTGCACAAAGTACATTTAGATCAGTTCCATCAATTTCTGCTTCATGGTTAAATTTGTGAGCTGGAAAAAATACATTTCCTTGAGAGTGATAATCAAGAGCTACTGTAATATTATCATGAGAGTCTACAAACTCTTTTATTGCTCTAGTCTCAGGCTCACTAAAAGGTTCAGGACCTCCATAAACATTTGAAGATGTATCCGTACTTTTTACATATCCTACGCTAAAGTTTCGATTTAGATCAACACCATAAGTTCCATTCTTGTTATTTCGTCTATTTTTTCTCCAAAATGAAAAATGAGTACGAGAATACTCAAACCCATCAGGATTCAAACATGGTACAATATAGAGTGTATTTTTGGTAAGTGTCTCAATAATTCTAGGATCACTCTCATAGTTGTTCAAAAGATGATCAATAAACTCTACCGCCAACTCATTACCAATCCACTCTCTAGCATGAACTGTTCCTGTAAAAAGAAGAGCTGGTTTAAGATCAGCATTTTCAACATTTAGAGAGATTGTTGCCAATACGATATCTCTATTTTCCCAAGTTGTGCCAATATTTTTAATAGTTATAATATTTGGATATTTTTTTACACATGCTTTTAAAAA
This sequence comes from uncultured Campylobacterales bacterium, assembly GCA_964560425.1. GTDB lineage: Bacteria > Campylobacterota > Campylobacteria > Campylobacterales > QNZT01 > CAZLLE01. Next base: position 24,541 of record CAZLLE010000054.1, read on the forward strand.
GTCAATAGTTTCCTGATATGATTTATATTGTTGTTTCATGCTGTTCCTGTGATAAGTAATATATTTTTTAAGGTTAGGATTATACCATAAATAATGTTGACATTTTAATTATTAGAGTTGATATATTTTCTGCCTCTTCTTGGCTATGTGTTACATAAATGAGTGTAAAGCCCAATTTTTTTTGTAATTTTAAGATTTTATCTTGTAATTGCAAACTAAGTTCTCTATCTAAGCTTGATAAAGGTTCATCCATCAAAAGAATTTTAGGAGATAGTACCAATGCCCTAGCAAGTGCAACTCTTTGGCGTTGCCCACCTGAGAGTTGATCTATCTCTCTATTCTCAAAACCCTTCATATCTACAAGTTCAAGTATCTCTTTTACTCTATAGGCTCTCTCTTTTTTTGAAAAACCTTTTATCTTTAGTCCAAACTCAATATTCCCCTTGACACTCATGTGATTCCACAAAGCAAGATCTTGAAAAACCATAGAGATATCTCTTTTGTGAGGAGGAGTAATAATTTGACCATTTTGACTAACAATCTCATTATCAATCAAAATAGTGCCTTTTGAGGGTGCAATAAGTCCCGCTATGAGATGAAGAAGCGTAGTTTTACCAGAGCCTGAAGCTCCTAATATAACCAACCTCTCTTTTGATTTTATATCAAGGTTTATATCTTTTAATATAGTTTTTTTCTTATAAAATAGTGAAACTTCTTCAAATTTAATCATATTATTTACCCCGTAAATTCCGTGTTATTTTTTGACATTGGTATTGTATAGTCCAAAAATCATTATAGGAAATAGTGTAGCAATAATCATGATTACACAAAGGGCAGAGACTATTTCTGGTTTGCCATTTGCCATTTGGGTGATTATATATATTGGTAGGGTGTCAGATCCTGGTGGGTAGAGTAGCATTATGATTGTGTTTTCACGGATGCAGAATATAAAACCTATAATCCATGAGATGATTAGGATTTTTTTGGATATGGGTATTAGTATAAAGTATAAAATTTGATACCATTTAGCACCTACCATTTGTGCTGATTCACTCAATGAATGTGGTATTTGAGATAGTTTAGTTTGTATTATTTTTGTAGTGAGGGCGATATATTTTACTAGGTATCCAAATATAATAATTATGGGTGTAGTGTAGATAAAATTGGTGTATGTTGTATTGTAAAATAGTATTAGTGAAATTCCAATTACTGTTGAAGGGAGTGCAAAGAGAAATATAATTGATGAGTCCCATAATCTCCACCATTTAAAGAGTCTATTTTCAATTATATAGCCATTCAAAAATCCAAAAATCATCAAGAGTGTAGCTCCTATTGAAGCATATATAAAGGTTCTCAAAAGTGGAGAGGATGCTTTGTTTAGGGCTATTAAAAAACTTTCTAAATCAAGGGATTTGATAAAAATAGTAGATAGTGGCATTATTACAATAATTATTGCAAAAAGAGAGACCAAAAAGAGTGTTCTATTTTGATATTTATTTAGTGATATATATTTTATCTCATGATAAGAGTTAAATCTAAAGATATTTTTTTTAATAAAAAACTGCTCTATTAGAAGTATTAAAAAGGCGATTAAAACTAGAGGCATGGCAGCTACTGTAGCCATTTTAAAATCATAAAAAGCACTAAATTGAACAAAACTCTCTAAAGATATAAGATCATATCTCAAAAAATTAGCCACACTTACCTCTCCAAAACTAAGAATAAAAACTAACATGAAAGATAGAATGATAGCAGGAGATATCAGAGGAATAGTAATATTTTTTAAAACTCCTCTCCAGCTTGTGACTAATCTTCCTGCATCTTCTAGTGATGGATTTACTTGTGATAAAAAAAAGATAGTTAGAAGTATGGGAATAGGTAGATAGATACTAAATAGTACAAAAGATACTCCCCAAAATCCAAACAACAATTCACCCAAAAATCCATCTCTACCCAAAAGTTGAAACCATCCAAAAGCTAAAATATAGGGAGGAATAAGTAGAGGAATAACCAATATAGATATAAAAAATTTTTTAAAATAGATCTCAGTTTTACCCAAGATAATACCTAATATTACTCCAAAAAATGTTGCAAAAGATGCCACTAAAGAGGAGACTATAAAACTATTTTTAAAACTTGTAATTAAATTAGATGTTTGAAAAAATTTTTCATAGGAGGAGATGGTAAATCCATCTTCTCCTATAAAAGTATCAAAAATCATAGATAAAACAGGTACTAATCCGATGATAAAGATAAATAGGAGACTAATTAAAAAAAATGCCTTTCTACTCACCTATTTTGAGACCCACTCTTTCAAAAATGGTTGGATTTCAACAAGTTTTTTTGCTACTTTTTCATAATTTACTTTCATAACTTTGATTTGATTAATTGGTTTTAGACCTTTTGGTAGTTCAACTCCCTTATGAAGAGGGATTTGAGCACAATCAGCAAATGCTAATTTTTTTTCACTCTCTTTTGATAGTAGATAATCAATCAATTTTTTTGCCAATTTTGGATGAGGAGAGTTTTTGATAAGCATTACTACATTTGGTATTACAAAAGCTCCTATTTCATTATCTTCTTGATCTGGGTATTCAATAACAACACTCTCTTTCTGTTTTATTCTGCTCATAGCATCGTCACTATCGACTAGAGAGAAACTATAACTATTTGAAGCTACGAAATCTGCACTCTCCCCATTGCTTGTAGATATTGCAACTTCATTTCTTTTCATATCATTCATGAAAGCTTTTGCTTTTTGATCTCCTAGTATCGTAAAAAGAGCGGCAATATGTGCTGTGGTTGAGCCAAAAAGAGGATTGGCTATAACAGCTTTGGATCTAAATGAGCTATCTCTATATGCCAAAATTGATTTAGGTCTATCTTTTAGTTTTTTATTTATTATCAATAATCTTACCCTTGCAGAAAAACCACACCAATAGTTATCTTTTTCTCTAAAAACTTCAGCTATTCCTTTTGCATTTGGACTATTATATTTTGCGAGAATTCCTCTGTTTTTGAGTACTTCAGCACGAATTGGTTCATTTGCCCAATATACATCTGCTTGTGGACTATTTTTTTCAGCAATTAGACGATTCATGACACCTGTACTTTTGGACTCTTCACTATCATACACAGTATTGATTTTAATGCCTGTATCTTTTTCAAAATCTTTTAAAATAGGTTCTGAAAATACTTGATCTTCAGAGACATAGATAGTTATAGACTCTTTTGGAGTATTTGAACATGAGACAAATAATAGAGTGATAAAAATGAGTATTATCTCTCTCATTTTGAATCTACTTTTATAATAAAATCATCAAAAGAGCTTAACGCATCAGCTTTTGTCCAAAGTCCAACTCCGCCACTTTTAGAACATCTATCATCTTTGGATTCCAAAACTTTTTTGTTGTTTATATAGCCTTCAAAATGATTGCCATTTTGAATAATTTTCATACTATTCCAACTATCTTTTTTTAATTTTATATTTGTAGATTCTATAAGATCTCTTCTGCCATTTTTTACAACATAAAAACGAAAATTATCTTCTAGTGGATTAAATCTTGCAACATAATAGTTATCACCATCTTGTACACGCCACATGATTCCACCACCTTGATCAATTACTCCACTTTTTGCTTTGAATTTGACAGATATTTCACCATTTAGAAAGTTGATTTTTTTATTGTAGCATAGATTAAAAGTACTACCATAACTACTTTTTGCTTTTGTGAGATTTAATACTTTTTCCCCTGAAGGTGCGCTCTTATCTTGAATTACTCTCCAAGTGCCAAGTGGTTTTCTAGGGTTTGTTTCATCCATTATCCAGTTTGAAGGAATCTTGCCTATGGAAGTATTTTCAAAATCAAACACAATAGTGTTTGATAAAAGCTCCGTTGAAATAAGTAGTAAAATAATCAATTTTAGTGTAATATTTTTACTCTTCATGGTAGAAAACTCCTTTTTTCCAGTCATGATATCTAAAATTTTTCAGACAATCCCAAATTTCTAATACTTTTTTTAGTGCCCCACCATGCCACATGGTTCTGTTTTCCTTTATATATAGATCTATATATTGAGCTATTTGTTGTTGGAACAGAGTCGATAATGCCATTATGATCTATATCCCAATTTTTTCCACCAATTAGTTCATATAGATAAAAATTTTGAGAATTTAGACTCTGTGTATGTGCATTAAAATTTCCAATCTCATCAAGATTTTCACCCATTGTTGTGTTTTCACTAAAGAGAAGTTTTCTCTCTCCCTCTCCTAGTTCATAAATATTAATTGTTGCATCTGAAATAGAACCAAAATACTCTTTTGCACTTTTATTTAAGGTTTCATTTATATTGGATTGCTCTTGTTGTGTTGCTTTTGAACTACTGCTATTGCACCCACTCCATAATAATAGAAGAGCAGAGATACTGATTAAAGTTTTGTACATAGAACCTCCTTTAGTTTATTGGTATTGGATTATTACACCAATTAATAATATCTACAGCAGGACGAATACGAACTTGAGGTTTGCTTAGTGCGTAATCTACAAATTCACTAATAACCTCTCTCATCTCCTCTTTTGTAGCATTTGGTGCATTTTGATCTGCCCACTCATCGGTATAATATTGAGTATGAGCTCCAAGCATAAAAGGGGCTCTATTTCCTTCTAATCTAAGATCAAGATTATATTTTAAAATGCCCAAAAATTCTGCTTTATTTAGCTCGGCTTCACTCCAAATATTATAATCAAAACCTGTAATTTTATGTTCGCTCAAATATGGTATTTTTGTTTTCATTCTCTTCCACAATCTCTTTTTTATACCATATTTTTTACATTTACTATCATTAGGAATCATGAGAACATGATTTGGTAGCTCCCATACTCCCTTAATAGAGTTAATAGGTACAAAATTCTCATTTTCAGGATTACCATACCAGTTTTCATTATGAGAGGGAGAGCCTTCATCTAGTTGATATGGCCATCTAAAGTTGGTTCCATCAAAATGGGAATCATAACCATCCTCTATAGAGCAATCATAAAGAAAATTATTTGCTTTTAGAGATTGAAACATTGCATTATTATATAATAGATATGGAGCTCGAAATCCAACAACCTCTTCTCTAAGAAGACCTACTTTATTAATCAAACTATTGGTTGCTCCTTCTATTCTAGGACTCCATTGTGATAAATTTAAATTGGATATAGTTTGTGTATATATATCCCAATCAGTAGAATTTAGATCTGAATGATGATTGTATGTGTGGTTGCCCATCTCATGGCTACTATCTTTTAATCTTTTCATAGCTTCCAAAAGAGGAGTAGGATCATCCTCTATCCACTCATCTAGTCCAATTGTATTCATATAAAAACTAACTCTAGCTTCGCTTCCATCTGCATTTTTTTTATCTTTAAATAGATCTAAAGCCCAATCAATTCCCTCTGCTTTTGTATTATCATCAAAACCAATGACTACAAATTGTGGGGCATTCTCAATAGCTATACCTTTAGGTGGTAGTGATGATGCAATAGTATAATTATAACAACTAGCTCTGCTTATTTTTAATTCATCCAAAGTTATCTCCCCATCACCTTCACTCCAAATCCAAGCTTGTATATATTTTGTACTATTTGTTGATGTTGCATTTACGATGAATTTTGTATACTCTTGAGCATCTTGGAGTGCTATAGTTTTTGAAAAGAGTAGATTTTTTTCACTATCATAAAAATTCATTCCTAGCCAAAGCCCCTCTAACTCTCCACTTACTTTATAATAACCATTAAATTGATAAGTATCTATGTCGGTTGTGATTTCTTGCGAAAGTTGATCTACTCCTCCATCTCTAATACGAAGTGCTTTTAAGCCTTCATGAGGATCATCTACAAGAGTAGTATTAGCACTATAGATTGACCAATTATTAAGACCATTTTCAAAACTTGGATTTTGAAGTATATTACATTCACTAATTGGTGCTGAAACAATTTTTAAATTAAATGATCTTTCACTAACTCCTCCTTTGCCATCAATAACAAAAACTTCTAAAGTGTAAGTTCCTTTTGTTGAGATAACTCCTCTAATATGTCCCTCTTGGCTATCAATATATATTTCATCATTTAGTGAATCTTTGAGATAATATGTCAATATATCTCCATCTATATCACTAGCATTGATACTAATATCTATATTATCATCCAAAATAGCCTCTTGTTGGGCTATTGGTTCAATTTGTGGAGAGTGATTTAATGGTTCAACTCCCTCTCTATATAGCTCTAATCCATCTAAAAGAGTTTTTCCATTCTCTGAAGTTTCAGACCATGTCCATATACTTAAATATTTTGTACCTATAGGTGGACTATCTACAAGTGCAAATCTCTTATATTCCATAGATGGTTTTAGGCTCATAGAGGCACTTCCAATTGAATTCCAATCTTCATCTAAATAGGCTATACCCAGCCACATACCATCAACCAAACCAATATTTTTATAATAACCACTAAAGATATAGTTTATACTTCCATTGATATCTAATATAATATCTGTTGTTTGACTAGCTCCTCCTGTCGTATACTCTACAGCTTTATTTCCTATAAAACTATCATTTGATATAAAAATACCATTTTGATTTCCTGCTTCCCAATGAGGTATACCCTCTTCAAAACTTGCATTTTTTAGCAAATTATCTTCTGTATCAACAGCTTCTAAAATACCCATTAACAATATAATTAAAAAAATAACTCTATTTATCATAATCTTCTCCACCTAAATATAATCGGATCTTTTTAAAAAAACTAAATAGTTTTATTAGTTAGTGTTTTTTATTAATAATATAAATAGATGCTATGCTAAGTATAATCATCGGTAAAAGAATTCCAAGTTCTGGTAATATAGAACCATTTGTAGATATTTTGGCTAGTGTAAAAAATAGCCCCCATAATATTAATACTCCAAAGATATAAAGAGAGCTTAGCATTCCCATATTAGATCCTCTTCTCATAATTGGCATGGGATAAAATAGAGTTAAAATCACAATAGGGGCAAATAGTGGAAAAAATATCATGAGATATAAATTTCCTCTTATTTTGTCTGTATTTATATTTTGTTCATTTAGAAGCATGATTGCAGATATTGAATTTTGAATGTTTAATTTGCTTCTGCCCTTAAAAAGGTTGTCTATAATTTCTGGTTTAAACCCCTCTAATGCTTTTACATAGGGGATATTTTGAAATGTTAATTTACTATTTTTTGTAATAGGTGTTGGTTTAATAAGTTTTTTAACATCAAAAAGCTCCCAATAATTACCTTTAAAAATTGCTTTTTTTGCTTTTAAAACTCCTGTGAGATCCCCCTTTTTGGTTGTAAAAATTGTGATATTTTGCCCCTCTTTTTTTATAGGGTAGAGAGTCTCTATATATACATAATTATCATGTGATTTGAGAAATAGATTTTTGGTTTCTCTCTCTATCTCTCCATACTTTTTGATATTTCTTGCATATTCACTTGCTTTGACAAAGCCTGTTGCATTTAACATAATGTATGTAAAAGTAACAATTAAAGATATAAATACTATAGGTTTTATTATATTCTGTTTTGAAACACCTAGAGAGTATAGTGCTACAAGTTCATTTGAGTTGATAATCTGAAATATAGAGCTAATCATTGCAAAAATTAGTGAAAGGGGTAGGGTGAAGTTGATAAAATATAGGAATGTATTTGTTGTGTATAATATTTGTAAATTAGCTGAATCTGGTAAGTTTTTGAAATTTTGCATTAGGTCTATACCTGTAAAAAATATTTCTAGTGCAAAAAATAGAATAATAAAGTTTTTAAAATATAGAAGGGCTATAAACTTTTTAGCTTGACTCACAAATACTCTTTTTAGAGACATATTTGCTTATAAGCTCTTTTAATTCAAGTGAAGGATAATCTTTGGCTATCTCTACCCCTTTATCCAATATCTCTTTTAAACATGGTTGTTGCTCTTTTGAAAAATCACTTAATACATGAGATGTGACTTCTCCCTTGAACTCAGGTCTACCAATACCTAACCTAACTCGATCATAATCATTTCCAATATGTTGATCTATTGATTTGATACCATTATGACCTCCACTTCCACCACCATTTTTGATGCGAATAGAGCCTAGATCAATATCTAAATCATCATAAAATACGACAATCTCGTCCACTTTATAGTAGTTTTTGACACTTACAACACTCTCTCCTGAAAGATTCATGTATGTCATAGGTTTTAAAAGTAAAAAGTTTGGGGTTTTGTATAATTCACCTTTAAAGGTGCTTTTTGTAATATTTGTAGCTTTTAGCTCATCAATCAAGCGATCAATGAGCATAAAACCGATGTTATGGCGATTACTTTTATATTGTTGACCTGGGTTTCCAAGCCCTACAATAAGTATCATCAAATAACTTCTATTATTTAGCTTTAATTATACCAACAACAGAAACTCTATCAGCATCCATAAGTGTTACATTTGCAGGAGCGTCTATATCTCTAACTAGAATAGAATCACCAACATCAAGATCAGATACCTCTAATGTAAAATAGTTTGGAATATCTTCAGCTTTACACTTTACAAGTAATCTTTTTTTAGATGTAATTAAAACACCTTTGTTTTTAAGACCTTTTGGTGTTCCTGTTGTTCTTACAGGGATAAGATATTTTGACATAACTCCCTCTTGTACAACACGAAGATCAACATGTAATAGTTGAGCTGTAATAGGATCTGATTGATAATCTTGAATAATTACAGGCATTACCTTATCACCAACTTTTACATCAAAAACTAGAGTCTCTTTTTTTCTAGCTGCTCTTGTAAACTCATTTGATTTAAATGCAGCGTTAATATTCTCCATACCTTTTGAGTAAATATTAGCGATTAGATAACCATCTCGTCTATAAGCTTTAGTTGCTTTTTTACCGATACTCTCTCTAACAATACCTTCTACCATATTATTATTCCTTGTTATATAAAATTTTAGGAGCGGATTATACCCAAACTATATTTATGTTAGCTTTAAATCAATCATTGAATTGCCTATATCCTCTACTCCTGTTGTTTTAGAGTTTAGATTATCAATTTTCATTTTGATATCATTTCGGTTAGTTGCATTTGTAATAGTCTCCTCTTGGGAGATTCTTCCTTGCTCATGTAGTTCAAATAGAGCTTGATCAAATGTTTGAGTTTTATATATATCTCTACCATCTGCAATAGCATCTGTAATTTCACTATCTCTATCATCAGCTATAAGAGATTGTATTCTTGCATTTATGAGAAGAATTTCAATAGCCGCAGCTCTCTTATTATCTACTGTTTTGATAAGTCGTTGAGATAAAACACCCTGAAGAGTAGCTGCTAGAGACATTCTAATTTTATTTTGTTCATTTCCCGGAAACATACCAATAATTCTACTAAGAGTATCTTTTGCATCTACAGTATGAAGAGTTGAAAGTACAAGATGCCCTGTTTCTGCCGCATGCATAGCTGTTTCAATAGTCTCCATATCTCTCATCTCTCCAACCAAAATTACATCAGGATCCTCTCTTAGAGCTGCACGAAGTGCGGTAGAAAAATCAATAGCATCTTCACCTATAGCTCGTTGATTTATAAGGCTATTTTTATCTTTGTATACAAATTCAATCGGATCTTCAATAGTGATAATATGTTTTTTGCTATCTTTATTTATTTGGTCAATTATAGAGGCTAAGGTAGTTGATTTACCACTTCCTGTAGGTCCTGTAACTAGAACAAGACCTCTTTTTAGAGAGCATAATGATTTGATTATTTCTGGGAGTTTTAGTTCATCCATAGATGGGATATCTACAGGAATAGCACGAAAGACTCCTGAAACTCCATCTGATTGAAAAAAGAAGTTACCACGAAAACGATATTTTTCATTGAGTTTGAAGTTGAAATCAATACTTTTTTTCTCAACAAACTCAACAAAACGACTCTTTAAAATCTCTTTTGCAAGTAGTATGCCATCTTCATGTGAGAGTATCTCTTCTGAGAGTTTCATAATCTCACCATTGATACGACCTCTAAATGTAGAACCACTCTTAATATGAAGATCACTTCCTTCATATTTAACAAGCCCTTCAAGATAAAATTTGAGTTTTTTTGTCATTCTAAAGTCCAGCTCTTGAACATTAAAATTTGACTCTTTTCTTATATCTACATCTGAGAAATCTTTTTTACACACACTACTTGCTGACATATTTACCCCTTTTCTAACTCTTTTAATATCTCTTCAAAAGCATCTTTAAATGCTTGAAGCCCCTCATCCATAAGCTCTTGATAAATATTTTCTATATCAATCTGTTGCTCTTTTAATACATCAAAAAAACCATCTATTACCTCTTGTGAAAGTGGTTCTATCACATCTTTGTTTTCATTTTTTAAAAATGCCTCAATAGTCTCAATAGGTGCAGTATTTACAGCATTTTTGAAAAGTAACTTAGCGATATAAAAATCAGGACTAAGCTCTCCACCCTTTACACCTGTACTTGCAAAGAGTGTTCTTACCTGTTTAATCCCTCTTTTTTCGATTTGATTATAGATTTTATTTGCATTTATCATGCCCAAAATCCCTCTTCTGATATTTTTATCAAATAAAATATCATCCATTTTTCTATCAAAACGACTTACAAAAACACTAATTACACCTTTTGGTTCATCCTGCTCCAAATTTTTAGCTTTAAATCTCTCTAATCCTCTCTCAAAAGCATCAAGGCATCCAAGAGATTGAGTTGGTGAAAAGATTAGAGTTGCATTTACCGAGATTCCTTCACTAAATAGCTCTTCCATTGCTAAAAATCCAGCCTCTGTAGCTGGTATTTTGATCATGACATTTTTTTTGCCAATCTCTTTATATAACCTTTTTGCCTCCTCTATTGTTCCTGAAGTATCATCACATAAAAATGGATCTACCTCAATACTAATAAAACCATCATCATTTTTTTCATAAAGGTTATGCAAAATATCGGCAGCTTTTTGAATATCTTTAATTGCTAGGTTCTCATAAATCTCTTTTGGATTTTTATCTTTTAGTGCATTAATATCCTCTTTATATGCGGGGGAGTTAAGAAACGCATTTTTGAAAATAGCAGGATTACTTGTAGCTCCATTTACAATCTCTTTGGATAACATCTCTCTAAATTCACTATCCAAAAACTCTCTCTCTATAAAATCACACCATAGTGCAAAGTTTGCATCTTTTATATACATAAAATTCCCCTATATTTTTTCTAAAATTTGTGTTAGATCTTTTGTATCAATAATAATATTTGCCTCTTTTTTAAGAATATCTTTTGCACAAAATGCCACTCTTGTATCAGCATAAATAAACATACTACGATCATTTGCCCCATCACCAACAACCATTGTATCCTCTCTACCTATTCCCAAAAGTGTCTGTACTCTTTGTATCATATCTCCTTTTGAAAAATCAAACATCATATCTCCGCCAACAAGACCACTTAATATTCCATCCCTATCATGTAAAATATTAGAAAAATCAGCATCATACCCCAAAATATCCTTGGCATGAGAAGTTGCATTTCTAAATCCACCACTAAAAACAACTACTTTATAATCTCTCTTTTTTAACTCATTAATAGTCTCTTTTGCTCCGTTCATAAACGGGAGATTATGGCAAATTTCATCTACTTTACTCATCTCCAATCCCTCCAAAAGAGAAACTCTCCTAGTCAAACTACTAAAAAAATCAAGCTCCCCAGCCATTGCTCTCTCTGTAATAGTTGCAACTTTCTCCTCTATTCCCAAAGCCGCAGCCAAAAAATCAATTGTCTCCCCATCCATAAGTGTAGAATCAAAATCAAATACACATAATTTCATCTATTTCCTCTTTAAATTAAAATTTTATTTAATTGTAGCACAATGATATTTCCATTATATTATGAAATTATTTCATAACTGTTTACTAAATTAGTTTATTATTCAAATAGCTTTTCTTTATCCATTTTTTATTTTAAATATTAAGTTAAATATAAAAGAGCCGATTTAGAAAAGTAACAATTAAAAAAAAGGTGGAAAGTATGCTAAGAAGAGATAAGAGACTATTGCAAACAGTGGGTGTTGTGGCTTTAGGTGCATTTTTGAGTTTGGGTTGTGGAGATAAAGATGGTATCAATACAGGTGAAGTGATTAGTCCAAAGGCAATGACAAATCAGAGTTCATCAGATTATAATGAAAATCAACATGGATTAGTAACAGCTACAAATGTTGAAAAGTGGATTAGCGATTGGGAAAGTAATAAACCAGAAGGAATTAACGGTAAGCTGATTATTTTACAAATAGGTCAAATTAGTGTAGATGGTAACTATACAGCTCTAAAACATGATGATGTAAATATATTTACTTATGAATTAGGTGATGTATGTAATACATACTATTCAAGATTTGATGGTGTTTCTAAAGTTGCAAAAGCTGTAAATTCAGGAGAAAATATTGATAATATGATGATGGCTTATGGAATTGATCCTCAAAATGACATGCTTCTATTTGTTCAAGGAAATGGATTGAATAAGGGTGCAAATATGTCAGGTGCAGCAAGAATGTGGTATACCTTCTCTTATTGGGGAATTAAGCAAGAGCATATGGCTCTTCTAAATGGTAATGCCTCTTTTGTACTAAATCCAGATGCAAATGGTGAGTTGGTAAGTAGTAGCAAAGATGATCTATTTGATCTAAATGTATCTTCTTTACCTATGAGTGGCACAGTAAGCATTAAAGAGATTAGACGAAATGCAACGGCTCTGCAAGCAACTATGAAAGATATGAGAGAGCTAATTGATAACTGTCTATATGATTCAGTGATAGTGGATGCTAGAAGTGAAGCAGAGTACAATGGTACTAAAAGAGCCAAAACAGAGTTAAAAACTTGTGGTGAAAATAGAGATGAACAGTGTTATACACCATTTGATGGACATATAGCAGGGGCAAAACATCTTTTATATACAAATGTTTTAGATTTAAATGAGACAGCAGACTTAAATGGAGATGGTAATATTACAGCTACAGAAGCTTCATATACTTTTAAATCTGTTGATGAAATTCAACAGCTATTTAATGATGTAGGTTATGAAGATGGAAAGACTCTTTATACATATTGTAGAACAGGAACAAAAAGTTCACTTCTTGCATTTAGTGCATCTCAAATAGCAGGATATACAACAAGAATGTATGATGGAAGTTGGATTCAATGGGGAAGAATGGCACATAGAGAAGATGCAAATGGTTCAACATTAATCTCAGAAAATAGCTATTGGAGAAATGATGTTGATAAATATTCTGAAAATATCACCTACAATGGAGATAGCTCTTCTGTGATTCCACAAGATCCAGCAGATTTAAATCTATGCTCTTGTAGAACAGACAAAATAGTTAATGAAGATAAAGAGTATAAAAGCCTACAATAGAGGGCTAAATTATCTTATGATCTCTCCTTTTATGGAGAGATTATAGGAGTCTAATATCGACTAAAGAAAATATTATTTTAGTCGATACTACAAATAGTAAATTTTTTTGTAGGTTGATCCTCATGTTTAGAAATATAATTATCTTAATAACTCTTTTGACAAATATGCTATTAGCTACACCAACACTTGAAATGTTTAATCGTTTATCAAGCTCAGATGGTGGTCCTGATAGTAGGGGTGCTATTTGGTACGATGATACAAACAATAATATTTTTGTTGCAGATTACCATGAAGGACTGTGGAAAATTAATGAGTGTAGTAATAGTTATGGAGATACAACAAGTAAAGATAATGGTATTTGGGATATTGGATATAGCAGAGATCATATTTTTGCTGTGGGAAAAAGTGGACTTTTTATTTATGATGAAGATGGTAATTATATAAATTCACTAAATACCATTCATGGAGAAGGTCTCTATGTTAAGGGTGATTATGCCTATATTATCAATGCCAAAGATGGTATTACGATTGTCAATGTTGAAGATATAAATAATCCTTTTATTGTCGATACTGTAATGAAAGATAAGAAGTTTTCACAAATTCGTGGAGGACAAATAAAACAAAAAGTTTATTTTTTACATAAAGAGGTAACAATTAATTTGCTGTATGTCTCCTCCTTGGATGGAAAATTATATCTTATTGAAAGATCTGGTAGTAGATTATATTATAAAGATGATGTTGACCTTTTTCCTGACTCTGAAGCAAGAAAAATATTTGCAGGCAAAGATGAGCTAATCTATGTCAATAGTAACTTTGGTGAATTGGCTGTTGTAAAAATTGATAAAGATAATTTAAAACTAAACAAAGTGGGTAGTTGGAGTAGTAGTGATAATCATGGTAGTGGACAACAAGCTCCTGCTGCTGGTGGTGTTTTTGTTCAAGAGATTAAAGATGGAGATAGTAAAAAACTTTATGCTCTTATCACTGCAGCCAATGGTAACTCTGATGGATATCTCTATTGGTTAGATGTTACAGACCCATCTTCTATTAAACAGGTTGATGCACTTCATGATAGTGAGGAGAGTTATGGTTTTAATGATATTTGGGTAAATGATACAAAAATATATCTTGCCGCTCATGATGGTTTCTGTTTTATGGGAATGAATGATGCAAGAAATATACCTAGAATATCAATACAAGATAGTGATGGTACTTTTAAAGAGGATATTAATATCACTCAAAATGCAGATGATGTTAATGATACAAAAACTTTTTATGTCAAAATAGAAAATAAAGATGATGCTAACAAGTTGAATCTAAAATTAAAAGCTCCTGCTAGTATTAGTACATGGAGATATAACTATTTTGATGGTGATGTTGAGATTACAGATGAGATTACTGAAGATCAAGGATATGAAAAAGAGGATGTAGAGCCTCATGATGTGATAGAAATTAAAATAGAGATTACTCCTATAAGTGAGAGTGCAACTGACACTATAGTTACAATTGTAGCATCAAATAAAGAGAGTAAAGATATTTGTGGAAAGGCTTATGATAGTGATGAGGTAAGTGCAAAAGTTACATTTAAAGATAAAAGTGGTGAAGCTTTTTCATGTGATGGTAATGCTTATATTTTTACAAGCCACTCAAGTAAAAATAATCCAACAGATGTGTATGTTACTGATTTAATCTCTGGTAATTTTGATAAGGTTGCCGAAGATATCAACCCTACAAACATAAATGCTATCGGATACAATACTATAGATAACTATATTTGGGGTTATGACAAGGTTACCGAGGAGGTAAAAAGGGTTGATAAAAATTACAATATAATATCTTTTGAAATTGATAAATTACCTAAACATGGTTATCATGCTGGTGATGTATCAACAGATGGTATTCTTTATCTATATAGCAAATTTTTTGATGATGGTATAAAGATATATAAAGTTGATGTCAATCCTAAATCTTCAACCTATTTGAAAATGGTAGGAGAGATTCAATTAAGTAAAAAAATTTATACATCTGATTTTGCTTTTCATCCTAAAGATAACAAAATTTATTATGCAGGAAATACTAATCTTTTTAGAATTGATCCTGAAAGTGCAAAAATTGAGGATTTAGGTAGTTTAGGCTTAGAAGATAAGAAAATTTTTGTTGGAGCATTTTTTGATAATAATGGATATTTTTATGCTCAAGAAAATAGTGGAATTGTTTATAAAATTGATATTACAGATCCATCACACCCTAATTCAAAGGCTGAAAA
Source organism: uncultured Campylobacterales bacterium (assembly GCA_964560425.1). GTDB lineage: Bacteria > Campylobacterota > Campylobacteria > Campylobacterales > QNZT01 > CAZLLE01. Next base: position 40,260 of record CAZLLE010000054.1, read on the forward strand.
ATTTTCAAGTTTTGATGTAACAAGCTATTCTGATGGTGCAAGATGTTTTAAATCCCCCTTGTCCCCTTTATCCTCTCTATCCCCTTTAAAATTTAATGTTTGGGATAAAGATGAATCTATAGATAATCAGATAATCAAAACTAAAATTGTAGGGGAGGATATAAATCTTACATTTGCTTCACTAAATAAAAATGGCACAGATTTTAAATCTACGGATGCCAAAAATATTAAAATAGCACTTTTTGCAAATAGTGACCAATTAACTATTTGGCATGGTCTAGTATTAGAGACAGCTACTCACATGGATACAACATTTTCAAATGGAGATTTTGCATATTATCATCATCAACATGAAGCTTTTAAAGATGTAAAAGTTGTAATTAAATATGAAGATAATGATGGTATAACACATAATATTGATGCTTTAGATCATTTTGCAATTAGACCAGAATCTTATAATCTATCTTTAGCTCCTAAAGCAGGGGATACTATCTTAAAGGCGGGTAAAGATTTTGATCTTATTATTAAGGCTTTGGATAAAGATGGGAATTTGGTAGCAAACTATCAAGAGGATGCAATCGTATATCAAATATCTTCCAAAGAGGTAGATTCAAAATGTAAAAATGGAGTTTTACAAGTTAGTAATGTCAATTTTGTATCGGGTAAAGCTTCACTTATTGGTAAATATTCTGAAGTGGGTAAAATTGATCTAAATGTCAGTGAAATATCCTCCAAAGAGTATGCTTTGATAGATAATAGTGATGGATCAGATAGATTTATCTCAATAGGAGAGTCCAAAAATAATAGCTTTGCTCCAACTAAAATCAGTGTTGTTTGGAGTTTAAAAGATGCCAATGTATTGGAAAATATGACATATTATAGCCATGATGCTATGAAAATAGGTGCTCCACTTTATATTAAAGTAACTGCTACAGATGGCTCTTCCCTTATGGAAAATTTTAGTAATGAATGTTATGCAGAAGATATTCATGTAAAAACACACTTTAAAACTCAAGGAGTTGGAACAGCTACGCTTAGTTCATCTTCAAAAATTGTAGATGGTAATCAATCAGGTAAATTTGTAGATTTTACCAGCTCTTTTGTTGCTGGAGATAGTGGAAATTTCTCTTATGATATTAATAGAACCAATTTTATAAAGGGCAAGGCAACTCAGACAGCCAATATCAATTTTGATAGAGATCAAAGAGAGGTCTTAGAGCCTATGAAATTTATTATTGATGATTTAAATATAACAACAGATAAATCAGCCATTGTCTATAATAGTGGGTTAGTTGATAAGAGAGCAAACTTTTTTTATGCAAGAGCAAATGCTCCTACTCAAACATCTAAAAATAAAGTTTTTAATGCAAAAGTTTTTTATGAGGTATATTGTAAAAACTCTGCAAAATCAGATTTTGGATTAGAAGATAATGAGGAGAGTAAAGATTCAATTTATTGGTATATTGTTGATGATAATATCTTTTTTGATTTTGATGATCCAGAAATTGTTTATAAAAAGAGTGGTGTAACTCTAAGTAAACTCTCTAGTAGTAAAATTGAAATTTCAGCAACCAAACTACCTCACCAAAATATTATTACTTATGCACCAAAAAGTTATTTGATATATAACATGTTTAATGCTTCAGCCACAACACATAAATTTAAAGTAGAACAATTTATTTCAGGAAAAGAGTGGGCAGGAAAAGGAGAAGTTGGTTTGACAGTTGATACAAAAGCCTCTCCTATGGGATATCAAAAAATGGATTGGTAGTTATTTTAGCAATTTAGCTAGGAATTTTAATTATAAATTTAGCACCACGATATTGCTCATCTTCATATTGATATGAGATATTTTTTACCGATATTTCACCTTGCATATGTTTTTGGATGATCTCTTGGGACATGTATAGACCGATTCCTGTACCTTGTGTTTGGTGTTTTGTAGTAAAATATGGTTCAAAAATTTTATCTATTATATCTTTGTCTACTCCTCCTGCATTATCTCTTATAGCAATTTCTGCAAAATCTCCATTTTTATGGGCATCTATGAATATTACTCTCTTTTTTAATTCACTATTTTGCAGTAGTGCATCTTGAGCATTATTGAGTATATTTATGAGTACTTGTGCAAACTCATTTTCTATCCCTAATATTTCGACATTTTCGATTTTAGTTATAATTTTAATACCACTATTTTTAAAATTTGCCATGAGTAATTTTAAACTCTGTTGTATACAATTTTCAAGAGTAAATAGAGTTAAATTTATTTGTGGTTTAAAAAAGTTTCTAAAGTTATCAATAGTAGAAGAGAGTGTTAAAACATAATTTTCAATATCACTAAGTTTTATATCAATATATTTTTTACATTGATCTACTCCTTGAGTTGTATCAAAATTAAATTTATCTATAGCAAATTTTGTTTTTATTACAGAAGTAGTTGCTGAAATTGCATTCAATGGTTGTCTCCACTGATGAGCAATATTTGCAATCATCTCTCCCATAGATGCCATTTTAGCTTGTTGGAAAAGTAGTTGATCTTTGAGGCGAATATTTTGAACTTGTTCTTTTACCTGTTGTTCCAAATTTTCATTGAGGTTTTTTAACTCTTTTGTTGTTTGAAATAGAGATAGATGAGTCTCTACTCTCTTTAAAAGTACAGTTGTATAAAAAGGTTTGGTTACATAGTCAACTCCACCACATTCAAAACCTTTGATAATATCTTTTTCATCATCTTTGACTGTTAAAAATATTATAGGAATATCTTTTGTTTTTATATCAGATTTTAGTTTTTTACACACATCATACCCATTCATATGTGGCATTAATATATCCAATAAAATTAGATCAAAACTATTTTTTTGAGCTAATTCAATCCCTTTTATACCCTCTTTTGCATAGATAAGATCATACCCATCTTTATTAAGTATATTCATGGCGACTTGTAAATTTTTTGGGTTGTCATCTATTAATAATATCTTTGAATTATTAGTTCTCATCTTGACTCCTTTTACTATTTTTAAAGTTTTGAGTTTCAAGTCTCTCTATTATTTTGTCAAAGTGGTTCATCATAAAATCGACTTGATCTATATCAAAACTATTACAATTTATTTTTAGCTCTTTAGCATAATTTACAAGTGAATTAATACTATTTTCATCTCCTAGTCTCTCTAGTGACTCTGCAAAATTATAGATAAGTTTAAAATCTCCCATATCTTTGATCTCATTCCAACTATTTTTATAATCTGTTTTTAACTCTTCTATCACATTTGTGAGATTTTGAGGTTTATCTATCTTAATATTTTTGTCACTAACTATTTGATTCTCAAGAGATTTATGTTTTAAAAAGATACTTAACTGCTCTAAAATATCATTGGTTGAAACAGGCTTTCTCAGGTATCCATCAAATTTATGTTCTTTGATTTTTTGTAGATCTTCTCCCATAATTGAGGCTGTCAAAGCAATAATAGGGATATCTTTAAGTTTTTTACTATTTCTAATGATTTTAGTTGCTTCATATCCATCCATGATAGGCATTTTTATATCCATAAAGATTAAATCAACTTTAATATTTTCTAGATTTTCTATGGCATCTTTTCCATTTTTAGCCTCTATAGAGTCTAAATTATAATTACTTAGTGTTGATACAACAAGTTTTCTATTATCTTTAATATCATCTACTATCAAGATAGTTGCTTTTTTAAAATGAATATTTTCATAAGATTTTTTTCTATTTGTAGGTTCTGCTCCAATAGAGCTTATAGATATATTTGGTAAATTGATAGTAAATTTTGCTCCCTTATTTAATTCACTTTTGGCATATATTGTTCCTCCCATTATCTGTGTAAGTTTTTTACAGATTGCAAGCCCTAATCCTGTACCTCCATATTTTTGACGATCTTGTCCTAGCTGTTGTTCAAAAGAATCAAAAATATGTTCCAAATTCTCTTTGGTTATTCCAATACCACTATCTTCTACATCTATTTGTAAATCTACTTTATTTTTTTGTTTATTTGTATGATTTTTTTTTATTGAGAGTTTAATAGTGCCATGATCTGTAAATTTTATAGCATTTCCTATAAGATTAAAAAGTATCTGTCGTATTCTAATACTATCAAGTAGGAGATATTTTGGTATATTTTGGTCAACATATAGTTCAAAATGGAGATCTTTTTGGATTAATTTTACAGAAAAAATTAGTTCTATCTCTGTGGCTAACTGTTTGATATCTACACTCTCTAGTGATATTTCAATTTTTCCAGCTTCAATTTTTGAAAGATCAAGAATATCATTTATGATATCAAGAAGAGCATTTCCTCCTCTGATAATAGAGTCAAGATAATCTTTTTGTATGGGATCTGTTATCTGTTTTTCCAAAAGTTCTGAAAAACCTAACACTGAATTCATTGGGGTTCTTATCTCATGACTCATGTTTGCTAAAAATTCACTTTTGGCTAGACTTGCCTCCTCTGCCTGTTTTTTTGCTTGTGCTAATTGTATCTCTATCTTTTTTCTAGCTTTTATTTCATTAGATAGTTTACGATTCCAATAAAGTGATCCTATAAGAAAAAAGCCCAGTAAACTTACTATCTCAAAAAGAAGTTGATAATCAATTTTTTTAGCAAATTTTACCTCTTGCCATTTTCCAAGAATTTGTGAATGTCTATTAAATTGTATATTTTTCATTGCTTTTTCAATAGCACTCTTTAATAGTGGTCTGTTTTTATCAATAAAAAGTGTTGGACTTATCTGTATAGTTGTTTTTCCTGCAATTTTTAGTTTATTTAACCCTTTTGTTTTGATTATGTATGAGGCAACAGGAAGAGAGAGAAGTATAGCTTCTACTTGGTTATTTAATAGATTGTTAAACGCTCTATCTATATTTTCTACTTCTATAAATTTATTATGAGGATACTTTTTATAAATCTCTTTTATATAGCTATGATTTTTAATTATTGCAATATTTTTATCTTTTATATCCTTAAGATCATTTATAAATTGATGTTTGTTTTTTGTAATTATAACTATAGGAGTTGTAAAATATGGTTTGATTGGGTCATAGTTTTTTGCTAAAAAAATATCATTTATACTAGAAGATATAATATTAACATCTCTATTTGATGCAAGTTTTAGGCTATCTTCCCACTTTTTAACGATAATAGGTTTAAAAGATACTTCAAGTTGACTCTCTAACTCTTTTAGATAATCAGCTACAATACCTGTATAGTTTCCATTTTCATCAAAAGCCTCAAATGGAAGATAGTTAGGATTACCTGCAAAAGTAATAGTAGGATTTGTTAAAAGGTATTTGGTCTCATCTTTTGTGAGTAATGTTTTTGTAGATTTTGTTTTACCCACCCATTTATTATAAATTTTCTCCTTTTCACTCTCTGTTATTGCCAAAAGTCCCTTATCTATTATGCTTTTTAGTAGTGGATTATTTTTAGTTGTTGACATATATAGTTTTTTATTACCATTAGAATGATATGACTTAAAGGGAATAATAGTTGAGATAGAGTTTTTTTTCAATACATATGATAGTGATACATAAGTATCAAATAGAGCATCTGCCCGATTCTCCAAAACTGCCTCAATAGCTTCAAAAAAAGTATCAACTGTTATAATTTTGACTTTTGGAAACTCCTTTTTGATTATATCCTCATGAGCATACCCTTTTGGTATAGCCACTCTTTTATTATTTAAATCTTTTAGTGTTGATGCATTTAAATCATCTCGTATAAAAAAATAATCAAGCATCTCAAAATATGGTTTTGTATAGCTCATATAATTTGCTCTTTCATCTGTATAATATACAGCATTCAAAAGATCAATTTTACCATCTCTTATTTTTTGAAGATTATTACTCCATTTGTCTATTTGAATATCAAACTTTAGTCCAGTTTTTTTAGAGATTAAATTTAAATAGTCATGAGCAATTCCATCATATTTTCCTTCAGAATTAATAAAATCAAAAGGTGCCCAGTCGGGACCACCTCCAACAATAGCTATAGGATGTTCTTTAATCCAAGTTTTTTCCTCTTTTGTTAAAACTACTTTGTTTAAATTTTTTTCATTATAAAAAAAATCGTCATCTATAGTCTGTTTTTCTATAAATCCCAATTGATAATATGTTTTTACTACTTGTGTATATCTATCTCTATCTATATTTCCAAGTTTTGTAAGATCAGGCATTATCATTTGATAAATACCACGAGCCTCAAATTCTAATGTATCTTTTGTTTTTGATGGAGCATATTTTTTTAAAATTATATCTATCATCTCATTTTGATGTGAGAGAGCATATTGCCACCCTTTTAATGTGGCTCTTTTCATCTTTTCAACACGCATGGGGTGCTCTTTTAGCTCTTTTCTGCTCGTAAAAAAGTTGTCTCCATAAAAATCTATCCCATAACTTTTTGGATCTATAATATTTACTTCAATGCCCCTTTTTTTGAGCCAGTAAGGTTGAGATGTGGAGTATGCTGAAGTGATATCTACTTTTTTATTAATAAAGTCATCATAAGATGTAAAATCGGATATATTGACTTTATCAAAATTTCCTATAGTTTTTAAAATAAGTGCTTTAAATGGTATACCACCAGTTGATTTGAAAGAGTACATGATTTTTTTGTCAATCATGTCATAAGGTGTTGTAATATTTGAATCTCTATGAGAGAGAAGTACAAGAGGTGAGTGTTGAAAAATTTGAACGACAAGTACAACGGGGGATTTTTGTATGTGATGGACTACAAGAGAACTATCACTTACTCCATATTGAGCATATCCATCTGTTACCTCTTTAATAAAATTACGATTAAAATCTATCTCTTTTAAGTTGACTTTTAGTCCTTCATCTTTATAGAAGCCCTTTTCAATAGCTGCATAATAACCTGCAAATTGAAATGAGTGTTTCCACTTTAGTTGAATAGTAATATTTTCACTGTTCTTGGCATTTATGATAGTGGTAAAGAAAAACATGATGAATATAAGAAAAATACTTTTCATTAGTAGACTTTTTATCTTTTATTAAGACTCAATTATAGTAGAGTAATTATTATAGGGTACTTGTCTCTTTGATTAATTCAAGGGATGGTTCATAAAAGTAATAGCCTTGAAATTGATCAATATCATAATGTTTTAATGTCTCAAATACCTCTTTGGAGTGAACAAATTCAGCAATTACTTTGACTCCTAACTCTTTAGCTATCTGTGTTATTGCTTTGACCATAACTTGAGTTTGAATATCTGTATCTATGTTTTTTATTAATGATCCATCTATTTTGATGTAATGAGGTTTAGTTTGTATAATATTTCTAAAGTTTGAAAAACCACTTCCAAAATCATCTATTGCAACTTGTACTCCATATTTTTTAAACCTTGTTATAAAACTATGTAATATTTTATAATCTTTGATATCTTCACTCTCTACTATTTCAAATATTAATCTATTGCCTATATCATGTTGTTCAAGTGTATCTGTTAATAATTTTATGATATTTTCATCAGTAAAGTCACTATACGCAAGATTTATAGAGAGGGTATGTTGAGTTGTTATAAGAGTCTCTAAAGATTTTTTAATAACTTTCATTGAGAGCTTATTGTACTGTTTTGTAGCAATGGCAATATCTAAAAAAAAGTATGGGGATATGAGTTTTTCTCGATTACTTTCTAACTCTTTTAGCCTCATTAGTGTTTCAAATTTGACTATTTTTCCACTTTTATCTACAATGGGTTGAAATACGGGAATAATATTATCATTTTCAAGTGCATATTGAATCCTCTTTTTCCAAAAAATTGTGTTTTGCATTTTTGGTAATGTATTCATTGACTCATTATATATAACTAATGGCTTTTGAGTACTTTTTGCATGTTTTAGTGCTATATCTGCTTGAGTTAAGAGATTGTTTTTTTCAAGTGATACACCTATAGTTGCATCTACATATATCTCTTCTGCAAGTTTTTCAATGTATATTGGAAGATGTATAACAAATTCACTAAGATTTTGAATAAAACTTTTAAAACGATTGATACTCTTTTCTTGTGAACATATAGTAAATTCATCTCCAGATGTTCTATATATAGTGTAATTATATTGTTTTGTATGTATCTCTAATATATTTGCAAATTGTTTAATAATTTGATTTCCTGTGTCGGTACCATATAGATCATTGATGAATTGTAAACGATCTATATCAATTATAGCAAGAGTGTTGTATCTGTTTTTTTCAAGATTATAGCTTAGTGCATTACGATTTTTTAATTCTGTTAAATGGTCGGTATATAGTTGCTTTTTTAACTCTTTGGTTCTTTTTTTGACCTCCGATTCTAAATCCAAATTTGATTTGATTATTTTTTCTTGATATTTATTTGAAATTTTTTCATTTTGAATATTGTAAGATATTTTATACAATGTCTGCATAAGTTGTTTCTCTTGCATCGGCTTTAATAAAAAACTGTCAATTCCAAGATTAATAAGTTTCAAAAGTATAGAAGAGTCATCATGTGCTGATATTACAGATATGTGTTGTTTTGGATTAATATCTATTATCTCTTTGATAAGTTGAAGACCATTTAAATTTGGCAAATTTATATCTGTTAAGAGAATATCAAATTTATTTTGGTTTTGTATATTTTTGTAAGCTTGTAGAGCCTCTTGACCATCTAAGCAGACTGTAACAGAGGAAAAGAGTAATTCAAAAAGTTCAACACTCTGTTTAATAATATCTGTATCATCTTCTACATAGAGTAGATGTAAATCTTTTGTATAGTTATAGAGTATTTTAAAGTCCATTATGAATTAGCCTCTTTCAAATCTAAATATTATAATTAATATCGTCAAAAGTTATTATTTATTGAAATATAGTATAAAGTTCATAGAAGAACCAAAGTTATACTCCAGAATTTTTAGAGTATAATTTTGGTTATATTTTATGTAGTTTTGTTTGAAATCTCAATCATTTCTACAAATGATTTAATATCCCAACTAGCAGTTCCTACCAAGATACCATCACAATTTTTAATATCCAAAATCTCTTTGGTATTGGCAACTTTTACACTTCCTCCATAAAGAAGAGGTTTATCTACCTTCTCTTTTAAGAGTGCAAGTGTCTCTTCTATCTGTTCTACTGAAGCAGTAAGTCCTGTTCCAATAGCCCATACAGGTTCATAAGCAATTATAAGTTTTTCATATTTTGTATCAATACCTTCGAGTTGAGTAAGGTTATATGCCATAACAGCTTCTATTCCCTCTTCTCTCACCTCTTTTGGCTCTCCTATACAATATACTATTTCAAATCCCTCTTGTGCGTAAAAATCAAATTTTTTGGCACATAACTCTTGAGATTCACCCATTATATGTCGTCTTTCACTATGACCAATTAGAATAGTTTTTAGATTAAATTCATCAATTTGATCTAAGCCTATCTCTCCTGTAAAAGAGCCATTTTTTGTAGGGTGAGCATTTTGAACACCTAATCTCATATTATTAGGTAGTTCAAAACTATCTAATGCAGAAGCGGGAGGAAATACTAAAACAGTGCTATCTGTTTTACTATTTTTTAGTTCACTAATATACTCTTTTGTAGAGGCTCTTGTATGGTTTGTTTTGAAGTTTGCTGCGATAATCATATCAATCTTTCTTAACCGCTTCAACACCCGGAAGAGTTTTGCCTTCTAATAGTTCAAGACTAGCACCACCACCTGTAGAGATAAATGTCATCTCATCAACATCACCAGCTCTTTGAGCAACATCAGCAGTATCACCACCACCTACAATTGTAGTAGCATGAGACTCTGCTATATAGTGACTCATCATGAAACTTCCTTTTGAAAATTTATCAATTTCATAAACACCCATTGGACCATTCCAAAGAATAGTTTGAGCATCATTTAGTGCTTCACGAAATAGTCTATTACTAGCAGGACCAATATCAAGTCCCATCCAACCTTTTGGTATCTCTTGAATTGGCAAAAACTTGACAGGTGCATCTGCACTCATTTTAGGAGCTACAACAAGATCAACAGGAAGATAAAGTTTTACACCAAGTCCCATTGCTCTATACATAATTCTTTTTGCATCTTCCATGAGATGGTTTTCAACCAATGAATTTCCAATCTCATGACCTTGTGCTTTTAAAAATGTAAATGCCATACCACCACCGATAATCAACTTATCTACCTTTTCAATTAGACTCACCAATGCTTCAAGTTTTCCAGATACTTTACTTCCTCCAACAACAGCTACAAATGGTCTTGATGGTTGCATTACTGTTCTATGAAAAAAGTTAACCTCTTTTTGCATTAAAAATCCAGCTGCTTTATGCCCCTTATCAAATAGAGCAGGTAGGGCATAAATTGAAGCATGTTTTCTATGGCTAGCTCCAAAGGCATCATTAATATAAACATCTGCAATAGATGCTAATTTAGAAGCAAATTCTGCATCATTACTCATCTCACCGGGATTATATCTCAAGTTTTCAAGTAGTAAAATTTCACCATTTTTAAGATTTTTTGCTTTTTCAATGGTATCATCTTGAATTACATTATCAGCTAAAATAATCTCTTGTTTGAGAAGTGAATGTAATCTTTTATGTACAATTTTTAATGAGAAATTTTCAGGATCCCAATTATCTGGATCAGGTCTTCCATAGTGACTTGCCAAAATAATTTTACAATCATTATCAATACAATAACGGATTGTTGGAAGTGCTGAACGAATTCTTCGATCATCACTAATATTTCCAAATTCATCTTTTGGTACATTAAAGTCACATCTAATAAAGACTCTTTTGCCCTCTAAATCTAGATCCTTTATCGATAGGAGTTCCATTATTTTCCCTCACTCATGATATGTTTTGCCATATCAACTAGTCTACTAGAATACCCCCACTCATTGTCATACCATGCTAAAACTTTAACCATATTTCCATCAACTACCTGTGTCATGTCTGCTGCAACAATTGCACTTTTATTTGATCCAATAAAGTCAGATGATACTCTTTGGTCTAAATCTACTTCAATTAAACCAGCCATTGCTCCATTTTGAGCTTTATTAAATGCTTCATTTACCTCTTCTACTGTTGTCTCTTTTTTTACCATAACATTTAGATCAACAATAGATACATTTGGTGTTGGTACTCTAATAGCTTGACCATTTAACTTCCCTTTTAGGTGAGGCATAACTAGTGCTATAGCTTTTGCTGCACCTGTAGAAGTTGGGATCATGTTAACAGCTGCTGCTCTTGCACGACGAGGATCTTTAGAGTGTTTAATATCCAAAATCTTTTGATCATTTGTATATGAGTGACAAGTTGTAACTAACCCTTTTTCAACTCCAAATGCATCATCAAGAACTTTTGTAATAGGAGCCAAGCAGTTTGTAGTACAACTTGCATTAGATATTATTTTTTCTCCCTTATAACTATCCTCATTTACACCCATTACAAATGTAGCAGTCTCTTTATCTTTTGCTGGTGCTGAGAAAAGAACTTTTTTAATACCTTTATCAAGATATGCTTGTGATTTTTCTTGAGTATAAAATGCTCCTGTACACTCCAAAAGAAGTTCCGCTCCATAAGCTGCAAAATCTAAATTATTTGGATCTCTATCATTTAAAAATTTTACTTTAGAGTCTCCAATTTGCATATAATCATCTTCTAAGATTTCAACGCTCTTACCAAATGCACCATGTACACTATCATATTTTAGAAGATATTGTGTCATCTCTCTTGCCGCTGTATCATTTACCGCAACCAACTCCATATCATCACGATCCGATAAAATTCTAGCAACACATCTCCCTATTCTTCCAAATCCAGTAATAGCAACTTTTATAGCCATGTAAACTCCTTTATTTAACTTTATTGTATAATTACAACTATCGACATGTTACTAAAAAATTTTAATATTTTTGATTAAAGAGAGTTTAAATGAAGGTTGCAATTTTTGGTGGAAGTTTTGATCCTCCTCATATAGGACATGAGCAGACAATAAATCAAGCTCTTTTAAAGTTAGATATTGATCTTCTTCTAGTTATTCCTACTTTTTTGAACCCTTTTAAAGAGAAATTTTTTACTCCTGCCTCTATTCGTATGCAATGGATGCAAAAATTGGTAAAAAGATACTCAAAAGTTAAGATATTAGATTATGAGATAATGCAAAATAGAGCGGTAAGCTCAATTGAGACTGTAGAGTATATTATTGATCTTTATAAACCTTCAAAAATTTATTTAATTATTGGAGCTGATAATTTAGAAAAGTTACCACATTGGAATAAATATGAGAGATTAAAAGATCTTGTAGAATTTGTAATTGCTTCAAGAGATGATATAAAAATACCTATAAACTTGAAAAAATTAAATATTAATGTTAGTATTAGCTCAACTAACTTAAGAGATAAATTAGATAAAAAATATTTACCTGCTATAATTGCAGATGAAATAATAGATTACAGGGAGAAAGATGAATCCAAGAGTTGATAATATTGTTAATATTATAGATGAGAAAAAAGGTGAGAGTATTGAAGTTTTTGATATGAGAGATAAGGACTATTTTGTAGATTTTGTTGTTTTAACTACAACAATAGGGCAGAGACATGGTACTTCTCTTGTAGATACTCTTAAAAAAGAGTTAAAATTATTGGATGAAGATATTTTAAATATTGAACAGAGTGAAAATTGGTCGGTTCTTGATCTAGGTGATATTTTGATTCATCTACTTACCCCAGAATATCGTGCAACTTATAACTTAGAAGAATTTTTGACAAAAAGAGAATCAGAAGAAGATTAAAATAAAATTTATGTTACTTTTTTAAGCAAGATATAATTCTTTGCTCATGACAACATAGCTTAGACTTGACAATATTGTTTCTTTACTATAGAATATTATGTTAATATAAAAAATAAATAATAACTAAAGGTCTAATACATGTTGGCATTTGAAAAATTTCCTAAAAAAACTCCAGACAATCCATTTGTGCCTGAAGAGACCAAATTTGAGAGACCAACACCAATTGACAAAGAGATAGAACTAGATCCCAAGCGATATATTATGAGTAAAACTGATCCAAAAGGTATTATCGAATATGGTAATGAATATTTTGTAGAGATTAGTGGATATCGTGAGAGTGAGCTTGTTGGAAAACCTCATAATATTATTAGACATCCAGACATGCCAAAAGTAGTTTTCAAACTTCTTTGGGATAGGATTCAGAATAGAAAAAATATTTTTGCAATTGTTAAAAATCTTTCAAAAAGTGGTAGGTACTATTGGGTAATTACAGATTTTGATGTAAAGGTAAATAAAGCAACAAATGAAATTGTTGGTTATTTTGCATACAGAAGATCAGCTCCAAAACATGCTGTAAAAGAGATAGAAAAAGTTTACAAAAAACTTATTGAGATAGAAAAAGAGGGAGGCGTTAAAGCTTCTGAAAAATATTTCACAGGATTTTTAGAAGAGCAGGGTAAAACTTATGATCAATATATTGATGAAATTACAGAAAATACAGGTTTTGTCAAGATGTGGTTTAAAGCTATGAAAAAATTCTTTTCACATTCAGATAGTGATAGACATCACTCATCTCTATCTTTCTAAGTTAGATTGTTTGGCAATTATTGCCAAACAATCTAATTAAACCGATTTTCCATAAGTGCGGAGAGTATTTTTTCACTCAAATCAATTCTATCTATAAAACTTTTTTTAGAAGCCCTTTCATTTACAGTATGATCTCCATCACCAAATGGTCCAAATCCATCTAAGGTTATTACACCTGCATTTGATATAATATTTGCATCACTAACACCACCTCTTTTTTCAGTAAGCAATTTTTCTCCACAAATATTTTCAATCTGCTCAAGAAAATGAGCTTGCTCATTTATGGGTTGCATGACATCTCTTTGAATTCCTCCCAAAAAGAGAGTCTCTACTCCTTTAACTACACTGTTGTCTACGATCTCTTGCATCTGTTTCAAGACTCTATCTCTCTCTTTGATATCTGTATATCTAATTTCAACAACAAGTTGAGCTGTAGGGGATATTGTATTTGCTCCGATTCCTCCATCAATTTTACCCACATTGACTGTTGTCTCTTTTTCAAGGTTTGTTAAGGCTGTTAAATCAATTAGTTTGTGAGCTGCTTCCAAATTAGCATTGATTCCATGAATATAGTTATTTCCCGCATGTGCTGCCTTTCCTATAATCTCTATAAAAAAAGTGCCAACTCCTTTTCTCCCTATTACAACTTCACCATTTTCTCCCGCAGCTTCATAAACCAAACAGTAATCATAATCTTTTGCTAGTTCCATAGTTACAAATTTGGAGTCATCACTTCCTGTCTCTTCATCACTGACTAGAAGCATATCTATATTTTTAATCTCTTTATACTTCTCTTTTATTTGACGCAGTGCCATTAGGGCTATATAATTTCCACCCTTCATATCACACACACCCGGACCATAAATCCACTCTTCATCTTCTTTAAAATTTTCAAAACTATTTGGAGGAAAAACTGTATCTAAATGTCCAAGAAGAAGAACTTTTTTACCTTTTTGCTTTTTAGATATAAAATGTAGATGATTTCCTATCTTCTCTCTATTGTACGATATTCTCTCAAAGCCTAAATTCTCCATCCATGTTGTAAAGATATCACCATTTTTATCTACACCCTCTTTATTCTTAGTATAAGAATTTAGCTCTATAATGGATTTTAGTTCATAAAAATCAAACTTTTTATACATTTTTATCTTTTCCTCTTAATCTTTTTTATATTAAAACGATATTGTATCAAATATATCGTATAATTTTAAAAATATTTTTTACCAAAAAAGGATAAAGATTGTCTCAGTATAAAATCGGAATGTGGTTATATCAAAATAGCGGTGGTGAGCAGGTTCAACAAAAAATAATTGATCGCTTAAGAGAGAGAGATATTATCTCAATTCCTGATCTTAATCTAAGACACTCTATTGCCAAAAATGGTAATATTATCTGTAAAGGTGTAAATATGGAGGAGCTAGATCTTTTCTTCTCCTATAATGCAGGTGAGCAGACACAGTATCAAGTCTATTTATATGAGATGTTAAATCATTTTGTACCGATAATAAATAACTATGATGCGTTTACTCTAAGCGAGGATAAATTTAAGACATCACATATTCTTCAAAGAAATGGAATTGTTACACCCGAGTATAAACTGTGCCATCGTGATGATATTGATAATCTCAAAAATGTACTTCGTGAATGGGGTGGTAAAATAGTCTATAAACCAACTGATGGTTGGGGAGGAATGGGTCTTGTAAAAATAGAGAGTGAAGCGACACTTGATATGTTATTACCATTTCTTAATCAGACAGATATTCGTTATTTTTATGTAGAGAGATTTATATCTTATGATAATACAGATTTTCGTATTGATATTGTAGATGGAGAGTTTGTCTCATGTTATGGAAGACAAGCACCAAAAGATGATTGGAAGACAAATATTACAAGTGGAGGAAAGGTTATATTAAGAGAACCAGATGATGAAGTTGTTGAAGTAGCAAAAAAAGCTGCAAAAATCACTGGTTTAGAGATTGCAGGTGTTGATCTAATTTATGATCAAGAGAGAGAAGAGTATGTAGTCCTAGAGGTCAATGGTATTCCCGCATTTGCCACACCTGAACAAGAAAAAATGGGACTCAACTTTAATGATAAAAAAATTGACCTAATTGTCAATTTGATGGAAAAAACTGTAAAAGGAGAGTAGAATGAGCAAGAGCAAAAAGAAAAAGGGCAAACAAAAGTTACCAAGGTTGGGGTTTTTATATCTAGATTATGTATTAAGATTTTTTGACCACTCCAACTTTAGAGGATGGCCAGATAAGATAGAGAGCGTAACCTACCACTGGAAAAATGATAAAAAGAGATTTATAAAAGAGGTTAAAAGAAAAAAAATTGATGTCCTAATAGGTAATATTCCTGCAACCGCATATGAGACATTTAGAGAGATTGCAAGAGAGCTACCGCATGTTCAATTTGTACCATCTTTAGATACTCAATTTTCAAATAAATCTAAAGAGAATGTTACTAGATTTTGTTGGAAATATAATATTCCCGTACCAAAAACATATATATATTATGATCGAGCAAAAGGTTATGAGTTTATCAAAAAGACTAAATATCCTAAAATTATAAAAAAGAGTTACGGTCCATCAAATTATGGTGGATATTTTGTTCATAAAGTAGACTCTCCTGATGAGGCAAAAAAACTATTTGATACAAAAAAATATCATCCTATGTATATTCAAGATTTTGTTCCAATGAGTGCCGATGTAAGAGTAATGTTGGTTGGACATAAACCTGTTTGTGCATTTTGGAGAAGACCACCAGAGGGTGAGTGGCTTACAAATACTTCTCAAGGTGGAAGTATGGATTATCAAAATATTCCAAAAGAGCTTCTTGATTTGGCAGTAAAAGTATCTAAGGCTGCAAATGCAGATTATTGGGCTTGTGATATTGCTGTTGGAGTAGATGGTAAATATAGAATTTTGGAGTGTGCTACAGCATTTGCAGCATTTCCATATATTCGAGATTGGATTGGTCAATATCTTATGTGGAAATTTAGTAATGGCAAAATGAGAAAGCCAAATATTCCACTCTATAACTGGGAAGAGCTTGGTAAAATTGATAGTTCACTTCTAAGAACCATGCGTCATATCACTTTTGGTAAATATACTCCTAGTTATGATGGTGAGTATTTCTTAAATAAAAGAAAAAGTAGTGAGAATGGTGAAGAGGTACTATTTGAACTTGATGAACTATATCCAATGTTTTTAGTTAAAGCTAAAAAGGGTGAAGAGTGGCCAAGTGAAAAGTGGAATTTTCAAGATATGAATCCTATTAAAGAGATGAATCATCACAATCATGTGGATGATATCCCCTCTAGTGATGAAGTAGCCATAGAGAATGAGGAGATAGGTGATAGTGAATTTTTTGAATACCTTTCAACATCTGTAAAAGGGGTAGGAAAGAAAAAAGCAGAAAAAATCCTTGATCAAAAAAGTAAGGGTGAACTTGTAACTATGTTAGAGACTAATCCTACAGGGCTTTTAGATCTTAAAGGTATTGGCAAAAAAACACTTCCAAAACTTCTTGAAAAATGGCAAGATTTTAAAAGAATGTTAAGAGGTTAAAACCCTCTTAATATTTTTCTAATATGTGTAAATATTCATAAGTAGATTTGGCTTTATGATTTCTATTTTCTGTCTTATCTGCTTTGAATCTTTGATACTTCTTTTTGACTAAATTATATCTACCGTATCTGCTCATGATAGTTTTTATTACCTCTTCGCTCATGAGTCCTTCATTGTTATAACTTAAAAAGATATATTTAAAATTTGCCTCTTTTATTAACTCTTCAAAACTTTGTGATACTTTTTTGGTTGTACAATAATCTGATTTGAAATACTCTCTTAATCCTGTTTTTCCTTTTGGTATAAAAGTGTCATATCTTGCAATAGTTGTCAAAAGATGATAATTTGCTCCATATTGTCTTGCATTATATGGTGGATCTAAATATAAGATATCACCCTCTATTTTTTTGATAAGAGTATTGCTATCTTCATGATATATCTCATGAAGGTTATTACTCTCTTCAAATAGGGCAGGTTCCAATATTAGTGGTTTTCTTGCTGTTCTTTTGAGCTCTTTTAGAAATGCTCCATATATTGAGGCGGTGTTTGCCACTTTATCGCTACTTTCAAGAAGTGAGGCTAATAGGAAGAAGTATATATCAGGATTTGCACCTTTGTATCTATTTATCTCTTCTCTTATTGCATCAATTTTTTTGCCATTTTCATCACTAAAATATTGTCTACCACTTCCACTTCCCAAGCAGTAATTCTGATATATAAATCCCTCTTTGGTAGATTCTACTTCATTTAATGACTCTATAATATTTCTGTAGTTTGGTATCTCTTTGTTATTGCCAATATAATTTCTAGATAAGATATAGCTAAAATATTCAAGATCATTACTGATTACCTTTTTGACTCTTGATTTAAAGACTCTGCCTATAATACTTGTACCTGCAAATATGTCACAAAAAACTTTATCTTTGAGATCAATACCTACAACACCTTCTACTGTATCTTGAATAAAAGAAGATAGCTTTAATTTGGAGCCTATATAGTTCATGTAGTACCTTGAGTGAATTAAATATAAAAGGATTTTAGCCGATACTTCTTGCAATATAACTTATTTGGAGTGTGAAAAATGTTTGGAATGAAAAAAGCTATCCTTTTAGAAGAGTATAAAGAGGAGATTGATGATCTTAAATCAGTTAATGTCAAGCTACAAGATAAAGTAGCACAATTAGAGAGCATATTGGCTTCAAAAAGTTCAAGTACTCAAGATGAAGATTTTATCAAAGATAGACAAGAGATGGTTAAAATTTTACTCTCTGGATATGAAGATGGTATTGGGTTTTTGCAAAATAATATAGAGGGAAGTTTAGAATCACTTATTGATGCAAATAATCTTAATGACGAAACATTTCATAAAATTTCAGAAGCAAGATCTCAAACTGAAAAAGTAATCTCCTCCGTAGATAGTATACAGCAATATACAGAGCAATTAAGAGATAATTCGGGTTCACTAAATAATAGTGTTATCTCTATTGCTGAGATTATAAACCTAATTAAAGATATCTCTGATCAGACAAATCTTTTGGCTTTGAATGCTGCAATTGAAGCAGCACGAGCGGGTGAACATGGTCGTGGATTTGCTGTTGTTGCTGATGAGGTTAGAAAACTTGCAGAGAGAACTCAAAAAGCTACACAAGAGGTAGAGATCAATATTAGTGGACTCAAACAAAACTCCAATCAGATGATAGAAATTAGTGAAATTTTTAGTAGTGAAACAAACTCAATTATGGGAACTTTAGATTCATTTATGGGTAATGTAGATGATATAAGTACTAATGCACAAAATATTGTAAATAAGACAGAGAATATTACAAAAGAGATTACTGTAGGAAATGGTAAAATAGATCATGTTAATCTTAAATTACAAGCTTATAAAGCGATATTAAATGGAGAGAGAACAACTATACCAGATCAACATAGTTGTAGGTTTGGAAAGTGGTTTACTCAATTTTCTCGTGAATCATTATCGGGTAATAGTAGAGTTGTTAGTAGCGTATCCAAACATCATGCAAATGTTCATAATGGATTATCTAAAGCAGTAGAGAGTGATTTACATAGTAGTATAGCAGTTATGAAAGATGTAGAATACTCTAGTAAAGTGGCATTTGATGAACTTCTAGATGCTCTAAAAGAGGTACAAAAGTAGGAAGCTTTTCCTTCCTACTCATTTATTTGCTCTTTTATGTTTCTTGCTAAGGTTTGAATCTTCTCAATCTTTTGAGAATTTGATCTGTTTGGATCTAATAAAATTTCTACAAAAGCACTCCCTACAATTACACCATCAACACCTTTTGCCTTCTCTTTTGCTGTCTTCTCATTTACACCAAAACCGATAAAAATATCAGTATCACTCACACTTCTGATATCACCAATAACTCGGCTCAAATCTTCCTCTTTACCACTTCCTGTAATGCCTGTATAAGCTACAAGATAGATAAATTTTTGTGCGTTTTGTAAAATTGTATGTACTCTAGCTCTTGAATCTGTAGGTGCTACAAAATCTATGAGTGCTAGATTATTATCTTTGAATAATTGTTTATAAAAGCGGCTCTCTTCATGTGGAAGATCGGGGATAATAAATCCACTTATTCCTCTATCTTGTGCCTCTTGAATAAAACGATCAATACCTCTTTTGTAAAAAGGGTTAAAATATCCCATCCAAAGTGTATCAATCTCTTTTGCAATTTTGGAAGATACTTCCAATAGATCATCTATAACAAATCCATTTTTTAAAGATTGAAGGTTTGCTTTTTCAATAATAGGACCATCTGCTACAGGATCAGAAAATGGAATGCCAAGTTCTAGAGTATCAACACCAGCCTCTTTTAGTGCAAGTGCTGCATCTTCTGTAAAATTTAGATCAGGAAATCCTGTAGTAATGTATGCAACAAGTTTTTTCAATAGTTCTCCATTAAGTAATAATTTTGGATTATATCAAATTTTAGGTAAAATCGCATAAGAAACTTAGAGGGGAAAATCTAATGAGTATGCAGAGTAAAAAGGTAGCCAATAAGGTAACTGTAACGACAATTAGAAAGATGAAAGCTATTGAACCAATTACTATGATTACTGCCTATGATACGCTTTTTGCAAAGCTTTTTGATGGTGCTGTAGAGATGATTTTGGTTGGGGATAGTCTAAATATGAGTTTTAATGGTAAAGCAGATACTTTATCTGCAAATATGGACATGATGCTCTATCATACCAAAGCAGTATGTAATGGTGCTTCTCTCCCTCTTATTATATTTGATATGCCTTTTGGATCGTATCAAAATGAAGATGATGCTCTAAAAAATGCTACAAGAGTCTATCAAGAGACCAATGCTAGTGCTATAAAGATAGAGGGAGGAAAAGAGAGAGCTAATATTATTGAGACTCTTACAAATAACTCTATTGCAGTAGTAGGACATATTGGACTTATGCCTCAATTTGTACGAAGTGAAGGTGGTTACAAAGTAAAGGGTAAGGATTCTGAAAATATTGAGTTACTTGTAGAAGATGCTATTGCAATAGAAAAGGCAGGTGCTTTTTGTCTTGTAGTAGAGGGTGTAAAACCTGAAGCAGCCAAAGCTATTACTAATGCTGTAAATATTCCTACTATTGGTATTGGTGCAGGATTAGATGTTGATGGTCAAGTTTTGGTTTGGAGTGATATGTTTGGTTTTTTTGAGGGGTTTAAACCAAAATTTGTAAAACAGTATCTTAATGGGGCAAAATTGATTCGAGACTCATTAGATAATTATGTTCAAGATGTAAAGAGTAAAAAATTTCCTAGCGATGAGTATACTTATTAATGGAAAGAATTGTAGATGTAGAAAAAATATCTTTTGAAGAAGAGGAGGAGATTACACTTCGCCCTTCAACTTGGGAGGAGTATATTGGTCAAGATAAGATCAAAAAAAATCTTCAAGTTTTTATAAAAGCTGCTCAAAAGCGAGGTGAGAGTTTAGATCATGTTCTATTTTTTGGTCCTCCAGGGCTTGGTAAAACAACTTTGGCAAATATTATTTCGTATGAGATGAAAACAAATATGAAGACAACAGCTGCCCCAATGATAGAAAAGAGTGGAGATTTAGCTGCTATTTTGACAAATTTGGAGGAGGGTGATATTCTATTTATTGATGAAATTCATAGACTTACCCCCGCAATTGAAGAGATTTTATATCCTGCTATGGAAGATTTTAGATTGGATATTATTATTGGCAGTGGACCTGCTGCCCAAACTATTAAACTTGATTTGCCTCGTTTTACTCTTATTGGTGCTACTACTAGGGCAGGGATGATTAGTGCTCCTTTGCGTGATAGATTTGGTATGCACTTTAGATTACAATTTTATTCACACTCTCAGTTGGCACAAATTATCAAGAGAGCATCAATAAAACTAAACTGTCTAGCCCAACCAGAATCTGCTATGGAAACATCTAAAAGAAGTAGAGGAACACCTAGAATTGCACTAAGACTTCTTAAGAGAATTCGTGATTATGCTGAGGTAGAGGATGAGAATGAAATATCATTGGAGAGGGCAAAATTTGCATTAGATGAGCTTGGTGTAGATGAACAGGGGTTTGATGATATGGATATTAGATTTCTAAATCTTCTAATTGAGGCAAAAGGAAGACCTATGGGGCTTGGAACTATTGCTGCTACTCTTAGTGAAGATGAAGGAACAATTGAAGATGTAATTGAACCATATTTAATTGCAAATGGATATATTGAAAAGACTGCAAGAGGTAGAGTAGCTACACCAAAAACTTATGATCTATTTAGGTTGAGTTCTTTGCATGAATAGAAAATATTTTCTTTTTGGACTATTTATGGTTGTTTTATATGGTTTTTGGTATTTATATCAGCCATATTTAACACAGATTTTTGTTGCCTCTTTATTGGCACTTGCAACAACTAGCCTAAATGTTCTTTTAGAAAAGAAGATCAAAATTAAAGTTTTGAGTGTAACTGTTTTGACAATCCTATTGAGTGTTCTATTTTTTGTCCCACTTGTATACTCCCTTTTATCCATGAAAGATATATCTAATTTTGTAAATGAAGATACAATTAAAAAAGTTATTGCTATTAAAAATGGTTTCGAATTACCAGATTTTTTGGGTATATTTAAACCTCATATAAAAGAGTTTATTGATAGTATCAATGCCTCCGAAATTGCACAAGATATTATTGGTTATATTAGTGGTATTGTCAAGCAGAGTGCAGGTTTTTTTAAAGATATGATTTTGGTTCTTGTATTCTATTTCTTTGTAAATTTATATGGAAAAGAGTTAGTTAGATATATTAAAAGTGTATTGCCATTTGATAAAAACTCTACCTTTTTTCTTGAAATATCAAATGTCATGAGTGTTGTTTTTTACTCTATACTAATTACTGCGATTTTAGAGGGTGCTTTGTTTGCTGTTATCATGATAGGGTATGGGTATGATGGTCTATTATTTGGTATATTATATGGATTTGCCTCTTTAATCCCTGTTATTGGTGGTTTGGTGATGTGGTTGCCTATATCCATTTATGAATACTCTAGTGGTCATATAATAGCATCTTTTGTGATTTCAATATACTCTATTGTTGTGATTTCCGGAATTGCTGATACCATTATTAAGCCTATTATTATTAAATACATGAGTAATAAGATGATTGGAAATCGTACTAAAATTCATGAGATTATTATCTTCTTCTCCATTATCGCAGGTTTAAGCACTTTTGGTTTTTGGGGTATGATTATTGGTCCTGCTATTACTACATTTTTTATATCATTTTTAAATATCTATAAAGTTTTATTAGAAGAGGAGAAAAATATTGAAGTATATGAGAAAAGAAATGGTAAATATCTTTATTAGAGGAGTTTTTCTCTATCTCTTTTTGACACTATCGCTATATGGGACTAATATAGAAACATCTACCTCTGTCGTCTCAAATGCACAAACTTTTGTAGTTACTGTTGATAGTGAAGATGTAGAGTTTGAAGCACTATATGTTACATATCAAAATCATCGCTACCCTTTTGTAGATAATTTTTATGCCCTTGTTCCTACAAGTTATTATGCAACTCCAAAAAAAACTAAAGCAGTAGTAGTTTATAAAGAGAGTGGCAAAAAAAAGTATAAATCAATACCTATTACTATTATTCAAGGTAAATATAAAGTTGAAAAACTAAGTGTTGATCCAAGCCGTGCAAATATTAGTATCAAAGATAGAAAGCGTATCAAAAGGGAGTCTAAAGAGGCAAAAAAATTATACTCTCATTTTTCATCTGATAGATATTGGAGTGAACCATTTATAAGACCACTCAACTCCAAAATTACAAGTCGTTTTGGTAATCGTCGTCTATTCAATGGTATGCTCAAAAGCTACCACTCTGGTACAGATTTTCGTGCATCCACTGGTACACCTATTGTATCAATTAATGATGGAATGGTTGTATATGTAGGAGATAGATTTTTTGCTGGCAATACTGTAGTAGTAGATCATGGAGAGGGAATTTTTACAAGTTATTCACATTTGAGTAAATTTAGTGTCAATAAAGGGGATATAGTTTTTAAAGGTGATATTGTAGGATTAGCTGGTGCAACTGGTCGTGTCACAGGACCCCATTTACATTTTGGTGTAAATATACATGGGGTAAAAGTTGATCCTATGAACTTTTTGGAGGTTATATCTTTAATAGCCTATTAAAGAGGCTTGATATCTATTTGCTCTTTAGAACTATTTGTAATATCTATTGTTGATCTGTTTTGGATGATGATACCCATATCTTTGGCATAAAATGCACTATCAATAGTACTATCTTGTTGACACTCTATAACAATAATATCATTGTATGTTATATTATTATGTGTGAGCTTCTCTTTGTGTGTTTTTAGTATGCAATTACTTGATGAGGTTGTTATATCCTCATCTATTTCTACAATTTTTTTTAGGGATAGGCTCTGTTGAAGGGTACTGTTTTTATTAAATTTTACTTCTATTGTATCATCTATAATTTTATACTCAATATTTTGTGAAAGTGTATAGTCAGGTTGTTGAATAGTGCTATTATTATCACTCTTGAAATATATATTTTTATATTTAAAGATTGAACTATTATTTTCCATTTTGTCTATAGAAATTTCTTGATTGTTTTGTTGTGGATATAGGTATGTTGATAGATCATATTTATTGTTATTTTTTTCAGCCTCTTCCTCAGCTTTTCTCTGAGTTTCCTCTTGAGCTTTTTTTTCAGCCTCTTCCTTAGCTTTTCTCTGAGCTTCTTCTTGAACTTTTTTTTCAGCCTCTTCCTTAGCTTTTCTCTGAGTTTCTTCTTGAGCTTTTTTTTCAGCCTCTTCCTCAGCTTTTCTCTGGGCTTCTTCTTGAGCTTTTTTTTCAGCCTCTTCCTTAGCTTTTCTCTGAGCTTCCTCTTGAATCTTTTTTTCTACTTCTTCTTTAGTCTCTTCAACTTTATTGACAATAGGTCTGTTTTTTAATATCTCTTGTGAAAAGTTTTGAATATCTTCATTATTGTGTATTTTAGATAAGAGTGGTTTTATCTCTTTCTCGTAATCTATTTTGAGATCTTTCTTATTTAGAATAGGGTTCCAGTTTAATAGATCTTTATTATCTATTTTGCCATCATTGTTTATATCTTTATCCAATAAATTTTGGGATTTTTCATCTAGTAGAAGAGTTATTTGAGTATTACTCAATGTTTTGATCTTCTCTTTGACATCTTGATATACAACTTCAGTTAATATATTTATTTTAAATGGCTCTTTATTAAGTGTTGATGAATTGACTATTGCATGAATTTCTCCACTATTTTGTATTGGATTCTTATCCCATATATTATCATCATTAGAGTCGATATCCTCCCCACCTTTTATCTGTATGATAAATAGTCTGTTTTGTATTTTTTCAAACTCCTTTTGGGTGAGCTTTATTAATCCAGCACTATCTACATTTTTACCATCCCCTTTTGTAGTTATCCCTTGATATAGTAGAGTATCTGATCCTTTTTCATAAATCTCTACACTTGCTTTTGATAGACTTCCTAGTGTCGCATGTGCTAATGTTACACTCTCTTTTATTATCTCTTTCTTTTGTGTTAAATTTTCACTCTCACCACTACCACAAGCTATAATGTTGAATATTAAAAATATTATTAAGATAAAATTAGCTATTTTTTTCATGATTTGGACTCCAATACTATATTCATAAATTCATTTAGTTCTAGTTCAGTACTCTCTTTTTTTTCTAATGTCATAGGCGAAGTTGTTACAACTGTGAATTGCTGAATATTTTGAATCGCTTCCCCCTTTATATATAGATAATACTCTCCTACTGGGAGAATGGATTCTATTATTTCGCCATTGTCTGTATGATTTTTTTGATCTTTCATTGCTAAAAGTGTTGGATTGTCTCTATCTAATCTATATGGATATATGATATTTCTATTTTTATCACTAATCCACATGTCAATGTCATTGACAAGAGTTTTATCACTATTAGACTCTCCTGCCAAATCAGCCCATGCTATAGAGGCTCTAAAGCTTGTGTTATTCTCTGTGATATTGAGAGTATATTTTTCAAATCCATCGTTTTGAATCTCGCTACTAATGATAAGAGGTTTATCATCACTAATTGTACTAATAATATCTGCTGCTTTTTTTGCATTTATCTTTCCATACCCATACATATAATCGGGACCAATATTACCCAAGTCAGTAGCAGAATTCATAAGAATTGATTTAATTTGGTCAAATCTTATATGGCTACTATTATCATCTAAAATTTTCTGATAATACTCATTTAAAAGGGCAATTGTACCAGTTGCTGCGGGTGTTGCCATAGATGTACCTTGCATATATTGATAAGATTCATTATTATCTGTTCCAACAGAGTAGATATTACTACCCCTAATTGTAAAATCTGGTTTTACTCTCCCATCAAAAACAGGACCTGTACTACTAAAATAAGCCAATTCATCCCCACTATCATTTAATGCTCCAATAGTAAGAATATTTTTTGCATTTGAAGGTCCTTTGATAATTTGATAATCACCATATTCAAGATTCCCTCTATCATTACCTGCGGCAATACATGCAATAAGATTGTTATTTGCATAGATGGCTTTATCAAGATCAACAGCCAATGAATTATACTCTCCAAGGTACTCTTTGTTCGCTACTCCATAAGAGTGATTTGAAATATAGATATTATCATCTTCAAAGGCTTTTTTTATGGAGCTAGCAAAATAGCTATCATTGTATGAGTAGCTATATAGTTTACTGTTTGGAGCCATTCCTTTTGCATTAGAATCAAAATCATTTGCTCCAATAGTACCAGCAACATGTGTTGCATGCTCTCCTTCTTGTGCTGTAGTTCTGAGAAAAACTCTGCTAGTCCCATTTTGTTCTAAGAAGGCTTTATGATCACTCTTGATTTTTCCTCCATCTACAATAGCGACTTTTTGATTTTTTCCACTTAGATTATATGGGGCTTCTTGGAGTATATTTATGCCGGTTTGTATAGCTGTTTTTAAATTGTAGGTAGCCAAATCATTCTCTATTTTATTTTGATTTGTTCTATTATTTCCACATCCGTTAAATATTATCAATATTAAAATGGGGTATATTGCTTTCATGATCTTCCTTTATAGGAAAATCGGAAGAATGGATTGATTATGAAGTGTTGAAAATTGAATATTTTTTAAATTTAAAAAATATTCAATTTATTTAATAAATATCAAATAATTTCACATTTATTTCACATTTTTAAGTCATAATACGATCAACTTATTAAAAAGAGTGGTTTTTAAATCTTTTCTAATAAGTGGATATAAACATCTTAGTACAATGTTTATACCTTATAAGCTCAAAAATTTGTCAAGTAACGAAGATAATAGCCATGTTTTCTCCTTCCCCCAAAACACTTAAACATTAAGTTACTTGACAAGACCCAATATCCATTTTGAAATTTCGACTCTATCTTTTTCATCTATTTTATTAAATGGTGGCATACCTATACGAAATCCTTCATATCTACCTTTCCCACCAATTTTGATAGACTCTGCAACTTCTGATGCACTTTTTTGGCTATTTTGAGAGGCAATTGTTTCAAAAGATGGTCCAGCTTTTCTATTTTTGATTCCATGACAGCTTATACATCCATATGTTCTTACTAGTTGTTCACCTTTTGGAAGGGCTGCAAATTGTGACCTCTGCTCCATTTTGCTCATAAAATCATCTTGATTATAATATCTAAACATAAAAGAGGCTATTGCTTCAAGTTCATCAGGTGTAACTTTTCCTTTTTGAGATGGCATAAGACCATAAGATTTTAGACTATCTTTATCACAAAAAGCTTTTTCCATTGATGGATTAATTACAAAATCTTTGATAAATGATATAAACTTAGGTTTTTTCTCAGATGGATTATTGACTTTTATAAAGTCTCTAATATGAAAAGTAACTGCCATAATAGATGGAGCCTTTTCATCCTCATAACTTTTTGGAGGCATATCTAGGTTATGACATGAGGAGCATTTATCTTTTAGTAACTGTTTCCCATCCAAAATAGGTTTTGGTTGGGAGGTGCATCCCATAAAAATAGATAAAATTAGTAGTAATATATAGTATTTTTTCAAAAAAATCCTTTTTATACTATTTTATAATAAATTTACACAATTATTTCACAGTTTTAAGACATAATCCTCTCAACTTATCAAAAAGAGATTATTGATAAGCCGTAGACATAAGCTACGAACCCCAAACACTATCTATTGAGTGACAGATTATAGAATCCTTTCCTCCTAAAAATTAACCTCCATATTTTTTGTTACTCGATAGATTTATTTAAGACGATCTCCTTTTCGTCTTGAGTAAAATATATAATTCGACTCTCTTCCAAAATCATCTCAATAATATTTGATATATCTAATGTGGTTGGTGAAGGTAAAAAATGGATAATATCTCTTGTGGTAGCTAACATATCATCTACTAATGCACTAGGATATAAATTATTGATAGTTACTCTAGGTACTCTAAGTTTTGATGCTGGTAAAAGTAGATTCTGTTCAATCATAAATTTTTCTATTGCAAATCCAGATTGCATGGAGGTATAAGTAACATCACCACCATTAAATGAGACAATCATATCATCACTAGCTTCAATTCCCCCTGTTGAGATATCTATACAATCACTTTGATCTATTCTTGTAGCTCCCAATTTAACAGCTTCGGCTGAGAGGGATTTTTTGACAGCTTTGAGACTGATTGGATCTAAAGAGCCATAATCATCAACATTTACACCATCAATTGCCAAAAAACGATCTCTATTTCCAATACCACGATCCAAAATTGCAATATCTTTTATTACAATAAATTTTGCCATGACTATTTTTCCTTTATTTGAGTAGTTTTTTTGCCAACTCTACATCAAATTTATCTTTATATAATCTTTTCAATATTTCAAGATGTTTATCTACAAATACCACACCATCTGGTACACTCTTTTTAAATAGGTCAGCATATTTTTTTGCATTTTGGGGATCATTTTTGATTATAAATATCTCTGAAAGTTGTTCTGCTACAAAATACTCTTTTTGTTTGAGTGCTTTTTGAGCAGCATCTAATGCTCTATCAGTATCTTTTCCAACTAAATAGTACCATGAAGCTCTACCATAGCTAGTTCCCTCATACATACTTTGAGCATAAATAAGACATGAGTCTGATTTTGATAGATCACCTTTAATCTCTACATAATAGCTACATTTAGCATACTCTTTTGCAATAGAACACTTGTCACATTTGGGAAGGTCTATAGCATTAATAGTTGAGGAGATTGCAAGAAGAGATAAAAACAGTTTTTTCATAAAAATTCCTACTATTTTGATTTGAAAATAATACCACAAAAGGGTTTTGAAAACCCCTTAGTCTCTATCACGCCCATCTGCTAGATTAGTAACACGATATCCTTTTGCCCACTGTTTTTTGATAAGAGAATCAAAATCATCAAAATCATCTACACTGCTAAATGATTGTGAAGTCTGTTTGCCCCCTTTGGTAAATACAGTAAACCACTCTCCATATCCATATTCAAGATGTGTTAAATTATAGCCCTTTTTCCAATATGCTCTAATTGTTGCTACAATTTCGCTCCAATCTTTTGATACTGCATACATTTGTGGTAGATTTTGTCTATCTTTTACAAATATACCTACCCATTGCCCCTCACCATACTCTACATCAGTCAAACGGTATCCTTGAGACCACCTCTTTTTGATAACTGATCTAAACTCGTTTAGCTCTTCTCTTGATTCATATGCTTCAGAGATATAATTTTTATTTTTTGCAAATATACCGACCCACTTTCCATTTCCATATTCAACATTTACAAGAGAGTATCCCTCTTTTTGTTTGTTTCTAATTACTGGTACAAACTTTTTCCACTCTCTTCTGCTTGAATATGCTTGATCTCTATCTACATTACCTTTGGCAAATATACCAACCCATCTATGATATCCATATTCAAGGTCAACAAGACTATATCCCTCATTCCAACGGTTTTCAATAGAGTCTGCAAAAGTATTAAAATATTTTCTACTCTCATAACCTTGCTCTATATATCCTGTATTTTTGGCTGATACACTTACCCATATATGTTCTGCATAAGATGTTGAAGGTATAGCGATAAGTAATCCTATAGATAGTGCAAGTGATTTTGTGATAAATTTCATGGTTAGTCCTTGTATTAGAAAATTTTATAATTGTACCATAAATATACTTCTAATCTTAAAAGAAAAGCCACACCAATAATCCTAGCCCAAATATAAGATTAAACCAACTCCCCTCTCCAAACATCATCTCTACAGCTTTATAAAAGTATTCATCAATTAAAGAGGAGCTATCTTTGATATGCTCTTGGCACAATAGAGTAATCTCTTCTCCCCAATTAAAAGCAACTATTTCAGGTAGTATAAAAAATAGTATTACAGAAAATATTCCCCAAAAACTTTTTGTAGGTTTTAGTGATTTTAGAGCCTCTTTTGTTGCTGGATGTTCTTTAAATTTTCTGGCTTTCTCTTTTATCTCTTCCATTTTTCTCTCTTTATTAAACTATTTTCACAATTTCTTCACATTTTTAAGTCATAATACTACCACCTTATCATAAAAGAAGAGATGAGCTTTTGTGATAAGTAGTCAATCTTTGATGAAGTATATAGTATGAGTAAATCCTCTACCAAGTAATTATATCCCTTTTCCTTCCTTTTCAAACAATAAAAATTACTTGGTAGAGACCCCTTTACTATTTGTTACTTTTTTATGATAAATATCTTACTTTTTATATTAAAAGTAAAGTTTTACTGCCTCATGCCGATATTTTAAATATCTAAAAATATAAAGGTACACAATAATGAAATTAAATATAATAAAATTATCACTCTTTGCTCTAGCATTAAGTCCCACTTATAGTTTAGCAATAGAAAATAGTGAAACTATTAAAGTTGATACGCTTATTTTATATAGTGCAGGAGCCAAAAATATCTATAATGGTGATGCTCAAACAAGAATCAACCATTTGATTACAACTACTAATAAAATATATAAAGATAGTGGCTTAAATATTGAACTAAACCCCGTTAAAATTCAAGAGTATAGTATGAATGACTCTATCAATTCACAAAGTGCTCTTGTATCTATTAAAGATGATGCAAAAGTTGCAAAAATAAGAGATGAAGTAGGAGCTGATGAGGTTCTTATTTATAGACCCTATTCAAATGATGGATCTTGTGGTATAGCGTACCAAAATAATTATCTGAATAATCCAAAAGCTACTTGGGTTGAAAAATATGCTTATGCTCATGTTGTAATTGATTGTGCAAGTCATGCTACCGCTCATGAGATAGGTCACAATATGGGACTTGGACACTCCGCAAAACAGAACTCTACAGGAGCCTATCCTTATGCAAGAGGGCATGGTGAAATGAATGAGTTTACAACTATTATGGCTTATGAAAATAGTTATAATGGTGAAAAAATTTATAAATTTTCTAGTCCATCTTTGGATTGTAAGGGTGCTCCTTGTGGAGTAGAAGAGGGTAATTATGATCAAGCAGATGCTGTAAAAGCACTAATTCAAACTGTGCCATTAGTTGCAAATTTTAGAGAACATATCTCAACTAATGATACAAATAGTAGTCAAAATAGAGATGATAAGGAGGATAATACAAAAGATAAGCGTGTTGTTGATGAAAATGCCAAAAAATTAGCAGATGCCAAAAAAGCATTTGAAGATCAACATTTAGTAGTAGAAGAGGCTACCAAAAAATTAAATGAGTTAAAAGATATCTTTTATGAGAAAAAAGCAGAATATATAGACATGAGACAATCTTATAGAGACTCTATCAATAAATATATTCAAGCTTGGAGAGATTATCGAAGTGGTAAAGCTACAAGAGCAGATTTTTTGGCTGAGAGAACAAAAATTATTAAGGAGAGAAAACTATTATCAAACTATATTAAGACAGAGTTGAGACCTTCTCTTAAAGATGTTAGGAGCTATTATAAAAATGATTATAAGAGAGAGGTCAAAAAGCTAAGAGAGTTAAATAAAACATATTTAAAACTTAAAAAGCAATTTGGTTAATAAGTCATGAATAAAATTGTAATATTTACCCTATTGGCTATATCTTCTGTTGCTACATATTTTGTAGTAGCAGGAGGATCAGAATCTAGTAATACTAAAGTAGCACCATTGGCAGTTGAAACACCGCAACAAAATGTAGCAGAGATTCCAAAAGATATGGAGTTTTATGACAAACAAGATAAGGAGTTAATGAGTTTACCTAAATATAATCTTGATATAAGTGAAATTGATGAAGCGTTAGAGTTGAATGAAATAGCTAGTGTTGATATTAATATGCCTCATGAACACAAAGATATATTTCTTGAATCTAGTATAAATATAGTAAGTCAAGAGTTTCCACAAAAAGATGGAATCGAGCCATTATCTGCAATTGAGATCAAAAAAGATAGTATATCTAAGGTAAAAATAGGTGATACTATTACACTCCCTTTTGTAGATGATGCAAAATATAGAGCAAAAATATCTGATAAGATTATTCATAAAGATGGCAGTACAAGCATCACAGGAAATCTTATAAATAGTAATAAAAAATATAGTGTAGTCCTAACACAAGGTAAAAATAGCTCATTTGGTAGCCTCACAACGCCAGAAGGAACTTATGAAATAGAGGTACTAAATGGTAAAGGTTATGTCTACTCCGTAAATGACATAGATAAAAAACGCATCGACTATACCAAAGAAGATGTGATACAAGTAGATAAGGAGAGTTGATTTTTTATAATGACAAAGAATCAAATTATATATCCAGAGACTGAGCAGAAGCTTTTGAGTCTGTTCAGCCTTCAAAAAAAAGCTGAAAAATGAAAAAATGAAAATTTGAAATCCGTCGAAATCGCATCGTCCGTCGTTTAGACTTCTTGCATAACTTATAAAAAGAGTATAGAAAAAAGAGGAGCAACTTCCCTTTTTTCGATAGCTTCAATATGACGGAGATCATTATCACATTTATATCTTTCGATTACAACTATCTTCTTCTAAAGTCCCAATACTAACATCTTATATCTCGGCATGTTCTTACTCT
>CAZLLE010000055.1:0-50628 GCA_964560425.1 uncultured Campylobacterales bacterium
ATGTTAATATAACCTCTTATCAATGGTCTGTAAATGGATTGGTAGTTTCAGAGCAAGAAAAAACAGATATCATACTAGATAAACCGGGATCATACAATATATGTCTTGATGTAAGTGATGCTTCAAATAGCACAAACCAAACATGCAAAAAAGTTGTTGTACCTAAGCCAGAGGTAGTACTTAGTGCACCTCCTATTGCAATTATTACAGGTATAACTGATAATGAGCAAAGAGCACCAGAAACAATTAGTGTAAGTGGTATTACTAGTAGCGATGATGTTGGAGTCGTATCTTATCAATGGAGTGTTGATGATATAAATACAACTACACAACCAACTGCTACTGTAGATTTGCAAATTCCTAGTACCAAAATTTGTCTAAGTGTTAAGGATGAAGATAATCAAACAAATCAAACATGTAAAAATATTACTGTTGTTGAGCCTTCTTTACCAAAAGCAGTTGTAACAGGAGTTGATGGAGTAGTTATTAAAACACAATGCCCTATTATTATTTCTGCAAGTGAAAGTAGTTCAACAAATGGAACTATTGATAGTTACCAATGGCTTTTAGATGGTTCTGAAATTTCTACAACACAAGATGTTAATATATCAATAGCAACAGAGGGAACTCATCAGCTTTGTCTTAATGTTACAGATTCTAGCGGTGCAGTAAGTGAGGATAATTGTCAAAATATTGTAGTTAATCCTCATGATAATCCAATATCAACATTAATACTTACAGATGATACAACAGGTTTACCTGTAGCAAATAAAATACTTGAAGCGAGTCAAACATACTCTTTATCTTGTGCAAATAGTAAAGATGATTGTGGAAACCCTGTAGAGAGCTGCCAATGGAATGCTAGCAGTTACCTATTAGAAGCTGATGGAACAAAAACATTTTATATTGAGAACTGTTTTGATGATGCACAACACTCAGGTCATGGAGTAGCAACGACAACAACACTAACTCCATCATATATTAAACTTTGTGGTAATACCGTAAAATTTGATCATGTAGAGGTGACACTAACTGTTACAGATATATTTGGTAATACAACAACTACAACAGAGGTTTACACTGTAAATCCTTAATTAAATTAAGTAGATATGGAAAGTTCCATATCTACTAATTTTTAACTGCTCCTGCCATATCCCACATAGGCATAAAAATTCCCATAGCAAGCATAAGAACCATTCCAGCAATAAATCCAATTAAAATAGGCTCGATATAAGCAGACATATTTTCAATAATCTCCTTAAATCTACTCTTAAAATATTCTGTCACTTTTTCAAGCATCTTATCCAAAGCACCACCCTGTTCCCCTGCTTTGATCATTTGAATCAACATTCCCTCAAAGAGTTCAGTATCTCTAAAAGCATCTGTCAAATTTGAACCTCTCTCAATTGCTACTTTTACACTAGATAATTTCTCTTTAATATTATCATTTTCAATTGTCATAACAGCAGTCTCCAAAGACTCTACTACAGGCACACCTGCCCTAACAAGCTCTGTAAAAATCAACATAAACCTACTCATGGAGGCATAAAAAATTACATTTCCAATCAAATAAACACGCAAAATATATTTATCAACTACTCTCTTATATTCAGGATCATTTTTGTATTTATATTTATGAAACATAACAGTACCAACAATACTCATCAAAATATATAAACCATAAGTATTGAGAGCATGTTCACAAAAGAGAAGAATTTTTGTCGGAGCAGGAAGATCCGCACCCAATTTTTCAAAAATTTCTTTGAACTTAGGAACAACATACATCATCAAGATTGTAAATGCAATAGCAATAGCAATAATTACAGTAATAGGATAACGCATCGCTGATTTTAATTTTTTGGAATTTTCCATCATCTCTTCAAGAATTTCAGCAAGCTTAGAGAGTGCATCGGCCATATTACCCGTACTTTCGCCAAGTTCAATCATTGCGATTGTAATATCACCAACTTGATAACTATATGGCATAAAAGCCTCTGTTAAACTTTTACCAGCATTTAAATCATCATCAATCTGTCCAAACATTGCTTTTAACTGTTTATCTTCTGTAGAGTTTGTTACCTCTCTAATACTATCATGAATAGATATACCTGCATTTGTCATAACAGCCAATTGTCTAATTGAAGAGATTAAGTTTTCCGTTTTGATCTTTCCTTCCATAAGAGAACCAAAAACTTTAGCCTTAAAATCTTCAATACGATCCTCTAATGGAGCCGAAACTTCTATTGCTTTTAATATAGTTCCTCCCGGCATTTTTGCTTTTGCAATAGCTAATGCTTGTCGTCTTGTTTTTGCTTTTACAACTTCACTTCCTCTTTTTCCACTGTAAATAAAATTTACTTCAAAATAATTCATCATGATTTTGCCACCCTATAAACCTCTTCTACTGTTGTTTTTCCTTTTGCTGCTCTCAAAGCTGCATCTTGAAACATAGATACAAAACCGTTATTAATTGCATATTCTGAAATCTCCTCCTTAGAGGTTCCTCTTGCAATCATACTAGCAATAGTATCATCAATAACTAACACTTCAGAGACCATCTCTCGTCCAGCATAACCAGTCTGCATACATTTATCACAACCTTTTGGCTTATAGAAGATATAATTTGATGTACTCAAAAATTTTCCAAAATCTTTTTTGATACCCTCTGTCAATTCTGTCTTGAGACGACAATGAGGACAAACTTTACGAATCAATCTTTGAGCTTGAATAGCAACCAATGCCCCACTAATTAGATATGGTTCAATTCCCATATCAACAATTCTAGTAACAGCACTAACAGCATCATTTGTATGAAGTGTGGAGAAAACCAAGTGACCTGTAAGGGAAGCTTCTACTGCAATTTGTAGAGTCTCTTTATCCCTTACCTCACCAATCATAACAATATCAGGATCTTGTCTCAAAATTGACCTCAAAGCTGAAGCAAATGTAAGATTTGCTTTATTATTTACCTGTGTTTGCTGAATTAAATTCATCTGATACTCAACAGGATCTTCAACTGTAATAATTTTGGTTTTTACATTTTTAATAGCATTTAATCCCGCATAGAGTGTTGTTGTTTTACCACTTCCTGTAGGACCTGTAACAAAAATAATTCCATAAGGAGCATCCATAGCACCTCTAAATTTAGCATAGTTTTCAGGATGCATACCTAAAGATTCAAGTTTAATCATAACTTTAGATTTATCCAAAATCCTCATAACAATTGATTCTCCAGTCATGATGGGAAGTGTAGACATACGAAAGTCATAACCTTTTTCCATAACTGTAGCAGAGAATCTTCCATCTTGTGGTTTTCTCTTCTCTGCAATATCAAGATTTGCCAAAAGTTTTATTCTTGAAGCAAGAGGAGGATAGATATCTTTATCAAAAACAAAAATCTCTTTAAGCATTCCATCTATTCTACATCTTACAATACAACTCGTTTCAGAAGGTTCAACATGAATATCACTTCCACCACTAATAATTGCCGTTTTGAGAATTAGTTCAATAAGCTTTAATATACCAGAACTTTCCAATCCATCAGATGATGTCATGGTCAACTCTCGCCTAATACTAATAATAAGATCTTTTACACTCTCACTTACCTCAATATTATGAATATGTTTCTCAATCTGCTCAGGATTAGCAATAGCAACTTTAATCAGCTTATTTCTAAAGAGTCTATGTAACTGATCTTGCAAAGTAATATCAAAGGGATCTTTAACAGCAATATAGATATTAAGATCATCTTGATCATATGGGAGAACATTCAGTTTGGAAATTTTTTCAAAACCTATTTTTGCACCAAGAGTATAATTAACAGCTACACTATAAAGATCAACATAATCTGTTGAAGTTGCTACTGAAAATTTTTCCAAAAAGAGATCAATATCTATAGAAAAATCTTTATAAATATCTGGAATAGTTAAAATTCCATTTTTAAAAGCTTCAATTATAAGTAAAATTAGAGTCTCTTTATTAACAATCTTAGATTTAAGTAAGATAGAACCAAGATCATCAGATCCCTCTTCATACTCCTCTAAAATTTGATTATGTTTATCTTGATCTATGATCTTATTTTCAAATAAAAAATCTACTAATCCAAGAGAATTTCTCTCCTCTACTAAACTATCCATTGTCTACACCTTTGATGAACTAATCTTTAAGAGAAGCTTCTCTACTTTTCTAGATTCATGCTTTTTCAAAAAAGAGTTTAATGCACTAATAGCATCCTCTTTTTTACCAAGTTTAACTTTTGCTTTTGCAAACATAATCCAACTATCTATATTTTCATTATCTATCTCATTGGAGATAAGAGCCCATTTAAGAGCCTTTTTATATTTTTTGGAATTGTAGAGTTTTTTTGATATCAAATTAGAGAAAGATACATTATTTGTAGCATAAAACTTTTTCTTAATAAAACTTAAATTTCCTAATTTTTGACTACTAATTAAAACTTTTGATTCCTCTTCAGGCTCTATTTTTACTAATTTTTTCTCAACTGCTGAAGCAACTATTTTAGGAGGAACAACAACTAAAGGTTTTGGTTCTAAAGTAGCTACTCTATTACTATTGATCATAAGTTCTAAATTACCCAAATCCAACTCTGCCAAATCACTAAAGTCATCCTCAAAAATTTCAAGATCTATCTCTTCACCACTAAATTCTCTCTCAAGACTCCACAAATTTTGTGAAATCTCTCCATTTTCAATAATCTCTACCAAACTACTATTAGAATTATGTAATGTTTGATAAATCACAAATGAAGATAACGAAATAATAAGCATAAGTAAGATAGAAAATTTTAATACAAATTTTTTATCATCAAATAGAGTTCCATCTGAAATATCTGTTTGAGCGTAATGCATATTTTCCATTGATATACTCCTATTTTATATTTTTATATCCCAAATTTTTCAAGGATAGTGTCTCATCATTATTGGTAATACCATTTAGAACATGTGGAGTAATCACAATTACTAACTCTTCTCTAATTTCTGTAATTTTATCTTGTTTAAAAGCATAGCCCAATAGTGGTATATTGCCAAGAATAGGTACTTTTGAAACACTTTTACCCTTTTTAGTATTTATCAAACCACCAAGAATAACTTTCTCTCCATCTCTCAATTTTACAACAGATGAAATCTGTTTTTTTGTCAAATCAGGCGGAAGAGTTCTTACTCCACTTCCCTCTCGTGCTTGAGATTTTACAGAACTAATAGAGGGATTAATTTTCAAAATAATCTCATTATCATCTGTAATTTCAGGTGTAATATCCAACAAAATACCTGCAAAAACTGATTGAACTACCTCATTTTCAGAAGTAACAGCTGCTGCACCTATTTGACTACTAGCACTACTACTTTTAATTTTATAATAGAGCTGATCACCTGAACTAAAGACTGCTGGTTGATTATTTAGAGTAACGACCTTTGGATTGGATACAGAAGAGACATCACCTTGTGTTCTTAAAAACTTTACAAGCTCCGTAATAGAGACACTAGCTCCCGCTTTAAAAAATGTACCTGTTGCACTAGGCAAAGGATCAAAAGCTGGAGCAGATGGAAAACCTTCATAATCAGCAGAAGGTAATGTATAAGTTGCACTCTCTCCATCAGAAGTCATTGTTCCCAAGTTGTTAGTATTTGCAATTCCATAATTAAGGTTTACATTTTGTAACTTATATATTTCAGCCCAATTTACACCTGTAGATTTAGAATTATCTAAATTTACAGATAAAATTTGTACATCAATCATCACCTGCCGATGTAATCTACTCATAAGACTACTAATATATCTTTCGACTCTTCTAAGTTGTCTTTTTGTTCCACTAACTGTTATTAAACCAGCCTCTTTATTTACAATAGGAGCAGGTGATTTAAATTTATCAGATGGACGATTAAGCAAACTACCAATCTCTAACTCCATATTACCCCAAAAACTAAATTTATCATCAGATGTAATAGTCGCACCTGTAGAGAGAGTTCCCCCTTTTGATCCTTCAGAACCATTATCACCACTTAAAGATATATCAGTATTACTCTTACCACTTCTTTCAGTGTTGACATAATCTATTTGAAAAGTTCTAGTCAAAAGCCCAGAGATACTCAATAAATTTTTATCATACTCAAAATTGAGTCCTTTACTCTCTATCAAAACATCAAAAACCTCTTGAAGAGTCATATTTTTAATATTAATACCATATAGTTTTTCATCCATCTTCTCTTTGGCTTCACTATCTTTAATAACAACACTAAATCCGCACTCATTACTAAGCTGATTTAATATCTCTTGTGTTGAAACCTTATCTGCTATACGAATATTAAAGGTACGCATATCACAACTTGCAGCATAAAGGTGGGATGTTCCTTGACTCAAAAGCATGATGGCAAATACCCATATATTGATCTTCATACTATTTAATAGAAATATTCGCATTTTCACTCCCTAACTTTAGCTTTTCACTTTTTTTATCATTTTTCAATAAAATATAATTATCTTTAATAGCAACAATCTCCATCTCATTTACCCTATCATGAAGTTTATACCACTGATTATCTATCTTGACCTGTTTATTAAAAATAGCTTTTAATATAGAAGATGATTTACTCTTAGGTTTATTAGGAATATCTGATTTAGTTATACTATTTACTTTTCTAACTATAGTCACAAAAGGAGGTTTCAAAGAGTCTATTTTTGACTCCTTAATTCCCACTCTTTTTTTTCCAATTTTTTCAAACATATTGCTATATTTAGCAACGATATTATCTTGATTGGTACTCTTAGCACAAAGGTTGCCAACTAATATAAAAGAGGTAAATAAATTGGTATATATTAGAATCTTTTTCATTGATATTTCATCCCCCAAACAGCAATTTTAAATCTAGAAGATATTTGATCACCTAAGGAAGTCATATTAATATCATTGACATCAATCACCAATTGACTCTCTTCAATAGCATTTAAGAATTTAACTGTATTTTTAAACTCTGCTTCAGAGTGAATATTGACCTCTACAACATGTGTAATTTTTTGAAAAGTTGGTTCAAAAAATCTATTTCCTATGCTTTTGATATCCACCTTATAATGTTTTGCCAAAGCAGAAATATTATCTACAAATCCAGCCCAACTACGATCATCAAATAACAGATAAGAGAGTTCATGAAGCTTATTATCAACATACGACATTTTATAAGATATATTTTCAAACTCAATATTTTTTCTCTCAACATCTTTACGAATAGATGTTAATTTTGCTTGTGAATTGGCAAGTAGATAATTATTCTCTGTATTTATCTTCTGTTTTATACTCTTGATCTTATTCTCTGTATTGATAAGTTCCTGCTCGGTATAACTAAAGACCAATGTATATACAAGATAACCTATAACCAAAGCACAACCCATAAGAATCAAAGAGACTTCAGATGGTGACCTTGAGGCAAAATAGTCATCAATTTGATCAAAAGAGCCCCTCTTTTCCTGATTATTTAACATGTAATCCAACCTTTATAGCACTTTGATAGATTGTTCTATTCTCATCTTTTTCAATCAGCTCTGTACTAACATCATATTGTGAATACTCCGCCAAATCTTTCATCAGCTCTGTAATATATTTATCTTTACTACTCTCAACATTAATAATCATCTCCTTATCAATATTTTCAATACTAATTACTTTAGAGTTATGATCTGTAATTTTTGCAAAAAGATCTGTTAATATTTTTGCTTTCATAGGGTATGAAACTTTTTTTGTATATATCTCTTCCAATAGCTTTGTTCTAAAATTTAAATCTTTATTTTTTTCCAAAAGTTTAAGATCAACATTTTTTTGTAATTTTACTACCTTTGCTAAATCTACTTTTCTTTTTGAAGATATCTGGACAAGGTTTTGATGTTTAGCATTAAACTCTTTAAGCTCCTGTTGCAAAAAGATACTCTCATAAATAAATTGATAAGCAGGATAAAGCATAGAGAGAATAAAACTCATAGTTACAACTTGTACAAGTTTACCACTACTTCTTTGTCTAAAAGGAGGAGGTCTCTTAAAAATAGAGATATTAAAATTGTCATCAGGATGAAGTTGAAACTCTTGAGCACTCAATGCCAAAAGAGTATGAATAGGATCAAC
Organism: uncultured Campylobacterales bacterium; assembly: GCA_964560425.1. Classification (GTDB taxonomy): domain Bacteria; phylum Campylobacterota; class Campylobacteria; order Campylobacterales; family QNZT01; genus CAZLLE01. The sequence continues at coordinate 8,129 of CAZLLE010000055.1, forward strand.
CCAAACATCATCACTATTTTTTGCTATTTTAAACTCTAGTTTTTGTGTAGAAATATTTACATAATTAAAACAATACTCCTCCAAACCAGAGACATTACCAATCTCTGTTCCCAAAAATATTTGGTGAATTTCATCTAACTTATGTGCCCTTTTGGCATAAGATACTACATCATTAATATATACAAAAACTTCACCAAAAAGCTTCATCAACTGTTGCTGATAAGTATTATTTTTATTTTGCAACCCTGAAGAGGCTAACATCTTATAAAAATCCTCTTCACTTACCCTTTTACCTAGCTCTTTAGAAAAAGTATCCGAAATATTTTTAAGTGAATATCTAATAGATTTAGAAAAAACATGTTCACCATTTTGATAAATAGTTACAAATGCATCATCTTTATGCAAATAGATAAAACAGTCCGTCTTTTCTGGAGTTAAAAAACTTTTTTGATAAAGAGATTTAAAAAGAAGTGGAGCTGTCGTAACATAATCAATATAATTAATATCTTTAACCTCTGAAAAGATATCAGTAAGACTTGTCTTATCAACAGCAATAACATTAAAAATTTTCTCATCACCCTCTTGTTTATCGGACTCAAAATAGAAAATAGAGTACTCTATCTCCCCATCCAAACCAAGCTCATCATATGCCTTAATCTCAATAGCATCTTGTAAATCTTCATCAGTAACATTACGATTAACATCAACAGTACTAGCAATCAAATCTTTTGTCTGAATATAAGAGATATAAAAACTATTTTTATACAACTCTTTTGGAGTAGCAACTTCAAACGAATTATTATTAAATTGATAGGTTTTTAGAGAGTAAGGATCAATTGTAACAATACCTTTACTGCTACTTGATCCCAATTTTCCACTTTTTCCAAACATATCCACTACCTATTATCTTAAAATATAGTAGAGGATTACACCCCCTACACTTCTAAATAAGTAGATCGGAGAAAGTTATAATTTCTTTAGAGAAAATTATCAGATATTATTTATTTTTTATCTTTTTTATGGATATATTGCATTAACAGCATCTATACCATGACTATTTTATTATATTTTTTCTAATATAAGTTAAATATTTTAGACCTCATACCCAAGCTCACCCAAAGATTTTTTATCTTGTGTCCAGCCCTGTTTTACGACTACAAAAATTTTCAAAAATACTTTTTTACCAACCAAACCCTCAATTAATATTCTTGAATCTTGTCCTATTCGCCTTAAGGTTTTACCTTCATGACCTATAATAATCCCTTTTTGACTCTTTTTATCTACAATAATTTGGGCATATACTTTTTCAATATCTTCTAACTCTTCCACTTTTTCTATTACTACATCTGAAAAGTAGGGAACCTCATTTGAAGTATTCTCAAATATTGCCTCTCGTATAAACTCTTTATATATATCTTTCATTCTTTGAGTTGTCAAAATCTCTGGATCATAAAAGAAAGGGCTTTGTGGTAGATGTTTTGATAGGGTTTTTAAAATCATAGTTTGATCACTACCCTTTTTGATTGAGGTGGGAATCAACTCCAAAAATTTATCTTGATGTTTTACAAATTCATTGAGTCTTGAAAAAACTCTATCTTTTTTGACTTGATCTACTTTTGTCAAGAGAACAATGTGTGGAATATTTTTTGTATTTAGTTTCAAAAACTTTTCATACTCTTTGAGATCATCAGTCACAGGAGATAGAAATACAATCAAATCTGCATCTCCCATTGCCTTTAGTGCCTCTTCTAGCATAAACTGATTAAGTAGTCTCTCTTGTTCATGAATACCGGGGGTATCAACAAAAATAAGCTGTGTATTTTCATACATGGCAATTACATTTGATCGTTTTCTTGTTGCATTGGCTTTGTGGGAAACCATTGTGATTTTTTCATCTATTAGCCAATTTAAAAATGAACTTTTTCCAGCATTTGGACGACCGACTACCGCAATAAAACCAGCTTTTGTATCTTGACTCATTATAAAATATACCTTGAAACATCTTCATCATTGGCAACTTCATCTAGCTTCTCATGCACCAAATCTTTTGTGATGGTAATTTTTTCACCACTATGTTCATCAGCAGAAAAACTAATCTCTTCTAATACTCGCTCCAACACAGTATGCAATCTTCTAGCTCCAATATCTTCAGCTTTTTCATTGGCAAGTTGTGAAATTTTGGCTAATGCTCTTATCGCATCATCTTCAAATACTAGCTCCACACCCTCTGTACCAAGAAGTGCCTCATATTGACGAAGAAGAGAGTTTTTTGGTTGAGTCAAAATTTTGTAAAGTGTCTCTTCATCTAGTGAACTAAGCTCTACCCTAAGAGGAAAACGACCTTGCAATTCAGGAATAAGATCACTAGGTTTACTCAGATGAAACGCTCCTGCGGAGATAAAAAGAATATGGTTTGTTTTGATTGTTCCATATTTTGTACTTACATCACTCCCCTCTACAATAGGAAGTAAATCTCTTTGAACTCCCTCTTTACTTGGATCTTGACGGCTTTGACTTTTTGCACTTACGGCAATTTTATCAATCTCATCAACAAAAATAATACCACCATTTTCAGCTCGACTTAAAGCTTCACTTTTGACGCTTTCAAAATCCAAAAGTTTTTCACTAGCTTCACTACGAAGTAATTTTTTGGCATCTTTGACACTTACCTCTTTTTTGATAGGCTCACTTTTTGAACTCAAAATCTTCATAAAAGATTCTTGAACCTTTATCATCTCAGGTGGCATATTAGAATCACCCATCTCACCCAAACCTTGAGGAATCTCAATCTCAATTTCAAGATTATCCAAATCTCCAGCTTCAAGCTTACTCTTCATTCGTGCAAAGCTTCGTTTATAATCTTCTTGCTTTTGCTCACTTGCACCACTAGGAAGAGGCGGAAGAAGTTTTTCAATAATTTTTTTCTCTACATAATCACTAATAGCACTCTGATTTCTCTCTTTATGCTCATTTTTGACTAGATTAATTGAAGAAAGAACCAGATCACGAACCATTGATTCTACATCTCTACCAACAAAACCAACCTCTGTATATTTACTAGCTTCTACTTTTACAAAAGGCAGATTCATCATCTTTGCAAGTCGTCTTGCAATCTCTGTTTTTCCTACACCAGTTGAACCAATCATGAGAATATTTTTTGGCATAATCTCATCTTGCATTGTCTCATCTAACTGCATTCTTCTATAACGATTTCTAAGGGCAACAGCAATAGCCTTTTTGGCATCAAGTTGACCAATAATATACTCATCTAAATAAGCAACTGTCTCTTTAGGAGTTAAATCCATCTATTTTTTATCCTCTAACACATATGTTTTAATCTTATCACTTGTATAAATACAAAGTTCTGAAGCTATTAGTAGACTCTCTTTTACAAGCTTCTCCTCATCCAAATCAGAATACCTATCCAATGCTCTAGCAGCAGAAACAGCAAAATTACCACCACTTCCAATAGCTGCAATGCGTCCATCTTCAGGCTCTACAACATCACCATTTCCACTCAAAATAAAAATATGATCCGTATTAATAACAATCATCATCGCTTCAAGCTGTCTCATATATTTATCTTTTCTCCAAGCTTTTGAAAACTCTATCACAGATTTTAGAAGATCACCCTTTTTATCCTCCAAAATCCCCTCAAACATATCAAAAAGATTAAAAGCATCAGCCGTACTACCAGCAAAACCTGCTAATACTTTCCCATTATAAAGTTTGCGAATTTTTGTAGCATTGCTTTTTAATATTGCATTTCCAAAAGTGACTTGACCATCTCCCCCGATGACTGCTTTTTTCTCACCCTTACAAGCAAGAATGGTTGTTGCATGAAACATCTACTCTCCTACAACTTCTAACGACATCTTGGCATGAATACCATGACCCAATTTGATACTAATATCAAAATCCCCCATAGCTTTGATCGCATTTTTTTCCAACTCTACACTCTTTTTATCAATCTCAATGCCATGTTGATCCATCAAAGCATGAGCAATATCATCTTTGGTAATTGCTCCATATAGATGACCATTAGCACCTATTTTTTTACTCATGACTACTTTAATTTTACCAAGCTTTTTCTCAATCTCTCTAAGATGAGCAATCTCTTCCTCTTCTCTCTTTTTCATATCAGCTTGATCTTGTTTCCACTGCTCAATCACCTCATCAGTAGCATGTTTGGCAAAACCTTTACCAATCAAAAAATTTCGACCATATCCCTCTTTTACATCTTTGATCTCACCAGTTTTTCCTAAACTTTTTACATCTTTTATTAATAAAACTTTCATGATAATTCCTTTATATTTAAGTATACAAAATTATACCTAATTATCTAAAAAATCACTTATCAGATCTCTCCAACTTCTCCCTCAATTTATCTTTTTTACTTTTTCTCTTGCCTTTTATCGGTGCTTTACCCTTCTGTTTTATAGGAGCATCACCAATTAATTCATATCCCTTAATCTGTTCCCTTTTGAGTTTGATATTAGAACGCTTTTCAATAAGTTTGAAGTGCTCTTGATCTTCATGGTCAATAAAAGATATAGCAATTCCCTCTTTTCCTGCTCTACCCGTACGCCCTATTCTATGAATATATTCTGTTGGTGAGCGAGGAAGATCAAAATTGATAACACATGAGATATTATCTATATCTAATCCTCTTGTTGCAAGATCAGTAGCAAATAGAATACGAATTTTTCTATTTTTAAACTCCCTCAATGTATAACTTCTATCTTCTTGTTCAAGATCACCATGAAAAGATTCAGCCTTATAACCATGTTTTCTAAATTTTGCAGCAATATTATCTGTAGCTCTCTTATTTGCCATAAATACCAAAACCAAATCCCATTTATAACTATTCAATAAATGCCTAAGTAGTGGAGAGCGATTTTCACGATTGACCTCAATTACTCTTTGATCTATTGATTCAACACTCACCTCTTCATCTTCAATCTTCACCTCAACAGGATCAGAAGTAATACGAGAAGCAATCTCTAACATTTTGGGAGGATAGGTAGCCGAAAAGAGAAGATTTTGACGCTTTTGTGGCAACTCCTCCAATATTAGATCAAGCTCACTAGCAAATCCTAAATCAAGCATCTTATCTGCCTCATCCAAAACAAAAAATTCAAGCTTAGATAGATTCATCTGCTTTTTGCTAAAAATATCCAACAACCGCCCAGAAGTAGCCACCACAATATCACAACCTTGTTGTATATTATAGAGCTGATCACCAATACTCTCACCGCCAATAACACTCACAACTTTGAGAGGAGTAGGTAAAAACTTACCAAAAATAGAAAAAGCATTAGCCACCTGAGTAGTAAGCTCTCTTGTCGGAGTCAAAACCAAAACCCTAATTTTTGGCTTCCCTTCTCTAGGATTTTGATGTAAAATCTCCAAAATAGGCAAAACAAAACTAGCACTTTTACCACTACCTGTTTGAGCTTTCGCCATAATATCTTTATATTTTAAAACAAGAGGAATTACTTTTGATTGAATAGGAGTTGGTTTTACAAAATTATTCTCTTTTAGAGATTTGTTAATTTGGGGAGAGATTCCAAGCGAGGAAAATGGCATTTATTGGTTCCTTCTATTATTTGATTTCTCAATTTTAGAGCTTTTTCTCTTAATAATAAGTACTAAGTTCATAATAACTTTATTATATTATGAAGTTATTATTATTGCCTAGTACTTACCAATCTCCTTTAAGAATTACAAATTTAAATGCTATTAACCACCGCTTAGAGTAGATAGTGTATTAAGTTTTACTCAAAAACATTGACGACTCCTACAGTTGCATGAGGTTCGCATGTACCTTCTATACCATCGAAATACTCTTTTAACCAACAAGCTACTAAAGGTGGTAATTTATTTGGTTTTGATATCTCATTTCCATATCCTAAATTAAGCCCTGCAAAACCTAAGTCAGCTAAAAATTGGATATTTCTCATTTCAAAAGATATATCATCATATTTCCAATCTTTTTCAGGAGTACCATTGTAGTGTTCTGAAGTAATTTTTGTTTTCCAAATATATGGTCTTACTCTAATTCCTGATTTACTAGTATGCATACCATTTGCAATAGTAGATATAAATCTTGCTATTTTCTTGAAACTATCATCATCATGTACTTTTCCGGGGTTATAATTAAAAGCAAGTGCATCCCAATTTACACCATAATTTTGATGATACTCAATAATCTTTTTCAAGCCTTCAACATTTTCAGTCCAACCACCAACAGGTTCAGCTTTTGGATCTATTCCAATTCCCCATGTCTTGATAGTAGGAGCCAACATTACATTTGGTGCATACTTTTCTCTAATATGATCTATAACTTGCCAAAAACCTGCAAAATTTTGAGGAGGATCAAGCTCTAATGCATCAGCAAAACCAGATTCACGAATCATAACAGGTAAATTATTTGGATCATTTTGATAACTCCTTCGAATAAGTCCCATAAAATATGCCATAGGATCTGGTTCAAATCCAACAAGGATAGTTCCTTTTGCTTCAGATAGCTTTTTCATTGCTTTTTTAAATTCACTAAAATATTTATATATTTTTTTCGGATCTTGCATCTGATCAAGAATATCTTTCCTACTTCCCATAATATTACCCCAATTACCATAGGCTATAACAATAATAAAATCTTTTTCACTATTTGATCTTTTTACCACCTCTTTCCATGTAGTCACTTCATTAGGAATAAAATCTTTGTAAATTTTATGCCCATAACTATAAGAGTGAAGATCAACTCCTTCTCTTTTTGCTATTTCATAAGCTTTTGTAGCAGATATAAAAAATTTTGAGGGAAAATATCTTGAAGAAGTACTTTGATCTTGATCAGCTCCATCATCTCCAGAGTCTCCCTCATCTTTACTAGATCCATTACCCCCAGAGTTCCCTTTATCTTGATCAGCTCCATCACCTACAGTATGCGTACTTTTACCCGCACCAGAATCAATTGGTGGATTTTCTAATTCTCCACTCCCCAACAACATAAACATACCTATAAATATTACCAATAATAATTTAATATTTTTGGACAAATTAAAGCTCATTCTACACACTCCTTATACAATATGGAGTAAGTTTAATAATTTAATTATTAATGAAAACTTAAGCAATCTATTTATTAAAAAAAACTATTTTATATAGCAATAAATAGTTATATTTATATTTTTTTTGATTTAATATATTTAATTTTAATTTTTAATAAAAAATATTGATATTTTTTAAAGTATTTTAGACAATGAGTATAAAAGTAACACTTTTATACTCATTTTTTTAAAGTATTTTTAATAAAGTAAACAACTATAAATTTATATTTTAAGCAAAAACCTTCCAAACTTTCAAAAAAAGTATTTGAATGATATAATATAAATAAAAAGTAAAAAAATGATAACTTATTTCAAATTACTATTTGCTTCTATTTTGACTATTTTTCTAATTCTATTTAGTTGGAAGAGTACCTATGATTACAACTGTTATATGCTTGTTTTTCCGCTTATGCTACTTTTGATTATTAGTCATAGTTTTATTGAACTAAAGATGAAGGAGAGATTATGTTTCAAGAGCTGTTATTTCAAGGCAAACTCTCTTTTTGCTAAACTGCTATCTTCCAAAATTGCTGTAAGTATATTTTATGTTGTTGTATCTATTATGATGAGTATTTCTGCTCTATCTGGAGTGATTGAGTATCCGCAAAAATTATGGCTTTATCTATTGATACATACTATTTTGATTATATTTTTATATAAATATTTTTACTTTATATTTAAAAATACTATTAGAGATAGTTATCGATCAATTCTAGCTAGAGAGTGGGCTATCAATATAGGTGCTATATTTTTGATTGGAGTTTTTATCTATATATCTATAAATGGTTATGAACCAACATATCTACAAAGTAGCCTACAAGAGACAATTTTGGTCGCTTCAAACTCTATCTCTTCGGGTTGTAGTATAGTCAATTATATTCTCAAATTAAAGATAGAGATTGATAGTCTTTTTTGGTGGATTGTTACACAAAGTAGTAATGGAATCAACAATCAACTAGCCCAACTTGGAATTTGGTTAGGATTTTTATTTATAAATAGTTTGGCACTATTAGGAATCAATAGATTTATGGCTCAAATCATATATTTATTGGATAAACTATTTCAAAGGAGACAATCATAATGAAATGGATTGATAAGATATCTATGTCTACATTTGAAAAGATATTTTGGGCAACTATTGCTCTTTTCTTTGTTGCTTTTCTAGTATTGCAGGTACTTGCATTTCAAAATAGAATCAAATTGGACAATCAACCAATAGAAGAGGATGATCCAATATCGCAAAAGATGCTCAAAGAGATTATAAAAGATGTAGAAAAGATTTTGCCAGATGATAGAATCAGTAAAAATTTAGAAAATAATCAGACATTAGCACTAATTAATCAAAATCTAAATGTAGAACTTAGAGGATTATATGGTGGTATTGATAATCAAATAGAGAAACCATTTGAGGATGTTTATGCAAATATTGATAGTTTTTTGGATTTTCACTACTCTGTTATTGGAGAATATAGTGAACTTGGAGCTGCTGCTACAGGAGAGATAGAGAAGACTATTCAAAAGAGACTTTTTGGTTCAGATTTTCAGACAAATATAGACTATGCTATACAAAATATTCACAAAGAGTATAAAACAAGAGTAGAAAATCATCTCAAAAATATAGATATTCATGCAACAAAAGGGGTAGATCAATCACTCAATTTTAAGGCATTGGGAAAACTACAAAATGATATTCAACAAAATATTATAATCCAACAAAGCAAACTAGGAATAGTCTTAGTAGCTAGTATTGGTGCAAAAATAGTCAATGTCATTAGTGCCAAATTGGCAGCAAAAGCTGCTAGTAAACTTATGGCAAAAGGTGCAATCAAAATAGGAGCCAAAGCAGGTGCGGCTAGTAGCGGTGCGGCTGCTGGTACACTTTGTGGTCCTCTTGTGTGGATATGCTCCCCTATTGCAGCTACAATAGCATGGTTTGGAACTGATGCTGCAATTATTGCTGGTGATGAGTATCTACATAGAGAAGAGTTCAAAAAAAATATAATTGCTTCTATTGATAAACAAAAAAGAGAGTTAAGAGAGAAGATCAAAAGTTCATATTTTAATGCTTTTGAAAAGGTATCAAAACAGACACAACAAAGCTATAAACATATACCGATTAAAAAGAGAGTTAAAATTAGAGAAAGAATCTTTAAAGAGGCTAACTAATAGCCTCTTCTACTTTTTGTATTTGATCAGCAGATAGATAAACTACCACTCTTTGTAGCTCACCTTGATCTCTTCGCAAATCATCATAAACACCCTGCATCTCTATTTTCATATCTCTCTCAACAGGTGAACGCATAGATTTAAACTCTACTAATTCACCATTTTTGTAGACACCAGATATCTCAGCAAATACCCAATAATAGCCACCATCTTTTCTCAAATTTTTGACATATCCATCCCATGTTTTACCATCTTTGATAGTCTGCCACAAATCAGAAAACACAGATGAAGGCATATCAGGATGACGAACAATATTATGTGCTTTACCTACTAACTCATCTGCTTCATATCCAGAAATATCTGCAAAAGTATCATTTACATAAGTAATAACACCATTAAGATCAGTTCTTGAAATAATTAGTTCATTTTCATGGACTTGTATCTCTATAAACATATCAAATTAAGTATCCATTTTTAGCTCCTAAAACATTTTCTTTTTCAAATCACCATTATAGACAATATCTTCAGCTCGAAGTGTATCATCATTTAACATAGGAGGAACAGGATCAGCATCTTCTAACTTTTTGATCTCAGCATCTAGCTCATCTTCACTATAACTCATCATCATATCAGCTGCAATTACATGTTGAACACTTTGTACAATTTTAAGATTTCTAATCTCATCATCTACACTTTCACCCTCAACTGTTACAATAATTTTTCCAAGATCTTTGTCATGAAAATGATAATCACAAAACTCTGCATTTTGTAAAACTTCCAACACTTCGTCCACATATTTAGGCAAAACCTGTACTACAATACTTGATATATTCATTTTAAACTCCATTTCATTATATATTTATCATCACTTCCAGAATATAGTGTATCTTTATCATAGAAAATAATACTATTTAATGTACTTTTCTGACCTTTTAGATCATAAACTTTTGAATTTGTATTCAAATTAAAGATAGCTATTTCATTATCCATACCAAAAGCAAATGCAACTAGTGAAGCATCAGCACTTAGCCCTGTCGCATAGATCAAAAATGGAGCATTAAAGGTTTTAATACCACCATTTTTCAAATCATATACAGCACCAATCCGATCTTGACCAGCTGCTGAAACTTTAGAGTTTTTAAAATCTACTTTAAAAACATTATCTTTATTTCCACCTTCAACCACCTTAATAGTTTTTCCACTTTTTACATCTACAAGATAATTGATACCTGATTCACAACAAACTATAGCCTCTGTTTTATCTTCGTTGAGTGCAAAATCTGAAAATTTTGACTGACTCAATTGATTGATATAGAGAGATTTTTTCTCTTTTAGATCATACAATACTACTTCATTACTCAAAAGTCCCAAGAATATATATCGCTCATCAATAAACTTAGCCTTTTGCATAGTAAGTTTATCTTTTTTGGAAATTATTTTGGTTGTTACATTATTTTCATTGATATAGAGTTCTCTTGCACCCTCTTCTCCTTCTGAAAGTAAAAGTTTTTTATTCCCAACAATATCAACCGAATATACTTTTGGATTCATCAAATCACCCATAAAATCATGAATTTTTTTAAGTTGAACTGTTTCTACTATTTTTTCAGCCTTGAGATCATATACCTCTAATGTACCCTCATCGGTACCAACATATAACATATCATCAACAATTTTCATATCCATGACACTGCCACCCATCTCTATCTCTTTTTGGGGTGTAACACTACTAGCCATCAAAATATTAATAAACAAAATAGAAAACAGAAATAATTTCATCATGAAGACTCCTCTCTTATAGATATCGCAGAGATTGCAAGAGATGGACAAACACCTATACAAAATCCACAATTTGTACAATTATCATAATTTATTTCAGGTCTAAACATACCCAAAAATTTAATAGCTCTATCATAACATACATCAGAGCATGAAGAGCAGATTACATTTTGCCAAGCAACACACTTTGCCATATCTAATGTAATACCTGCACTTATTCGTATAGGCTCTTCTTCTAATACAAGTACACCTCTTTCACATTTTTTGGCACATTCATCACAATAGGTACAACCTCTCTTAGAAAAGTCTAAGTAGACGCTACCATCATCTAATACTTTAATAATCTCTTCATCACAAACAGCGATACATGGCTTATCTTCACATACCACACACTCTTTCTGGAAAAGAGACTTATCTTTATTATAAGGTAGTCTAATTGGATCAAATAATTCCTCTTCATTCCCGATAAAAGGGGTGGAGAAGGATTTAAAAAATCCTCTCCTTTGGTGATCCATTTATTGAACACCTTCATTGATAACATCAATGAGATTTGATTTGCTACTACCATCTTTTGTTGTAAATTCTGGTGTAAATGTATTTTTTACAAGTGGTTCTTGTGTAGATTGAGGAGCATGACATTGCGAACAGTTAAATCTACCATTATAAAGGTGATTAAGTTTTTTTACTTTTGCAAGTTTAATATCACTAGTATTTCCTAGATCTTTACCAACAACTTTACCCTCTTTTACAACATTATTACCACTCATTTTTGTATCTGGTCTATAATTTGTAAAGTGAGAAGGTGGAATTGGTGTAGCTTTCACACTTGGTGCAATCTCTGGCATATGACATCCAAGACATGCATTGTTTCCAACTTTAATTGGAAGCATTCCTTCTACATCATGAGGAATCATTGGTGGTGCATTCTCAAATGCTCTATCAAATTTCTTTGATGTCCCTGCTGCTGCTGTACCATATTTGGTAGCTTCACCAGCTGTCTCTGCTGCTTCTGTATAAAGATTTGTCTTTCTAAGACCTAGTGACTCTTCGCTCACTGTTCCTGCACTTGAAGCACAACCAACAACAACAATCGCTGCCAATGATAGTAAGCTAACCCATGATTTTTTTAATTTCATTGTTACTCTCCTTTATTTTTATCTTTTATATTTATAATACTGAATCCAAGTGCATCATCATCACATACTTCAATACATCGCCCACAATTCGTACACTCAGCATCTAATACTTTTATACTTTTTTTACCAATCATGTGTAAAACCTGACTCTCAGGACAGACATCTTTACACTTCATACAAAGTGTACAATTTGGTTGATTATGCAATACACTCAAAGGAGCATATTTACCTACCAAACTATAAAATCCACCAAGAGGACAAATATGTCCACACCAAGCATTTTTCATAACAAATAGATCAAGAAAGAAGATGACAATGACAATAGCCATACTCATACCCATTCCAAACACAACACCACGGTTTAGAATAGTAATAGGTGAAATAAATTCAAATGCAGCAACACCAGTAATAAAAGAGACAATTAGTGTCAATCCTAATACCCAATATCTTACATTTCTACTTACCCAAACTTTTCTCTCTATCTTGTCAAGATACAACTTTCTTCTCAACCAATTTGCAAGATCTGTCACCATATTAATAGGACAAACCCAACTACAAAATGCTCTTCCTCCAATAACTCCATAAAAAAGAACAATTAAGAGTGCTCCGACTAATACATCAGCACCCAAAACTGCACCAGCACTAAACATTTGAAGAACAGCAAAAGGATCAGATAGTGGCATAAACCCCATAAAGGTAGATGAGCTCAGCGTTCCAGAAAGCATTTTCCAACCATACGCATTTGCACCAAAATACAAAAATAGTATTAAAATCTGAACAGATCGTCTTGCAATCAGAAATCTATATTTACTCATAAGAGATTCCTTCATTTAGATAATCAGCAGGTTTTTTACTACTTCTCTCATCGTGCGTAGTTGTATCAGTTGAAACACCTTCTAGTCTCTTCTCATCTTTTTCATCCCATCCTTTGATGTAATGATCACCTACTTCACCTTGTGCTACTTTATTTGGCAACACATAAATTGCTGGTTTCTTTGTAATACAAGCATATTCACACAAACCACATCCCGTACATACATCACTATGAACTACAGGAGTAAGGTAAGCATGTTTGCCCGTTCTTGCATTTCTACGATACTCTAAAGTAATCGCTTCATCCAAAAGAGGACAAGCTCTATGACAAGCATCACATTGAATACCCCAAAATGCTACACAAGACTCTTCATCTACAACTGCAAGTCCCATTTTTGCTTTATTAATATCAAGTTCTCTTTCGTTAGAACCATCATCTTTTATAAAAGAGACTAATCCTTCATCCAAAGCACCTGTAGGACATACAGGCACACATGGAATATCTGTACACATGTAGCAAGGGATATCTCTTGGCGTAAAAAATGGTGTACCAACTGGTAAACTATCTCCTGGGCGTGCCATCTGTAGTGTTGACTTTTGGTGTGTCCGATCAGGATTTGAATCTCTGTTTTTACAGGCTTCAGCACACTGTCCACACTTGATACACATTTTTAAAAAGTCATCTTCAGGTACAGCCCCAGGAGGTCTTAGAATAAGTGGAGCAGCTTTTGCTTCTTCTACATATCCAGTCCAAACGAGTCCACCCAAAGCAGTGATTCCGACACTTTGTGCCATCAAAGAGATAAATCTTCTTCTCTCACTTATTTGTACTTTTTTTGACTTTTTAACTTTCGATTCGTGATTGCTCAAAACAATCCTTCCTTCAATCTAATTTATTCTTTATGTGAGAGCTTAAGCTCTCACACTGTTAATACTATTAAGCTTTGTAAATTTTTACAGCACACTTTTTATAATCTGTCTGTTTTGACATTGGACATGTCGCATCAAGACAAACTTTATTGATAAATACTTTTTCATCAAACCATGGAACAAATACAAGACCTTCTGGTGTTCTATTTCTACCTCTAGTCTCAACTCTAGCTTTTACTTTACCTCTTCTACTCTCAACCCATGCCAATTGACCTTGTTTAAGACCCAATTTTTTAGCATTATTTGGATGCATATAACATAAAGCTTCAGGAACCGCACGATACAGCTCAGGAACTCTCATAGTCATAGTACCACTATGCCAATGCTCAAGAACACGACCAGTACATAACCAAATTGGATATTTACTATCTGGCATCTCTGGAGGATCCATATAAGGTCTAGCAAAAATTTTCGCTTTATCTTTAAGTGCTTTTTTACCTAATGATTTATCAGGACCAGTTAAACTACCTTGTAGAAGGTTTTTAGCTAGTGGACCATAGAACGCATGAGTACTACCATTACCTGATTTTTTAACAGCTTTAGCAGCATATGGATCATATTTTACATTAAATCTCCATTGTGTCTCTTTACCATCAACAACTGGCCATTTAAGTCCTCTAACTTTATGATAAACTTCAAAAGGAGCAAGATCATGTCCATGTCCTCTACCAAAGCTAGCATACTCTTCAAATAGGTACTCATGAATCATGAAACCATAACCTTTAAAGACTTTACCATCACTACCTTTAACATTTCTGCTATCACCAAGTACTTCAGAGTTATCATAACCTTGTTGAGGAAATGCAGAAGTATTTACTTTATATGATTTTGCTCTATCATTTGCAAAAAGGATATCATACATAGTTGTATTTTCATTATAACCCATCGCTTTTGCTTTAGCAATTACATCTGGAAGTTTTTTAGGAGATCCATCTTTATTTTTACCTCTTAGTGGCCATGAACCCCAAAGATCTTTAACTGTAAATCTTTTTGAAAGCTCAACCCATTGCCAAGTATCACTCATAGCATCACCTACAGGAAGTACTTGTTGTCTCCAATGCTGAGTTCTTCTCTCTGCATTTCCATAAGCACCCCATTTCTCATAAATCATTGCTGAAGGGAGAATAAGATCAGAAACTTTTGCACTAATACCTGGATATCCATCAGAAGTTACGATGAAGTTATCCATCTCTCTTGCTGCTTTGATCCAGTGATTTGCACTAGCAGAATCTTGATAAGCATTACATACATTTACCCAAGCAAATTTAACAACACCATCTTCAATATCTCTATGGATTTTCATGATATGTTGATTTCCAACTGGATTTAGAGTTCCCTCTGGAATCTGCCATTTATTTTCAGTTATTTTTCTATGTTTAGGATTTTTAACCATCATATCAGCAGGAAGTCTATGACAGAATGTTCCTACCTCTCTAGCTGTACCACAAGCTGAAGGTTGACCAGTCAGTGAGAATGCACCATTTCCTGGTAATGCTTGTTTATTTAGCATAAAGTGAACATTGTATGAAAGAGTATTTACCCAAGTACCACGAGTATGTTGATTCATACCCATTGTCCAGAAAGATACTACTTTTCTACCTTTTTCTATATATAGAGCAGCTAAAGCTTGTAGTTTTTTCTTGAAACTCTCAATAGACTCATTTGGATCACCTTTAGCAATTTTTGCTACATAATCTAATGTATAAGGTGCTAAAGCTTTTTTGTACTCTTCAAAAGAGATATGCCAGTGTTTTAAACCTGCTGGTTTATTTACCATTTTATCTCCAGCTTTATGTCCATAAGGAGCAAGTGCAGGAGCCTCTTTTTCAGAGATAACTTTTACCATCTCTTTAGAGATTGTTTCCATCTCAGCAGCAGTATATTTACCATCTTTGATTGATTTCTCATTAGATCGTCTCATACCATAACCCATATTTACAGGGCTAGCACAGAAAACAATATTTTTCTTCAAGAAATCCCAGTCAATTACTTCTGGGTGATTATATACAATCTCTCTAGCAATATAGTTCCAAAGAGCAAGATCAGTTGAAGGTGAGAAAATAATCTCAATATCAGCAAGATCAGAAGTTCTATGTGTATAAGTAGAGATATTTACAACTTTTACACGATCTGGATCAGAAAGTTTTCTATCTGTTACACGAGACCATAGGATCGGGTGCATCTCAGCCATATTTGAACCCCAAGATACAACAGTATCAGTAAGCTCAATATCATCATAACAACCTGATGGCTCATCAATACCATATGTTTGATAAACACCAACAACCGCAGATGCCATACAGTGACGAGCATTTGGATCGATCGCATTTGATCTAAATCCACCTTTCATCATCTTTTGGGCAGCGTAACCTTCCATAACCGTATATTGCCCAGAAGCAAATACACCAACACCCTCTGGACCACTTGCCTTAAGTGCTTTTTTGATGTGAACTTCCATCTCATCAAAAGCTCTTTTCCAGCTAACTGGTGCAAATTTTCCATGTTTATCAAATTTTCCATCCGCTCCAACTCTTAAAAGCGGTTGAGTAAGTCTATCTTCACCGTACATGATCTTAGCATTAAAGTAACCCTTAATACAGTTAAGACCCCTATTTACTGGAGCAGCCGGATCACCTTTTACAGCAACAATTTTGCCCCCCTTAGTAGCCAACATGATACCACACCCAGTACCACAAAATCTACAAGCAGCCTTATCCCATCTCCACTCTTTTTGAGTAGCACTTGCCGCAGCCTCAGCATCTTGTGGAATGGATATACCAACAGCAGCAGCCGCAGACGCAGCAGCAGTCGTCTTCAAAAACTCTCTTCTTGAAATTGACATCTGTCCTCCTTATGTACAATTTATCGCTAGTTCGCAATAGTACAATTATATCGACATAAAATATAATTCTTGTTGATATTAGTCAAGAAAATTTTAGATATTCAATAGTAGAGAGGTAAAACAAAATAGGATAAAAACGGTCTTTAAACCGTTTTTACTTCGATAAGTCCGTTATAATTGGAGTAATTACATAAGATCTCTTCAACCCTTGACTGCCATAAAACACCAAACTCTTTTTTCTCTTGTGCTGTTGCTATTTGTTGCATAACCTTCTGCATTAGGGGTTGCATTTTTGGATCACCACCAACTACAGAGGGATTATAAAAAACATCTACACTTTGATTTGTATCTACTCTTGTAAATCTTGCATTTGATGATATAGAAGAGTCAAAGTTCATTAAAGAGTGCCTAGCAAATTTACCACCCAAACCTTTAAATCCACTCTTATCTGTAGCACCTGTAATATTAGAGATAACATTACCAATTACTCCAGCAACACCATCTTCCAATGACTCTTTGAACTCCACTTTAATATTACCACGAACGGGTAAAGTATCAGGATATAGGGCTTTTAGAGCCTTTAAGGTCATAAGATATGCACCACCAACTGTTGGACAACTATGTCCTGCTGATTTTACAATCTGCATATATTTAAATCTTATTTCGCCCTTTTCGAAACTACCCAAAACTTCGGCTAATGGGTCATAAAGTGTAATTGTCTCTACCTTGTCATAAAATGGAGGATAATTCATTATAATGCTCCCAATTTTTTCTTTACATCATCATTTGCCATACTTGGATTCCAAGGTGGGTCAAATGTTAGAATAGCCTCTACACTCTTGACTCCCTCAACCTTCATTACAGCATCTTTTGTCCAATTCATAAGCATCTCATGAAGAGGGCATGAAGGGGTAGATAGTGTCATAGTTACAACTACAGAGTTATCATCTTTGATCTCAACTCCATATATGAGTCCCATCTCTACAAGATTAAATCCAACCTCTGGATCAATCACTGTACTAATTGCATCATAGATATCTTGTTCATTAAAAGCCATTTTTTATCCTTTATACTTAAATATATATATTACATTTCCTACCACTAATATAGCATTAATAAGAAATAAAACTTTACCTATTGTGATTATGATATCACTTCCACTAATTACACCCAAACTCAAAAATAGTATTGTTGCTATTTTCAAGCTAAATTCAACAAAACTAGCCCTATCATGAACCATATCTGCAAGCATTGGAACTTTCTGTTTTCCTACAAGAGGTGCAAATTTTTCATTCCAAACTAGAAAAGGTACAATTTTATAAATATGACCAACAACGAATGAACTAACAAAACCCAAAAGAAGAAAGATCATAAAAAGTTTGATAACCATTTCACTAGGGAGAAATGGAATTAAAAATGCAGATAATATTAAAAAAGATCCACTACTAATCATATCAAGTGCATAAACATCAAGATGTCTTCGTAGTCGTTTTTTAAAGATATCATATAGTTGATATACAAAAATTAAAATAGTAATAAGCATCAAAATTTGAGCTACCAAAAATAGACCCAAAAGTGTAGCAATAGCTACAGCTATTACTCCAGCAAGAATATAATTACTTACTTTTTTATTAAAATTGTGTGAAAGCATAAACATTGGTAAAAGTACTGTAGCAATGATAGCCATCAAGCCACCAGCAAAACCAAATAGAACTAAAACAATATGGGTATGAGCTAAATTTACAGTATCAAAAGAGAAATTACTATGAACCAGTCCCAAAGAGGTAAGTAATCCATAAGTTATACCAATAAAAAGAATAATATGTATAGCAATAATAAAATATGCCTTGATCTCTAGTTTTTTTATTTTTTTAAGTGAAAGAAAAATATTTATGATGTAAAGCAAAAAAGATATATATAAAATCAGTGATCCATAGCCTAAAAATTCAAATATATCTGGAGATAAAAAAGCACTCAAAAATGGTAACATTCCAACAACAAAAAGAGTTAAATGTGCATAAGCTAGATCATTGGAATATAGTGGAATCTCTAATATAACTGATATCAATTGATACATTGCACCAAAAATCACACTCATCATAAAACCCAACAAAAAGATATGGACAAATCCAACAGCTTTTGGATCAAGATAGTGAATACCCAAAAAATCAACACCCCAAAATACAATTGCCCCAACAAGATAAAAAAATGCACCTGCCATAAAAAAGGAGGTAACAAGTCTTGATGGAGGGGCAAAGGTAAAGTTTAGTCCCCCAACCACATCTTAACCTTTACAGCTTGTAGATTCAAAATCCGTTGATGTTTCACCCTCATGTTTAAGAGAAAAAGTCAATTTTACTTTTCCATCTTCCAAATCTTCTACTTCCCATGAAAAATCATTTTCAATTTTTGGAAGTAATCCCATCGGTTTTTTCATATTAATCATTACAAGCTTTTTATTTGGAGAATCAATAAGTTGTAATCCACTCATAGCATTTACCATTGGTCCAGGAGGTGTACAAAGACTTGAATCAAATTCATAATATGTAATTCCATCTACCTCATAAGTAAAAAATGGCTCTGTAGCCCCTGTAACTTCAATTTGTTCTTTATTCATTATTCTATAACTCCTTCTTTATTAAATATATCTACTATACATCTTGCCGCATGAAATCCTCTTACATACTCAGGAGAAGTAAAAAGATAATCTTCACTAAGCTCCCAATTTTTGCCCTTTTCAATCATGACTGTACGAGATGCACCTCTAACTGCTCTACTTTCACAAATTATTATTTTACCATTTTTAAATCCCTCTTTTACATCATTCATACGATCTGTAGTGACATAATAGTGAGCACCAATTGCAATTACAAAAAATATAAAAACAGCAGGAAATATCTTTTTAAAACTATTTTGTGGCATAAATGACCTCGTTGTTACAATAGCTGTAATCACCAAGAAAAAAAGAGCTATAACAAGATATCCACCCTCTAATACAAAAAAGTTCATGAAGCATCCTTTAAGTGTTTTTCTTCCCATTCTAAAAAGTCAGGTGTAAAATATTTAAGTCTTACTTTTTTAAATTCTCTAGTTGAGTATAATGGTCTTTTTGCCTTATGCTCAATTTCACTAGCAATATCTGCAATAATACCATTTGTCTCTTCTGTAGTTTTACCATGAATCATAGTAAAAAGATTATATGGCCAATTTGGATATTTTGGTCTAAGATAACAGTGACTAACAGCACTAAATTCTGCAGCAATTTTACCTATCTCTTCACCCTTCTCTTCATCAACATCCCATACAGTCATAGCATTTGCATTAAATCCAGCTTTGCGATGATTTAAAATAGCAGCAAAACGACGCATTACACCAGCATCTTGTAACTCTTGAAGTACCCTAAAAAAGGTATCATAATCTATACTAAGTTTATCAATAATATTTTTAAAAGGCTCACTAACAATATCTATATCTTCTTGAACCAATTTAATAATATCATAATGAAGAGAGGTAAGAGTGATATCTTTTTTAACTCTCTTTTTCACCTTCTCTTTTTTGGCATCTTTACCTGTAGTATTAAGTTTTACAGAGATTTTAAACATTTTAAGAGTTGGTAAAATAATAAAATCTTCTGCCTTCGTCTCTTTTGCCAAAATCTCTACACTTTTTTCTAAACCAAGTTTTGATTTTGGATCAACTGCAATTGTAAACCAAATATTAAAATCATGATCTCTCTCATAATTATGAGAGACACCGGGATGTGCATTAATAACCTCTACAGCTTTATCAATATCCTCTTTTTTTACTTTAAAAGCTATCAAAGAAGATTTGAATCCAAGACTTTTAGTATCAAAAATAGCTGATGTCTGCCTAATAATCTTATTATCTTTCTCTTTTTGGAGAATATCAAGCACCTCCACCTCAGTAATGCCGAGCTGCTTTGCAATCTCCAAAAACGGTTTTTGTGTCAATGGAAAATTTTTTTGAATAATAGATAAAATATCATTTACCATATATTTCCCTCCCCCTAAAAATTTTACTATAACTATAGCAAATAATTGAATAATTTTACATTGACTACTATCAAATTAAATTCCAAACTTCTCTTTTTTAAGCAAAGTAAATTTTTTGATCATATCATCTGTAATATTTAATTTTTTAGCTATTTTTGGGTTTACAATGTGATATCCAAACTCTACTACTACCTCATCACCACTCTTTAAAGCAGTATCATATTTGACAACTCTAGTCTCAAAAGCTTTAATAGAACTATCTTTTATAATCTCATCTGCTAACCATGGAAATGAAGGTTTACCATCTGTTCCTATAACATTTACAAAAATTTCATCTTTTAACTCTATAGTTTTAGAGTCTCTTATAATAGATACTTTAAGTTTTGCAAGTCTTAAAGGGTGTGGTACTAAAGTATGATTTGCCATATTTTTAAGTGAGATATTAAAACCTTTATCGTTTTTATCAAGAGAGAGTTTAATATACTTTGAAAGTTTACTTGGATTAGAGACAATAGCTGTTGCACCATGAAAATTATGGGTTTTTGTCATTTTTTGATTTGCAACTGTACCTTGAACTTTTGGCATATGACATGAGATACATGTATCTTTGGAATCACCTTTTTTGACCTCTAGATCACATATAGTAAAATCTTTTGAGTTTTGTTTATGTGAATGACATCCCATACAAACATCACCTGTATAATATCCCTCATTAGAGTAGTCTATATCATGATAAGGAGAACCAACTGTTTTAGTAAAGAGTCCAAAAAAACTACTCTCCTCTTTAAATTCAACTTTCTGCCCTTTTCTCTCACTATCAGCTGAAAAAAATGTCTTATCTTTAGAAGTTAGAACATTTTTATTAGCAAATTTATGTTTTTCAATACTCTCAATTTTATGACAATGTTGACAAGATATTGGTTCATTTTTTTGTGTATAGTTCTCTTTTAACTTACCATTATTTGCGACCAACTCTTTATCTGAAGGAGTATGACACTTACCACACTTATAATTATCCTTCTTTTTTAGAGGATGTTTATCCCAAATCGCTTTATGTACAACATCTCTATATATAGACGCCTTAGAGTGCATAGAGGTAGTATACTCTTTATAAATTTTTGGATGGCACGCTTTACAAGTTTGATTCTCTGCAACCTTACTTGCCTCCAAACTAACTACTAAAAGTAGAGCAACCATAATGAATAATTTCATATTTCCTTCCTTTTCAAAACTAATTTTACATGGATTTTAACTAATCAAGATAAAATTTATCTTGATTATAGTCAATTATAATAATTATAAGCAGTAATTTATAGCCTTTATCAAACTTTATAAAAAAATGTATAATCAAAATTAATAATTTAATTTAAATAGCAATAAGGTTTTAAATATGAAATTTAATAAAAAGAGAGATTACAACTATATAAAAAATTTGGCAGAGAGAGATATTAAAGAGAATGCTATTGCTATTTGCAAAGATAGGGAATATCCTATCCAAGCTATAGTTGTCCAATTAATTCTTTACGCCTCTTCTCAAACTTTTTGCGTAACTTAATAATTTTTATAGCCTCTTCATCCCTTAAATTTACCTTTGTATGCTCTATCTCATTGCCTATTTTTACAGTTAATAGTTCCGATTTTTTCATAGCAAGTATTTGAGAAGGAAAAACACTTCTATGTCCAGATATCAAAAAACTTATTATTGCACTCAAAGCGGCATAGTGAGCTATCTCTATACCAAAAAGTTCTACAGCCATAATTGTAGCAGCAATGGGAGCGTTGGTCGCAGCAGACAATATACTCACAAAACCAAGTGCAGCAAAAAGAGAGATATGATCAGGTGAAAACAGAGTACCAAAAGTATGCCCACTTGTAGCTCCAATATAAAAGAGAGGAGTAATAATACCACCGCTACCGCCACTGCCTAAAGTCAAAGAGGTAAAAAGAGTCTTAAGTAAAAAAGCATACCATGGTAACTCTTCAGATAGAGTAGAGTCTGAACTTAATGTATTTTTGATTGTATCTAAGCCCAAACCTATATAGTGTTCTCCTAAAAATAATGTAAGAATAACTATAACTACCCCACCAACAAATGCTTTCACATATGGATGAAAAGGGAGTTTTTTAATAGCTTTATGGCTCCAAGTGACACTTATTATAATAAAAGCCGATACAAAACCAAAAAATATTCCTGCACCAGCAACTTTGAGAATAAGAGGAAAATCAAGTGAAAGATTTTGATAAAAATGTAAATCATAATAAGTATAATCAATCCCCAAAAATTGTGCTGTAGTAAAAGCAGCAAAACCAGCAATAAAAGAGGGTAATAATATATCATACATAATTATCCCAATAATTAATACTTCCACACCAAAAATAGCACCCGCAATTGGTGTTCCAAAAACTGATGCAAAACCAGCACTAATGCCACAGATAACGAGCTTTTTACGATCCCTTGCATTAAAATTTAAAAGATCCGAAAGCCATGAAGCAGCACCCGCTCCAATCTGTGCACCTGGTCCCTCTTTACCAACAGAGCCACCAGAAAAGATAGTTAAAACAGTAGCAAAAACTTTGATGGGTATCACCGATATATCTATTTTTCCATCTACTTTATGTACCGCTTCTATAACCTTTTCTGTCCCATGTCCTTCTGCATTTGGTGAAAAATTTCGTATTGCCCAAACCGTTATAAGCAGTGCAAATGGCAAAAGATAGTAGTATGAAAATGACATTGAGCTTTGAGCCTCTTCTGCTATTTGTAAAATTTTTAAGAAAAGTGTCATAATGGCACCAATCATAACACCAACAATAGAGGAGAGTATAATCCATTTAGAGACACTCAAAAAAATAGCAACTTGCTCAGTGATATGTTCTCTAATCATTATTTACCTAATTTTAATGTAATATATTTTTCTCTTAGTAATTATAAGAGGTAGATCGGTATTTTCCTAAAATATTTTATTAGCACTTGGTATAATTACAGACTTCAAATGAATAGGATGAATAGATGAACTATCATATATTAACACTTCAAAATATCAAAAATTTCCTACTAAGTATTCCAAATATTAAAACTTTTTTTAATGATGAAAACTTAATAATTCAAGAGATAGGAGACGGCAATCTAAACTTTGTCTTTATTATAAAGAGTCAAAAAGATGAACAAAAAGCACTAATTCTAAAACAAGCCGTTCCATATCTTAGATGCGTGGGTGAGGGTTTTCCACTATCACGCCAAAGAATGAGTTTTGAGATAAGGGCTCTTCAAAGTTATGAAAAATTAGTCCCTTCATTGGCTCCAAAAATATATTACGCAGATGAAGATATGAGTGTGGTTGTAATGCAATTTTTAGATAAACATATCATTATGAGAAAAGGTTTGATAAATTCAATATATTATAATAACTTTAGTGAACATATATCTACATTTTTAGCAAATACTCTCTTTTTCACCTCATCTTTACATTTGAAGAGTGATCAAAAACGAAAATTAATGGATAAATTTAACTCAAACAGAGAGCTTTGTAAACTTACTGAAGATTTTGTTTTTACATTTGCATATATGCAAAATGAGACAAATGAGATTGATAAAAATTTAAAAAAAGAGGCAAATAATCTATTTGATCAAATGGATTTTAGAGAAAATATTCTCAAACTAAAATATATCTTTATGACAAAATCAGATGCACTTCTTCATGGTGATCTACATACAGGATCAATCATGATTAATCAAAAAGAGACATTTATAATTGATCCAGAGTTTGCATTTTTTGGTCCATTTGGATTTGATATAGGTGCACTTATTGCAAACCTTATAAACTCTTATATATCTCACTCTATCCTAAATGATAATATAGAGTATCAAAACTGGATACTTCAAATAATACGAGAAGTATATGAAAAATTTGAGACAAAATTTATAATACTTTGGGATAGACAAGAAGAGAGTGCATTAATTACTCCAAACTTTATAGATGACGACACTCTCACAAAGTTTAAAAAAGATTTTCTACACAATATGTTTCAAGAGAGTATCGGATTTGCAGGGTGTAAAATAGCAAGAAGAGTTTTTGGAGTAGCAGGAGTAGAAGAGATCAGAGGTATCAAAGAGGCTCAAAAAAGAGAAGAGGCAAGTTTAAAAGCACTAAAAGTAGGAATAAAACTAATAAAAAATTATGAGAATATAAAAGATATAGATGAACTTATAAACACAATTAAAGGGGTAGCATGAACGGAAAGTATAAAGCACTTTGGCTAGATGATAACGATAATTTGGTTGTAATTGATCAGAGGGTTTTACCATTTGATCAATCCAATGTAATAATCACAAATACACTTGAATGTATAGAAGCTATAAAAAATATGACAGTAAGAGGAGCTGGAGTAATAGGAAATACAGCAGCATTTGGTATTTTTTTGGCAGCTCGTGAAAGTGATGGAAATTTAGAATTACTAGAAAAAAGTGCAAAATTAATCAGAGAATCAAGACCAACAGCAGTAAATCTAATGTGGGCAGTAGATAGGATGATGAACATAGCTAGATATTCAAATAATATAATATCCGATCTAAAAGCAGAGGCAATAAAAATATGTGATGAAGATTGCCAATCTAGTAGAAAAATTGCAAATATCGGTGCTGATATTTTTGAAGAGATAATGAAAAGCGAAAATAAAAATTCCATAAATATATTGACTCACTGCAATGCTGGTTGGCTAGCAATAGTAGATGATGGAACAGCATTAGCTCCTATTTATGAACTGAAAAGAAGAGGTATTAATGTTCATGTCTGGGTAGATGAGACACGACCTAGAAATCAGGGAGCAAATCTTACAGCTTGGGAGTTATCAAAAGCAAAAATAAAACATACAGTTATAGCAGATAATACAGGTGGTCATCTAATGCAACATGAAATGGTAGATGTTTGCATAACTGGAGCTGATAGAGTAAGTAGAGGTGGTGATGTAGCTAACAAAATAGGAACTTATCTCAAAGCCCTAGCAGCAAATGATAATAATATCCCCTTTTATGTAGCTCTTCCCTCTTCTACTTTTGACTTTGAAATTGTTGATGGTATCAAAGAGATCCCTATAGAGATAAGAGATGAAGCAGAAGTTAAGTTTATTAGAGGGGTTGATGAGTGGCAAAACTACAAAGAGATTCAGATAGTACCTACAACTTCACAAGCTATCAATTATGGTTTTGATGTGACTCCTGCTCGTCTAATAACTGGATTAATAAGTGAAAGAGGTCTATGCAAAGCAGACCAAAGAGAGATAGAAGAGATGTATAGGGATATATTATGATTGATGGAATTATAAAATATAACTTTGATTTTACAAAATCAGTCCCACTAAAAAAATCCTTATGGAAAAAAATAGAGAAAACAAGAGAGAGACTCTATGCCCTTAAACTAATAGGTATAAAAGAGGGCATAGGATATGGAAATATTAGCCAAAGAATCAGTCAACATAGCTTTGTCATCACAGGTACACAAACAGGTCATCTAAAATCACTAGATAATAGAGACTATTCACTAATTGAAGATTACAATGATAAAGAATTTTTTCTAAAATCAAGTGGAGCAATAAAACCAAGTAGTGAAGCCCTAACTCATGGAACAATCTACAACCTAAGTCCAAATATAGGAGCAGTTATACATATTCATTCCAAAACAATGTGGAATTTTATGCTAAAAAACAGTTACAAAAAAACCCAAAATGTACCTTATGGTTCTACCCAAATGATAGAAGAGGTGCAAAGAATTTATCAAAATAACAATCCTCTAAAAAATTCAAAATTTGTAATGAGTGGACATGAAGAGGGAGTTATCACTTTTGGTAAAAATTTGAAAGAAGCTGAAATAACACTATATAATATAATTTCCAAAATAGTTATAAATTCCAAGTGAACTCCTTAATCAAAGTAACATTAGAGTAACAATCATCCTCTACAATTACAGCATAAATAAAATTTTAACGGAGAAAAACAGTGAGAAATTATATAAAACTAGGAATGTTATCTTTGGCAACTTCAGCTCTTTTGGTCGGGTGTGGTAGTAGTGATTCATCAAACAATAGTAGTACATCTGAAAATCTTGAAACAGGTTATTTTATTGATGCACCTGTAAAAGGATTAGAGTATCAAACAGAATCAGGATATAAAGGTACCACTGATGAATATGGTAGATTTAAATATAAGAGTGGTGAAAAAGTAAACTTCAAAATTGGTAAACTTTCCCTTGGAGAAGCAACACCAGATCAAGAAGGATTAGTAACACCTGAATCTATTGCACAAAATGATGCAGATTTTAAAATTCAATTATTGAGAATATTACAAGCACTAGATAGTGATAGTAACCCTAGTAATGGGATTACTATCTCTTCTGATATTATAGATGCTCTAAGTAATATTTCTCAAGAGATAACAATTTTAGAACTAAAGGACGATAGTGCGATTTTAAAAGTAGATTCTCATCTTGCAGAGATACTCGATAAAGATTATGATGGGCATATTGATGTTGACGAGGAAAAAGCAGAAGAGCACTTTCAAGAGAGTATAGCAAAGTGGAAAAGCGGAAATAAACCAGATAGCCAAAGTTTAGCTCAAGAACATGGTAATGGAAATAATAACTCCTCTTATCAAGGGCAAGGAAATGGAAATGGAAATGCTCAAGGAACGGGACATACAGATGCACAACACTCTAATGCAGGGGCATTTGATGCTAGCCAATATCCGACATCAACACTCACACAAGATGTAAAAGATGCTTTAGCTTACATGGGCAATGAAGAGAGGTTGGCGTATGATGTTTATATGAATCTATATAACTATCACTTAGAAAATGGTAATGAAATAAGACAATTTACAAATATAGCAACTAGATCTGAAATAAAACATGTAGAAATTGTTCAAGATTTAGTTAGAAAATATAATCTTAATCCAGAAGATACAACAAATGTTGAAAATCCTGTTGCTACCAAAGATATAGCATTTGAAGATATGCCTATGGGTAAATATGATGTAGCCTCTATTCAAGAACTATATGACATGCTTTATGCTAAAGGTATTCAATCTACACAAGATGCTCTAGAAGTTGGATGTATGGTAGAAGTTACTGATGTAAATGATCTTGATAGGTGGATCCTAAAAGCTCAAGAGGCAAATGCTCAAGATGTACTTGATGGATTTCAAATCTTAATTGAAGGAAGCTATAACCACTATTGGGCTTTTGATAAAGGTCTCAAAAACATGGGCGTAACTGAAGGTTGTGGTGTTCTTGGTGCAGACTATGCAAAAACCATTCAAGAGTATCCATCTTCTCATTAGACTAACTAAAAAACTTAAAGGCTATACTCTTGTATAGCCTCATGTACCAAACCATTAAGTAACTTGCCTGAAAAACCGATTTTAAAATAACTGCTAAGGCAATAATAACTTCATAATATAATCAAGTTATTGTTGCCTTAGTACTTAATTATTATCAGGAGAATCAAAATGGATATAGGAATTATTGGAGCTGGAAATGTAGGGATTGGAATAGCAGATGCTTTAGCTTATCTTGGAATTGGTAAAAAAGTTACAATTTTTAACCGCAATATAGATAAAGCTTTGGGTGAAATTTGGGATTTAAATGATTCTATACCTCTATTAAATAGTGATATGGAACTCTTTGCAACAGACAACTATAATGATTTAACAAAGTGTGATGTTATAGTTATAACTGTAGGAGCAAAACAGAGACCTGAACAATCAAGAATTGAACTTTTAGAAGAAAACCTCAAAATAACAAAAGAAATCATAGAAAATATTGATAAAGTCAACTTAGATGCATACATAATAGTTGTAACAAATCCTGTAGATATTTTAACAAGATTGGCTATAGAAATTTCTCAAAGAGACAAATCTAAAATCTTTGGAAGTGGAACTGTCCTTGATAGTATAAGACTTAAAGAGGCAATAGGTGAAAAATTAAATATAAATAGAAAAAATATTCATGCCTATATTATAGGAGAACATGGCGATAGTGAATTTCCTTTATGGTCTGCTTGTCATATAGGTCCTCTAAAATTAGAAGATTTCAATATAGAAAATTTGGAAGAGTTCAAAAAGGAGACAGCACTAAAAGTAAAAAATAGAGCATACAGTATAATAGAGAAAAAGGCTTCTACAAGACAAGCTATAGGAGTAAGTGTTGCAAATATTATAAAAGCTATTGCATTGGATGAAAAAAAGATTTTTACACTATCTACAAATATAGGAGAGCTATGTAAATGTATTAAAAAAGATGTTTGCCTATCAATCCCCTGTGTCCTTGGGAAAAATGGAATTGAAAAGAAACTTTTAATGAACTGCGAAGAAGATGAATTTGAATTACTCAAGCAGAGTGCTATGAAATTGGATAATATTTATAATTTATAAGATCTTTAAACTTGTTCCAAGTTTGTAAATTTGGAACAAGAAAAAATTAGAGTCCAAAAAAGTTTTTGATATACCCTCTCTCAGACTCATTTTGTAAAATTAATGTTTTTAGGGTTTTATTATTGTCATCTAAAATAGATAGATCATCTCCCTCTAATTTAAGATGTGATTTGCCCCACTGTTTTTCTAACTGATCAAATCTATGCATTACTTGACTTGATGGTGGTTTTTCAACTTTATCATTTTTTGTACTTGTGATGCTAAGACCTGTAAATCTTTTCTCTAGCCTATAAGGTATAAACTCTTTCAACTCAGTATAAACTCTTGCATTTCTGCTCTCTGGTTTTGCTTCTTGATAAGCATTATAGAAAAAGAACAACATTCCTAACGCTAAGGCAATTGGCAATATAACTTTTAACATTTTAACTCCTTATAAATTCAATAAATCAAAAAGATTTAGTTTAAAATGTTCCCAAGTGAGAACTTTATGACCACCATTCTCTTTCATGAAGTTTTGAGCATCTTTTTCATATTGAAATGGAACTAAATCATCACCTTTTGGACTCATAAGGCGAGAGCCATAAACATAAAATGCTTTTTTGGCATCAATAACTCTTAAAGTACCATAATCTTGAACTCTAAGTACTTTAATATTCTCTTTACTTCTTTTATCTTTTGGTCTTTGAAGTCCTAAATCATGCCATTTATCATTTTTATAATAAAAAAGCATCATACATTTTACAGATGCAAAATGAAGTTTTTTACCATTGATAAGCTCTATTTCACTCATCCATCTAGGGTATTTATATGGCTTCATACCACATATTAGGTCTGTCTCATTTTTATCAGCTACAATTCCATCTGCATGGATAGCCATCGAAAATGAAATACTCATTAAAACTGCTAAAATTAGTTTTATCATAATAGATCTCTCTTTTTAAATAATTTATATCCCAAAATAGAAAATAGCGTTCCTAATAATACAGGATAAACAATAGAAAATAACATAAACATATTTTTACCAAAAATATCCAAAATATAGTAGGCAGTCGGTCCAATAACTGTAAGCTCTGGATCAAATAGCGAAATTGCACCAATTCTAAATGTTTCTAGTGGATTTGCTAATGCACTAAATATAATGACCTGTTCATCAACATTACTCTGCATCATAACACCAATAAGTACAATATCAATAAATGCCAAAAGAAGAATCCATACAAAAAATGCCGTACCCAAAGCAATATCTTGAGATTTAACTAGAGTAGAGATAAAAAAAGCAATACCCAAAAATACCCAAGTCAAAGCAAATAGAAGTGCAGAATATAATATCAACATCTCCCATGGCACAGCTGCACCTTTTACTATTCCCCAGATCACACCAATAATCATTGCCACAAATACAGGAAAAAATACTGTTACAAAACGCCCCAATAATTTACCCCAATAATAACTTTTTAGTGATACGGGAAATGAAAGCATATACTCCAAAACATGACTCTCTCTATCTCCTGCTATTGATCTTACTGTTGTAATCAAAATAAATATTGGAAGAATTACAATTGTCACTTGAATATATACCAAAAGCAACCGACTAAGACCTGAAAAGCCCATAACAACCGATTGAGTAACACCTGTAAGAAAAAATAGTGCTATAAGTCCACCAAAAACAAGACTATAAATATAAAACCACTTTGCACGAATAGACTCTTTAATATCAAGTCTTGCAACTAACCACAATGTATTCATTTACCTATACCTTTTTTTCTAGCCTCTAAAGCAATAGACCTTTTTACCATCTCATCATAATCTATAATCTCTTCATTCTTTGGTTCAGTTCCAGCTTTGTAAGCTGAAAAACCAAATGCCATTGGAGTAATACTTACTGTACTCCATTTAGCTTCTCGTGCATTTATCCACTCACCAGTTTTGACATCCATCACCCAAACAACAGCTTTATCAGCCCACTCTATTTCATCCTCTTCAAACCAAAGAACAAGACAGCCAATATCATCAAAATAGTAGGTTCGTCCTGTAATTGGATTGGTTGTTTGTGCGGCATATTGTCTCTCACTTACAACCATTTTACAACGAATGCACATATCTCTGTCCCAATGAACATCATGAGCACCTAAATCAACTTTTTTTTCACAACCCAAAAAAGAGAAAAATGTTAGAATAATAAGTAGAGATTTATAGTTTTTCATCACTCACTACTTTCCCTAAATCCATATAAACCACACGATTAACTAGATGTTCTATCTCATCCAAACGGTGAGTAATAAAAAGTAAAATTTTATCCTCTTTAACACTCTCCAAAAGCTTATAAAAACTATCTCTTCCTTTTGGATCAAGATTTGCTGTTGGTTCATCAAAAATTAAAATTTCACTATTTTTAGAGACTGCAATTGCAATAAGAAGTTTTTGTTTCATTCCGCCAGAGAGTTTAAAAAAAGATTTACTCATCTGATTTTCAATATCAAGCCCCATTTTATGTGCATTATCAACAATAGATGATACTGTACACCTACTACTTTTTGAGACATATTCAATTAACTCTTTGCAACTAAGTTTAATTGGAGGCGGAAGTTGTGGAATAAAACCTATATTTTGAACAACATCTACCCTATCAACAATAGGGTCAAAACCATTGACCCTAATTTGCCCACTATTTACATGATAATATCCAAGAATTGCTCTTACAAGTGTAGTTTTACCCGCACCATTTGGTCCCATAATAGCAACTCTATCACCTTTATCAAAAAAGATACTCACATCATCAAGTGATTTATCTTTATGAAACTTTTTTGTTATATTTCTTACTTCAATCATAGTAAATCTGTCAACCTAAAATTATATCCAAGTGCATCAGAGTGACATACATCAATACATCTTCCACACATAGTACAATCACCACTTAACACATGCTCTGTTTTTATCCCTTTTTCAGCTCTTCCCTTAGCATATTTAGCTTTTGTAAGTTCCAAAATATGTGGTTCAGGACAAACACCACTACATGCCATGCAGTGATCACAATTATCATTCCATTGTATCTTTGTAGCAGATGCCCAACCAAGAGCAGCATAAGTTGTCCCAACAGGGCAGATATAAGTACACCAAGCCCTCGAAGAGACAAATACATCAAATAAAAATACTACAAGAACCCAAATTAGAGCTACACTCCAACCATATACAATAGCACGGCTCATAATTCCTACAACACTAATACTCTCAAAAATAATATATCCACTAATAGCAGCCAAAACCAGAAAAAGAGCCCAAAAAACATATTTGATCTTATTACTATATAGTTTGCTATAGGGTCTTACATTAATTATTTTTTTATCAATTAACTTACGATGTAAACACTCTGCAATATCAGCCAATATACTATAAGGACATACCCACCCACAGTAGGTTCGTCCACCAATAAGTAGATAAACAATTACAATTGTTGCTGTTCCAATAATCATATTGATACCAAGCTCATGATGCACCATAAAAACTTCAAGCGAGGTATAAGGGTCAATCATATGAAACCCTAAAAACCTTGAAGCATTTAGAGTTCCTTCAAGAAATTGAATATCAAGAAAAAATGATAAAAAGAAAAAGAGATGAATTGAGATCACCGAAAACCACTTCCAAAAACGCCAACTTGGTCTTATTTTACCATCTGCATTTTTAATAAAAAATGTCTTTCTAAGTGGAGTCTTAACTAACTCTTTTCGACCTAAATTATATTTATCTATAAACATGATAATTTCCTATTTTTCTAATGCTTTAGCTCTCTCTTCAAACTCTGCAATCTCTTTTGCCAATGTATCTAAATCTTCATCACTTAAATTTTGTAACAATCCATACATAACATAATTTTTCTTCTCTCCACTTTTGAAAGCAGTAAGCATTGTAGAAATTTTCTCATAAGTATGACCAATAAGTTTAGGACCAATTCCACCCTCTCCATTATATCCATGACAAGAAGCACACTTACTTTTATAGAGTTGGCTAACTTTAAATCCACCAATATTTCCAGCTTTTTCACGAAGTGCTTTAAGCTTATCATTTGCTTCATTTTTCTTATCTTCCAACAAAGCTGAAGAGCTATCTATTTGAGTTATTGGTGCTGAAGTCAAAGTACCAGAATTTGCACTCTTTTTACCAAGCTCTACCAAAAGATCAGATTTTCTAAAAATCTCATTGACCTTTCCTACTGCATCTGTCTCTTTATCAACACTAATCAAATACCAAACTGTACCTAGTGTTACCACCAATGCCAATAGTGCTAAAATATGTCTTATCATTTGTTCTTCTCCTTTAATGCTCTTATCTCTTTATTAAATTGTGCCACCTCATCTGCGAGTGATTTTAACTTCTCTTCGCTCATGTTATTTACTAATTCATACATCAATATATTTTTACTTGGATCACTTCGATATTTAAGCATTTGAGAATAGATATAATCTCCATCTTTTTCTAAAAGAGAAGGTCCAATAACACCATTTGCATAATCATCATGACAAGCTGAACACTTCACCATAAAATCATGACTGAGTGCATTTTTTAGTAAATCAATTCTTATATATTGATATGGCGTTGCAGGGGTATGATCCCTCTCTACAACTGCGACTTTACCATCAACCACTTTATTCTTAACACGCTTTTGTGCATCTACTCTTGTAAAGGTTTCATCACTTGAAGAGTCACTATTATCTTTCTCATCATAAGCATAGTAGAAACCTTTTTTATCTTTTTTCAGCTCATCTTCATGTTTATCTTCAACCTCTTCTACCCTCTTTTGCCCCTGAGTAACTTTTATCTCAGAAACATCAACATTAGATACGACAGACTCCTTCTCTTTTGGTTTATCATCCCCACAACCAATCAAAAGAGCTGCTACAAAAATAGCATAAACTATTTTTCTCATCCCTTACCCCTTTTTATAATATTCATCATATTTTACTCTTGGCTTAATTGCCAATACAGATGTAGGACATACCTCTACACAAACCCCACACCCTACACATGCTTCCAAAATTTCTGGTTTTTTACCACCACTTTTTTCATCAGCTATCATTATAATTGCCTCACTAGCATTTGGCAATGGACACATATCAGCACATAGAGTACAAGCTTTCCCCTCAAATGTATCTAGTTTTTGAAGAACCTTCTCTTCAAGCTCTCTCTTATCTGACTTATCTGAAAACTCCTCCAATTTATAGTTATGTGCTTCACTAAATGTTAAAGTTTTTGTATGATCATAAATTCTATTAATCATATCTTTTGTAACAGTTTTGTTTTCAAGAGCTATACAAGCGTTCATTCTTGGAGTAATTGCAATTCCCATCTCTACTTTTTTGACATCTTCAACATGATGATCAAGTGCCCCACTAGGACAAGCCAAAACACAAGGAAGAAGAGGACACAAATAACAACCTCTTCTAAAAGGATCAATATGTGGGGTTCCTACACCATTCCCCTCATCTACATCTGCTAAAATGATAGAATCATAAGGGCATACTTGCAAACATTGCCCACACTTAATACAAAGTGACATAAAATCATCTTCATTTACCGCAGCGGGTGGACGAAGCAGAGGCTTATTATCAGCTTCAAGATACATAGCACCTCCTAATCCAGCAGCTACAACTCCACCAAGTATTCCTAATGCAGAGAGTTGTTTTATAAAATCTCTTCTACTATTTTGTTTACTCATCTTTTTATCCTTGGATTATTATCACTAAGTTGCAAAACTGGCTCAGAAAATGGTGCTAGTTTTGCCAAAAAATCTATAATAGCTATCACAGGAGAGCCATAAAAAAATTTTACACTTGGATTATAGAGCCACATCTTATCAGCATAAGCATATGCTTGATAGGGCGTATCTCCTATACCATCTTTATTTCTATCAAATCCCTCATAATCATCCCAATAATTTCCATCCCAAACATTTTTGGAAATTTTAGTCTTTTTAGAATCATTAACAACATTTTCCATATTTCCAACAAAATTATTATTTTTAATATCATTATTAAGACTAATTGCATGAAAATGAAGACCTTCTGCGTTATAGAGTATATTATTATCTTCAATCAAATTTCTCATACCATACTCAAATGGAGACCAATCAATATAAAACCCTTGGGCACAATAGATCACTGTATTATTTTTGATTGTAAAATTAGATGCCTCTTTTAGTCCAATACCCATACCAGTAGCACCTAATGAATTTTTGATAATATTCCCAGTAGCTACAGTATCTCTACTATACATAAAAAATATTCCTACAGAATTATGCTCATAAGTATTATTCCTCACAATATTAGCACCTGTGTACATAAAATGTAAAGAGTACCTACCATGCTCTCCAAAATTTTCTTCAATTATATTACCATGACTGTACCAAACAACCATATCACGGGTATAATATAAGTGGTTTTTTTTGATAAGATTATCATTGCTATACCACAATCTCAAACCATCTCCACGAAGCCCCAAATCAAAATCTTTAGACTTTATGCGATTACCCACAATTTTGGAATTAGTAACATTTTGCATATCAATACCAAAAAGACAATCATCTATATCACAATCAATAACCTCTACATATTTTACTTCAGCTATAGTAATAGCTGCATCTAAATTCTGATGCATCTCTCCACTGTGACGAATTTTAAGATTTTTGATAGTTACAAATGAACTTTTGATTCTAATAACCGTACTCTTACCACTTCCATATATAGTAGAACCCTCTTTGTGACCAATAATAGTCAGAGGTTTATTGATCTCAATATCACCTTTATATATCCCTTTTGGGAGATTAATAATAGAATTTGGACTTGCTTTGTCAATAACATCCTGTAAAATATTATTTGCACTTAAAATATTAAAACAGAGTGCTAAAATTATGACAAAACGCATATTTGCTCCTAATGCTCTATCTTATAAGCTTTTGCACGAGATAAAATTGCCAAAAGAGAAAAAAGACTAATTGCAACTAACAACCAAAATCCCGTTGTAGGATATGAGTGAGTAACAAACTGAGCTACCTTTCCATCTCCAAAAACTGTTGGCATAAAAGGTTTAATCTTAAATGCACCATAATCATGCATATTATGTCCAAACCAATATAACCAATAAGAGTATAGCCCTATAAATATTATAGGCAATGCCGCTGGAATAGCCATAAACAGTGAAAAGAACTTTGCATCATATACAATAAATAGAAACATTAAAAATGCGGTAATAACCAAGGCATAAGGAGCCAAAAGTCTCTCATAAGGTCCACCCCTCTCCATAGGATCCATTCCAATGTAGTGATTAATTGTATTCATTTCATGAACTTCACCACTAAATCCATCAAAATGGAAAAATACAGGAATTCCCTCAGGAAAAGCCTCTTTTGGATAGTTTGGAGCTTCAAGTGAAACTGACCAAATAGGAGTAGAAGCCATACCGAGTTCAGCAGCTTCATCAATCATCTTTTGAAGATCACCTTTTGCCTCTTTTGGCGTAGCATTACTAAAATATCTATCTTTATTGTAAAAGTTCCATAATGAAAAAGTTGCACTTGAGAGAGTATCCTCTTTCCCCTGCTCTATCTTCTCTATCGCACCATGAAAACCAACAGTTGGTATCACAAAACCATACAAAAATATACCTAAAGCAATAATCGCAAAAATTTTTGATTTTACCATGGATGAATTCATATCTATTTTCCCCCTAAAAAATTTAGCTTAGATCATTTGAAAAAATATTCAAATCATATAAGACAAATTTACTCTGAAATAGTATCATATATCTATTTTAAAACATTTGATATGAGTCAATAATAAGAAGTAAAAACACAAGAGGGGAGAGTCCCTCTTGCATTAAGAAATCTAAAATAGATTTGCGTTTTCATCAACCCATTTGAAGTATTCAATAATATTTTTAATCTCTTCATCCTTCATACCTTGATTAGGCATTTTAAGATTAAAGAAACCAATCATTGATTTTACATATGGCTCTTCAAATTTACTTTGAGGATCTTTAATGAAATTAGCAACCCACTTCTCTCCATTTTCGTGACGAGAAAGGACACCTGTAAGATCTGGTCCAGAACTTACCTTACCAACAACATGACAACCAGAACATCCACCTTCATGGAATGCTGCTTCACCAGCTTCTGCTGCAGGAGATTGTTTAGTAGCAATTTTTTTAGTTAATAAATCTTTTGCTCTAATTCCAACATCCGCAGTTTTTACCATATATTGCCAAATCATATTCTCAAATAGAATCGCTTTTTCAGTATCACCAGCTTTCATAGCTTCATCTGAAAGTTTTTTCTGCTCAGGAATTTTACCATATTGATCAAGTGCATCTGTTGCAAGAGCTGCAACTGTTGGATATTTATCAAAATGGTTATCTTTCAAGAACTTAACAACACTTTGGATAACTGCATCTGTCGCTGTATTTGTAGCTACGGTCGCATCATACTCTTTTTTAAGAGATTCAGGACTCATTGTTGCCATTTTAAGCTTTTTAGCAGATGTATACTTTTTGTTTGGATCTTTAACAAGCATATAACCCATCATCTCTAAGTGAAGAGCTGAACAAAACTCTGTACAGTAATATGGGAATACACCCTCTAAATCAGCTGTAAAGTGAACACTAGAAGTCTCACCTGGTTCAAGAGATGCATGAATATCATGATGATCTACTGTAAATCCATGAGTCTCATCTTCTGCTCTTTCAAGGTTTGTCAAGTGAATTGTCACTTTATCACCTTTATTTACAGTGAAATGTTCAGGATTAATATGAGATCTTACCAATGTAGCAAATACTGTTACATTATTACCATTTCTTTCAACTCTCTCTTCTCCTGCAAGTGTTTTACCTGGGTGTTGTTTACCTGTTTTAGAATCTGTACCCATTTTATAACGAACTGCTGGATGAAGTTTACTAGCTCTAATTGCAACAGCTTGATGTGGCTCTCCAAGAGGGAAAGGCATATCATAAAGAAGTTGCATCTTTTTACCTTTAATATCAATCAATTGATGATTTTGAGGATGAAGAGGTCCAACATTTGTAAACCTATCAATTGCCAATTTATTAAGTGCAATGATAAAATCCCCTTGAGGATCAGCCGATTTTCCTTCCATACCACAAAGGTGACCAATGTTGTAGTGAACATTTACTTTATCTAAAACTTTTAGATCTTTATAGTTCCATTTTACAACTTGTGAATCAACATATAGTGAAGTATAGATCTCACCATCAACATTTGAGTATTGATTATGTAGTGGCCCCAAGCCTAGCTCCACTTGACCGTGAAGTGCTTTTTTCATATCAAGAACAGGGATACCATACGGATCTTTACCCGCATAATCTTTGTTTTTGATCAAGTTACTAATCTTGTCCCAGCTATAAACTGACGCATGAGTATCAAGTTTTCCACAAACAACAATATATTTACCATCTGGAGAAACATCAACACCATGTGGAGATTTTGGCTCTGGAATTAAAAATAGTGCATCATTTGCAACAGCAACACTCATAGGAATTACTCTATGGTCATTGATAATTTTTACATTTTTTGGATCTTCAGCAAGTTTAGATAATTTTTTCCAATTATAAACATGAAGATAATCTGTATCATAACGACTCATACCAGCTTCAAAAGGAGGAAGACCTTTCTCAATACCACCTGTATACATCTCAGAGTTAAATGAGTTTGTAAATCCCCAACCATCACAAGCAGCTTTACCTGCATCTGTAAGATCTTGCATGTATGGAGGAAGCTCTAGTGAAAAAGAGTTTTTCTCTTCAATTTTTCCAATATCTTTGTTAAATTTCCAAAATGTCACACCACCACGATAAGTCTCTTTGTACTCTTCAATTGGATGATAGTTATTGTCAAATGGAGCTGCATATTGAGTAGCTTCCAAGATATAATCTGTATTTGGTGTTACAAATGCACCACCATGCTCAGATTTGAAGATTGGATTTACAACAATTTGCTTTGTCTCAAAATCATGAAGATCAATAACTGCAATTCTAGGATTTGCTTTGTCATTGATAAATAGATATTTACCATCATATTTACCATCTACTTCTGAAAGTGCTGGATGGTGAGTATCACCCCAATTTATCTCTCTACCTCTAATGTTACCTTGTCTAAGAATCTTAGTACTGTCAACATCATATCCATAACCTTGCCAAGGCTCTGGAGTAAATACAGCAATATACTTCAATAAACGCATTGAAGGGACACCATACGCAATCACCTGCCCTGATTGACCACCCGAACTAAACACAACATACTTATCATGCATACCCGTTGGTGTATAGGTCTTAGCAGCGGCTAAAAGATCGGTTTGACTAAGCCCTCTCTCTTTCATCACTTTCTCAAGTGCTGATTCAGCCGAAGCTATTGTTACACTTACTGCTAAACCAAGTGCAACTGCTGTTAGTTTGCTTACTAACGACTTCATATATATACCTCCTTAATAAAATAAAATCCTGCGTCTTGATTATACCATGCAGAATATAGGAAATAGATTGACATAAATCAAATATAGATAAGTAATAGTTAGAAGAAGCTTTATAAAATCTTATAGTTTTTTAATATTTTGAAAATAATCTTTTGCTTTTTTCTCTAAAAGCACCATTCTCTCTTTACCTTTTGGCATACTTTTACGAAGATTTTTCATTTCAAAAAGAAATTGAGATATTGAACTAGGAATAATATTTTCCAAAAATATTCTAAGTTGCTTAGCAACAGCAGGTGAAGCTCCTGATGTTGAGACTGCTATTGTTAGGTCTCCATTTTTAATATAAGAGGGAAAGATAAAATCACAATAATTTACTGAATCTACAGAGTTGCAAAGTATCCCTTTTTCTCTTGATTCATTATAGACCTGCTCTTGTACTTTTATATCATCTACAGCCACAATAACTATACCAAAACCATCAATATCACCTTTATGATATATCTTATTCATATAGTCTAGACTATTTTCAGTGATTAATTTTTGCATTAAAGAAGAGAGATCGGGGGCTAGCACACTAACCTCTTTGGTAAAATCCAACATTCGTTGTAATTTTTCCGTAGCGATTTTTCCACCCCCAACAATTAAAACCTTGACATTTTTTAGTTTTATAAATGCAGGGAAATAACTCATCTCATCTCCTTTAAAAATACCAACCAAACAGATGATGAAAATTCTATCATAAAAGAGAAGACTAAAAATTGATAAATATCAAATATTAAAATTTTTTCCAAAAATGTCTACTAAAAAGTAAAACAACAGTATAAAATTCTAATCTTCCCGCAATCATAGCAATTGATAATATAAATTTGTCAAACCCACTAAAAAATTCATAATTTTGAGAAGGACCTGTAAGGGCAAATCCTGGTCCTATATTTCCAACTGTTGCCAAAGCTGTTGATATAGATGTCATAGAGTCAAAACCTCTTGAAAAAAGATATATAGTTATAACTAAATTAGTAATTATATATAGAAAAATAAATCCTACTGTAGAATTTATAATTGAAGATGATACCTTTTGTCCATCAATAAAAATTCCAACCATAGCATTTGGATGTAATATCTTTTTGAACTGCATAGAGAGATTTTTGAATAAAACAATATATCTTATAACTTTCACTCCACCTGCTGTAGAACTTGCATTTCCACCTACTAACATAGCGATAAAAACAAGAGTCATTGATATATTCCCCCACTGCTCATAATCAAGAGTTGCAAAACCTGTAGTAGTCAATACTGAAGCAATTGTAAAACATGAGTGTGTAAACGCATGAGAAACAGTATCACCATCAAAGAATACAACAACTCCACTCAATAGTATAGAGAGAGTAGTAAAAACAACCAAATACCAAAAAAGCTCTTCTCGCCTATATCCACTACCATTTCCTTTGGTTATAAATCTTAAATGTGCTAAAAAATTAATACCTGAAAATATCATAAAAAATGTAGTTATCCAGATAATCAAACTAGAGTGATAATATCCAAGTGAAGCATTTTTTGTTGAAAAACCTCCCGTC
The DNA here is from genome assembly GCA_964560425.1 of uncultured Campylobacterales bacterium. Lineage (GTDB taxonomy): Bacteria > Campylobacterota > Campylobacteria > Campylobacterales > QNZT01 > CAZLLE01. The sequence continues at coordinate 49,385 of CAZLLE010000055.1, forward strand.
GATATTGTGGAAAAAGCATGATTAATAGCATCAAAATAACCCATACCTGCTAACTTTAATGCAATTGCATCAAGTAGAGTAAAAAGAAAATAGATACCCCAAAGCCAAATAGCGGTATCTTTAATCTTTGGAGTCATCTTCTCAACTTTAATACCAGTTGACTCTGCCTTAAAAAGAGCCAAAGAACCACTAGGATTAATTAAAGAGAAAAGACCAACACCAAGAACTATAATACCCATACCACCAAGCCAATGCATAAGGCTTCTCAAAAATAGTATAGATTTTGGTAAAGATTCAATATCACTATAAATTGTAGCTCCAGTTGTCGTAAAACCACTAATTGACTCAAAAAAAGCATCTGCTATAGATATATCTGTATAGAGCATCAATGGTACTGCCCCAGAAATACCCAAAAGTATCCAAATAAGATTAACCGATAAAATTCCACCCTTTATACTTAGTTTCATTTGATAACTTCTTAAAAATAGAAATAAAAAAAAGTTAGAAATAAAAAGAGAGAGATCAAATATCCAAAAATAGTATATATCCTCATGATAAATCAATCCCACAATAATAGGCAAAAGAAAAAATATACTAAGAGCCATACCAATAATAGAGATAAATTTTAAAACATTTTTTACAATGAATAGATCCACTTTTGTATCTCATCCTCATTTTCTGTTTTACCAAACACTATAATAGTATCACCCTCTTTTATAGGCATTAATTCCTCTTGAGTATAGAGTTTTTCATTACTCAACTGATAAAAAAGTGACTCCTCAACATTTAAAGCTTTTATTTTTTTATCAATAAGAGATGAGTTTGGATAAATCTTGCGTAAAAATACAACTCCCTTCCCACCACAAAAATGGTTTTCATTGACAATTGAGCTAGAAGCTATCATCTCCAATATTGCATAATGGGCTCCTGTTTTTGCACCTCTTACTACAACAATTCCCAACTGATGCATCAAACTATAATAGGCATTATCATTATTTATTGCAACTACCTTTTGAATACCATACTCTTTTGCTTCTATACACTTAACAATATTTTTTTCATCATTTTCACCAGCAGCGATAACAATATCTGCATCTTTTAATCTCTCACTATCAAAAATTTTATGCTCTTCAAATTTACTATTTATAACAGTAACACTATCTTGAAGTAACTCTGAAGCAATCTTGCAATATTTACTATTTTTTTCAATTATTTTAATATCCAAATTTTTATCTAGTAATGAT
>CAZLLE010000056.1:0-7639 GCA_964560425.1 uncultured Campylobacterales bacterium
TATAGTGCAAAAAAAGTTATCATCACAAGTGGTACATTTTTAAAAGGAATTATCCATATTGGGGAGGTTCAACAAGTTGGTGGTAGATTTGGTGAGCAAACGAGTGTGAATCTTAGCGATTCTCTAAGAGATGATTGTGGTTTAACTGTAAGCAGACTAAAAACAGGAACTTGTGCAAGGATAGATAGCTCATCTATCGACTTTTCTGTTATGGAGGAGCAAGGTGGTGATGAGCTTCCAAATCCATTTAGCTTTAGAACTAACCGTGAAGAGTTTAGAGCAACTAAAAAACAGCTCCCTTGTTATATAGCTTATACAAATCAAACTACTCATAACATCATAGAATCAAACTTTTATAGAGCTCCACTTTTTAGTGGGCAGATTGAGGGGGTAGGTCCTAGATATTGCCCTAGCATAGAGGATAAAGTCAATCGCTTTAAAGAGAGAAATCGCCATCAGCTTTTTATAGAACCACAAACTGCAGATAAAACTGAATACTATATAAATGGACTAAGTACATCTTTGCCTAGTGATGTGCAAGATGAGGTTGTTAGAAGCATCAAAGGCTTGGAAAATGCTAAGATAATAAGATATGGATATGCGATAGAGTATGATTATGCTCAACCAACACAGCTAAAGCACACACTTGAGACCAAAAGAGTAAAAGGGCTATATTTTGCAGGGCAACTAAATGGTACAACAGGATATGAAGAAGCAGCCGCACAGGGATTGATGGCTGGGATAAATGCCTCTTTGTCAATAGATAAAAAAGAGCCATTTATACTAAGAAGAGATGAGGCATATATCGGGGTGCTTATTGATGATTTGGTTACTAAGGGGACTAATGAGCCTTATCGTATGTTTACAAGTAGAGCCGAATATCGTCTACTTTTGAGAGAAGATAATGCAGATTTGAGACTTAGCCCTTATGGTTATGAGTTGGGACTTATTGATGAAGATAGATATCTATCTATCATGGAGAAAGAGAAAAATCTCAAAACTGCCCTACTCTACCTAGAAGAGAACTTCATGACCCCATCAAAAGAGAATAATCAAAAACTAAAAGATATAGATCAAGATAAAATTACAGACAAAGTAACACTCAAAAGTGTAGTAGGAAGAGTAGGATTTAATGCCCAAAAATTGGATACTCTATTTCCTCAGTTTAAAGATTTTAGTAACGATACAAAAGAGCAGATACTCATAGAGTCAAAGTATGCAAACTATATCAAAAAACAACAAGCACAGATTGATAAAATGGTAGATTTGAGCAATATTAAAATACCACAAAATTTTGAGTTCAAAAAAGTGAGAGGTCTTAGTAATGAGATTATCGAAAAATTTGAAAAATTTAATCCACCTACTCTTTTTCATGCAAGTGAGATAAGTGGAGTAACACCAGCAGCAATTGATATTTTACATATCTATATCAAAATAGATCAAAAGAAAAAATAGACTATAATCCCCAAATGAAAAAACTTGGTGCTATATTACTATTTATCGGTGTAACTATTGCACATGTTCTTACTTTGGGGTGGGTTGTAAATACCCCAAAACCAACTATTTCTAAAAAAGCCAATATCACAAAAATCACTCTCTCAAGTGTAACAATTAAAAAACCTATAATCATACCACCAAAACCACCAAAAGAGATAATCAAACCAAAACCTATTATCAAAAAAAAGAGAGTAAAACCAAAAAAGAAGATAATTAAAAAGAGAAAGCCCAAATCTAAACCAAAACCTAAAATAGTTGAAAAAATAGAGCCCCAACCAATAGTAGAAGAGCCACAACAAGCTACACAATCACCTCCACCACCACAAAAGGCTATAGCACAAGTAGATACAGCAACTATTAAGGCAATTTATACAAATAAGATACGCCAATCAATACAACACAATCTCATCTACCCAAAAATAGCCAAAAGGCTTAGGCATCAAGGAGTAGTAAAAGTCTCATTTAGAGTTAATAAAAATGGCACAGTCAAAAATATTAAAGTTCTAAATTCACCAAAAAGTTCCCTATCAAAGGGGGCAATAAAAACAATAAAATCTATAAAAATAGAGCCAATTCCAAAAGAGTTAAATATGCACTATATGGATATTACTATCCCTATAGAGTTTAAAATAAAGTAGACAAGGAGAGAGATATGAATTTAATGCACTATATGGATCAAGGTGGAGTAATTATGTATATTCTATTGGGTTTAAATATCTTGGGCTTTACAACCATGATTATTAAATTTATCCAAATTTTATTGGCAAAAATCAGAAGAAAAAAGATTTTGGAGATGTTACTACAATCAAGAAATGCAATATCCAACAAAGATGCCAATCACCACATAATCAAAGATCGTATTACAGAGAAGATGATCCAATTAGAAGGAGGATTGAGTACCATCAAAATTATTGCTTCTATCGCTCCTTTATTAGGACTTTTGGGTACTACTATTGGTGTATTATTATCATTTGAAGCTATATCAGCACAAGGTTTAGATGATCCTGCTATTTTTGCAAAAGGTATATCTATGGCTCTTATTACTACTGTGGGAGGATTAATCGTAGCAATTCCTCACTATATTGGATACAACTATCTCATAAGTCTATTAGATTCACTAGAAGCGACACTAAATAAAGAGGCTACAACTACAATATATAGAGATAGATCATGAAAAGAAGAGAACCAATCACTCCTGATCTTACTCCACTGATTGATGTAGTTTTTTTGATACTAATATTTTTTTTAGTTAGTTCTACTTTTAAAAAAGATGAACTAGCCCTTGCTCTTAATCTACCAACTACAGAGAGTTTAACCCAAGAGATAGATAAACAAGATATTGCTATTGAACTTGATAAAAAGAGTATAGCTCTACATGGAAAACAGATATCATTTAAAGAACTAGACCAAGCATTAGAGAAGTTTAAAGAGCATACAAAACCAGTCAATGTAAGAATAGACAAAGAGGTTACATATGATCGTATTATGAGATTATTTGATCTACTCAAAAAATATAATCTAACTAATTTAGCCCTAGAGAGCAAACAAAAATCAGATTAACTCTAAAATTTTATGTCTATGAATAGATACCTCAATACTTTTATCTTTTTTTGATAGATACATAGCGTCATCTGCTTGTCTAAGAAGCTCTTTTATCTCATATCTATCATCTTCAAAAATAGTTGCACCAATACTAACAGAAGCATAAATAGTATGTTTTCCTATTTCAATAGGAGTTTCTAAAGCTACTTTAATCCTTCTAGCCACATCTTCGACACATTTAGTTAAATTATCTGATGGTAACTTAGTCAATAAAATCACAAATTCATCTCCACCCAATCGTGCAAGAAGATCTTTATTTTTTAATACTGCTCTAATTCTTTGTGAAACACCAACAAGAAGCTTATCACCAACATCATGTCCCAAAGTATCATTTATAATTTTAAAACGATTCAGATCCAAAAAGAGGACTGCTCCACTAAAACTACTCTTAGAACACTCACTTAAAACCTTTTCAAATTTTTTATTAAGAAGAACTCTATTTGGAAGAGATGTAAGACCATCATGATAAGCCAAAAAATGTATCTGTTCTTGAGATTTTTTTTGCTCTGTAATATCAAGGACATACCCATGAAGTTGGATAATTCCCCTCTCTCTATCTATCTCAATTGCAGCAAAAACATATGCATATTTTAACTCTTCATTTTTAGAGAAAAATCTAAACTCTGATTCACAAGATAAGCCATTTGAAGTAACAATTTTATGAATACTTTTTATTATTCTGCTCAAATCTTTTTTATGAATAAGCTTCAATATATTTATCTCATTATGAAGAAACTCTTTTGAACTATATCCAAAAATTTTTTCTACATTTGGACTAATATATAAAACAGAAGTACCACTACTTGATATCTCTAGATTAAAGTTTATTACTGGACCACTAGATAAAAGAGGCAAAGCTGTACTATCTATAGTACGATTCAGCTCCTCTAATTCACTAGAAGAGACTGAAATAAGATGAGAAAGTGCACTCAAAGTAGTAGTATATTCTGTTAAAGTTTTTTCCATATTCTTAACATTATTTTGTGTAGAGATAGAATTTTTATCTTTTACTTTTTCTGAAAAACCAACAACTGTCATTGTCTGATTTAACAATGAGTGTCTATTTTTATTATAAAAAAACTCTCCATATGTAAAAAAACCTCCTACTGTGGCTACTCTATTTAGGGGCTTAATCTCTTCAACAATCAAATCTTGAAAAAAACGGCGTCTCGCCATACATGAATAGACGAAAATAGACTCAAAGTTATTAGATTCAAACTGCTCTTGTGCCTGATTTCTATTATCCACCATAGAGTTAATATCTGCCATTCCAAACTGATAATATTTTCCTGCATCAATATTACCTGCAAAATCAAGAGAACCATCACTATTTTTAGATAAAACAGCCCGTGCAACATTCACACCATTGACTTGTTTAATCAAAGGAAACTCTACTCCTGTTTTTGGAAGCTGATCATAAACAGCTTCACCTAAATAGTGTTTATAAACTTCAGAAGCCTTCATATTATCAATACTATATACTCTATTTTTATAAGCATTAGTTATTTTTAATCTCTTACCTACAGGTTGCCAATCCAATTTATAATCTGTATAAACCTGAAGAGTTTCACTATTTAAAGAAACTCCAACAACTCCACTTTCAAAAATACCATCTTGGGTAAAAACAATAGTTTCAATAAATTCACCATTATCAGCAGCCATACCACCTATAACAACTGTATCTTGAGAAACCCCATGTATACCATTTAAAAACTCTTCTCCATTTGAATTTAGTCCATCAATAAACACAATCATAGCTTTAGTATCTTTGCGAACCAAAGAGAGTGCTAAATTTTCTCCCTTTAAAAAACTATTATCCAATGTTATATTTTTACTAGCATAAGAGGTGATTATTGTATCATCAAATGAAGATACAGAGATTAAAGATCTCTTTAAAGATATTTTTGAATTATTGATTTCACCATCAGTTGTAGAACCAATAATATAAGCTGATGGAAATATATTCAACAAATAACTTATCATCTCTCTAATATGATTTTTATCAACAATACCTGTAAAAACTTGAATTAAAATAGATTTTGAGCTATTTATTTCATCAACAGGCAGATCTAAAATGGTATTTTTTTCGTAATATACATTATAAGTTTTCATAAGGATATTATCGACAAAAGATAATAAAAACTTTAGTATGTTATGATACCACTGGTACGGCAGATGATTGCTAAAAGAAATTTTAGAGGAAAGTCCGGGCTGCAATAAGACAAGATTCCATCTAACGGATGGCTGATGAAAATCAAGGGCAAGTGCAACAGAGAGTAGACAGCCATAGAGATATGGTCAAGGTGAAAGGGTGAGGTAAGAGCTCACCAGTATTTTGAGTAATCAATATAGCTAGGTAAACCCAATCTGCAGCAAAAAGAGTATGGTATAAGTCTTATAATATAAAGGCTCTTTGCTAAAGCTTTATCGTAAGATAAAGTTTAGATAAATAATCATCTAATACAGAACTCGGCTTATAGCCGTACCTTTATAAATTATTAGGTACAATCTTAGAAAAACTACAGGTATAAAATATCATGAAAATTTATATTGCAACAGATCATGCAGCATTTTGCATCAAAGAGGATGTAAAAGATATATTATCAAATCTAAATTATGAGATTATAGATCTAGGTCCAGATAATGATAATAGAGTAGACTATCCAGATTTTGCACACAAACTTTGTAAAAAGGTTATTGAAGATGAGGGGAGTTTTGGAGTGCTTATATGTGGAACAGGCATAGGAATGAGCTTATCAGCCAATAAACACAAAGGAATAAGAGCAGCTCTATGTCATGATGCATATACAGCTCAAATGGCAAGAGAACATAATGATGCAAATGTTTTATGTTTTGGACAGAGAGTTGTAGGACTTGGAACCATAGAATCTATATGTACAGCTTGGAAAGAGAGCAATTTTGCTGGTGGACGACACGCTACAAGAGTAGATAAAATAGAGTTTTAAAATGTTTGCAAGTTGGATTATCTATACTGTACTAATCTCTCTTATTGTCTATCTTCTCGTCTTACTCAAGTATAAAGAGTCTATCTACAAAAAAGAGAAAAAAGTAACAAAAGAACAAGAAAAATCTATCAAAGATGCAAAACTACTCATTAATAAATATAGAATTCAACTTCAAAGATCGATTGGTAATACAGATATTCTTACAGAAAATTTAAATGCAGCAAAAAATGAGCTTAAAACACTTAGATCAAAAAATTCTCAGCAAAAAATAGAGAATGATCATCTACAAAGAAAAATTAAAATGCTTGATGAAAAAATAGAAGCATTAGTTTAAAAGGAATTTTATGGGTATTGAGAGTATTGGTTATATTGCATTTGGTTTAGTAGTCTTATTATTTGCAACAATGAAGTTTTTTTTATTTAAGGATTAAAAATGGAAATATTAAATGAAGTAGACAAAGAGTATCTTTTAGATTCAATTAGAGATATACCTGATTTTCCAAAAAAAGGTATCAGTTTTAAAGATATTACAACACTACTTAAAGATAAAGAGGCATTTGGTTTTTTGATGGATCATTTGGAAAAGAGATATAAGAGTCTAAATTTAGACTTTATAGCAGGTATTGATAGTAGAGGCTTTATATTTGGAGCTCCACTTGCTGATAGATTAAATATAGGTTTTGTACCTATTAGAAAAGCGGGTAAACTTCCATATACAACAATAGGAGAGAAGTATGCACTTGAATATGGTTTTGATGAAGTAGAGATACATATCGATGCATTTGAACACAATAAAAAAGAGAAAGCTAGAGTTCTAATGATAGATGACTTAATAGCTACGGGTGGCACAGCGGCAGCAGCAGCTAATCTAATAAACCAAGCAGATGCAATCTGTGTCGAGGCTTGTTTTATTATCAATCTAAAATTTTTAGATGGTGAAGATAAAATCAAACATATCACACCAATATACTCTGTATTGGATGTAAATTAATGTATATTCCAAAAGCATCCAAATTTGACCCTGATGAAAATGGACACTTTGGTATTTTTGGTGGCAGATATGTCCCAGAAACCCTTATGCCTGCCCTTTTAGAACTAAATGAAAGTTATAACAAAATAAGATTTGATAAAAAGTTTTGGAGTGAAGTTGACTACTACTATAAACAATATGTAGGTAGACCAAATCCTCTATATTTTGCACAAAATCTCTCAAAAGAGCTTGGGGCAAAAATATATCTAAAAAGAGAAGATTTAAATCACACAGGTGCACATAAAATAAATCATACTATAGCCCAAGCAATACTTGCCAAAAGACTTGGAAAGAAAAAAGTAATTGCAGAGACGGGAGCAGGACAACATGGTGTTGCAACTGCAACTGTTGCTGCTCTTTTTGGACTGGAATGTGAAATATTTATGGGTGAAAAAGATGTCAAAAGACAAGAGATAAATGTCTTTAGAATGAAACTTCTAGGAGCAAAAGTACACTCTGTCAAAAGTGGTAGCAAAACTCTAAAAGATGCAATGAATGATGCAATTCGCCACTGGGTAACTCATGCTAGAGATACATATTACAT
>CAZLLE010000057.1:0-10986 GCA_964560425.1 uncultured Campylobacterales bacterium
TTGGGATTCTTTTTGGGTAGGTACTTATCTGCCCAAAGATATTTACCATTCACAATAATATCATCTCCTTCTTCATATTTACAATCTGCAAACACTAAGGAACTCAGCATTATTAAACCCAAAATTAATCTTTTCATTTTAAATTTTCCTTAAAAAAATTAGATTTCATCTATAAAATCAAAAATTACCACTGATTAGCTCGTCTTTTAAACTCCCATTGAATCATATTGGACATCTCATTGTCACCATCCTTTTTTGCATTGTAGTCAGCTTTTTCTAAACATGATCCACAAGTAGCATAAGGAAATCTTTTATCTATAGTTCCTCTATATGTTGTTCCACATGTTTTACAAATTATACTCTCAGGAGATCCTGAACTATTCGCAATCACCTTATCCCAAAATCCCATATTAAACTCCTAATACTTCAATTTAAAACTATTTAACCTTCACCCAGTCAAATTTAACACCTATATTTCTGAATTTTTCTTCAGCCATTATTCTTGCTGCTTCACTACTTGGTGCAGATACATAAGTCATCTTGTCTGGTTTGCCATTCACATAAGCCCAACATTCCCATTTCATATTCATCTTGAAATCCTTATTTTAATTTTTTGAGTAAATTATATTAACTATTTACACCGTATATATTTAATCACTACATCAGAACCACGAAGATCTTTGATCTTGGCTCTTGCTTTTTGTACCGCTTATGAATTACTATCAGCTGACACCATTACATAAGAACCTTGTATCATTCCTCCTTTTGTTGCTTCAAACGAACACTCATAAGACATAGATGCATTTGCACCAACTGCTAAAATTGAAACTACTGCTAAAGCTAAACTTAGTTTTCTCATCTTTTTTTCCTCCTTTTTTAAAGATAAGGAAATTATAATATTTTTAAATTGGATTTTTTGGATTATCTAAATCAAATATTTAATTAATTTAAAATCCAAAAAATCCAATAAAAAGTAAATATAATTTCAAGCATCAACAAAAAAGGAGGATAGGATGAATAAGTTTGGAAAAATAATTTTTTCTTTATCTGTTTTAAGTAGTTTAGCATGGGGTTATTTGGGGGATTCTCATCAGGTGGCGGAATCTACTATAAGTTTTAAATCTAAATAAAGAGTGTGGATATCACACTCTTCAAAACATATTTCAAAAATTTAGATATCAAAGAACAAAAAATGAAACAATCAATAATTATTCTTAATTTAATTATATTTTTAACTCTTATAGGATGTGATGACAAATACATACAAGATGAAGAGCAAAAAATCAAATCGCAAGAACCAATCAATCAGTTATATGATGATCTGCCTGATATATCTACTTGCTATGAAGGAGTTCTCAAAGATAGTGAAAAATTGAATGCTTTAAATACTATAAATGAGATTAGAACCTTACATCACTTAAAACCTGTGGAATATAATTATGAAGAGGATCATCTTGTAGCCAAATCTGCACTCATCTCTGTTGCTAATGCAACTCTTAATCATAATCCATCTATAAATTCTAAATGCTACACGAAAGAGGGTCAATTAGGAAGCAACAGTAGTAATCTTCATATAGGTTATCAAAATAATACAGATAAAGTATATCTAGCTGACCATGTAATAATAAGATTTTTAGTAGATAGCAACACAAAAACTATAGGACATAGAAGATGGATACTTTTCCCTTTTCTAAAAACAATTGCATATGGAAGAGTAGATGCTAAAATAGGTAAATATAATACAATGATTACAGCTATAACATTAAAAGTAATAAATGATGAAATGGCAGATATTTCAGATACTGAAATAGAGTATATTGCCTACCCTTATGAAAATTATCCATCTAATTATTTTAAACATGGTTGGTATAGCTCTTTTTCTGTTTTATTTGATAAAACTGATAGATGGAAAAATCGTAATGTTGATTATAGGAATGCAAAAATTACAGTTACAGATGAAAACGGTAAAAAACTTTCTATAAAATCTATAAAATACAATACAGATGGTGCTGGACTTCCAAATATATTACAGTGGAAAATCAGCAAGACAAAAAATAAGAAGAAGTACAGAGTGAAAATAGAAAATGTCCTAGTAAATGGAGAACAAAGAGATTATAGCTATTGGTTTAAAATTTTTTGAGTCCAATAAATCCATTTTTGGGCTGTTATAATTTTCAAATAAATCATAGTATTTCATATTTAAGATTCAATTAATTTCTTGGAAGTAGAAACTTTAGTTACACCCCAAAATTTTAGATGGAACTAAAATTTCCACTTCCTAAATACTATGGTAAATAAATTAAAAAAAAGTAAAATGATGAATAAATATTATAAAATTGGAATAAGTGGACATAGAGATTTAGATCCATCACAAAAAGAAGAGAATTTACTAATTTTAACAGGGCATCTTCTCAAACTTAAAAGAGATTATCCAAATAGAGAGCTGATAATTCTTACTCCTTTAGCAGATGGTGCGGATCGTTTAATTGTAGAAGCAGCCAAGAAGCTTGGTATCAGATATGATGTAATATTGCCTATGCCAAAACAGATATATCGTACAGATTTTTCACCTAATTCACTAAAAGAGTTTAACTCTCTTATTCAAAATGCAAGATCCATAAAAACTATAAAATTATATGCAGGAAATACTCTACAACTAATATCTAAAGACTCCATATATAGAGATTTTCAATATCGTCAAGTAGGTAGAAAAGTTGTAGAGTTATCAGATAAGATAATTATCATGAGTGATGGAGTCAAAAATAGCAAAATAGGCGGAACAGAAGATATCGCAAACTATGCAAAAAGGTATGGTACAATACTCTTTAATATCCGATGTAATCGACTAAGGAGTAAAAGTAATGACAAATTCAGAAGTTCTTCAATACATAATTCAGCAGCTACATGAGTCTCCTCTGGAATTAGGCGGAGATAGAGAATTATTTGAGCTTATTTTTGCTCCAATCTCCTATGGAAATGATATATATAAGCAGAGAAAAACAACCAAACAATTAATAATCAATATTTTTAAAAATTATCAAGAGTTTGATAAAAAGAGATTTAATACTATCATAGATGATCTTCTTTGCAAAGAAGATCACACAAAATATATCAAACAAGTTATAAACTATATCAACATAGAAATCAAAAAACTCAATATTACATCAAATGAAAATCCTACAAAGCTTATAAAAGAGATACCTTGTAAAAGACCAAACTATAAAAACAACTTTTCAAACTGGAAAAGTTGTAAAATGAAAATAAACAATGAAACTCTCAAAAAAAGATTAGAAAAAAATTTTGATTTTACATATACTTTGTGGAATAGTGGTGATATTTTTATTAAGAGTGTACTAAAAAAGAATGTAAAAAAATTTATTATTAACAATAAAAAAGATATCACAGATATATTTAAACAACTAAGAAAAGAGTTTGCTATGGAAAAAAGTATAACTAAAGAAGAGATTCAAGACCTGGAAAATATTAGGCAGAGTAGCCAAGCAGAGGTTATGGAATATATTGCGAAATATTACTATCTAAATGAACACAAATCACAAGAGTTTATACAAAAGCTCATCCCAATTCTGTATAGCAAGGGATATTATGAACTTATACTCCATGATGTAATAGATACTCTTGATATACATATACAAGAGAATAAAGAGGTCAAAAAAATCAAAGCCCATATCTTAGGAAGCCATAAAATAGGTGAATATAAGAAAGCTTTTGATCTCCTCTCTACAATATCAGCAAAAGATGATAAAGAGCTAATAGATATGAGAACTGAAGCTATATCAAATATGCGTAGACATCAACTTAATGATGAGACCAAAATAACCAAAGAGCAAAAAAGAGAGATCCTTCAAACATTAATTTCTTATTATCAAACAATTTTTGAACATAACGAAACTCATGATTACTACCCAGCAATCAATCTAACTTATATAAAAGTAATATTTTTTATTTTATATGAAAATAATCACAATAAATTAACACTAAAAAATGAAATAAACAATATTTACAAAAAAGCAAAAGAATCTCTCTCTTTAGATAAAAGTAGCAAAGATAAAATTAACCAATATTATGCAAATATTAGTGAAATTGAATTTTTGATATTAAGGGAGATTGGTAATCCTATAGCAGAATTAGAGAGATATTTGGAGAGTGAATCTCAAAATATCCCTCTATTTGAACTAGATCGAACTATACGACAGATGCAATTTTTAGCAGATACCACCAAAAACTCTCAAAATCCAATAACATCAAAAATGAAAAAAGCAATTGAATTAATCAATGATTTCATCAACTTCATTAATTAGCTCTAGTGATATAATAGACACCAGATAGATCATACACTTTATATCTAGCAGGAGTTTTTCTTCTTTCTCCTGCATAGCTTAACATAAGTGCTAACTTTCTTTCACGATCTACCCAATCAACGAATATTCCACTATGTTCTACTTTAGCATAACTATAATTGATATGATATATCCAATCACCTCTTTCTATCAATTTTATATTGACGAAAGGACCTCTTTTTTTACCTTTAAATACAATTTTTCGTCTCTTTTGTGTAAAACCAGCCCTATTATATACAGCATTGATATAATCCCAACATGAACCTCTAATAATTACACCTTTTTCAATACTCATCTCTCTTGCTTTTTGTAATATTTTTTTACCAAAAGGGGTTGCTTTAGATTCTGCTTTTTTGAGAAAAACACTCTCTGTCATCATTTCGGTTGGCTTTGAAACTTGATATTTTTGACTACAACCAACAATAAAAAATAATCCTAAAATTAATGCTACAAAATATTTTAAACTAATACGAGACATTTAAATCTTCCAAAACCTCTATAGTTAATGCTCCTATAGATAAATTATTTATTTTTTGATACTCTTTTAATGCTTTTTTTGTTTTATTACCATATTCTCCATCAATTTTTCCATTATAAAAGTTTCTCTTTTTCAAGGCTTTTTGTAGCTCTAATATTTTTATCTTATTTATCAAATTCACACACAATATCCTCTTCCATTCCATTGTTTCATCTGCTATTTTTATCTTTTTATCTATATTTTGATATACCGCATCTATATGAAACTTTTTAACTTTGGACTCTTGATCTATCTCTTTTACCTGTATACTTTTATAAACAGCTGGAATTTTAATCCTCTTCACCTCAGCTGGTTTTACCATTACTCTTTTGGTAATAGTTTTATAAATAGCAGGAATAATACTCTCTCTTATCCCCTCTGGTGAAATCAACACCTTTTTTGTAACTAATCTATACTCAGCAGGAATTTTTACTAAACAGACAATTTCACCTGTAAAATCATTCATATTTTTTACAGAACATTGTGGATCTTCGAGACAATCTTTCCTACTAAAACTTTTCCACTCTTTGTGAGATTTTGAGATCAACACTTTTTCACTTCTAAGATCATACTTGGCAGGAACTTTCACAAACTCTTTACGCTCAGCCCGTACCAATACCTTCTCCTCTACCATTTTATAAACAGCAGGAATAGTTATCAATTTTTCTCCAGCCTCTTTAAGTAAAACTTTTTTATCTACCATTTTGTATGTAGGAGAGAGAGTTTCCAACCTATCTTCAGCATCTTTTACCAAAACCTTTGTTGGCTCTTTTGCATATTTTACAGGAGTTAAAACTCTAGCATAACACTCTCCAATTTTTCCATTAGGAGGAAAAAGGGTTGGCTCTTTTTTGCTCTTCAATTTTTGATTTTCATTTTCAAGAATATTAATTTTATTTTTTCTATCTAATGCAAGTTGATTACACTCCTGTATACTCTTGCACTCACCAATAAAACCCAAATTATCATCAGCAACTTTTTGTGAACATCCTATAAAAACAGCTAAAACAGGAACCAAAACCAAACTAAAATTTACCTTATACATATTATTCTCCTTTTTTGTTAAAGAATAATTTTAATATTTACAGGTTGGATTTTTTGGATTTTAGAGAGAAAAAGAGGCAAAAGCCTTTATTTTGTATAAAATAAAGACTTTACTAATAATAACCTACCTCATCCCTCCAAACCACTCAATTGCATCTATATAAAAAGGTATTGCACAGCTTGAGTGAGTGCCTCCATCTTGAAGTATTAATTTTACTTCGTTTGCTCCATTTTTGATAAAACTATCATAAGCTATTTGAGAGTTTTCTACTGGTACGACTTCATCACCTTTGCAGTGGTATAGATGTAGTGGCATTTGTGGAGTCCAATCGTATAGATTATTCAAAAATAGTTTATCTTTTAGTGGGCTACTCTGATTTACAAAGTAGTTAATTAGAAAATTTTGTTTAAAAAGTAGATCTCTCTCTTTTGGAAGATCAAGTGGGATTATATTTCCATTGGCTTTTTGTTTGAAATAATCTCTTATCAAGTCGGCATAGGGAGCGTTGAATATAGTATCGAGAGATTTTAAATTATAGTAATAATTGTATGAATATATCAAAAAGACTGGTAGGTGTGGTGCATCATAACTTTTTTGCAGAAAGATAAAATCTCCTGTAGTTTTAAGATCATACGATCCTGCCATCGGTGCTGCTGCTGTTACTTCCAAATTTGGATAGTTATTTTGTATACTCTGAGCTGCTGCCATTGTTGCATAGCCACCTTCAGAATAACCTATCAAAAATAGCTTGTCATCATGAGTAATATTTTTTATATCTAGGAGTGCTTTTGTAGCTTGAATCATGTCTACGACACTATTACCTAGAGACTCTTTTATCTGATATGGGTGTTGATAAGATGAACTTTTACCATATCCTATATAATCGGGCATAGCTACAACAAATCTCTTCAAAGCAGAAATCAATGTTCCTGTTGTTGTCAATGGGTCATGTTTAGAAGGAGAGGTATCTTTTCCAAAAATAGTACCATGTTGGTCACTAATAATACTAATAGGTTTATCTATATTTTGAGGGATAGAGACCAATCCACTTACATTTAGATTTTCTCCATCTTCTCCTTGTGTTGTATAAACTACCCTATAGATATCAACACCACTAACATTACCATCTGTTAAAGAGGGGTAAACCTCTGTAAGGGATTTAACTCTTTGGCTCATATAATCACTATTTTTGGATAGAACTCTACTATATGTGACAAGATCACCTCTATTTAAAATCTGATCTTCATCTCTATTATAGTTTTCATCAATAGTTGGTATCGCCTCTCCACTCTCACCCAACAGAGTAAATGGATAATCAATAACTTCAACAACTACCCCTCCATCAAAATTTGCAGATTGAAAATAGTAAATTCCATTTTTTAGAGGGACAGAAAATGTCACATCTCCAATATTTTGATAATCTCTATCTTTGATAGATTCATACACTTTATAACGCAAATCACCATCAATTTCACGAACATTGAGCCAAATATTCAAACTATCCTCTTGAGGATCAACAAAATCATCAAAAATGACTTGATTTACAAATTTAGTCTCTCTCTTCTTCTTATATTTTACGATTGGTGGTACAGCACCAGCATATAATTTCTCTGATACCGCATCATTGATACCCCATTTTAGAGATAAAGCAGGAGAATAGACACGACTCTCAAATACAATTTCAGCGGGAAGAGCTTTTAGATACCATCTATCTTTCTCTTTGATATTATTAACTTTTACATTATTGAGTCTTACTCTCACTCTCTTATTGGATGTGAGGAAATTTCCAACTTCTGCCCACAAAGCCTTTGCATTTTTGATACCAAGATGAGTATAGTGAAGATAAGTATGAGTTGGGTTTTGACCAAAAAAACGATAAGGAGCTAATATATCCTGAAAAAATGTATCAGTATCAATTTGATATCCATCATTTGGATGAAACACTCCATGAACCAATCCCAGCTTAGTGAGAGCAGAACCCATAGTTTGATCATTAGTTGAAGTTTCTGTTCCTATCAAAATATCTTTATAATATGGACTCTGCCCAATACGACGAGGATTACTCAAATTCTTTTTTATCCAATCATACTTCATATGCTTTGTATCTATAGAGACATCTTCATAAGAGTCATACAACTTAAATAATATACTCTTACTAGCAGCATAATTACCATTTAAAACACCCTCTATACTCAACCATCGACCAATTTTTTTACCACTTGCCAAACCCTCTAAATCTTTTTCTATTATCCATCTAGCTACAAGAGAACCCATACTAGCACTCACAAAATTTACCTGTTGGGCATTGTTTCTCTCCATAAGATATTTTGCATACTTGGCAACAATCATAGCATATCGAGGAATACCCCCATTATATTGATTATCCATAGCCTCAATATCTAAAATATCTCTCTTGGTATAATATGAAGGAGGAGTATCTCCATAATAATTAGTAGAGGAGAGAACATTGGGCTTAAATTTATCATTTTCATCAACAGTGGTAGGAAGCCCTAAAAATAGAGGAATTTGCTCAAAAAAAGGCTCTACCTCATCCTCCCCATATACACCAGATTTCCTATATCCAGAAGGACTAAAACCATGCACATATACAGTAACACTCTTATTTGGATCATACAATGAAGCATGCAAAAAAGGAGCAAAAAGAGATATAACAAAAAACATATACAAAAAAGAAGAATTTAATTTTTTCATAGAACTACCTTAATAAAGTTATTAATGACTATTATATACTATATTTTAAGTAAAGCATAAAAAATCATATAATTTAATTTAAAAATTCAAATAAGTTCCCAAAAAACCACACCTTTTTTATAATATTGACTTGATGGTTGGTTTAAAATTATTTTGCTATAAAAGTTAAGTTTCAGTTTATTTCAACAAATAAAGGTAACTCCCCCTTTATAAAAAGGCTTAGCTGCTTAGGTTAATTAAGATATGATGGTTTTTCAAAGATTGCACTTCGGGCTTAAATTCGGGCTTCAACTCTCCAAGTAAATGACCACCGTATCCTTTCAAAAATAGAGAATTTCATCAAATTATCCAACAATTTTATAGATTTTCAAACTCAAAAATAGAATCAGTTAATTCGGACACCTCGAACCATCAACAATATTACTCAAAGATAAGCCATTAATTTCACCACGACAATAATATAATTCTCCATCAGAAGCCAATCTCATAACCTCTATCTGTAAAATATTACTTCTATTGTTTGGTTTTTTATTTTTTAAAACATTACAATAGGTTTTTAAAGTCATGACATCATTTTGCTCTTTATCACTCATATCCTTGGATGAATAGAGACGACTATCCCCTAAAAAATAGATAACATCATTTTGTTTAACACCAATATCACTTGCTGGACTTCCACTAATAACCGATTCCACATAAACTCCCCATGAGTTACCAGATTCGACCATAAACACCTCAGGGGAAATACCAATGGAGTTGATATTTTCACCATTAATCATTCTTGAGATATAGTTTTGAGCAAATTGAGCAGAAATTGCAAGCTGTCTCGTATCGGTACCACCATAGTTTATACCAACAACTTTCCCTGTTTTTAATTCAATTACAGGACTACCTGAACTTCCACCATGTATTTGAGCCGAGTGGTAAAATACTTCTGTAGATGCCCAAGTGGTATTTTTTAGACTGGGTGTTGTATTGATAATACCTTCTGTATATGTATATTGGGATTCTCCATCACTGGAAGTAACATCTCCTGGAAACCCTGCACTAGCAACACTCATACCAGCTGAAATATTTTTGTCATACCACTCTAAGTGATCATGATTGGTATCAAAATCCAACCTAATTACAGCTAAATCAGCACACTCTGCATACCCTATTATTTGTGCATCTATAAGATTTTTTTCACCCTCAAGAGCAACTTTTAAAGTATTAGAAAGAGCAGCTATATGATTATTGGTTACTACATATCCATTACCAATTAAAAATCCACTTCCTTGTCCTGTATCTGGTAATATCACTTTAACGGTTGAAGATCTAAGTTTCTCTTGTATCTTTTCCACAGAAATAGAGAGGGTAGAAGAGTGTTGCTCTATTGAATGTTCGCCTAAAAGAGGTTGCTCTTTATCAGGTGTTGTCGATCCACCACCGCCACATCCAACCAACAATAAACCTATAAAAAATCCAAAACCTAACATTTTCATCCCTACTCCCTTTTTTAACCTTTGGGGAGTATAACATAAATATTTTTTATAAAATATTAATTTTATTTAAATAATTTTATTTATTAAAAATATAATTAAACTATTTCCCAAAAAATTCCACTTTCCCTTAAAAAGCATAAATACCCTTTGGTATCTTTTTTCAGGATAGCAGTGATTACTACTTCACTGTAGTTCTTTCACTTTTGCTATATCAGAATCTAGATTTAAATACATCTCATGTGTCGGTTCAAGTTTTTGTCAAATTATCTACAAAGAGTGGTTGACTCAATTTAAATACATCTCATGTGTCGGTTCAAGCTAAGAGGCAGATGAATCGGGGTGATACCCGATTGAATTTAAATACATCTCATGTGTCGGTTCAAGACTTTCAACAGCGTCCAACCTATCTTGATTCGCTATTTAAATACATCTCATGTGTCGGTTCAAGATTATCAAATATGCTCTTTTGTTCTTACAGTCCTATTTAAATACATCTCATGTGTCGGTTCAAGAGTTTTATATGATGATGATATTGTAACTTTTGATAAATTTAAATACATCTCATGTGTCGGTTCAAGCTCCAAACAGATAGAAAAAGATCAAAGCGTTTGGAGATTTAAATACATCTCATGTGTCGGTTCAAGACACACGCTTTAAAAGAGGTGTATTGGCTTGCTCAATTTAAATACATCTCATGTGTCGGTTCAAGAGATCAAGCAATTCAGCTAAAACACTAAAAGCCATCAATTTAAATACATCTCATGTGTCGGTTCAAGAATTAGATTTTTTTTGCACATAAAATACACTGTTATTTAAATACATCTCATGTGTCGGTTCAAGGCTCACCTTTACTATCTACTGCTAACTCCC
>CAZLLE010000058.1:0-5895 GCA_964560425.1 uncultured Campylobacterales bacterium
AAATCAATAATGCTATATTTTCAAAAGCATTTTTGATCACACTCTTTTGGAAACAAAACAACCACCACAGGCATGGTGTGTTTATACATACGATGAAAGTAGTTTATCACACGATAAAAAACAGAGATACAAAACTCATAACAGCAGCACTTCTTCATGATATAGGCAAACCAGTAGTAGCCTACCAAAAAGAGGAGGATATACCACAAGGTGAGTGGTCATTTACCGATCATGAAGAGAAGAGTTACCAGATGATAAAAGATTGGAAATTTATTAGCAGTTATACCAAAACTGTAGTCAGGTATCACTACTTGATACGAGATATGCACAAACACAAAACCAAAGATCCTGCAAGACATAAAGCCAAAAAAGAGATATGGGAGAGGCTTGATAAAGAGTTGCAAGATGATCTTGTGAGATTTTTGAAGTATGATGATTTGGCGAAGAAGTGAGTTATGCTTGTATAGTTAAGCTGATTTAATGCTTAAATAAAATTTGTAATGATAATATGTTTTTAAAGGTAGTTTAAATG
Organism: uncultured Campylobacterales bacterium; assembly: GCA_964560425.1. Classification (GTDB taxonomy): domain Bacteria; phylum Campylobacterota; class Campylobacteria; order Campylobacterales; family QNZT01; genus CAZLLE01. The sequence continues at coordinate 533 of CAZLLE010000058.1, forward strand.
AATGAAGAAAATAGAGTATGTGAAGAAAAAATTAAAGATATTTATGATGCATTTAACTGTTTTAAGCAAAGATTTTTGATAGGGAAAAAATCTATTTTTAGATTAAACAATGATGATGAAATATTAAATGAAAATAGCATTAAATATTTGATGGATAACTTTGTGAATAATGGTTATAATGGAAAAGATAGTTTTATAGATAAGATTAAATCTCAGTTAATAGAAGAACCTAAAAAATCAGAAAATGATAAAAAAAATGCAATTGAAGTCTTAGCTCATATTATTTGGCTTTGGAGATTAGTTCCGTCAAATGCAGTTAGAGATAGTACTATTAAAAGTGTTCAAGAAGTTTTAAATTTAGATGAAGATTTTAAAAATATTAGTTCAGGTTTAGATAAAAATCCATTTTTTAAAAATGATATAAAAGGGATAGCAAAAACAGGAACATATTATAATACAAATAAACCTTTTGAGATAGCATATGTAATTAAGATGTTAAATGATGTTAAAAATGATAAATTTATAGAATTTTTATCAAAATCTGATGGCATGGTAACAATAAAAGGAAATAATTTAATTAATGATAAAAAAGTAAAATATGATAATACAAAAAAAGAAGGTGTAGAAAAAAGTGCTTCAATCTTTCATGCACTTTTACATTTCTTTAAGCCTGACAAATATGAAGCAATTATAAGTAATACTCATAAAGAATTAATTGTTAAAGAATTTGAGAATAAAGTTGAGCTTGATGAAAAAACTAAGTTTAAACCAGAGATTGACTGGAAGATTCATTGTATAAGAAAAAAACTTGAAGAAAATAATGAAAAATATAAAGATGAAATCAATCTTTTTTATCAAACAGAAATACAAGAACAATGGAATCCTTCAATATTACCAGCTAAAAATATTATATATTACGGAGCACCTGGAACTGGCAAAACTTATGATATTTTGAAGCTTGTTAAAGCAAAGGTTAAATCACAATGTGACGACGATAAAGATTTAGAAAAATATTATAAAGTTATTCAATTTCATCCATCATATAGTTATGAAGATTTTATCGATGGTATTAAACCTGTTAAATCAAAAAATGACAACTCAATTATCAATTTAGAATTAGTTGATGGTGTGTTTAAAAAAATGTGTCAAGATGCATATCAAGAGTTATGTTGTGCTAAAGATGAAGAAAGAGAACCAAATAAGTTTTACTTTATCGCTGATGAGATAAATAGAGCTGAACTCTCAAGAGTTTTTGGAGAGCTTTTATTATGTATAGAGGAAGATAAAAGATTAAGATTTGATAAAAATGGTGTACTTAACGGGGTGTATATAACAACTCAAAACTCTACTCTATGGGAAGAGAAAAATGCAGTATTAAAAATAGGAGAGGAACTTTATTTTGGTGTTCCTGAAAATATTTATTTTTTAGCAACGATGAATGATATAGATAAGAGTATTGATAGTTTTGATTTGGCTCTAAGAAGAAGATTTAAATGGGTTTATAAAGGTTGTGATTATGATGTGATTTATAACTACCTTTTAGAAAAAGGTGTTAATGAAGAAGATTTATCACTATATGTTAGTGATGATAAAAGCCAAAAAGGAAGATGCAATCTTTTAAATGAATATATTAGAGAGACTTTGAATTTAGGTGAATCTTATGAACTAGGACATAGCTATTTTATGAATATAAAAGTTCATAATGGAAAAATTCCTAAAAATGCTTATGAAAATTTATTTGATTTAGAATTAGCACCATTACTAAGTGAATATTTAAGATCTGAGATTTCAAATCCAAAAGATTTAAAAGCTAAATTATCTTATATGAAAAAAATATTTACTACAGGTCAAGAATGTAAATGAGTATTGCAACAGTTGATAATTATAATTCTCTAAATATAGAACAAAATCAACAAAAAAATGGATTTAGTTTTGGTGAAGAAAGTAGTAATTATTATTTTAAATCAACAGCTACAAATAGTGGTCTAAATATCTCCTTAAGCGATTATCAAAAAACTAAAAACAACACTTTTTTCTCTTTTTTCAAAGATGAAGAGAAAAAAGCTTCAAAAAATGAAGATGATCTAATCATCAGCATAAAAAAGATAGATGACTCATACATAGCCCAAACAGGAAACTACATAGGTAAATTTGTTTGGGATGGTTTAGAGATAGATATAAAGTCAAGATTTGGAACTAAGTTTTTAGAGCGAATGTTAAACTTTGCAAATGATGTATTTTTAGACGATGTTAGCATATCTGGAACAGAGACAAAAGATAGTTTAGATATATCAAAGTTTATCATCTACTATATGTTTATACAAAGAGTTGAAAAGGCATTTTTGCTTGGATTTCCAAAAGCATACAGAAGTATCAACCATCATGATATGAAACTAAAAGGCAAGATAGATATAAATCGTTTTATCAAGCATGATATACCATTTAGAGGTAAGATTTCATCTACAAGCCGTGAGCAAAGAGAGATACAAGAGGTTATAGATGTACTTCATAAAGCTGTGCAAATCATAGAGAAAAATGAATTTTCAACAAAAAATATATCTCACATAAAAGCACACCTAAAACAACATCGAAGTAACCGCTATGTATCAAATGAGACTATCAATAAAGCTATGATGAGCAAAGCCCTACAAAATCCTATCTTTTCTCCCTATAAAAAAGTGCTAGAATATGCAAAGTTTATCATCAATGGCGACAATATAGAAGAAAAAAAAGATGCTAAAAAAGAGACTTTTGGATTTTTAGTAAATGTTGCTGAACTTTTTGAGATATATATAACAAAACTATTACAAAAAGAGTTTAGCCAGTGGAGTATATCAAGTCCAAAGATAGAACTATACAAAGATAAATTTTTTGCACGAAAAATTATCCCTGATATAGTGATACAAAAAGATAATAAAGTTTTGATTTTTGATACAAAATATAAAAGAATGAAATTTGATGGCAGAAATGAATATGGTGCTGGTGATCTTGATAGAAATGACTTTTTTCAAATCAATACTTATATGAGTTACTATCAAAATAGTGGTTATAAAATTATAGCAGGTGGACTTCTATATCCAATAGAAAAAAACTTTGATGAAAATCGTTGTCATAGTGATAAGTGGTTTGAAAATAGTGATACAAATTTTATCGTTGATGGAATAGATCTATCAAATTTAGAAGAGCCAAAAGAAGATGAAAGTATCTTTTTTCATATTATAAAACGAGAAGATGAGTTTATTGAAAGGCTGAAGAGTTTGCTAAACTAGATCACCCCAATCTCCCAAAAAGCAAAACCTAGGTAAAGAGGTCATCGTGCAACTATTAACTTTTTCCTCATTCCAAAGTTTTGCTCGTTCCCATCCGTCCTCGGTGGGAATGCGTACGAGAGCTTAAACTACCAAAATTTCTCTACCTCAATCAAACCATCAATACCTTCATAATCTCTAGCAGATGAATATCTCCAATGTTTAGCTTCATCTACATAACCTCTTTTTACTGGGTTATGATGGATATAGTTAATCTTGGCTATCATTATAGTATCTGTCTGTATGAGTTTTGGCTGATAACCCTCTTACCATATCTGCTTCTTCCCATGGAACATTTTAGCTTTTTTGAAATTAAGGGTCTATTTTATTGCTATATTTTCGTATGCATTCCCACCGAGGACGGATGGGAACGAGAAAAAGTGTAAATGCATATCAAGTGGAGAGTTTAAAGTAATTTTTATAATTGTCGTTTTGCCTCACTAATTAAATTATTTAATCTATTTTCATATATTTTAGCATTTTCCATATTAACTGATTCAAACCTTGTGACAATTACAGGAGTTGTATTTGATGCACGAATCAATCCCCACCCATCTTCAAACACCACTCTAACCCCATCTACAGTGATAATATCTACAATTTTTGGAAAATCAGAGGGGGGATTCTTAAGAAGCTCTTTTACTTTATCAATTAAAACAAACTTTTCACGCTCAGTAGTATCAATTTTGAGCTCAGGCGTGGAATAACTGATAGGTAATTTTTTTAGCTCTTGATCTAGATCCATTCCATTTTTAATCAATTCTAAAACTCTAAAAGTAGTATACAAAGCATCATCAAAACCAAAATATCTATCATTAAAAAAGATATGTCCACTCACTTCTGCTGCTAAGTCTGCATTTGTCTCTCTAATTTTTACTTTTAGATTTGAGTGTCCTGTTTTGTACATGATCGCTTTTCCAATTTTGTTAATCTCATCATACATCACTTGAGAACACTTTACTTCACCAATAATAGTTGGATTTTTCATAGTTTTGGAGAATAAAATAGCCAATTCATCACCCTTGATATTATGCTCTTTTGTAAGCACCGCAATACGATCAGCATCACCATCATAGGCAAAACCAATATCATAATCACCTCTTAATTTCTCTTGAATATCTGCTAGATTTTCTTCAACAGAAGGATCAGGATGATGATTTGGAAATGTTCCATCAGGTTTACAATATAAACCATCTACATCAAGACCAATTTTATTCATGATCTCAGTAATTGCCACATCAGCTACACCATTACCACAATCAAGAATAATCTTTTTATCCAACCCCTTTAAAAAAGCAAATTCTTTGAGCATATAATCAATATATAAACTTTTTGTATCAATCATAATAGTATCAATATTATCTTCAATAATCATATCTCTATTAGCCATGATCTCATCACCCATTTTATAGATATCATCTCCAAAAAATGGAGCCTTATCAACCGTAATTTTAAAACCATTATATTCAGGAGGATTATGAGAGCCTGTAATCATCACAGAAGCACAAGGAGAAATACCATCAAACTCTTGATAAGAAGCAAAATAGTTAATAGGAGTAGCTACCATTCCCATAGATAAAACTTTGACTCCACCTTTATTAAATCCACTTGTAAGCCATTCCAAAAGAATAGGAGAGTGAACCCGAGCATCATAACCAATAGCTACATACTCACCAACTAATTTTACCTTCTGAGCCAAAAAATAACCAATAAGCTTTACACTCTGTTCATTAAGCTCTTTTTCAAAAATTCCTCTAATATCATATTCACGAAAGATTGTCTGCATAAATTTTCCTTAAATTTTGTGAAATTATAGCAAATTTAAGAGGGTTGATACAAACAGAAATAATATCCAGAGACTGAGCAGAAGCTTTTGAGTGAAATTCTGCCCTAAAGGGGCAGAAGAAAACTCACAAAAAAACAAAATCCGTCGAAATCGCATCGTCCGTCGTTTAGACTTCTTGCATAACTTATAAAAAGAGTATATTAATCATAGCACATTACTTTTTTTAAATAAAAACATCGCAATAGCTATGGCTATTACTCAATTTTGAT